>CAYNCI010000031.1:0-46977 GCA_964396065.1 uncultured Mesohalobacter sp. | reverse complement strand
CTTTATTAAACTCATCTACGGAATACAAATCACAATTCACTTTTTTATCAGTAAAGAAAGTATGAAGCCGCTCGCATATTTTTTTTGTATGCCCATCGACGGATGAGTAAACAATTCCTATGTTTTTGCGCATAAGCTTGTCTTATCAGGTAAATATAAAGGTACGAAAATTCTTATCCTTATCTTAGTATTTCTTACCATAAACTGAAATGTTTCCATTTTTGGCTGGGATATCCCAGTAAATACCTTTTATAAATGCGGCTCTGCAATAGAATAGCATTCAAGGAGCTTTAGTCAGGATAAAAATTTTATCTATACTTTTGTTCAATTAGCTTTAGCTTATGAACTACACCCAAAGCACTTACTATTTTGACTATGACAGCGCGCCTATTCAAAAAATAATTAAAGAATTTGAACATTTGTCTTCCAAACAAGATATTATTAAACAATTGTATTTAAAAATACGAGATGACTGGCGGTACATGCCTTTTAACATAGGTTTGGCCAAAGCGCATTTTAAAGCGAGCGCTATTGCTAAAAAGCCTGACGGACACTGCATTGATAAGGCTATTTTGTACATTGCATGTTTACGGGCATTCGATATTCCTGCCAGGCTGCATTTAGCGAAGGTGTCTAACCATATTGCTACAGAGCGTTTAGAAAAAATAATTGGCACAAACGAACTTGCTCCACACGGCTTAGTAGATGTCTACCATAATCGCAAATGGGTGAAATGCTCTCCGGCATTTAATAAAGAATTGTGTGACCTCTACAAAGTTGATGTGTTAGATTTTGATGGGACAGAAGATGCCGTTTTGCAAGAGTATAATAAATCGAATGAAAAATTCATGACCTATTTGGAAGACTACGGCCATTTTGAAGATGTACCATTTGAATTTATTAAAGAGACATTCAGATTAAACTATCCCGAATTTTACAAAAAATTCAAAGGACAAGACCATATCAGTATTTAGATTTAGCCTTGATGCCAATCATATTCAGCTTTTCTTAGCCTGTCCATTATGGCCAGACCTATGCCTTTTTCCTCTACCGGTTCAGCTAAAATGACTTGTATGTCGTCGTCATCTTCAAAGGTGTGCATGGCTTCAAATATGTTTACTGCATAATCTCTTAAATCTTGCTTATCCGATACTTTTATGATTTTCCTAAAACCCTTATCAAATTGACCAGTAAATGAAATCAATCCCGCCTTCGATTTATCAATATCTAAAGTAGAAGGGGTTGCTATAAGAAACTTTTTTTTGGGGCTATAATGCGATTTCAACATGCCTGGTGCTGAAAAATCTTCCATTTTAGAAGTATTGTCAAATGGAATCACCTCCTCTAGCTCCTCTTTTGTAATGATTCCGTTACGGAGTATTTTAAAACCAAATTCTGTCAGAATGATGATTGTAGACTCTATTCCTACTGTTGTTTTTCCGGCATCCAGAATATAATCTGCCTCAGACAACTGTTTTTTAACGTGCTCGGCAGTTGTTGGACTAATCCTACCAAATTTATTTGCACTTGGTGCTGCAATAGGACAACCCGATTTTCTTATCAACTCCAGTGCAACAGTATTGGCAGGCATCCTTAACCCTACTGTTGGCAGACCTGATGTCACAATATCTGGGACTATATCACTTTTAGGCAGGACAATGGTTAATGGACCAGGCCAGAATTTTTCAGCTATCGTATAAACTCTATCATCTTGATGAGCTACAAGCTGTTCTAATTGGCTTAAGTCTGCGATATGAACAATTAAAGGATCAAAAGATGGACGATCTTTCAACTCAAATATTTTTGCCACAGCTAATGGGTCTAAAGCATTTGCCCCCAAACCATAAACCGTTTCTGTGGGAAAAGCAACTACTTTTCCAGCTTTTATAAATTCTGCTGCTTTATCTATATTGGTTCTTGACATATCATCTTTACAATGGGCGAAAAATACTAAACTTTTTGCTAAATAATTGTATATGCTGAATTATGGCTTCAGAATAGTTTCAATTAGATTTAAAATCATTAACCTGAGTTCGATCATTAAAATCATGATATTCTGTATTTTATATTCAAAACATTAATCGAACTAATGTTATTAGTGATTTTTATATCAGCATCATAAATAACTGATGCTTTATGTTCAATCCAATTTCATCATAAAAAAAAGCGCAGATGTTTAATCCACGCTTTAATACTCAAAATAAGGCTTTTTATAATGCCTAATTAGCCTTATCGTATAGTTTTTCAAGATGAGGAATGCCTTTATTCATCCATTCCGAGGCTTCTTTGTCCATTAGATAATGATCAAAGTATTGCTTCATTCGTGTTTGAAAATCTTTTTGATTCGCTTCTCGTCGCAAATGATGCGGCTCTCCGGGATAAGACAGGAAAATCACTTCTTTACCCAGGCGTCGGGCTGCATTGTAAAACTCAAGACCTTGCGTCCAATCTACAGCACCATCTGCAGTCCCGTGTAATATCATAAATGGGACTTTTATGTTCTGAGCATGGTACATAGGATTTTCTCGTTGGTAATCCTCACGGTGAGTCCACGGGGTGACACCTCTACCCATTCTTACTTGACCAATCTCCATGATGCCGTTATGATTAGTTCCTGTGTTTCCATATATATTATTGTAAAAACTCTCGATATCTGTAGGCGGTGCACCTGTGACTACACATCTAAACATATCGGTCTGAGTAAGTATAAAAGACGACTGGTATCCACCCCAACTGTGGCCCTGAAGACCAATACGATCCGGGTCGGCATAGCCTAAATCAATTACTTTTTGAGTAGCCGAGGTGATGCAATCTAACGAACTGGTTCCGGGTCTTCCTTCTTCATATACATTATCCGGTTGAAAGAACAAGTAACCATTACTGGCATAGGTAGAGCCATGCGGACGGTCGTCGTAAACCGGCATGTAGTAGCGGTGATGCCTGTCGGACATTTTTTCATAGAAATAAACCAGCATTGGATAACGCTCCCCTTCCACATAATCCGGAGGCAGTGTAAGTGTGCCCTGCAAGCGGTCTCCTTTGCTGTTGGTGTAATCTACCAGCACTTTCGAGCCCCATTTGTATTCGGCTTGCTGCGGATTGGCGTTGGTGAGCCGTTTAGGTTTTTTAAAGGATACATCGCTTAAATGATAATCCGGAAATTCAACAAAGGTTTCTCTTGTAAAGATCAATTTGTCAGCATCCTCTGCTTTTTCAACATTACTAAAATGGTAATCATCAAACACCAAAGGCTTAGGTGTTTTACCTCTCTTGAGTTCATAAAAGCCTGCTTTCTTAGTCCACTCGCCATAAGCGCTTAACAGCATTGATTTTTTGGTA
Organism: uncultured Mesohalobacter sp.; assembly: GCA_964396065.1. GTDB lineage: Bacteria > Bacteroidota > Bacteroidia > Flavobacteriales > Flavobacteriaceae > Psychroflexus. Next base: position 43,638 of record CAYNCI010000031.1, on the reverse strand, counting down.
TCCACAAATGGTTCTTCATCATCCAGATTTACAATACGAAACCTGATTTCTTCTTTATCGCCAATGCCCTGGGTAATATTCTCTGCAGCAGAACCATCTAATCGTATCGACCATAAATCGTATTTGTGATTTAAGATGACTGAATTCCCATCTTTTGTCCATCCCGCCAGACCATAAGGTGGATTTTCATGAGGATAAGGATGATTCATATTCATGAATTGAACACCGGCCACATCAGAAATGTTGGTTAATTTATCTGCAGACAGATTGTAAACATGAATGGCCGAGTCTTTTTGGATGGCGTAATATTCGCCATCAGGAGAATGGCCTAATGTTCTTTTTACCAGCTTCACAATTTCGTCTCGTTTTCCGGTTTTTAAATTTACCCGGTAAAGGTCTGCCGGCGATACGCCCCAATTGATATCACTGATGTATGGTTTTTCATTTCGACCTATCCAAAAGTTGGAATTTCTGGACTGGACCAATTCACGCATGCTTTCGTCGGTCAGCCGGGTAAACACATTTTTTTCGAACTGGTAAGAGGCCCAATAGGTAAAATTCTTATTCCTGTTTTCGCGTCGGCGTTGAACCGAGTTGATGGTCTCGTCGTTCCAATGAAATACATCAAGGTTTGGAATGGTATCCTTGTCCAGCTTCATTTTTTCAGACTGTTCTTTGATTCCAAACAATACAAACGTGCCATCATTGCTAAATTGGAGGTTTCCTTTCTCGCTAACCACAAAATTTTCAGGAAATATGGCTGCTGTTTCTACAGGATCGAACTCGTATTTTTTAGGCGTTTGGTGAATACCAGATACTACTAAAAGGGAATTAATGCGCTGTTCCAGCGTATCGACCTCCTTGCCTTTTAAAACGGCAATCCGGCTGCCTTTGGCTGCCCAGTCACTTTTAAGAACTCGGGCATCGTCCCATATCAAACTGCTGTACACTTTCCTGTCGCTGTCTAAATTTTTTAAGGTATTGGCTTCCAAGTCATATGCATAAAGTCCATTCCCAACCTTATCTGCTGCATCTACGGTATAGGCCAGGTGTGTCGAATTTTTATTGAATGCATACTCGCTTACATTTCCAAAATTCATGGTAGATTTAGTTTCTAAATCGACCAGAATCAAATCCTGACCTTTGTGTTTAGACTTATCTTGCTCTGGTTTTTGAATCGAAATGGCTATGAATTTTCCATTTTCTGAAAACCGCATCGACTCTGCCCTTTCAAATTGAATGGAATCACCTGTAGCCAAATGTCGAAGTTCAGCAGTCTTGAAGGCTTTCTTTTTGGATTTCTTCAATTTTTCTTCTTCCTTTTCAGATGGCGAAATCAAATAAGCCACCCACTTGCTATCGCTCGAAAAAGACGGCGAAGCAGCAAAAGGAATTTTATATTCAAATTTTTCTGTAGCTGAAGATGTTTTTTTTATGAACAAAGTATCATCTCCGCCATTTGGGCGCAGTCCGTAGGTAAACCACTCAGCATTTGGCGAAAGTTCTGTGGATACAATACGTTTCCATTTGCTGTAATCCTCAAGTTGAAGAACTTTGTCCTGCGCAGACATTGATGTTGAAATAAACAGGACTATTGCCATGCTAAGAAAAAGTGTATAGTGTTTCATGAGTCAATTTTATTTTGATTATAAATATAATTACGCCTAAAAAAGCCTGTCGTTAAATAAGACCTTTAAAAATAGAGTAGTTTAAACAGATACAATCCTGAATTAATGTAAAATTAAGACCTTTGATGGGTCTGTTATATAGAGATTATGCAAGCTTTTATTTTCTTAAACTCCAGATTTCGTGAATAGGATTGCCTTTACTCGATTTGCCTTTATGAACCCAATCCCCGTTTTGCAGTTCAAATTGGAAGTCCAGACGCATCCCAACACGGGTGACATCTCTGGAGAAGAATTCAATATTTTCGGTATACGTTCCATTTTCGGTGGTGTAAGTGCCACCACCTGTTGCCATAAATTCTTTTGTTTCTGTGTTGTAGGCAATCCATTGAAAGCGGGTTCCCGATAGAATCTTCATGGTTTTACGTGGGCGATTGGTATCTCTGTTTTGTAATTCGCCGTCCATTACTCTACCTGACATCAACCAGGCGCCTTCTAATTGTCCGGGAGTACCATTATCAATTCTTTTAAACATTTCGTTACTGCCAACGATTTGCAATGTGTTTTCCGATAGTTGTATTTGAAATGAAACCGTTTGACCAACCATTTCCGGTTTTGTGGAATGAAATTCCACGGTTTCCGTCATTGTCATTCCGTCTAATGACCAGCTTCCGCCATTCGTTTGGAGAAATTCGCCGTTTTTGGCACTGTAAGTAGTCATGACTTGGTATTTGTCCGTTACGATTAAAACAGATTTTATCTCTTGTCCATTGTCCAGCTTCATGATATTTTGCCAGGCGCCAACAAGAGACTGTGCACAAATGTTTAAGCTAAATACAAATAAAAAGAGTGGTAGCAAGAGTGATTTTATCATTTGATCAATTTTAAATTTAAATATATGAAAACCAATCAAATAATTACTCTAACATCAAACGGAATAATAATGGAAGTTTTTACAAAAATGAAAGACATCATTTTTTTAATACCAACGCCGTGTAAACAACTTGAGTAAAGTGTTTATGTCCAAACTGACTATAAATCTAATGCTCTGGTCGTAATTAGGGGTATCGAACTCCCAACCTTTACTGGAATAAATAGGTAAGAAAAGTTCAAAATAATCTTCAACAAAATTGAGTTTTATACCAGAATCGTAAACAAATTGACCGGATTGGAATTTGTTACCTACAAATCCTGCATCGGCATAGGCGAAAATCCAGTTCCAAATGGTTAGACTTGTATTGAAAGTAACCAGCCACTGATTGGCAAAATCCGGCTCTAATTGAGACTTAAAACCACCATCGGCCATTATAAATTGCTGGCTAAACAAACCGCTTTCTTCACTCCGTCCATAATAATTATAATCAAACATATAATCTGCAGGTCGGTCTAAAGCAAAGCTAAAGAAATCCGAATCCGGGATGTCATTATATAAAAAAGCTCCTGCAAACAACCTCAGGTTTATCTGTCGGTTATTTTCATTTAAGCGCCTAAAACTTACCGTTCCATAAAGCTTGCTAAATTGCTGTGCCAATTCGTAATCTACAGATGCTGTAAAAAATTTATCTAAATTTTTGTCTTGTACAAGGTACTTGATATTAAAAACATTGTAGTCCGGCTCGTTAACTTGAACAAACTGATTTCTGTCTCGTCTTACATTTACTGTTCTTAAACTGAGCTGCTGTCTCAAGTTGCTACGTCTATTGTCGTTGTCACGATAAGAAAGGGACAAAAAGCCCATGAAGCGCTCGTAAAACAAGTCAAAGTCGTAAGAAAATCGAGAACCACTCAGCCCCATTCTAATGCCAAACAGATCTTTATCATACTGCCAGGAGGTATAGGATACAGATGCAGAACCTACAACTTCATTACTTCCTAAGGCGTATTTTGGTGATATTTTATATTGGAGTTGCCGTGGCAAGATGGCTTTGTTGTATAATGATGGCCCAACAGAAACACCATCATATAAGTTATAGGTAAACTGCGGCATGATAAACAACTGGTTATAACTGGGGTTTTCTGCGTCTTCCAACAGCCTAAATTGAACAGGTTTGTTAAGAAATTTCGAAATCCCTTTATAGTTATTTCGGCGATTAACTTCTGGTATGATACCATCATGATTTAATCCTAATCTTTCTGCGTCTTTGCGTGGAATTGTAATTTCTGCAATACTGTCAAAGGGGTCTATCCATATTTTATCTTTCGCCTGTTTATCTTTTATCCAAAATAGAGAAACCGGGATTTGAGTTTTGCGCTTATTTAACAACTTAACCGTTATGGAGTCTTTGGATTTTTTTACAGATTTAATTTTAAAATCTATCGGCTGGACAAGGCTAACAAACTCATCAAAAAACCAATCGATATTTTTATTTGTTGAATTGCTTAATTGAATTCTAAAATCGTCTACAGTAGAAAATTTCAGTTTATGAGAGTTATAAAAACTTTTTACGCCATTATCGATTTCTGAAGCTGAAGTATAATCCTTTAAATACCTAAACCCAAGTCCGGCAAAGTAAGAGTTAGCAATTTTTTGATTAAACTTGATGAGTGAATCTTGAGGGGTATCCAAAGATTGGTGAATGTTGTTACGTGTAACATTTTTCAACAAAAAGTCATATTGGTCATTAAACTCTAAATCTGCAATATGAAACCATTCCAGAAAAACAAATGTGCTAAGTTTTCCTAAGAGTTTTATGTCCGGGTAAAAAGTTTTAACGTAATCCATCACCAAACTCATCTGAATGGCACTCAACACCCATGCGTCGTCTCTTGTATTAATCAACATGGTGTTTTTAAGATATTTGGCTGTTACAGCCTTTATCACTTTTATATCATACAAAAAACCATCGGGATAAGGTGCAATAAAACTGGGCAACTGGTTGAGGCCATAAACAGGAGCAATCTGGTAATCTTGTTCCGAGACGACTAAATTTTCGAAAGGATAAGGCCCAAGTTTATCGTTCAGATATTCTAAAACACGATATCCTATAAGAGATTTCACCTGAGGTTGAAGCTCGTCAGATTCTATATTGGTAACTAATCTGCCATACTCTGTATTTGTGATATCAAAATTTGGCTGTCTTAACAGGTGAATATCTGTATCTACAACGAGCTGCCTTTCGAATTCAACTTGTTTATAATTTCCTGTACTTGTCTCCTTACTATTAGTTGTAGAAAGAGAAGTATAAAGCTTGAATTGTTTTGGATGACTGAACTTTAAGGACAAATCGATAACTTGTTGTGGCATATCAAAAACCTTTCTGTGGGAATAGATGTACCATTTGTCTTTGTAGAATGCGGGTTTCAACAGCCAATATTTCAACACAACTCCTTTTTCATTTACACCAAAATTTGTAAATCTCGCATCAGGAATCACCACTTCGTAAGTGATATCTATAGAGTAGGATTGTCCTGAAGGCAGTGGCTCAGGGAGTTTGACATGAACAACATCAGGATAATTTAATGGCCGCTTCCAAAACAAACTATCACTTTTGTGCATAAGGGTTTTGATAGTTGTTCCTCCTCTTTCTTCTTTGCTTGCAAAGTGGAATTTTCTTACAAACTCCTCTGAAAACGATTGTGCCAATGCACTTTTTTTGTCCGAAAAAGCATTAACCCAATCGTATAAATAGATATGCTCAAGCACTTTACCTGTTGAGTTTACATATTCAATATGTTGAGAAATGGAAAGGGTTTTACCATCTTCGAGTAAGGTTACATCTACGTCCATTTTGTGTTGTGCCCAAACGGACAAACACATAAAAACACTAAAAAGATTTATGTAAAAGGTTTTCAACGAACAACTATAAATTTTTGAACTTTGCCAAATTGAGGTTTCAAGTAGTAAATTCCATTAGAAAGCGAAGTTACGTCTATTATTGTAACTTCTGATGTAAGGTTTTTAAAGGCAATTTGTTGACCTAAAGCATTATAAATTTCAACTGATTTTATCTTGTCTAAAAGTAAAGAATCAATCCTTAATGCAAGTGAAAAATCTGCAATATTTCCTTCAGGAAAAGAAAATACTTCTTGAAAGGCAAATGAGTTGGTTTTTAAAAAATCTTGACTCAACTGAAGGTCCATAACTATGGGCAAATGGTCACTCATATTATAAAGTAAGTTTCTTGTCGTTTGAGAATAAGGACCATTGCAACTTGTATCGCTAATATTATCGTTGTAACAGTTTCCATTATTGCCATAAGTTTGGTATGTATTTGCAATATAATGTACCTCGTTAGAAGGGTCAAGTAAATTTGAAGACACAAAAATAATGTCGAATCTATCGTCTAAACCTCCTCCGGCACCAAAGTTGTTAAAGGCACTGCTACTGGTGCGAGTGCTTTGTGTATGAACGGCCGAATATGTCGAATTTGAATTCCAATCTCCCAATTGATTGACCGGGTCATTCATCGGAATAATCGTATTCCCAATAAACAACTGCAAAAAGCCACTTTCGTTGGCAGAGTAAAAATTAAAATCGCCGGCAAGAATAACATTTGCATCCGGGCTAAGGTTTGCATTCAGGTAATTTGTAAAATCTTGCGCCATATTAAAACGAATCTGTTCATTGGAGCTGCCCTGACTAGCTTTAAAATGAGCCACAAAACACTCTAAAATAATCGGATTAGTTTGCTGCAGAGTAGTTTTAGCTTTAAGTTGATAGCGATTAATGTCTCTTAACGAGGTCTGAATATTATCTGTAAGCTCAAGAGAAAACTTATTAGTATTATAATACAACATGACGTTTATGGTCCCGCCATTTCCCGAAGTATTGAACACAAATGGCGCAGCTGCATAAATATTGGAGGAATGGTTTAGGGATTCGTCTAAAATAATATTAGACCCTACATCATCCTGTAATTCAGCAACCATAAATATGTCTGGTTGGATTGGTGATAAAATATCTTTAAGGATTAATTCTCTATTTGCAGGTGGTGCCTCAGGAAATTCCAACAAATTGTAAAACATTACTCTAGCCGTATCTTGAGGCCAAGCACTCCAAAATATTAAAAGTAATAAATACGTTATCCAAGTTCTCATTATAAGCTTAAAATCAGTCTATATATTCGGACTTAAATCATTTTTATTATAGAAATCATCTAGTATTTGCACTACCTCATCTTCATGGTCTACAAGAGATATTAATTGTAAATCTGTTTCGTTTACTGTCTTAAACTTTTCGCATAAGGTGTCTTTAATCCAATCTATTAAGCCAGACCAGAAGTCTTTGCCAACAAGTATGATTGGGAATCTTGTACTTTTTGAGGTTTGAATTAAAGTCACCGCTTCAAAAAATTCATCTAAGGTTCCAAATCCGCCAGGCATAACTACAAAGCCTTGTGAGTATTTGATAAACATTACTTTTCTAACAAAAAAATACTGAAATTCTAAATTCTTATCATCATCTATGTAAGGGTTGTCGTGTTGTTCGAAAGGCAAATCTATATTTAAACCCACGGAAGTTCCGCCTGCCTCATAAGCACCTTTATTTCCTGCTTCCATAATTCCCGGTCCACCACCAGTAATAACGCCATAACCCTGGTCTACGATTTTCATAGACACTCTTTTGGCTAACTCGTAATATGGATCTTCCGGTTTCATCCGCGCAGAACCAAACACAGAAACACAAGGGCCGATTTGAGACATTCTTTCATAACCATAAACAAATTCGCCCATGATTTTAAACAATGCCCAGCTATCGTTAGCTTTGATTTCGTTCCAGTTCTTAAAATGTTTTTTTACTTTCATGGTTGTTGGTTGATTTTTTCTTTGCTTATATACTTTAATGCAATTGTTTAAATATAATATTTTATCACTTAAGCTCTGCTTTTAAAAATTTTGCAGTATAGCTTTTTTTGTCTTTTACTATCTGTTCCGGTGTTCCTTTTGCCACCAATTGCCCGCCAGCCTGCCCACCTTCGTAACCAATGTCAAATATATAATCTGCCATTTTAATAACGTCCAAATTGTGTTCAATAATTAAAACTGTATTTCCTTTATTTACTAATTTGTTTAAAACATTCATTAAAACACGAATATCTTCAAAATGCAGGCCCGTTGTTGGTTCATCCAATATATAAAACGTATTTCCTGTGGAACGTTTAGATAATTCTGTTGCGAGTTTTATGCGCTGTGCTTCTCCGCCGGAAAGTGTTGTGCTTTGCTGGCCTAAAGTAATGTAACCTAAACCAACATCTTTTAGGGTTTTGAGTTTTCGGTATATTTTGGGAATGTTTTCAAAAAAGTCTGTAGCTTCTTCTATCGTCATTTCCAATACGTCGCTAATAGACTTTCCTTTGTATCTTATTTCGAGTGTTTCTCTGTTAAATCGTTTCCCTTGGCAGGTTTCACATTCAACATAAACATCCGGCAAGAAGTTCATTTCAATGACCTTTACCCCTGCTCCACCACATGTTTCACACCGTCCACCTTTTACGTTAAAGCTGAATCTCCCCGGTTTGTAACCTCTAATTTGCGCCTCGGTGGTTTTGGTAAATAAATTTCGGATTTCACTAAACACACCTGTATAAGTCGCCGGATTAGAACGCGGTGTACGCCCAATAGGTTTTTGATTGATGTCTATAACCTTATCTAAGTTATCTAAACCCCGTATGCTTTTGTATGGCAAAGGCTCCTTTACGCCGTTAAAATAATGGTTGTTTAAAATAGGATAAAGTGTCTCGTTGATTAAAGTCGATTTTCCGCTTCCGGAAACGCCAGTTACCAAAATCATTTTACCTAAAGGAATTTTAATACTTACATTTTTTAGGTTATTCCCACTTGCGCCTATCAAATGTAAATGCTTCCCGTTGCCTTTTCGTCGTTTTTTAGGAACTTCAATTTCCTTTTCTCCACTTAAATACTGTGCCGTTTCGGTTTTTTGTTCTAAAATCTCTTTAGGCGTCCCTTGACTGATGATTTCTCCGCCATGTTTGCCCGCTTTTGGCCCGATATCTATGATATGGTCTGCAGCAAGCATCATATCTTTATCATGTTCTACCACCAAAATAGAATTGCCAATATCCCTTAAGTAAAGAAGAGAATTTATGAGCTTTTGGTTATCTCTTTGATGCAATCCAATACTTGGCTCGTCTAAGATATAAAGTACTCCAACGAGTTGGGAACCTATTTGCGTAGCTATTCGAATCCGTTGAGCTTCACCACCGGAGAGTGTTTTTGAACCTCTGTTTAAATTTAAGTAGGTTAACCCCACATCGATTAAAAATTGAAGCCTGGTTTTAATTTCTTTTATAATCTCCTCACCTATTTGAAATTGCTCTTTACTAAGCTTTTTAGGTAATTTTGAGATGATCTCAAATAGTTCCAGAATATCCTTATTGATATAATCTGCTATATTTTTTTCATCAATTTTAAAATGCAGTGCAATGGTATTCAATCGGCTGCCCTGACATGTAGGACATCCTATTTCGTCCATGTATTTCTTTGCCCACCTTTTTAGGGAGGTGGAAGTGCTTTTATCGTTATAGGTGTTTTCTATAAACTTAGCTACGCCTTCAAAGTCGTATTTATGTTGGATGTCCATTTTTAAAGCATCATTATAGACTTTAAAACTGGCTTTACCACCGTTTAAAATAATGTCAAGAGCATCTTCAGGAATGTTTTCAATAGGGTCTGTTAATTTAAAATCGTGATGTAGAGCAATCTCTTTCAACTGTTTAAAAACCCAATTGTTTTTTGCTTTGCCATGAGGTTCTATTCCTCCTGCATTGATGGATAAACTTTTATCTGGAATAATCCTGTCGAGATTTATCACATTTTTTTTACCTAAACCATTACAATCTGGACAAGCACCTTTTGGTGAATTGAATGAAAAATTGTTAGGCTCTGGATTGGGGTAAGCAATTCCTGTTGTTGGGCACATGAGCTCTCGACTGAAATACACAGGCTTTTCATCTTTACTACCGATAACCATCATGGTGTTTTGCCCTAAAGTCATTGCTGTAGCGATGCTTTGCATTAAGCGTTTTTCTAAAGACGGTGTGTCTTCAACTTTAACTCGATCTACAACAATTTCTATGTCATGTGTCTTATACCTGTCTGTTTTTAAGCCTTTAACAATTTCTGTGATCTCGCCATCAATTCTTACTTTCAAATAGCCTTGTTTGGCTATTTGTTCAAACAACTCGCGATAGTGACCTTTCCTCGATCGAATTTTTGGTGCAAGAATATAAATGGCTTGCCCTTTAAAGTCGTTTAAAATTTTATTTAAAATTTGTTCGTCTGTATAGCTTACCATTTTTTCACCGGTTTCGTAGCTATACGCAGTACCAACTCTGGCGAAAAGCAATCTTAAAAAATCGTAGATTTCTGTAATTGTACCAACCGTACTTCTTGGACTTCGGCTAGTCGTCTTTTGCTCAATAGCGATTACAGGAGAAAGTCCGTCTATCTTATCTACATCAGGACGTTCTAAATTGCCTAAAAACTGACGCGCATAAGCCGAAAAGGTTTCTATGTAGCGTCGCTGACCTTCTGCATAGATGGTATCAAAAGCTAAGGAAGACTTACCGGACCCTGACAAACCAGTTATAACAACAAGTTTGTTTCTGGGTATTGTAACATCAATATTTTTAAGGTTATGGGCTCTAGCGCCTTGAACAAGAATTATTTCTTCTGCTTTCAAATAAATTCATTTATAGAACTCTACAAATCTATATAAAGCTAAGCAATTTAGGTCTTGGAAATCTTATAATATATCTTTAAAAACTTAATAGTTCATGTTGTTCAATCTAGTTTTGATAAAATAAACCTGAACGGCGAACACAAGGCCGAAAATAAGGGCAGCATACAGGACAATATCGTTAAATTGATAGTTGAAATTAAAACTTGGCATATCAAAATTGAAGCTAAATTGTGGTAATTGTAAAACATCTAAAGGAATTAAAACGCTTTGGCCCTCGGTATTGAACATTAAATAAATAAGCACAGCGACAAAAACAAAGCCTATAGAGATTTTTACAGGAGTTGAAAATATAGAGCCTCGTAAAGCTGAAGACCTGGTCTCCATCGCTTCAATTTTAGACATGATATGGTCTGTAAATTGAGCTGACGGACGTTCAGTTCCTAGATTTTTAAAAGCTTCTTTTAAAAAATCGTCTGTATTTCTAGTGTCTTTTTTCATATCTTGCAATTATTTCAGGTTCTATATTTTGCTTAAGAATACCCATTAATTTTTGTCTTCCTCTATGGATTTTGACCTTTACTGTGTTTGGCGATTGCTTTACTATTTCAGAAATTTCTTTTAGAGACAACTCTTCAAAGTAAAACAAAGTTAATAGAAAACTGACATCGCCCGGCAATACATCCAAGCATTTTTGTATACTGGTGTTCAATTCTTTTGTTTCCATTTGTTGTACGAGGCTATCGTCAGATTTTACATAATGCTCATTAGTGTCATTAAGCGAAATTTCATCAAACTTAGATTTCTGCCGTCTTAATTCATCTAAGCTAGTATTGTAAGTTATACGGTAAACCCATGATGAAAACTTAGACTTGCCTTTAAACTTGCTTAAACTTTTGTACATTTTAATAAAAGTATCCTGAGCTACTTCTTCGGCCAGATCCTTTTTTTTAACTAATCTAAGTGCTAATGTAAAGACTAAATCTTTGTACATATCTACAATTTTTGAAAAGGCTTGAGTATTGCCATTCAAAACTTCTTCTATTAATTGTAAATCCTTAGACTGGTTCATTATAACTTAAGACGATGAATAAGCGTATTAGGTTACAATTTAGTCGAAAATATTTTTTTTTCATTTTTTCTGTAACCTAATTTAAAACCACGACGTCTTAATGGTGAACTTATAATTTTTAAAACATAAAACAATGGAAGAAGCAATTGTATTAATAATCATTTTTGGAACTTTATTTGGAATATCGTATTTACATTATTCCACAAGACACAAAGAAAGACTAGCTCTAATTGAAAAGGGCGTTGACGCCAGTATCTTTGTAAGAAGCAAAAAAGGCATTGCAGGTCAGACTTGGAAAATTTTTGTTGTAAACATAGCCTTACTCTCAATTGGTATTGGATTAGGCATATTTCTCGCAGGAATTTTACACCATAGTATAGGTTTAGATGAAGAAATCGCCTTTCCGGGAGCAATTTTCACAATGGCAGGTTTAGGTTTATTTACCGGATTTAAGGTAACCAACAACCTATTGGATAAGGAATAGAGCTCCTGCCTATTCCGAAGTATTGAAACTACAATTAAACCCTTTCACTTGAAGGGGTTTAATTGTTTTAGCACATGGATTATATATCATTCACTTGAAATTAAGCGAACTTTTTTATTTATAGATTCCTTCAAGACTTAAGATAAAGGCGTAGTCTTTGGCGATTTCTTTAACACGTTCGAAGCGTCCCGATGCTCCGCCATGACCTGCATCCATATTTGTTTCTAAGAATAAGAGGTTATTGTCCGTTTTCATATCTCTTAATTTAGCCACCCATTTTGCAGGTTCCCAATATTGCACCTGAGAGTCATGTAAACCTGTTGTAACCAACAAATTCGGATATGCTTTTGCTTCAACATTATCGTAAGGCGAATAGGACTTGATGTAATCGTAATAAGCCTTATCATTAGGATTTCCCCATTCGTCGTACTCTCCTGTAGTAAGCGGAATCGAATCGTCTAGCATTGTGGTAATAACATCTACAAATGGGACAGCTGCTATAACGCCCTTATATAATTCCGGTGACATATTAACAATTGTACCCATCAACAAACCTCCGGCACTTCCGCCGTAGGCATACAAATGCTCAGCGGATGTATATTTTTCTTTAATCAAGAATTCAGAACACGCTATAAAATCTGTAAATGTGTTTTTCTTATTCAATAATTTTCCGTCGTCGTACCATTGCCTACCTAGGTATTCGCCACCTCTAACATGTGATATGGCGTATATAAATCCGCGATCTAAAAGACTTAAACGCACTGAAGAAAAATAAGGGTCGGATGTAGAACCGTAGGAGCCATAGGCGTATTGCAGAACAGGGTTTTTCCCATTAAGCACTAAACCTTTTTTATAAACTAAAGACATTGGGATTCTAGTCCCATCTTTAGCAACTGCCCAAACCCGTTTTGATTCGTAGTTGGTTTTATCAAAGTTTTCGTCTAAAACATCCTGTTCTTTTAAGACCTTTTGCTCTTTTGTAGCCATATTAAATTCGATAACAGAGGCAGGCGTGGTTAATGAGTTGTAGCTGTACCTTAAAATATCTGTATTGAATTCAACATTAGTTGACGTGTAAGCAGTGTAAGTTTCACTTTCAAAAGGTAAGTAATAATCACCTGTATTATCCCAGCGCATTATTCTAATTTTATTCAAACCTTCTGAGCGCTCGCTAACGACTAAGTAATTCTGAAAAATATCGATATCCTCTAACAATACATCTTCTCGATGAGGAAGCACTTCTACCCAATGCTCCATTGTGGTTTTATCCACAGGTGTTTTCATAAGTTTAAAATTGGTCGAATTGTCTTTGTTCGTAACAATATAAAACTGATCTCCATAATGGTTTATGCTGTATTCCAAGCCTCTGACTCTTGGCTGAATAACTTTAAAATCTCCATCAGGATTGTCCGCTTCCAACACATGATATTCGTATGTTAGGGTGCTATAACTTACAATTACTAAATAATCCTGAGATTTAGTCTTGTAAATAGTCGTTCCAAAAGTATCGTCTTGCTCTTCGTAGACAAGCTCGCCCGTTGGGGTGCCTAACTTATGTTTAAAAATCTGATGAGAACGAAGTGTAATGGGATCTTTCTTGGTGTAAAATAGTGTTTTGTTGTCTTTAGCCCAAGTTGAAGACCCTGTTATATTTTCTATTTTATCATCTAAAATGGTATTGGTTTCTAGGCTTTTAACTTGAAGCGTGTATTGTCTTCTTCCAACCGTATCGATTGCAAAGGAAGCCATTTTGTTATCCGGACTTATGCTTAAACCGGTAAGGTTAAAATACTGATGCCCTTTGGCCATTTCGTTACAATCAAAAAGTAATTCTTCTGTGGCGTCCAGGGTTTCTTTTTTTCTGGTATAGATGGGATAATCTTTGCCTTTTTCAAACTTCGTTATATACCAATAGCCGTTAAATTTGTAGGGAACGGAAGAATCGTCTTCCTTTATGCGAGATTTCATCTCTTCGAAAAGATTATCTGTAAAGGCTTTTAAGTGTTTGGTCTTTTCTTGGTAATATTTGTTTTCAGCGTTTAAGTAATCAATGACTTCCTGATTTTCACGCTCATTCAACCAATAATAGTTGTCGATACGTGTATCGCCGTGAATAGTTAACTCTTTAGGAATTTTTTTAGCGACAGGTGGTTTTATATCTATAGATTCTACCATTGTATTCGTTTCTTTTTTGCAGGATGCAAAGATACATAAACACATTGGCAGGATATACTTAAAAGGCTTCATAGCGATTGGTTTATTTTAGATTATATAGCTATCCAAATTATAATTCGCAATACATGTGAATTCATATTTTATTAAAAAATAATAAGATGGATAAAGTAAGTGATTATAAACGTTGAAGATAGGTTTTTTTCAAATACGACGTAAACATTTTTTTAGCTGCTTTTTCAAACAAATAAAGGTGAAGATCATGAAGCTACAACGAGTAATTTTAATAAAATTTAAATTTTAAATACCTCATCAAATACTAGATTTTTAATAGTTTTACCATCAAAAATTCTTGGAGCCTTTACAAACTAAAGAAGAAGAAAAACTCAACACCCTAACCCATGGATTAGGAGCAATTGCAGCACTGGTTGGGGTAATCATATTAAGTTTTAATTACGACAAAAATACCATTGGCATTGTACCAATACTGGTCTATGGCGTGAGCCTTGTATTTTTATTCAGCGCGTCTACAGTGTATCATTATATAAGTGAAGTTAGATTAAAGCGTAAATTTAGAATCTTAGATCACATCAGTATTTACTTTCTTATTGCAGGAACCTACACACCTATTTGCCTAAGTGCTTTAAAAGAAAGTCAAGGCATAAATATACTGATTGCGGTTTGGACCATTACGGCAATAGGACTAATCCTAAAGCTTTTTTTTACCGGGAAATTTGAAAAAATTTCACTTCTACTCTATCTTATTATGGGCTGGTTGATTGTTTTGGATTATTCAACCTTTGTAGACAATGTAACTTCCACAGCAAACACCTATCTTATTTTGGGTGGTGCCTTTTATACCTTTGGCGTAGTGTTTTATGTGCTGCGAAAACTAAAGTACCACCATGTGATATGGCATGTTTTTGTGCTACTTGGTGCTTTATTTCACTATTTAATGACCTTTGAGATTTTAAGTTAGCAGGCCCCTAAATCTCCAAAGGGGACTTTTTCCTCTGTGGGTGTGTGAATGATATGTGATTTTTAATTTTCTTCTTTGTTAAAATATACGAGATAGTAGTACATTTGGCGTTCTTCGTCCCAACCTTTTTCGATGTATTTTTCAGCTGTATCGCTGTTTACAAAATCCATTTTAATCTGAACATTGGTGTCCAGATTAATTATGTTTTTCATCTTTTTTCTCGCTGTAGATACGGCTGAATTAGAGATAGGAAATTGAGATAAGTCTTCTATATTAAATTTTGGTGCTTTATCGGCTTTGTAACTTTTAAATTCCGGATGCAAATCAGGATTGTCTAAAACCTCGTTTAAAAAACGTGTTTCTTCAAAATCGTCGTTGCTCGCAAAATGGTTTACGGCTTTATTCATAAACAGCATTTCTTGCTGCTTATCTTCTGCCGGCCTCACAACGTCTTTGGCAAAATTCTCACAGAATTTCAAATATTTTTTGGTGTAAAAATTTTCATCTGCAAAATAATCTATGCCTAAAAAATCTTCAATCCAATATTTGGCGTCGTAACGATTGGAGTCCACACAAAGAACCTTGTAACCCGTTTCGCTATCAGTATTAAAAATGATGGCCCCTTTATCTAATTTATTCAGGTAAATCCCTTGCTCCAGTCGTGGAATCAAATTCTGCTGATCTTCATCAAATTGAAGAAAGTCCTGCTTCAATTCGCTTTTAAAAACACCAATCGCTTCAACCTTCTGATTATCTAAAAGCACATTTTCAAAATAAGCGACATAAACCTCTCCATTTTTGATATGCTGATGTTTAGATTGCTCAAAAAGGTGTTTGGTTATGTCTTTAGAAACCTCGTGGAGATTGCTTGGATTATTAAACCCTGCTTTAATCAAATTGTACAAGTCATGAAAGTCTAAACCGGCATCGTGCTTAAACTGGTAATAATTTTCTTCTTTGTCGCGGAAGGCCTTCAAGAAGTATTCCTTGATAAGCGGCATTAATTCGTCACTTATGGTAAAAGGCTCTTTAGACAAAAACAAATTTTCGTTTCGGCTTTTATTACCTACTCGATGAAGCGACAAATGTTCGATTCTTGCAGTAAAAAGGTTAAGCATAATTATTTTTTATTTTTATCCTTTAGTCGTTTTTGCTCTTCAGCTTGTTTCATTATCTCTTGCATTCTTTGCGCAAACTTCCCTTTCTTTTTTGGTTTCTTTTTGTTGGCTTCAATTTTGGCCAAAATCTTTTTCTCGTCTATGATATAATTTTTGATAACTAACATAATTCCGATGGTAATCAAGTTAGAGATGAAATAGTATAGCGACAAACCACTAGCGTAATTGTTGAAGAATATCAACATCACCACAGGAGAAATGTACATGATAACTTTCATGTTTGGCATACCCGGCTGCGTAGGTTGCATGTTCTGCCCGGTAGTCATGGTCATGTAGAAGAAAATCGCAATAGAGGCCAAAATTGGGAATAAGCTGATGTGATTTCCATAAACCCATGAGATTAAAGGAATATACATGTCCCATTCGAAAATAGTGTCATAACTCGATAAATCTTCGGCCCAAAGGAATGGCTTTTGTCGGAGTTCGAAAGCACTTGGAAAAAACTGGAACAAGGCATAAAACACTGGTATTTGGAGCAAGGCGGGCAAACAACCACTCATAGGGCTTACCCCTGTTTTACCATACAAGGCCATGGTTTCTTGTTGTCTTTTCATGGCATTGTCTTTATACTTTTCGTTTATTTCGGTAATCTCAGGTCGAAGCACTTTCATCTTTGCCTGAGACAAATAAGACTTGTAAAGTACCGGAGATAAAACAATTCTTACCACAATAGTCATTAAAATAATGATTAAACCATAGCTTGAAATATAACCGCTTAAAAGTTCAAAAAACGGAATAAACACTTGTTCGTTTATCCAACCAAATAATCCCCAACCTGTTGGGATGATTTCTTTTAAATTTCTATCGTAAGCGTTTAGAATTTTATAATCTGCAGGACCATAGTAAAAATTCATGCTTTCAGAAAGCTCACCATTATTAAAAGCCAGTGGGGTAACCGACTCAAAAGATTTTGTGTAAAGCGTATCTATTTGCTGGTCTTGGACTAAATTTCTAGAGGTCATTCTGGCATAAGAAAAAGGCTTATCGGTTAAAAGCACACTTGTAAAAAAGTGTTGCTTGTACGCAATCCAGTTTACATTTTGCTCCTCCTCTTCAGATATTTCACCTTGTCCGGTATAACTGTCTTCATCACCGTTATAGCCATATACTATTTCGGTATATCTGTTTTCGTAAGAAATACTTTTTGCATTGCGATAACCTTTCACAAACCATGCTAACTCAGCATTTTCCGACGTGTTTATCACGTCTCTAAGGCCCTGGGAATTTATTTTGAAATCCAACATAAATTCTTCAGGCTTAAGCTGATAGACATACTCTAAATACTGTGACTCAGAGAGTTTTAATTTCATTGACAGGCGTGTGCCTTGATCTGTTTCTGTAGCCTCTGGAGTAAAATAAAAATCTGAGGTATTTATTTCTCTACCGGAAGCATCTTTAAAACGAAGGTTAAAGTTAGAATTATCGTCTTTTATAAGGTAAATAGGTTTACCCTGATACGTATCAAAAGTTTTGAGTTTAGCCTCGACAACCTGACCACCTCTATTAGAAACTTTAAGCTCTAAAACTTCGTTGCTTATGGTTGTCACCTCATCTTGAGCGTTTATGTTCGCAAACTCAAAACTCCCTTTTAAATTTTCCAGTTGAGCTAAACCGATGGAATCGTTTGGCTGAATTTGCTTAATAACGGGTTTGTTTTCAACAGGTGCAGGCGTTGGTGTAGGATTTTCAACTACCTCTTTTTCTGCAGGAATATTCTTTTGAGCTTCAGCTTGTTGCGTCTGCATATTGTATATCATCCAGAATAATAATCCGGCAATAAGAACATAGCCTATAATAGTTTGTAAATCTAATTTTTTATTTTCCATTATATGGGTAAAATTTAAGAATTGCAAAAATCGGTAAATTGTTTGACATACCGAGGATTTTAAGATTGAAATATAAGTAGCAAAAATACACAGAACGTTACATGCCATTTGGCGGTTACCCATAACTCATAAATTCGTTATGGGTCGGGCTTTACGTTATATCTCCGAAAACTTTCGGAGGATGCCACTTCAATCCCTAACCGAGTGCTGAACATTTATAACTATTTGGGTTGAAATTAAAAACACCTTAGTATAATTAAAATTCTTAACTTTAAAAAAACGTATCCTATTTTGAAGAAATTACTTTTCACCCTATTTCTAGCAAGTTTTTTAACTGGTTTTGCTCAGGACAATACACTCTTTTCTTACAACTGGAAACTGGAAAAGATAGCGACGGCAACCGATACCTTGATTGCACAACCTTACACTAGTGTCCCAACCGATCCGCCTGAATATGAGCAAATACACTTTAACGAGTTTGATGGCTATTATAGTTTTATGTTTGGCTATTATGGCAATGGAATAGCAGAAGATCTTGTATTCGACGATACGATACCGGAATTTACAATAAGCTATTTCTATAACCATTTGGGCGGCATGTCGCCATCGGAAGGTTATTTTACTAACAACTTTATCATGGATGACAATTACCAATCTATACTTAATCCATTTAAATATAGCTTTAGGTATGAAAACAACTACGTCTATCTGGATATTGAAAATAATGAAGGTAGTATAGCTACATTTTTTGATGATGTTCTTTCAACTGATGAATTTTTAGCCAAAGATTTCAACATCTACCCTAATCCTGCGACAGATTTTATTAGTATTGAAAGTGAACACACTACAATTGAAAAAGTTGTGGTAGTAGATCTAAACGGTAAAGTGGTTTTGAAAGACGAAAGCCTTCAACTGAAAAACATAAACATAAGCAACTTAAAACAAGGCGTTTACATACTTAAGATTTATACTTCAACTGGAAAAGCAACGCAAAAATTCATCAAAAATTAATTCTACTACACATGGCAAACAACAAACTACTGGTTAATGAACGTCAAGCCGACTTAGGACAATTTATGGTAGGCCGATTGCTGCCTTTTCGTGGCAAACGCCAAGTTGGCCCTTTCACGTTTATCGACCATATGGGGCCTGCCACTTTTGGAAATGGCACTTATATGGATGTCAATCAACATCCACATATTGGTTTAAGTACATTAACGTATTTGTTTAAAGGCGAAATAGAACATCGTGATAGTATTGGGAGCATGCAGCGTATAACAGCAGGCGATGTTGGGTTTATGACTGCCGGGCATGGCGTAACCCATACCGAACGTACGCCGGAACACTTACGAACACCCGAAACTTTCGAGATGCATGGTTATCAAATCTGGGTCGCCCTGCCTACGAACAAGGAAAATATAGAGCCACATTTTCAATTTATACCTAAAGATAATATTCCAAAATGGCATGAAGACGATTTAGAGCTTAAACTTGTAGCCGGAAATGCCTTTGGCAAATCTGCACCTTTACAAGGCTACTCGCCTCTCTTTATGGTGGACATTTATGCTAAACATGAAACAACCTTAAACCTATCAGGTCAACTGAAAGGCGAAGTTGCCTTTGTAATTGCTGAAGGTGAAATCACGGAAAAAGACCACAAAGTGAAAGCCGGACAGATGCTTATAAGTAAAAGTGATGACCAATGCAGCATTTGTTTGGACAAAGGCACACGATTGTTGCTATTTGGCGGAAAGCCCCTAGACAAAGAGCATTTCCTGCTATGGAATTTTGTGTCGAGCGACAGAGAAAAACTGAAGGAAGCTAAACAACGTTGGCAAGACAAAGCCTTTCCCAAAGTACCAGGAGATGATACTTATATCCCTTTTCCATAGTATAAATCACAAGAGACTAGCAAAACTTTTATTTGATGTTTTGGGTCCAGGATCCCAAAATCGACTAGAGCTTTGGGCGAATAATAAAATGTAATGCCTGTTAGTTGGCTAGTTCCGCCTCACATTCTTCAAGAATGTAGTTAAAGTGATTAACATCGTTATGGTTAAGCCTTAGCATACCTGTAACTGTTATGATATCGTCTGTTTTAAATAATGGCTTGACAGGAAAATGAAGCTCTATAGTAGTTTCCGGACCACCATTTCCACAAAAATAACATGCAGACATAGGACCACGCGAAAGTACAAACATCTCACCTCTCGAATCTAAATCCAGAAAATAGCCGGTAATCGTGATTCGTTTTCCATCAAGTGCTTCAATTTCATCTGAAAATTGGGGATATAAAAAGTACTGGTCGTATTCAGCAAAATACTTGTCAATAAAATTCACTTCAGACAAATCTTCCCAAGTGGTTTCCAATTGTGCAAAACTTGGTATTGTTACAAATAAAGTTAGCAGTAAAAATAATTTATTTTTCATCTCTTAATATTTTAGAAATATTCAATCTTATAATAGGATATATCGCAAAAGCTATAGATAGCACAATCATTACAAAAACCAGACCGATAATTTTTAAATATTCTAAAACCGGTAAACTTTGAAGAATATCATACTGAGGCCCAGACTGTACGTACTCTATGAGCACAAACAAGGTCGCTTTTGAGAGCAAAAACCCTAACAGTAACGCAAAAATAACAATAATTACACCTTCATAAGACACCATTTTTACAAGTTGAAAATTACTTGCGCCATAAGTTCGTAATAGTGCTAAATCAAAGGCTCTTTCTTTTATCATTTTATACAGACTGATAAAAATAGTCATACCTGAAATAAATAATATAATGTAAGCAATCCAAGATATTGTCTGGATTCCAACACCTGTAAACTCATAAAGTCGATTTAATTCGAATTTAGGTATTGCCGCAAGCAGATTGGTGTCTTTGTTAATCTTTCTAGGAAGATTAAGTAGCGCTATAGGGTTTCTAAAACTGATAAGCATAGATGTGATTTCCTTATCTTCCTCGGTATGCTCTTGCGTGCTATGATTGTGCTCATCATGTTGATTCTTCTCTGCATGATCATGGTCGTGTGCACCTTCATGGTTGTCATGATGATGTTGGTCTTCATGGCTGTGATGTTCGTGGTCGTGTACGCCATCTTCATTTTCGTGATGATGATGTTCTTCATGACTGTGGTCATGTTCACTATCCCCATGGTCATGATGAGCATGGTCTTCTTGGCCTTGCTCTTGTGCATCATGATTGTGTTCTGTGTGCGATTCTTCCTTAGCATTAGCTTTATTATGATCATCTCCATGGCTATGAACATCCCAAATGCTTTTTAGATTAGTAAGAATTAGCCTGTCTATTACTTTTTGGGTAGGCTTAAGGATGCCTACAACCACAAAATCATGATCATGAACATCAATTTCATTTTCAATTAACCCGTGAGAACTTTGAAAGCTATCGCCAATTTTAAGTTGAAGTCTTTCGGCAATACTATGACCAATTATCGCCTCAAAAGATGTATCGAACATATTACCATCCTGTAATTCAGCCTCATAAAAATCAAGAAACGCCGGTGTTGTTCCTACAATCTTATAGCCTTTATAATTGTCGCCATAAGAAATCGGAACAGCCGATTTAACCAAAGGATTTTTCACAATTTTCTTGGCCTCGGCGTACGAAATATTACCCGTAGGATTATCAATATGCAAAACAGAAGCCAAAATAAGTTGCAGCGGACTTCCTTTTGCGCCAATTACTAAATCTATATTGCCTAAATTGTTTTCCATTTGGTATTCAAATGAAGTTTTAAGCTGATTTATACCTATCAACAAAGCAATACTCAAAGACAATACGAGAACGCTAAGGAAGGTATAAAGTGGTTTAGACTTTAAATTTTGAAGACTTATTTTCCAGATGTTCATAGTGTAATGGAGTTTTGAAAATAAGGTTTTACTCGATGATCATGCGTAATCACAATAAGACTAGCTTTATTTTTTTGAGCTTGTTTAAACAACAGCTCTATAACGGCAGAACAATTTTCGTCGTCCAAACTTGAAGTGGGTTCGTCGGCTAAAATGAGTTTAGGATTGTGGATCACCGCCATACCTATCCCGAGACGCTGAAGTTGTCCAACACTCAGCTCGTTTATGTTTCTGTGTTTTAGTTCTAATAAATCTAAATCTTTCAACAAGGCCTCTATAGTAGCAACTTGAATTGAATTTTTGCTGAAATAAAGCCTGGCTTTAAGGTTTTCCAAAACCGTTAAAGATCGAATAGCGTGATTACTTTGAAAAACTAAACCAATCTGTTGCCCCCTAAAAGTATCTAATTTCTGTGGACTCAAGGTGTTGATTTCCGTTTGGTTTATGGTAATGCTTCCACTTTCAGGCTTAATCAAGCCTGCGAGAAGATGTAAAAAAGTTGTTTTTCCTACACCGGATTTACCTAAAACCAATAAGTTTTCAGATTCGGACAACTCAATATCCGGAAAACGGAACAAGTTCTGGTTTTGGTTATACTTAAAAGTAAGACCTTTTGTAGTAATCATACTCAAAATAGAATTATTAAAGATTTATTTCCCATCAGCATCAACCCTAAACCTATGACTTTCAGTTAAGTAAATACTGATAAGAGCATAAGCAAATTTTCTACTAACTTATATGATTTTGAGTTCTTAGCAGGACGTGTTAACCATTATTTAAAACAATGTGTTTCCACCTTTATTGAAGGTTTTTCCCAAATGTTTAAAGGCTAACTCTGTCACTTGACGACCGCGCGGTGTTCGCATAATAAAACCTTTTTGAATTAAAAACGGCTCGTAAACCTCCTCGATGGTTTCTGCATTATCTGAGACTGCTGTGGCGAGTGTAGATAAGCCAACTGGACCACCTTTAAATTTTTCGATTATGGTAGTAAGAATCTTATTATCCATTTCATCTAAGCCATAAGCATCTACGTTTAAGGCTTTAAGACTATAAATCGCAATGTTTTTATCGATTTTTCCTGAACCTTTTATTTGCGCAAAATCTCTTACACGACGCAACAAGGCATTTGCAATTCGTGGAGTACCACGGCTTCTCCCCGCAATCTCTATGGCAGCTTCCAAATCTATGGGAACTTTTAAAATGTATGCACTACGCTGGATGATATCGGACAACAATTCTGTGCTGTAATATTGTAATCGACTTGAAATTCCGAATCGCGCTCGCATTGGAGAGGTAAGTAATCCGGAGCGTGTCGTGGCGCCAATTAAAGTGAAGGGATTAAGATTAATTTGCACACTTCTTGCATTTGGCCCACTTTCTATCATGATATCAATCTTGTAATCTTCCATTGCAGAATACAAATATTCTTCAATAACAGGGCTCAAGCGATGAATCTCGTCTATAAACAAAACATCTCTAGGCTCTAAATTGGTAAGTAATCCTGCCAAATCTCCCGGTTTATCAATTACTGGACCTGAGGTTACTTTTATATTAGCTTTTAATTCATTTGCCAAAATATGAGCCAATGTTGTCTTACCGAGACCGGGCGGACCGTGAAATAGGGTATGGTCTAAAGCCTCGTTTCTATGATTTGCAGCTTGCACAAATACACTTAAATTTTCAAGTATTTTTTCTTGACCAGCAAAATTACCAAAACTTAAGGGTCTTAACGCCCTTTCAATAGCTTTATCATCTTGTGAAAATGCGCTTCCTGTTGGGTCTAGATTCTCGTTCATTTATTCAGAAATTCTATGGTAAAGATAAGGAATGCTACAGACTAATAAGTTATTACAGCTTGATAATTCTTTGGTGTTTATTTTTATTCCCATTACAACTGATGAATTATTTTAGACAACTCTTCTGTAAGTGTTTTACGATGAAACTGTTGCGAAGATGTATTTTTAAGCTCTAATTTTCCTTTTAAAAATTTATGGTAACTAGATCTGATAGATTCTTTTATAGCATTATAATCATTGTATTCGAATGTTTCACCAGTTTGGTGTTCCTCTATCAATGTTTTTACATCCCAGGCTTTTGGGCCTATGGCTAAAATTGGCCTTTCCGCCAGAAAATATTCAAAAAGTTTCCCGGGAATAATGCTTTTTGTCTCTTTTTGGTCCTTTTCTATAAGGAGTAAAAGCTGAGCATTAAACATATATTCCTGAGACTTGAGATGCGGCACATAACCTACTAAAGTAGTGTGCTTTAACAGATGGTTTTCGTTTAAACTGTCAACTATGGCATTACCCACATGACCGACTAATTTAATTTCTAAATGGTGTTTAAAATCGGTTTCTTCTTCTATTAGTTCAGTGATAGCTTTCCATAAGAGTAATGGATTACGTTCATTTAAGAGCGTGCCAACATGAGTAATTGAAAAAAGCTCATCTAACTCTCTTTCAATTTTAACATCATCAAAACCATTAGTGATAAGGGTGATGGGTTGTTTTGTTTTTGTTTCAAATTCAGTTTTAGTTGAAGGGCTTGTGACGAGTATATGATCGGCAGAATTAAGAACGTTTTTCTCCAGCTTGAGGTGTTTCGCTTGGGAGGATTTACTTAATTTTAGTTGTTTGTGGTATCCAATGGTGGTCCATGGATCTCTAAAATCTACTATCCAGTTAAGGTCTTTGTTTTTTTGTTTAAGCAAATAGCCAATCATATGTAAACTATGTGGCGGACCAGTAGTGATTAGGGCGTCGAATTGTCTAGTCTTAATGAGTTTAGTAATCTTTTTGACCGATGGTTTTATCCAGGATTTTCTAGCGTCCGGGATAAAAAAATTACCTCTAACATAAAGCAAAAAACGCTGTAAAAGGCTTTGATTTTTCTTTTCTGTAATAATGCCCTTACTTAGGGTTTTGGTTTTGTTCTTAGAAAACAAATTAGATATTTTGTAAGGCTCAGAAATTTTAGATTTAATTATCTCTAAATCTTTTGGAATTTCTAATTCCAAACTTTTATCCACTTGAGGATAATGTGGGTTTTGCGGAACAAAAACTGTTGGTGTAATACCAAATTCCGGCAAATACTTTACAAACTTAAGCCAGCGTTGTACGCCTGGCCCTCCGGAAGGTGGCCAGTAATACAATACAATTAAAACCCTTTTTGGTGACTTATGAATTTGGGTGTCCTGTCTTTCTTTCATTGTAGAATTTCCAACCGCCTATTACTATAAAAACAGCTAATATAAAATGACCTGCTAAACTGACATAACTTCCTGTCTGAATAACTTTAGGCTCAAACTTAAACCTGATTTCATGTTCTCCTGAAGGAATCATTAATCCTCTTAGCGTATAATCAACTTGGTAATGAGGTACAGGCTTTTGATCTATAAAAGCTTGCCAACCGTATGGATAATAAACCTCTGAAAAAACAGCAAAACCATCGTTCTCATTAGAACTTTTATAGACCAATTCATTCATCTTGTACGACACTAATTCTATGTTCGATACTGAATCTGTTTTAAAGTTCAATTTCAAATTTCCACTTTCATTAGGAAGTAGGTTTTCTTTAAGTGTTGCAGTGTTTTTTGTGTCAATTTCGTTTAATGCTAAAATTTCTTCATTATCGTCTTTTACAACTTTTAGAGTATCTACAAACCAAGCGTTACCATTGTGGTTTGGATTAGGCTGTGCTATGATTTCACCTTGATTTTCAGCGATGATGTATTTAATATTTAACATATTAAGCATTTCTCTATTGCCTTGTGAAATATGAAAATCAAATAAATCCTGGATTCGTTTTGGTTTAGCCGCATGATATCCGCCAATAGACTTATGAAAGTATGATGCTCTGGCCGAGTTAAATGGATTTGCAGAAAGATCGATGACTCTAAAATGCGAGTCGTCTTTTAGTATTTCTCTATCGGCTGCATTAGACACAAAAGGCTTAGTCATTTCTCGTTTACTCACAAAGTCCTCTTCATTTACATAGTTTGTATTGATAAATACTAAGTCTAAGACACAGACAGCTCCAATAGCAAGAATAGCGATGTTGGTTTTTAGCTTTTGTTTTAAGCTTAACCAAAGTAAAAGAGCAACAACAAAACAAATACCAAGCGATCTAAAGACATCTGCCATAAAAACGCTTTTTCTGTCTTCTTTAAGTGCTCTTACAAATCTGGCACCATATTGTTGAGAAAAATAACCGTCGCTTGACGCTGAGAAACTAAACCCATTTCCTAGGATTAAAAATGCAACTAATAAGCCTCCGATAGTGATAAAACTCCATTTAAGAGCATTAAATTTATCTGAGTAAGGTATTTTGTGTTTATAGAAATAAGTTAAACCCACGAATGCAAATAAAGGCACGCATAATTCAATTAAAACTTGGATAGAAGATACCGCTCTAAACTTGTCATACAACGGCACATAATCTATAAATAATTTTGTGAGAAAAGAAAAGTTATCACCCCAAGACAAAATCAAGGCTAAAATAGAACCGGCAACAATCCATTGCTTTAATCTGGATTTAATTAAAAACAGTCCTAAAACAAAAAGAAATAATACGCCCGCACCAATATACGCCGGAGCCGCAACAAAAGGCTGATTTCCCCAATACAAAGGCGCATTATCCAAAAAACTACGCGCTTGAGACGGTGTAGCACCCATGCTAATTAATTCTTTGTAGGTTTCAGAATCTGTATCAAGTTTTTCCATATTAGAACCACCCTTAAATCTTGGAACTAAAAGGTTAAAACTTTCTAAGATTCCATAACTGTATTCTGTGATGTAATTGTATTCAAGTGAGGAATTTTGTTCTTTTTCATTCCCATCGGGATTGATGGTCACCGTAGATTTTCCTCTAGTACTAAATTCCGAATATTCTTTTGTCGCCAATATGTTGGTGCTATTTAAGCTTATGCCAAGAATAACAGCTCCTAGTGCTACTGCAACCCCTTTGAAAAAAGGCGCTAAGTGTTTTGCTTTTAATGCCTTTATAAGATAGACAATACCAATAACAATACATAAAAACCCAAGATAGTACGTCATTTGAAAATGGTTTGCTGAAATTTCAAATGCCATACCGATAGAAAGCAATAAAAAACCCTTAAAATATTTATGTTTTAAACAAAGTAGCAACCCGCCCAAAACAAGAGGCATGTATGCGATTGCATGTGCTTTAGCGTTGTGGCCAACTCCCAATATTACAATCAAATAGGTAGAAAAACCAAAGGCTAAAGCGCCTAGAAAAGCAATCAACGGTCTTACTTTTAAGACTAAAAAAAGAATGTACAAGCCCACAAAGTATAAGAACAAATAGTCTGCAGGTCGTGGTAAAAATCGAATTAACCTATCAATTTGTTTTATAAAATGGTAAGGATAGTTTGCTCCCACCTGATAAGAAGGCATTCCACCAAAAGCACTATCTATCCAATATGGTTGTTCGCCATACTTATCGATATATTCAATTTGATGTTGCGCCATCCCTCTGTATTGCACAATATCGCTTTGATAGATGGTTTTATCTTGTAAAACAGGATAAAAGTAAGCCACCGAAATACATACGAAACCAATCAAAAACAGGACGTGTAGACCTATTTTTTTCCAACTAAAATTCATTTAAAAAAAATTTGAGTGGAAAATTAATCAATTTCTTCAAAGTCGACATATTCGCCAACTTTTTCTTTCTGTGATTTGAATGTTTTTCTAGAAGATGGATCGCTTGAGGAAGAATACGAATTATTTACATGACTTCTTTGAGTTTCAAAAAAACTTTTTTCAAGATAATTTATAAAATAATTTAAAATGTAGGGAAATAACCATCTGAAAAGCAAAGTTAACACCCACAATCCAACAAAAACGTATAATATAAATTCGAGTAAGTTTGACATGTATGTTTTTTATTTTATAAAAGTAAGTAACTAAATCTCCTTTTTATCTTAATGTATTAATAAATAACGTGATATTTTTTATAAAAAGTATGCTAAGAAATATAAATTATAAAAAATTATATTTGTTACATAAAAACATTTGAAATGAAACGGTATCTCGCCCTAGTTTTAGTGATAGGAATTTTCAATTTTTCGTATGCGCAATACACAGAAACCATAAATTCCAACAGACCTGGCGCATCTTTTGGCGCTTTTAGTGTGGGGACTAATGTTATTCAACTAGAAGGTGGTATAGGCTTTGGAAACGACACACACGAGCTCAGACAGACAGACACCGACTTATCATTTTTTGATTACTCCATCCGTTATGGTCTATTCCTAGAAGAATTGGAAGTAATATTAGAAGGCAGATTTTTGTCTGCTAATCAATCTATTGTAGTAGGTACTTTGGAAAACGAATTTCGAACTACTAATTTTGAAACTAACACTTTTGGGGTAAAGTATCTTGTATACGACCCTTACAAGAAAAGACAAAACGAAGGCCCAAATGTATACAGCTATCATGCTAATCGCAAATTTAAATGGAGAGATTTAGTGCCGGCCGTATCGGTTTATGCAGGTGCAAGTTTATTATTTGGTGATAACGGATTTATGTTTGAAGACGAACCAAGTGTGTCTCCAAAATTGGCGATAAGTACACAAAACAATTTTGATAGAACAGTTATAGTCATCAACCTTATTGCCGACAAATTTACGACTGATTTTCCTTCGTATTCAGGCATATTTACCGTAACACATGCAATCGGACAAAGATTTTCAATTTTTGGTGAATACCAAGCTATAGTGAGCGATATATATAGCGACGATATTTTTAGAGCCGGCGGTGCTTATCTCTTTAACAAAGATTTTCAGTTCGACTTTTTTGGACTTGTAAACTTTAAAGATACACCGCAAAGATGGCTTTTCGGTTTAGGATTATCCTATAGATTTGATCAATTTCATAAAGATACCCCTTTAGATTCTGAAAACAACAATTAAGTATACTCGGGCACTTTTCCAACAACGCCTTTAAAAAATAGTTTGATGCGTTTAAAATCCTTGTCATAATCCCCAGTTGTATAAAGTGGTTCTGAAATACTAACTGTTTTTGTAGAGTAATCGAAAGACACTAATGTTAATGGTACTTTTGCCGAATGCGCTATATAATAATAACCGGTTTTCCACTGAGCCACCTTTTTCCGAGTACCTTCAGGTGCGATAGCTAATCTAAATTCGTCTTTGGAGTTAAATATATTTACAATTTGCTCTACTTTATTCATAGTTGAAGACCTGTCTATAGGCTCTCCGCCCATCCATTTAAAGTACCATCCCAAAGGTGAATCGAATAGCTCCTTTTTCCCAACGTAACTAATAGGGAAACCGAGTATTTTCCGAGTAAAAACACCAATATAAAAGTCATGCCAACTGGTATGAGGGACAACGACAACGACCGTTTTTTTTACGTTATCACTAAAATTTCCTTTGATTTTCCAACCTAGAATTTTGATAAAAATGAGCTTTGCTAAAAACATATTTATTTTTGAGTTGTTAAATCTAAATAAAATTCAAATTTAAACTTCTCTTTAGCTCTGTAATTTATTAGTTTTGTAACATGGAATTATTACTTATCACAATTGTATTGCTAGGTTTAGCCTTTGGAGGCATAGCCATAAAAATATGGGGCAAAAAGGATGGGAAATTTGCAGGAACTTGTGCCAGCCAAAGTCCGTTTTTAAATAAGGAAGGTGAAAGCTGTAGTTTTTGTGGTCGAACTCCTGAAGAACAAAAGGCCTGCAAGGAACCTTCTCACTAATTCATGTTACCTTCTTTTTTTCTTTTTTGGCTAAGTGTTACCTTGGCCTATTTTTCTATTGATTTAATTCTATTTACTTCGGTTTTAAAAATTAAAAAAAGAGAGAATAAGAATAATCCTCAAAATTTAAAAGGAATAAGTGTCATAGTAGCTGCACACAACGAAGAGAAAAACCTGGACAACTATTTAGAACGTGTACTCAATCAAAATTATCCGCTGTTTGAAGTCATCGTAATCAACGATAATTCTGATGATGACACCCAAAACATACTACTTAGATTAGAAAAAAAGCACCCGAGCCTTAAAATTATACATCTTCAAGACACAAAAAAGTCAAAAAAATTAGCATTAACTAAAGGAATCGAAGTTTCTGAATTTGATGTTTTATGTTTCACAGATGCTGATTGTTATCCCAAAACCTCAGAATGGTTATCAAGCATGGTAAGTTATGTATCTACTGAAACACCTATTGTTTTAGGATATTCTCCATTTGAAAAATACTCTGGATTATTAAACAAGTTAATTAGATTTGAAAATATACAGACCGCTATAAATTATTTTGCTCTTTCGAACCTTGGGTTGCCTTATATGGGTGTTGGTAGAAATATCATGTATAAAAAGGAGGTTTTTAATGTTCTAAATGGATTTGAAAATCATAAACACACCTTATCTGGTGATGATGATTTATTTGTAAATAATGCAGTTAAACACTACAAATTAAGCCTATGTTTAGAAAGGAAAAGTTTTGTGTATAGCCAGCCAAAAAGAAGATTATCATCTTGGTTATCTCAAAAAAAAAGACATTACACCACATCCTACCATTACCAACGAAAACATCAATTCATTTTAGGATTCCAATTTATAGTTAGATGTTTGTTTTGGCTGATGTTGTTTAGCAACCTTTTAGTTTTCAGTATTTCAAGCCTAAATTTGAATAGTATATTGACATTTGTCTTAGGGCTCATTATGATAAATGCAATAGGACGTTTTGTTATTTACAAAAAATTTGGTGCGGTTAACCTTGTAATTGCAAGTTATTATTTAGAGATTTTACTTGTCATCTTTCAGCTTTATCTGTTTTTTAGTCAACTTTTTAAACCCAAAAAGGATTGGTAAGCTAGGTTTAAATCAATAAATCTGATGATAAATTATACAAATCTGGTTTGGTACTTATTATACAAATTTTCAATATCATATATTAATCGATCTTTGCTGAAGTCAGGCACTACCAATTCATGCCCATTGCTAGCAAGTTTTTCTCGCAATTCTGGATTAGATATAAGTAATTTTAAAGCCTCTGCTAATTTCTTTGGGTTTTGATTCTCTGCCAACAATCCCGTTTTCTGATTTATAATAACCTCTTTATTTCCATCTACTGGAGCAGTAACAACGGCTGTTTTCATTGCTAAGGCTTCTAAAACTCCAATTGAAAGACCTTCCCATAAAGAAGGCAAACAATAAACATCTATCGTATTTAAAAGATCAGGAACATCTGAACGAAAAGGTTGAAATATCACATTATCTTCAATATTTAAGGCTTTTGTTTGCGCTTTCATTTCATTTTTCAAGTCACCATCACCAACAACAAGAAGAACAACATTGTCAAATTCTTTAAATACAATAGACATAGCATTTATCATTGTCAAAGGATCTTTTTGTTCCGTAATACGAACAATATACCCGATTACAATTTTATTTTCTGGAATATTAAGTTCTTCACGAATATTCTTAAATTCTTTATTGGGATTAAACCGATCTAGATCGATACCATAATTGATTACCTTAGAACGTTTCATCCCTAAATATTTTTTGCCGTCTGCTTCATTACTATTAGACACACAGATTGTTAAATCTGCTTTTTGAGTAAGTAATTTTTCCGAGAGTTGCCTCAACTTTCGTACGAATGTGCCCTGTGTTGGATGAAACGACCACCCATGTACAGAGTATAACAATGGAATACCGAGACTTCTAGCCGCCCAAAATACATTAGACATGGCACGTGTTCCATGCGCATGAACAATATCAAACTGTTCTTCTTGCATAAATGCTTTAACTTCTTTCCAAATTTTATAATCAAAAGGTTTCAAAGTTGGTATAACCTTAGTAGGAACATCAATTTCTTTAAGATTATCTATCATTACACCATCTGTAAACGAAAGAGCAACAGGGTCAAATGTATTTTTATCAAGATATTTACACAGGTCGAACATATGTGATTCACCTCCGCCTGTATTTGCCTCACGGATAGCTTGAAGGATTTTAATCTTTTTCATTAAGGATTGGTATCATATTGTACTATAAACTTACAAATATAGATAATTTGGGTTATTCGAATTGAAAAAATACATCACTCCTTTTTAAGTTTATTTTTAGATAGTATTTAAATAACCTTTCATTTTTTGTATTTTTATGTCTTTATAATATCAACTTTAAGTCTATCTAGATTTGGATCAAGTCGAACTCATTTTACAAGCAAAAAAAGGGAAACAACAAGCTTTTAATACATTACTAGAACAACATTGGGATTATGTGTTTAAATACCTTAAAAGCTTAATTAATGATGAATTTACGGTAGAAGAAATATGCATTCAAACTTTCGAAAGGGCTTTTGACAAAATAGACCAATACGACGAAAAATATACGTTTACAACTTGGCTTACCACCATTGGCAGAAACCTTTGGATAGACCAAAGTCGAAAAAAGGAAATTAAAACAAGCGAATTAAGTCATAATGAAAATACTTTTCAAAGTGAAGAAACAAACATAGATGAGCTTCTGGTTCTTAAACAATACATTACTACAGTTGAAAAAAACCTAAACAAACTAAAGCCTTTTGAAAGAAAAATACTCCAGCTGCGATGGTTTGACGACAAATCTTATGCAGAAATCGCAAATCAAATGGGCGTTTCAGAAAACCTCATCAAAGTAAGGTTACTAAGGGCAAGACGCAAACTCTTAGAACAACTAAAGTTATAACTCGTTAGATTTTTTTGGCTGCCCCATCATCATAAGGTAGGCTTTTAAAAACATATCGATATCCCCATCCATTACCGCATCTACATTACCAGTTTCTTTTGTAGTCCTCACATCCTTTACCAGTTTATAAGGATGCATAACATAATTTCTAATTTGCGAGCCCCATTCTATGGCTTTTTTGTCAGATTCTATTTCATCACGCTCTGCCTGTTGTTTTTTAAGTTCAATTTCGTACAATTGAGATTTCAGCATTTGCATTGCTTTTTCTCTATTATCAAGCTGCGAACGTGTTTCTGAGTTTGCAATAACAATCCCGGTTGGATGATGCGTTAAAATGGCTTTGGTCTCCACTTTGTTTACATTTTGACCACCTGCACCACTCGACCTTGCAAAATCCCAACTAATGTCGGCCGGATTTATTTCAATATTAATGGTTTTGTCCACCAATGGATATACATAAACAGATGCAAATGAGGTATGACGCTTTGCATTGCTGTCAAATGGGGAAATCCTTACCAAGCGATGTACGCCGTTTTCTCCTTTTAGCCATCCAAAAGCATATTCGCCTTCAATTTCTATCGTTACAGTTTTTACGCCTGCCACATCACCTTCTTGATAGTTGAGTTCTTTTAATTTATAGCCTTTATTTTCTGCCCAACGCATATACATGCGCATCAGCATTTCAGCCCAGTCACAACTTTCTGTACCTCCAGCTCCTGCTGTGACTTGAAGTACAGCTGTGAGTTTATCACTTTCTCCGGAAAGCATATTTTTAAACTCAATATTTTCTATGCTGTTTGAAACACTTTCATATTGGGCTTCCAGTTCAGCTTCATCTACATCGCCTTCGTCAAAAAACTCTTTAAGTATTTCTAAGTCTTCGTACTGTTGCTTTGCCGCATTGTAATCGTTAACCCATGTTTTTAGGCTATTGATGTCTTGCATAAGCTCTTGAGCTTCTTGGGGCTTATCCCAAAAACCGGGCACAAGTGTTTTTTCTTCTTTGTTGGCTATTTCAATTTTCTTAGCATCTAAGTCAAAGATATTGTTTTAGGGCGGTTAATCTTTGTTTTAAATCGGTGATTTTATCTGATGTTATCATTGAAATGTTGAATTTGAGTCCAAAAATAATTGAAATTTATTAGATTAAATTTAAAACTAAATGGAAAAACTTTAAGACCTGTTAAACTTTAGTATACTAATTTTTAGTGTTATTTTGAAAGTAATGAAATTCAACAAATTAACAGATTCTGAACCTTTTGAGCTTGCGGCCTACGTCAAGGAATTTTTGGCAAAGCACCAAAATGAACATATTGACATATTTTTGGGTTGCGATAGCCATAACAGACATAAAACAACTTATGCGACGACTTTGGTATTTAATATTGGCTCCAGAGCTTGTCATGTAATTTATAAAAAAGAAGTTGTACCTATTATTCATGACATGTGGACTAGACTTTGGGGCGAAACGGAGCGCTCTGTAGAGACTGCGCTTTACCTTAGAAAGCATGGTATTGAAATAAACACTATAGATTTGGACTACAACAACAGTCCTGAACACAAATCGAACAAACTTGTAGCTGCTGCAACCGGTTATGTGGAATCCTTGCAATTTAAAGCCAGAATTAAACCAGAATTACTCCCAGCAGTTTATGCTGCTGATAATATTGTAAGTTAAATTAAGCTATAAGCCTATAAATCAATTTGATTTTTTAAAATAGAAAATTCTTCATCTGTAAATTTTCGATACTTTCCTACCGGAACGTCTAGCTTAATGTGCATGATTCTAATGCGCTTTAGCGCAATAACGCGATATCCCAAAGCTTCGCACATTCGTCTTATCTGCCTATTTAAGCCTTGTGTTAATACCATTTTAAATGTGTTATGGTTTACTTTTTCAACTTTACACTTGCGCGTTATCGTATCAAGTATCTTTACGCCGGAACGCATATTATTTAAAAAGTCATTTGTAAGCGGTTTGTTAACCTTTACTACGTATTCTTTTTCGTGATAATGTCTTGCTCGAAGTATTTTGTTGACAATAGACCCATCGTTGGTTAAAAATATTAGACCTTCACTCATTTTGTCAAGCCTTCCTATAGGATAGATTCTTGTTGGATAGTTGATATAATCTACGATATTGTCTTTTTCAACACCTGCGTCGGTAGTACAAACTATGCCTTTGGGTTTATTGAAAATTAAATAGACATGTTCGTCTTGCGTTGCATTTACTTCAGTACCGTTAACTTTCACAACATCACCCTCATTTACTTTTGTGCCTAATTCCGGTAATTTATCATTTATCAAAATTTTGTTTTCTTGAAGCAAGCGATCTGCTTCTCTTCGAGAGCAAAAACCAACCTGGCTTAAGTATTTATTGATTCGTATAGGATAGTTCATTAGCCTTTAATAAATGAAATGATTTCTGAAAAAACTCTTTTTTTATTTAAAGAATGCCCCGCACCTTCGGTGACTACTAACTTCGATTGCTTTATGATATAGTTTATTTCGTAGGCTTCTTTTACCGGTACCACTTTATCGTATTTGTCATGCACAATCAAGGTTGGAACGTCTACTGAACCTCCAAAATACTTGAGATGAAAGTCCTGAAAAGTAAATCCAAAACGCTTTTGAAAATAAGCCTCTACAGCTTTCATAAATTTATCGCTAAGTCCTAGAATTTTTTGAAAACCATCCATAATTCGCTCTAATTCTGATGGTGCACCGAGAAGTATAAACTTTTTTACATTTTTATTTTCATGCCTGCTGTGGTTAAAAATACAAGCCATCCCACCCATGCTGTGACCAACAACTATATCCGGCTTAAAGCGTTCTTGTGCTTTTTGAATTACCTCTTCATACATAACAGCATTTAACAAATTTCCTTCAGAATTGCCTTGAGCCGGGGCATCAAATGCCATGATATCTAAATCCAGTTGCCTTAATTTAACAATCAGATCTTTCCACCTTGAGCTATTGCTATCCCATCCATGGAGCAATAAAACCTTTTGGCCCTTTCCATGCCATCGATAGGTTTGTATTTTGATCTTTTTGTATGGGATTTGTTCAGCTTTGTAGGCTTGCAGATAGTCTTTTTGATGCGGCTTAACAAATCCGCCCCTTGGTGTACAAAACAACAGGAATGCTTTATAAACTGCTTTTTCAGAATTTATGGCATACAAGGCTTTTAACCTCAATCCTATAAATCTAGGCAAAAACGATTGTATGATTTTTTTTACCATAAAGTTATGATCTTAACATGTGTTGCTTGATAATCGATACCGCTTCATCCTCATCGTACCAGCCCAGTAAGACTGTGTTTTCAATTTTATATTTTTGTAATGTCCAATCGGATAGTTGTTTTCTTAAGTCTACAAAATCTTCAGAAAACTCTCCAAAGTCGTTTATGGGATATGAAAGCAGTTCGGCTGATGTTGGCACAGCAACAATCTTATAGGTCAATATGTTTTCAATTTTATATTTCAAAACACCTAAAGGCTTAACTGTAAGGGTATGTCCTTGCTCTATTGGCTTGCCTACTACAAACACATCGATAGGTCCGGCGACCTTAGATATATTAAAATCCAAGTGTGTAGATGGAATAAAACCATTGTTTGCAGGAAAGGCTTTGTCTAAATTCCCGTGTTGTAAAAATTCATTTTCTATTGAACAGAAATTAACTTCAGAGGTGCTGCCTATCGGGTTTTCAATAACTACTTGAAGCTTACCGTGTTCATTAAAAGCATCAAGGTTCGAATAATCTTTTGTATAATAATTACAGGATTGAAACAGAACGGCTGTTAGAAGTATTCCTATTAACTTACTTACCTTCAACATCTTCATTTTCAAAGTTTAACCAAAATCTATTTATTTCTGCATTATCAGGTATCATGACAGGTTTAATCTCTGCATCTAAATCAAATTTGACATCGCTTGGCAGAACATCACGATCAAAAGACACAAATGCATTGATGTCTTCAAGTGATATAATGAGCGATTTAAGAGAGGATTGTATATTATTTATTTCATAATGCTTCTTCAATTCTCCAAAAGTGGTCCCAAAACCAATTCCATCTGCAGTTTTATACTTATCCGATACAACGCGTATGCTTTTTATCACAGAAATTGTATCAAGAGCACCATCTGGTTCTATGATTAGGTGCTTTTTCCCTGTTTTATCATAAATCTCCATTTTTCTATTTGCAGAATTCACATACGTAAGAAAAGGACTTTTTGGACTCGACACAACGACAGAGTCTTCAGAGAATAAAGCCTCTACTTCAGAAATTTTTGTCAAATTATCAAGTGGGCCTAACTTGTTTTTTTCAATAAGAAATTTATTTTCCTGTTGGCAAGCCATCAACAGAAACACTACAGCTAAAATGCTTATTTTTTTCATCAAAATTTTTTTTCAAAAATAGGAAATTGATACTTAAATGTGAAGTTGTCCCGTGTCAATAAATACCTAAAATCGTAGAAGGCTGCATAAAGGATAGGTAAGTTCTATGTATTTAATGCTTTACAAAAAAATCAATGCTTGAAACTTTTTACGATACCTAGGGGATCATTTTCAATGTATTCTCTTGCTCTTATCGCTTGCCCTGTTGTAAATAGCTCACGACAGTGCTGTAAAGTGTAAGACATAAAGTTTTTAATCTCCTTATCGCCTAATTCGTAGGCATTACCATCGCAATCCTTTAAACCTCCCATGTAATTACAATCTTGCGAAATATACCTTGTGTTGTTGTTAAGTTCTCGCATCGCACCGGTATCTGTCACAAAATCGCCTGCACAATGCGCGTTGTAATCTTGGCTGTTTTCGTCCCTTGTGACACGTTCGCAATTCTTTCCTTTAAAGGCTCTATGCGTATGCTTTAAGTCGAAAATATGGCCAATTTCGTGAACTAAGATTCCGGTATTATATTCAAAAGAGTTAATTGCAATACTCCTGGAACTGACTTGTGCACCGCGTAAATTGTTTTTAAAGTTTGTAAACCGGTATGGCAAATATATGTTTATTGAAGTTGTATCTACATACATGGGGGCGTTTCTGGGTAATGATGAAAATTTTGAAAGCGATGTCCAATAATAGGTAGAATCGTTAATTGCTTTATATTGTTTTAATTTGAAGCTAATGTTGAATGACTCGAATTTATCGTTCAATACTTTGATGGCCTCTTTGGCTTTCTTCTTGGTTATGGGATTCTCGCTTGTGCCATCGTCTTTATTTATTGCCCAAATACTAACATTAAATCGTACTTTTTCAAAAGTATTTAAATATTCAGAAGATGATGATTTCGAGTAAAAAGGCCTTTGTTTGTCGTAAGGGTCGCAAGTCTGCTGATATAAGTCTTCAACCGAAGAATACATATCTAATTCAACGCAATCAGGATACAGTGTAAGATTTTCTTTTTCCGTAATTGTTTTCTCAGAAAAAAAGAACAATGAAAAATAGAGTAACACTAATTTTAGACGCATAAGCTTATGGTTTAATACTTTATAATCTCTAATATCAGCTTGCTGAACGCTTAACATAATATTTGAAGATTAACAGCATTGTAATTTACAAATACAGTACCAAATAATTCAAAAATAGGATAGAATTGACAAAAAACCGAACTTCAAAAAAGGTGCTAAACCCTTGTTGAAGTATTTTTAATCTGATAAATGCTGCAACAATTTTTGAAAAAAAATTTGTCAATTTCATAAATAGCTATAAATTAGCAGTCATGAACAAGAAACAATATTTCTGGAATAGTTTTTATTATGCTTATTTTATAAGCCATAGGGACTATTGTTGAAATTTACTATAACGTAAAATTTAAAAAGTCCCGAAATCGATTCGGGATTTTTTTTTGTGCAAACATGACTAAAAAAATTGCCATACAGGGAATAGAAGGATCTAACCACTATAAAGTGGTAAATGATTACATAAGTGGTAAACATGAGCTGTTGTGCTTTGATGAGTTTAGAAGGCTTTGCCATTCTGTTGCTGAAAACGTAGCAGATTTTGGCATCATGGCTATTGAAAACTCTATTGCAGGAAGTATTTTACCAAATTACAGGTTACTGTCTGAGTTTAATTTGCATATCTCGGCAGAATATTACCTAAATATACATCACAATTTAGTCGCCTTAAAAGGACAAGCTATTGATGAGATTAAGGAAGTGAGGTCTCATCAAATGGCATTATTACAATGTGGTGACTTTTTTGAGCAACATCCACACCTCAAACTTATCGAAGACACAGACACAGCTTTGCCAGCACGTCAGATAGCACAAAATCAAAAATTTAGAGTTGCGGCATTAGTTCCGGATGGTACGGCAGAGCTCTTTGGTTTAGAAGTTATTGAACCTCATGTTCATGACCACAATCTCAACTCCACACGTTTTGTGAAAGTTGAAAAGCAACTGCTTCAAGATACTTCAAACCTGGATAAAGCCTCCATCAAATTCGAACTTAAACATGAACCTGGTGCTTTATTTAAAGTGCTACAAATATTGAATTCAGCTCAAATTAATATGACTAAGATTCAATCTGTGCCTCTTCAAAGGTCAAAATGGACGTACGCATTCTTTATGGACATTGTTTTTGAGAATTATGGGATTTTTAGAAATATTCTTGATGAATTAGAGTCTACAACTCAAAATTTTAAAATATTAGGACATTATAAGCAAGCAAAAAAATGATACAGACTGCCGAACGATTGAAACACATACATGAGTACTATTTCTCTAAGAAGCTAAGAGAAGTACGTACTTTGGTAAATCAAGGCCAAGACATAATAAATTTAGGTATTGGCTCACCGGATTTGCAACCACCTACGGAAGCTATTAAGGCGCTAAAGGAAGCTATGCAAGACCCAAAGGCACATCAATACCAACCGTATAAAGGCATTCCAGAATTACGTGAAAGCATTGCTGACTTTTACAAAAGCTATTACAACGTAGATTTGCATCCTGAGGAAAATATATTACCTCTTATTGGAAGCAAAGAAGGTATCACTCATATTTCGATGGCGTTTCTAAACCCCGGTGACGAAGTATTATTACCAAATCCCGGCTATCCTACGTATACATCGGTAACCAACCTTGTTGGCGCAAAACCTGTATTTTATGAGTTAACAGCTAGCCAAGATTACCAGCCGGACTTCGAAAAACTTGAAAAACAGGTTACTCCCAAAACTAAACTCATGTGGGTGAGTTATCCACATATGCCAACCGGTGCAAAACCAAAACTTGAAACATTTAGCCGACTAAAATCATTTGCTAGAAAACACAACATTCTAGTTATAAATGACAATCCTTACAGCTTAACCTTAAATGACAAACCTTACAGCTTTTTAGACCATTTGAACACTAACGAGTACATTTTAGAATTAAATTCGTTGAGTAAATCATTCAATCTTGCCGGTTGGCGTGTCGGCATGCTTTGCGGCCCTCAAAAACTTGTAGATGAAGTTCTTAAAGTGAAATCTAATGTAGATAGCGGGATGTTTTACGGCATTCAAAAAGGAGCCATTGCTGCAATGAACTCTCCAAAAGACTTTATTATCAATCAAGACGAGACTTACCGTAACAGAAGAGAATTGATATGGCAATTAGGTGAACAACTAGGTTTAAAGTACAATACCAATTCTGCAGGTTTGTTTGTCTGGGCAAAAATCACAAATGGAAAAACTTCGGTTGAATTTTCAGACGATATGCTTTACAATCATCAAATATTTGTGACACCGGGACACATATTTGGTTCAGCTGGTGAAGGTTATGTACGCTTTTCTCTTTGTGTAGATATACACAAAATCAAAACAGCTATAGAACGAACTAAAAAGGTTGAAGCATGAAAATTATAGGTGTTGGATTAGGTTTAATAGGTGGTTCGATGTTGTTGAGCTTGAAAAAGCATTACTCTCAATCAAAATTTTTGGGTATTGACAAAAATAAAAATCACATCGCCAAGGCTATAGATTTAAGCATAATTTCAGCAGAAGCAAATGAAAATGACATTAAAACCGCCGATTTAATCATTGTAAGTATTCCTGTAGATGCTGCGCAACAAGTAATTTCTCATTATTTGGATGCTATAGGAGAACAAACTTTAATAATCGATACAGGGTCTACCAAAGAGGAGCTTTGCAAAGCGGTTGAACTTCATCCCAAACGCCATCAATTTCTAGCGGCGCACCCTATTGCTGGAACAGAATTTTCAGGACCAAGTGCAGCTTTAGACCATTTATTTGAAGATAAAACCATGATTATTTGCGAGATAGAAAAGACAGATCCCAAACTTCAAAATATGGCTTTGGATTGTTTCGCTAAATTGAAAATGAAACTGCGGTTTATGAATCCTAAAGCGCACAACAAACACATGGCTTATGTCTCGCATTTGTCGCACATCAGTTCATTTATGCTGGGTAAAACAGTTATAGACAAAGAAGAAGACGAGCGTAATATTTTCGATTTAGCTGGCAGTGGATTTGAGTCCACAGTGCGCTTAGCCAAAAGTAATCCAAAAACTTGGGTTCCTATTTTTAAACAAAATAAAACATTTGTTTTAGAGGCATTAACAGAATATATTTCAAATTTGGAACAATTTAAAAACGAACTCCTTCAAGATGAATATGATAGACTAGAAGAGAAAATAAAGAATACAAATAGAGTAAAAGACATATTAAAAGGCATACACCATTAACCAATACGATGACAAATAAAAAAGATTTTAAAAACTGGCTTAAGGCATTCAACTTGGATCACCCTCTCGTAATAGCGGGCCCATGTAGTGCAGAAACTGAAGAACAAGTACTAACCATCGCGCATCAACTCAAAGATACGGATACCACTGTGATGCGTGCAGGGATATGGAAACCCAGAACAAAACCTGGGAATTTTGAAGGCGTTGGCCAAATAGGACTCAACTGGCTTAAACGTGCCAAAGAAGAAACAGGGCTTAAAATTGCCATAGAAGTTGCTAACAAAAACCATGTGGACTTAGCCCTCGAAGCAGATGTAGATATTTTATGGATTGGCGCCAGAAGTACGGTAAGCCCATTTATCGTGCAGGATATTGCCGATGCATTGCATGGCACTGATAAGATTGTGTTGGTCAAAAACCCCGTCAACCCAGATTTACCCTTATGGCTAGGTGCTGTAGAACGACTACATAAAGCTGATATTGAAAATTTAGGTGTCATTCACAGAGGGTTTTCTACCTATGAAAAGACGAGGTATAGAAACAATCCCGAATGGCAAATTGCAATAGATTTGCAAACACAATTTCCCGACTTACCTCTTATCCTAGACCCATCGCATATTGCAGGTAAGCGCGATATTATTTTTGACATCTGCCAGAC
The DNA here is from genome assembly GCA_964396065.1 of uncultured Mesohalobacter sp. Classification (GTDB taxonomy): domain Bacteria; phylum Bacteroidota; class Bacteroidia; order Flavobacteriales; family Flavobacteriaceae; genus Psychroflexus. The sequence continues at coordinate 1,707 of CAYNCI010000031.1, read as the reverse complement.
TGCTTTAGATCTAAATTATGATGGTTTGATGGTAGAAACACACCATAATCCGGACAAAGCCTGGAGTGATGCCGCTCAACAAATTACGCCGCAAGCACTTCATCAAATGACTATAGATTTGAAAATTAGAAAAGAACACGGCGAGGAAGCTGAATTTAAAAACAATTTGAATACACTTAGAACCAAAATTGATGTCGTTGACCATCAGATTATTACTCATTTAGGGAAACGAATGAAAATTGTAGATGATATAGGAACCTTGAAAAAGAAAAATAATGTTGCTATTTTGCAAAAAAAACGTTGGAACGACGTGCTCGATCGCATGATTGCAGAAGGAAAAGAAAACGGATTGAGCGAAGATTTTGTGGTGAGATTTTTTAAAGAAATTCATCAAGAATCCATTGCACACCAACATAAAGTTTTAGCAAAAAATGATGAATAATTAATGAAAGGCTTAGTCTACAAGTCCACAGGAAACTGGTACGATGTTATGGCCGAGGACCAGACCATCTACAAGTGTAAACTTAAAGGCAAAATGCGCCTTAAAGGTTTAAAAAGTACAAATCCAATTGCAGTTGGCGATATTGTAGAGTTTGAACTTTTTGATGAAGGCGAAGAAACCTTAGGGATAATAAAAGACTTTGAAGACAGAAGAAATTATATTGTTAGAAAATCTGTTAACCTTTCTAAACAAATACACATCATAGCAGCAAATATTGATGTTGCTTTTTTAGTTATCACTTACAATAATCCGGTAACCACCACGACTTTTATCGATAGGTTTTTGGTTTCGTCTAGAGCTTATAATGTAGAAACCGTGTTGTTGTTCAACAAATTAGACGCATACGATATAGAAGAGTTTGGAGAAATGAGATACCTGGCAAAGGTCTATAGAAATATCGGCTATACGTGTCTAGGAATTTCTGCGGTAACAGGACAAAATTTAGACCAGGTTAAAGCAATAATGAAAGGAAAAATCTGTGTGTTTTCGGGCCATTCCGGCGTTGGTAAATCCAGTATTATTAATGCATTGGACAACAGCATACATATTAAAACACAAGACATTTCCGAACAGCACAATCAAGGCATGCATACCACTACTTTTGCCGAGATGCACGATACAGCATTTGATGCTAAAATTATAGACACGCCGGGCATTCGAGGTTTTGGTATGATTGAAATGACCAAAGAAGAACTTGGCGACTATTTTGTAGAGCTTTTTGAATTGAAACACGAATGCAAATTCAACAATTGCCTTCACCTTAACGAACCTAAATGTGCAATTAAAGAAGCTGTAGAACGTGGTGAAATTGAATATTCCAGATACAAAAGCTATCTTCAAATCTTAGATGAAATAGAAGATAATCAATCCCCTTACAGACAAGATAATTATTCATGAGAGCAGTATTACAACGTGTTTCTAGAGCATCGGTAAGTGTTGCGCCGGATTACAAAAGCAGTATTGGTTTTGGCCTTCTCGTCCTCTTAGGTGTTGAAGATGCAGACACGGAGGAAGATATAGATTGGCTGGTAAGAAAAATAGTTAATATGCGCATCTTTTCTGACGATGATGGCAAAATGAATTTAAGCTTGTTGGACAATAACTATGAAGCATTGGTGGTGAGTCAGTTTACCTTACACGCCTCGACCAAAAAAGGCAACCGCCCCAGTTTTATTAAAGCGGCAAAACCGGATTATGCCGAAATG
>CAYNCI010000030.1:44752-47098 GCA_964396065.1 uncultured Mesohalobacter sp. | reverse complement strand
AGGGTAACCACATCATCACTGTAAAAACTGAACATAAAGCTGTATTATCTACCTGACCTTCAAGTAGGTAAATACCTTTTAGTAACCACTGTTCTTTACAATGAAAAGTGTCGTGTCCTGAAAATCGGGGTTTTACTTCCGCTAAAGTTTTCAACTTTTATATTTTAAAAATTTTATGCAATTTAATCAAAATGGATGAATCTATCCATTAAAGTAATTTATTATTTAGAAAGAAGATATACTTGTGTTAAAGTTCAGATATTGAGTAACTTATGAATGCTGCGATTGTTTAGTAGATAAAGCTAATCATTTCCCCTAAACCCATAAACCGTAACAAGAAATTATTAACCTTCAAGTTTCAATAAAAACCTGCATAAAAAACCCCATTTCCTTTACACGTTTTTCAGATGTGTACAGAAAATCCGATTTTATTTATAAGTTTTAAAAATGTATAAAGATTTCAGGCTTTTTTATACCTATCAAATAAAATTCAAAACCCTAGCCCTGATTGAAGTGGAAATCCTGTGCTGTTGGCTTTTTTGCGGTACACGTATTTTAAGGGCGACCCAAGAAGCCCGCAAAATGCGATGTATAGCATAAGGCACAAACAGATTGTAACGGAAAGCCTGCCTCCCACAACTAAAGCTATTTACGGCAGACAGGCAGGTCCCGACTTCTTATATAGCTTTCAGGCATTTTAGACAAATGCTTGCGTGGGGTTGGGTAAAAAAAAACCCTGAAGCTTTTGAAAATCTTCAGGGCATACTGTTATCTTGGATATATTTTTTTAATCTCTTAGAATTGCTCTGGAAATAACAATCTTTTGGATTTCAGAAGTACCTTCGTAGATTTGAGTAATCTTAGCATCGCGCATAAGGCGTTCGACGTGGTATTCCTTAACGTACCCATTACCTCCGTGTATTTGTACAGCTTCTGTAGAAACATCCATGGCCACCTGAGAGGCATATAATTTGGCCATTGCACCAGATAAATCATAGTTTAAACCCATGTCTTTATCCCATCCGGCCTTCATCACTAAATGCCGTGCAGCTTCGATTTGAGTATGCATATCCGCCAACTTAAAGGCTATGGCCTGGTGATTCATAATTTCGGTACCAAAGGCTTTTCTTGTTTTAGAATAAATTTTAGACATTTCGTACGCACCTGCTGCAATACCTAAAGCTTGTGCTGCGATACCTATTCTTCCTCCAGAAAGGGTTTTCATCGCAAACTTAAATCCAAAGCCGTCTTCGCCTATTCTGTTTTCTTTGGGCACAATTACGTCGTTAAAATTTAACGAATGCGTGTCGCTCCCGCGGATGCCCATTTTGTCTTCTTTTGGACCTATTTCGAAGCCTTCCCAACCTTTTTCTACAATAAAAGCGTTGATGCCTTTATGCTTTTTCTCTCTGTCGGTTTGAGCAATGACTAAGTAATAATCGGCGCTGCCACCGTTGGTAATCCAGTTTTTTGTTCCATTTAACACATAGTGGTCACCTTTGTCTATGGCTGTTGTTTTTTGAGAAGTCGCATCGCTACCGGCTTCAGGCTCGCTTAGACAAAACGCACCTAGAGCTTCTCCTGTAGTGAGCTTGGAAAGGTATTTTTCCTTTTGCGCTTCTGTTCCGTAGGTATCTAAGCCCCAGCATACCAAAGAATTGTTGACGGATACCACTACCGAAGCAGAAGCGTCTATTTTAGACAGTTCTTCCATGGCCAGGATATACGAGATCGTATCCATACCGCCACCGCCATATTCCGGCGATGCCATCATGCCCATAAAGCCGAGTTCGCCCAACTTTTTGATTTGCTCTGCAGGAAATTCTTGCTTGTTATCTCTTTCGATAACACCAGGTAAGAGTTCTGTTTTAGCAAAATCTCTCGCCGCTTGGCGTATCATTTCATGCTCTTCGGTAAATTTAAAATCCATCGTTTTCGTAAGTTTAAGGAATTCTCAAAAATATTTTTGCAAAGATAATTTATCTTCAATTGACTGACAATATATTAATTCAAATTTGAGATTTTTTGAATGATTGTATCGTTTTATTGAGAATATTTGAATGTGGACTACAATGAAAACACCCTTTGCCTGCGGCATTTCCCTTACCGATTTCGATATTTATCGAATCGGCACAGGCAAGGGAAAAAATTCTTATCATGTATATACAAAAAGCATTTACATCATCTCTACTTTTAATAGAAAGAAAAAGGATTAGTTTTAAAATATTGAATATTAATACATTAAGAAATACGTCATTGCGAGGAGGCACGACGAAGTAATCTCTCTCTAATGAAAACTAATTGCTCTGATAAGTCAACACTAACATGGTTGAAAGAGATTGCCAC
>CAYNCI010000030.1:0-44652 GCA_964396065.1 uncultured Mesohalobacter sp. | reverse complement strand
CGTCGCTCTCGCAATGACGTGTATTTTACCGTCATTGCGAGGAGGCACGACGAAGTAATCTCTCTCTAATGAAAACTAATTGCTCTGATAAGTCAACACTAACATGGTTGAAAGAGATTGCCACGAGTTCCTGCGTTCCTTCGCAATGACGTGAGATTATTCCCGTCGATACAAGAAGACAGGCAAAAGAATCCTACACCTGCTCAAACAACACCTCTATCGGTTTTCTTACTTTAGCGGCATGTTGCAGGTCGTCTTCAGCAGACCTGTAGCCGATGGCCATGAGCACAAGAGCGTTGTAGCCATTGTCTTTTAGACCTAACTTTTCATTGTAAGCTTCATTATCAAAGCCTTCCATTGGGGTACTGTCAACTTTTAGTTCTGCTGCTGCAGATAGTCCGTTGCCTAGGGCAATATAAGTTTGTCTGGCAGTCCAGCTTTGCATCACATCCTTTGGAAAGCCTGCCAAGGTGTTTTTCATAAAATCGGCATAGCCTTTTAAATCTTCAGGGTTTTGACCTCTTTCGCTGGCAGTTAGGTCGATAAATGCGTCTACATCTTCCGCTGTAACTTCTAATTTGTTACAAAATAAAAATAAGTGCGAAGCGTCTGTGATTTGTGGTTGATCCCAAGACAGTGGTTTGAGATCTGCTCTCAACTTTTCGTCGCGAATGTCTATTATTTTATAAGGCTGCAAACCGTAAGACGAGGCGGATAATTGTATAGCGCCTTTAATTTTGGCAATATCGTCTTCTGATGCTTTCTTGCTGGCATCGTATTTTTTGGTGGCGTAGCGCCATTGTAAATCTTCTATAAGTTTCATATTTTAGTGTTTAAAGGGTTATAAGTTTATCTTTTTTCTAGGTTACATTACTAATAAATTTTGGACTTAAAAGGTCATAGGCACTTCCATTAACAAGACTTTAGTCCCTGTGGCAGCTATAAAGTCTATGGTATCGGTTGCCCAAATGCCAACGGCGTCTCGTGTGGATAAAGATTCACCTTCAACAATCATGTCGCCTTTAATGATAAAGGCATAGACGCCATTTCCTTTTTTGTTTAAGGTATAGGTTAAACTGGTGTCTTTTTCAAACTCGCCCATAGAAAACCAGGCATCCTGATGTATCCACACGCCTTGGTCGTCCTTATTTGGTGATAGGATTTGATAAAAGGTGTTTGGCTCGGCCACATCTTTTATAGAAATCTGATCGTAACGCGGCGTGACATTACGCTCTCTGGGGATGATCCAAATTTGTAAAAATTTGCCATCCTGACCTGGGTTTTTGTTGTATTCGGAATGGTAAATCCCCGTTCCGGCACTCATCACCTGAATATCCCCTTGTCGAATTACAGCCACATTGCCCATGCTATCACGGTGCTCCAAATCGCCTTCTAAAGGAATGGAAATAATCTCCATATTATCATGCGGATGTGTACCGAAACCCATTCCGCCTTTTATCATATCGTCATTCAACACACGCAGGGCTCCAAAATTCATGCGTTCCGGATTGTAATAGTTAGCGAAACTGAATGAAAAATTAGAGTCTAACCAACCGTGGTTAGCATGGCCTCTTGTCTGTGCTTTGTGAACTACTGTTTTCATAGCATTGTGTTTAAAATCTAGTACAAATGTCTGTAAAATAAAGGGGTATTTAAATACTAAAAACAGACCCAAACATGTGAAAATCCGTTATTTAATAATTCTTTTAGACAGTTTTTAGAGAATTTTTGAATACCGATGGCGACTGACCCGTACAATTTTTAAAAAAATGGCTGAAGTTTGAAGGTTCAGCAAAGCCCAGTTCGAATCCGATTTCTTTGTAGGTGAGTTCGGAAAAACAAATTAAACGCTTAGCTTCTGTTACTATTCTGGACTGAATGTACTCTTTTGAAGTTTTACCGATATGAGATTTTATTTTTCGATTCAGGTAATCCGGTGAAATATGGAGCTGCTCTGCATAATAGTGTGTTGAATGCTCGCTTTTGTAATGCTGCTCCACCAAAGCTTTAAAATCTTTAATAAGACGTTGCGATGCATTAAAGTTGAGAGGCTCTAAGGCATTGAGCGTACAGGACGAATTGCACTCAATCAATAAAAGTTTAAGGTAAGCGCCAATAGAAAGTGTTTTATATACGTCTTCACTCTGCTGAAGTCTGAACATCTTGGCACAAAAGCTAAAAACATCTTCAAATTTGTCTTGTTCCAATACCAAAGCCGGACTATGCCCGTAATTGTTGAACAAATTTAAACTTTCTACAAATGCAATAGCTATCGAATTTTCGATAAGAAATTCAGTAGAAAATGTTAAGACATAGCCTTCTGAAGCTTGATGTTCAACAAGTTGATGCACTTGTCCCGGTGCTAAAAAGAAAATTTGGCGTTCGCCTAAGATATAGGTATTAAAATCTACAACATGCTTCCCTTTGGCACGCTTAATCACAAGTATGGTATAAAAATCATGACGGTGCAGCTCGTCTATGGTGCCATTTCTACGCTGGTAAACTTCACTCATTTTAGAAACGGCAAAATTCAAGTTTTGAGCATTCTTGTCAATACTGGTGTAGGTTTTCAGTTGAGGCACAAAATCAATTTTTGATAACGAAAGTATTTCAATTTAGACAATTTAATGGTAAAAGCGTATTAAAGTTTTTGAATTAAATATACCCTAAAGTTGAAAGTTAGGGTTTACTTCAATACCGCCAAGGCATTAGGATAATTTTAATAATTTTTATTAATAAAAATTATATATAAAAACAATAGTATAAATTATTTTTATGTTAGATATATATTTATCAAATTTTAGTTAAATACGCCTATCTTTCAACATGTCAAGGATTTAAAGCATCTATGTTTGTGATGTGAGAATTTTAGTCTGCATATTATCATTAGTTTTATTTATCAATTCGGTGAGCACCTCGACTATGATTGGTGCTGAAATTGAAGAGATAGAAATAGAGTATTGCATTCAAACGAAGACTGAAACTTCTTCACTTTCTCACGACACTTTGTCCATACAACACGTGTTTACTTACAACAAAGACAAAGATTATTTTGTTTGCCTTTCTACCGAGCAGCAACCTCCTGAGTTGTCATAATTTCCTTTCAAGACAAATGAAACATGGGTGATAGTATTTTTCACCCTTACATTTTAACTAAGGCTTTTCATTTTGAAAAGCAAAAGCAAATCACATGAAATTTAGATATATAATTTTATGTCTTTTTGCAGCTCAGCTATCCTTTTCTCAAGCCGTAGAAGAAGACCAGACCGGGGCTTGGTACATGTATTTTTATAATGCAAAAATTGGTGATAGCAATTGGGGTGTGCAAGGAGACTTTCAATACCGACATTGGAATTTATTTGGAGATATGGAGCAGTTGCTTCTCCGTTCAGGCTTAACCTATACGCCGGAAAACACAAATGTGCTTTTCACTTTAGGCTATGCTAATATTACAACGGGCACTCCGGGTGATTCTGACGACACCTTTGGAGAAAATCGTATCTACCAAGAGGCTTTAATTCCTCAAAAAATCGGTAGTCGATTTTTTCTTAACCACAGATTTAGATATGAACAACGTTGGGTAGACCAGCAGGATTTCCGCACGCGTTTTCGCTACAATTTGTTTGTAAATGTCACTTTGAATGCAACAGAATTCAGCAAGGGTGCTTACTACTTAGCCTTCTATAACGAATTGTTTATGAATGGGGAGCGTACAAACGGAAATACCTCTTTGGAACTATTCGATCGTAACAGGACGTATTTTGGTCTGGGTTACGTACTGAGCAAAAGCTCAAGAATACAACTCGGATGGATGAGGCAGGAATCTGATAACTGGACAAAAGGTCAACTACAATTCAGCCTACATCAAAACTTAAACTTTTAAACAACACAATTTTAATTTAAACACAATGAAAACAATTTATATAAAAATATCAACCCTGGCCATTATGGCTTTTATTATAACCGCTATAAGCTGCAATCAGCCTGCTCAGACTCCTGCATCAAGCGACACAGCTATGGCAAGCAAAACAACTACAGATGCTGAAAACGCCCTGCTCTATTCGGATGAATGTATTACTGAACGCGAAGTCGTTGAAGCTCAAAAATTATGGGGTGAAGGCATCGTAAGAATAGGTAAAGTATATACTGAAAAGGGAGATTACTCTAAGGAAGCTGCAGATTTTATTCAGAAGATGTATGGTTACGATTTAAGCAGTGTATTATTTAAGCCTACATTAGCATCGGAAGACCAATTTAGGTCAAGTTTTGACGCCGCACTGTCTTATTTTGTAGCAGGAAATGAAGCTTACCCCGAAGACAAAGGTTTTGCTATTGCACCATACACTAAAGTGACTTTTGACAATACCGGAATTATAAACAACAGTTGCCGTATGGCTGTAGCTATGGGAAATTACTTCTTTACACCGCAGGGACAAACCGAGCCTGTTAAAGTGGAATATACCTTTGCTTATGTAAAAGACAAAGCCGGTGACCTGAGAATTGTGGCTCACCAGTCGTCTTTGCCATATTCGCCAAACTAATTGTAGTGTAAACTGAAGACTTGCTGCCTCAACACACGCAGGTTGGTCTAGGTGTATGTGTTTTAGGAATCTGAGATAAGACTGAAATCCAAATTTTTTGATTCCCACACATAAATGCTTAGCCATTCTCAACATGTTGAGGCAGCTTTTTTTATGTGAAAAAAGTTTTAGACAAATACGCAAACAAATCCATTAAAAACGCAATACCCATATGCACAATCACGCCACCCCAAATGCTTTTGGTCTTGTAAACGATATAGCCCAACAAATACCCGCCAAAAAAAGAGCTGATGCATTCCAGCGCGGGTTTCCCAAAATGAAAGGCACAGTAAATAACTGCGACTAGAATAATAGCTTTTGTGTTCAAATATTTTTTAAAAAACAAGACCATAAACCCTCTAAAAAACCATTCGAGCATGACAAAATTCAACAAATAGACCGGCTCGTATATCAAAAGCTGAGACAAATATTCTTCTGAAGATACCCCAAACTGCTTGAGTTTTGGATATACTTTTAAAAAATCGTCTTGTGTAGAGGCAAACACCAACAACGGCAACATTATAAGCAAAAATCCCAAATAGGTTTTATACTGAATTTTAAAATTAAAAAAACCAAAGCCGCTATGCCTTAATCTGCCAACAGCAACACCTAACACCAAAAAGAGAATAAGGTATTTTCCCAACGTATTTAAGCGATAACCTAACTTTCGGCTGAAATAGCTCGACGAATACTGTTCTTCAAAAAACAGAGACGCCAAATTAATGGATTGAAATAAAGCAAACATAAATAAGGCAAAAAGAATATACCCCCAAAATTCATAATTACGAACGGCTTTAGAAACTACGTCGATTTTCAACATAAAACACAACGGAATGATGTACAAACTCAGGTTAAACAGAAAGTAATACAAGGTGCCAACAGCCTGGTTTGAATACGTATCCAAATAGCTGTCTTCAAAGTCAAGATAGTAATTAATTCCTATGGCAATAGATAAGTAAATGAGAATAAAAGGATACGACGAATGCCAGTCGGTTTTAACGAATTTTACAAAGTCATCCACACCTAATGTGGCCTTGGCTTGGCGATACAGGTTGGCTATCATCATATACTTCTAAGCTAAAGCCTGTTTTAAATCGGTTATCAAGTCTTCCTGGTCTTCTATGCCCACGCTAAACCTCATCAACGAATCAGAAATACCCATCTGCAAGCGAACATCTTTAGGAATACTGGCATGAGACATGCTCGCCGAATGGCCAATAATGGATTCGACACCACCAAGGGATTCGGCTAAAGTGATGATTTTCAATTTTGCAATAAATTCTAATGCTGCGTCTTGAGTGCTTGCTTTAAGGGAAAAGGAGACCACACCGCCAAAATCTTTCATTTGCGTTTTAGCAATATGATGGTTTGGGTGTGTTGGAAATCCCGGCCAGTACACCTGCCCTACTTTAGGATGCCGTTGCAAATATTCTGCTACTGCTTTGGCGTTTTCGCAATGCCTTTGCATACGTAAGTGCAGTGTCTTTATGCCTCTATATACCAAATAGCAATCCATAGGTCCGGGAATAGCACCGGTAGCTTTTTGGATAAAATATAGCCGGTCTGCCAGAGCTTTATCATTTACCACTAAAGCACCAAGAATCACATCCGAATGTCCTCCTAAATATTTGGAAGCGCTATGCATCACGATATCGGCGCCAAGTAAAAGCGGCTGCTGAAGATAGGGCGATGCAAAGGTATTGTCCACTGCAAGTAATATGTTGTTTTTCTTAGTTAGTGCACTAATCGCTTTGATATCAACGATGCTTAAAATTGGATTTGTAGGGGTCTCTATCCAAATGAGTTTTGTTCTGGAGGTGATATGTTTTTCTAAAGTGTCTTTAGTCAAATCCACAAAGTGAAATTTAATCCCGTAATTACTAAATATTTGATTAAAGATACGGTAAGTGCCACCATAGATGTTTGTGGTGGTTACTACTTCGTCTCCCGACTTTAGTAGTTTTAAAACAGCATCTATCGCTGCAATGCCGGAGCTATAACTTACCGCGTACTTCCCTTGCTCTAACACCGCCAGAGATGCTTCCAATACAAATCTGGTTGGATGAGAAACCCTTGCATATTGAAACGGACTATGTTTATCGTCTTTATTTTGAGCAAATGTTGTTGTTTGATAGATTGGTGGCATGACCGAATGGTAGGCCGGGTCTACATCTTCTAAGCCGCCATGAATGATTTTGGTATTAAACTTCATATCTCTATCTTAATTATAAAAGGATTGTGCTTTCAGTAAAAAACAAAAAGACCGTCAACAGCAATCTGATGACGGTCTTTTGTAAGCTTTAGTTGTATTTATGCATAAACACCTTCTTTTCCGAAGTGTTTAGTAAGTAGATAGTACACAACAGCTCTGTACTTAGCTTTAGTGGATTTTCCGTACTGCTCCATTACAGCATCTATAGCGCCATCTAAGTCTTCACTATCTGATAAACCTAATTTTTTTATCAAAAAATTGTTTTTTACAGTTTCCAACTCTTTAGAATCCGAGCTAGATACTGTAGAGGAATCTTTGTTGTAAATAGATGGTCCACAACCTATAGTGACTTTGGTTAATAAATCCATGTCTGCATCTACGCCACACTTTTCTTTTAAATCTGCTGCATACTTTGCAATCAAATCATCTCTTTTGCTCATAATTTTGGGTTTTATTTAAATTAAAAATTAATATTAGTTGAAAAAGCCTTTGACCATATTCCCTAAGCCACCGCCTTTATCTCCAAGAGAAAACATATCGCTTAAGGGACTCGCATCGTCTGAAGGGGTTTTTTCGTTTTCTTTTGTTATCAGTCCTATTAATGTTGGAACGATAAATCTTGCTGCTTGATTAGACAATTCTTTTGATAAGCCAAGTTTTGAAATAAACCCGGAAACTAAGCTATTCACCAAATTATTTTGTAAACCATCTGCAAAATTTGAATTAGCGCCATTAGAAAATAGATTCATCACCGTATCTAAACCGCCTTTGGACACTTGGTTGGTAATTTCGTCCTGTGCCACCTCTCCGGTTACTTTAAAAAGATCGTCTAATTTTTCAGCTGGAACACCTATTTTAGAAACTAAATCTTTACCTGTTTCAGAGGCCAAACTTTTTAATATTGTATCTAACATAAACTGTATTTTGTGTAAATTTAGTTAATTTTTCTTAATTCTGTTATTTACAAATATCGTTTTTTGAATATAATCTTATACTGAAATGTACATATATATATTGAGTTATATTTGCACTATAAGTTATGAAAATGAAAGACAAATTTTACGCCTACATCCTAAACCTTCAAAATGAAATTACTTCAGCATTAGAGCAAATTGATGGAAAGGCCAAATTTGTAGAAGACGAATGGCAGCGTAAAGAAGGTGGTGGCGGAAAAACCAGGGTAATTCAAAATGGAAATGTGTTCGAAAAAGGCGGTGTAAATGTATCTGCTGTGCATGGTCCTTTGCCTAAATCTATGCAGGCCTACTTCAATGTAGAAGATGTTGATTTTTTTGCTTGCGGATTGAGCTTAGTGATTCATCCCAAAAATCCTTTTGTACCAACAGTACATGCCAACTGGCGGTATTTTGAAATGTATCCTTCGATTCCTCACAGGACAGGTTCTCAAAAAAATGAACCTAAGAAAATTATTGATCAGTGGTTTGGTGGCGGACAAGACCTGACACCGTACTATTTGTTTGAAAAAGATGCTAAACATTTTCATCAGACTTGTAAAACCGCCTGCGACAAACATGATGCTTCATTTTACCCCAAATACAAGAAACAATGTGACGAGTATTTCTGGAACGCCCATCGTGATGAAGCAAGAGGTGTTGGTGGATTATTTTTCGATTATTTAAAGTCGAACGAAAAACAATCTATAGGAGACTGGTATAATTTTGTAACCGAAGTCGGCAATAGTTTTGTTGAAGCCTATGTCCCCATAGTTGAAAAACGAAAAGACCTCCCTTACACTTCAGCACACAGAACCTGGCAGGAGATCCGACGCGGCCGCTATGTCGAATTCAACTTAGTGCATGACAAAGGCACACTTTTCGGCTTAAAGACCAATGGACGCATAGAAAGTATTTTAATGAGTCTGCCACCACACGTACAATGGCAATATGACCATCATCCCATAGAAAATTCTGAAGAAGAAAAATTAATAAACGTACTTAAACAGCCCAAAGATTGGGTTTAAATTACAATTATGTTCCCACATATTAGACCAAGACGATTACGCAAAAGCCCCGCCATAAGAGCTATGGTTGCGGAAACGAAATTGCATATAGACGATTTTATCGTACCCCTATTTATTATTGAAGGGCAAAATAAAAAAGAAGAAATAGCATCCATGCCGGGCTATTTTCGGATGACATTAGACCATATTAAAACAGAAGTGAAATACTTATGGAATATGGGCTTAAAATCGGTATTGCTTTTTGTGAAAGTTGATGATGCCCTAAAAGACAACACCGGCAAGGAAGCTATAAATGAAAATGGCTTAATGCAACAGGCCATAAAAACCATAAAAGATGCTGTACCGGAGATGTACGTCATGACGGATGTTGCTCTCGACCCTTACTCCTCTTTGGGCCACGACGGCATTGTGCAACACGGCAAAATTTTAAATGACGAAACGGTAGAGGCACTAGCACAAATGGGGCTTAGCCACGCCAAGGCTGGTGCAGACATGCTAGCGCCGAGCGACATGATGGATGGTCGCATAAAAGCCTTAAGAGAAATACTTGAAGACAACGGCTTTGCAGACACTGGCATCATGAGCTACTCCGCCAAATACGCCTCGGCATTTTATGGGCCGTTTAGAGACGCTTTGGACTCCGCTCCCGTAGACGAAGTTGATGTGCCTAAAGACAAGAGCTCCTACCAGATGAATCCTGCTAACCGTAAAGTCGCCCTCACCGAAACCATATTGGATATCGAAGAAGGCGCCGATATTGTTATGGTGAAACCGGGAATTGCCTATCTGGACATTGTAAGAGATTTGGCGAACAACATCGAGCAACCTATTGCGGTGTACCAGGTTAGCGGCGAATATGCCATGATTAAAGCGGCCGCCGAAAAAGGCTGGCTGGACCACGACGCCGTGATGTTAGAACAGCTTATTGCCATAAAACGTGCCGGTGCCAGCTTGATTGCGAGTTATTTTGCTAAAGACATCGTTAGGGTTTTAGGCTAAATACACTTGCGCCATGTAACCTAAAAACGTATTTCCATTTCGAATTAATGTGTAAAATATGCCCACAAACAAAACATTAGGTTTATCTGTCTTAACGGGACTTCTTTTAAGCTTGTCCTGGCCCACTTATGGCTTTGTGGGGCTTATCTTTTTTGGATTTTTACCGCTGCTCATTGTATTCCATTCCTTAAGAGCACATAAACCAAAACGTGTATTGCTCAGTTCCTTCGGCTGGGCCTATTTGAGTTTTTTTATCTTTAATATCATTACGACTAATTGGTTGTATTTTGCCTCTTCCTTTGGGATGTGGTTTGCCGTTTTAGCCAATTCTGCTTTGATGGCAATGGTGTTTTTAGTGTACCAGTTTATTGCCTTAAGAACCACTAACAGAAATGCACTTATCTTTTTAATTGCCTTATGGATAGGTTTTGAAAAAATGCATTTACACTGGGATTTGGCCTGGCCTTGGTTAAATCTTGGCAATGCTTTTTCTGAAAACATCAACTGGGTACAATGGTACGAATACACTGGTACTTTTGGCGGTACGCTCTGGGTCTGGATTGTGAATATGTTGGTGTTCAACGCCTACTTAAGATGGAAAGCCAAGACCTTTTCAAACTTTACTCAACCTGTTTCTATACTAGCAGTTATCGTCATTCCAATTTTTATCTCTTTTGTAGTAAAATCTCAATACGATACGTTTGAGGATTCCTCAGAAATTATTGTCTTACAGCCTAATATCGATCCGTATACCGAAAAATACTACACTTCTAACCAAAAGATATCTGATAACTTATTTGATCTTATTACCTTACAAAAACCCACTAAAGACGCTTTAGTTCTCGCCCCTGAAACGGTTTATGCAAAAAGTATTGAGTTAAGCAGGTTTCAAAGCAGTGAAGCCAACAGGTTTTCCGCCAGACTGCATAGAGCTTACCCTGAAATATCGCTCTTAAGTGGCGTATCTATGTACGAATTGATTCGAAATCAAGACCTCATTACACCACAGTCTAATTTTTTAAAAGAAGGGGTGTGGTACAACGATTTTAATTCGGCGTTTTTCAAAAAAAGGAATCAGCCTTTAGAATTTTATCACAAATCCAAATTGGTAGTAGGTGTGGAATATTTTCCTTACAAATCGGTCCTGGAGCCCATTTTAGGGAATGTGATGCTGGATTTGGGTGGTACCATAGCCATAAAAACCACTCAGGAAGACCGCTCCGTTTTTAAAGTGAATGACAACCTAAAAGTTGCACCTATTATTTGTTATGAGTCTGTTTTTGGAGAATTTGTAACCGGCTATGTGAAAAATGGGGCGACTGTCCTGGGCATTATTACCAACGATGCCTGGTGGAACAATACGCAGGGGCATAAACAACATTTTAGTTACGCCAAGCTTAGAGCTGTCGAGACGCGCCGTAGTGTAGCAAGAAGTGCGAACACGGGTATTTCAGGGTTTATAGACCCTATTGGTAATGTGATTGAAAAAAGCAATTACGATGAACGCATCAGTTTAAAATCTAGCGTACCGATTTCAACCAAAATGACGTTTTACGTGCAGCACGGTGACTATATTGCACGTATAGCTTACTTTTTTATTCTCTTTATTGGTATTTTTGCCATCATCAAACATAAACGCACAGGCATTAAAAGATAAATCGAATTAATAATGAACATTCAATTTAATGAAGAAGAACAAAGTTTAGAGATTAAAGACCACGCCAAAGGTCAATATCTAATGCTTAAAGGCATAGCCGTCCTAAATATTATAAATGCTGTTATCCAACTGATACTGGTTGGCAAAAATGGGTTTGGTGTTCTTGAAACGATTTGGCTAATCCTTGGCGTTTTATCATGTGTGGTACTGTATTTCTTTGTGGCTAAAAAAACAACACAATCAAAAATTTGGATCAAAGACATTAAAAGTTTTAGCCATAAATCCATTTGGGGTAACTCAAGATTTTCGCTAGTGCTTAATAACGGAAAGCAGAGGGATTTGTTAGATATTTCAACTAAAGATGACTTTAATGCTTTAAAACAAAGATTAAAAAACCTAGGCTTTACACATTAAAACTTAACCAAGCCAGAATAAAAATACTAAACATGAAAACAGTAGCGGTAATAATGGGAAGTACAAGCGATTTGCCAGTAATGCAAGACGCCATAGACATCTTAAAATCTTTCGACATTCCGGTTGAAGTCGACATCGTTTCAGCACATCGTACACCGGATAAGCTTATGGCATATGGCAAGTCTGCCGCTGAAAGAAATATAGGAGTGATTATCGCCGGTGCAGGCGGCGCAGCACATTTGCCGGGTATGATTGCTTCGGTCTCTGCATTGCCGGTTATTGGCGTGCCGGTAAAGTCTAGAAATTCTATCGATGGTTGGGATTCTGTACTGTCTATCCTGCAAATGCCAGGCGGTGTTCCTGTGGCGACCGTTGCCTTAGACGGGGCTAAAAATGCAGGGATTTTAGCGGCTCAAATTTTAGGATCCTCTGATGAAGCTATTTATCAAAAAATAGTAGACTACAAAGAAGACCTTAAAACAAAAGTTATTGAAGGTTCTAAATCTGTGAGGTCTAACCCATAGACAAAAAAATTACCCTAAACCTTCTGATTAATTTTATGAGAATATTTGAAAGTTTAGGGTAAAAAACCTATTAAAACTATGTTTAGCTTATATCAATAAGACGCTTTGGTTGCGTTTTAGCTTCTTCTCTTTTTGGCAAATTAATAGTTAATATACCACTGTTGTAGCTTGCACTTATTTTAGAAAAATCTACTGTTTCCGGCAATGTAAAACTACGTTTGAAGCTTTGATAGCTAAATTCTCTTCGAGTGTATTTTTTAGCTTCGTCTTCTGTGTTATGCTCAGATTGCGCTTCAGATGAAATCGATAGCAAATCGTGGTCTAATTCGATATTAAAATCGTCTTTCGTTTTTCCAGGAGCCGCTAATTCGATTGTAAATTGATCTTCTGTCTCTCTAATGTTGGCTGCCGGTAATGTACTAAGATTTTTAAATCTTGTGTCGGTTAATCTTTCATCAAATATATCTTCTAATATATTTGGCAACCATCCTCTATTTGTTTTTGTCATTAATTCCATAATATTTAATTTTTAGATTAATAATTTCAAATACAAATAGTCAATTCCTATACCAGCCGGAAAAAGATGTCATTTTGTCTTATTTTAACGCAAAATAATATGTCATTTTGACAATTTACTTTAAAGATTGGATTTCAAAATCAGACTTTTGCTGCAAAACTTGCATTACATCTGTGTAATTGTTGACGTCTACATTAAAGGTTTCTGCAAAATCTGCAGGCAATACCGCAATTCTAAACACCTGATTGTTGGTAAATGCCGGACCAAGATTATTTAAATCTACATTGCCATCAAGAAATAAATTGACATCTAAAAAAGTGTAGTTAAAATTGTAAACCACCTGAAGTCCGTTATTTAGAAAAAAGGATTGTGGTAGTGGCGTCCAGACATCAATTGGTCCGCTGGGGTCGCTTAATTGCTCTTCCAAAAGATACACCATGACCACATCGCTTTCAAACACTTCTATACTATTAGGAAATGCAATAAGATTAGCATAGCCATTACCCGGCGTAAAATCGACAGAAACTTCAAATACGTTACCTAATATATTTACACCATCAAATCCCGGTGGTCCCGGAGGACCCATTGGACCTTCGCAACTTAAAAAGGCTACACTTAAAATAATTAGCAAAAACTTTTTCATAACTCATTGTTTTTAGGGTTAAAATCTATACTGAGTGAATTAACACAATACCGTTGTCCTGTTTCTGTTGGCCCATCGTCAAATATATGCCCGAGGTGACCATCGCAATTGTTGCACAAAATTTCTATGCGTCGCATACCTAAAGAGTTGTCCGGCTCGTAACGCACTGCACCTTCAATAGACTCGTCAAAACTTGGCCAACCACAACCACTGTCAAATTTAGAATTGCTATCAAATAACGGTGTTCCACAGCCTCTACACACATAAGTTCCTTTTTCGAAATGCATATTGTACTTGCCTGTAAAAGGGCGCTCTGTGCCTTTTTCTCTCAAGACGTAATATTCGTCTGAAGACAATTTGGACTTCCAATCTATGTTTTTGTCTTTACTCATTAGTTCTCTTTTGGGATAAAATTTAAAGCAACACCATTTATACAATGTCTTTTTCCTGTTGTTTGTCGAGGTCCATCATTAAACATATGCCCTAGGTGACCTCCGCACTTTCCGCAAAGTAGCTCAACTCTAGTGTATCCGAGTTTCTGATCAGAAGAGTAATCCAAACTCCCTTCTATCGCCCTGTCAAAACTTGGCCAACCCGACCCACTGTCATATTTGTATTTTGTTTCGTAAAGTGGATTTTCGCAGGCAGCGCATACAAACGTTCCATCCTCTTTGATGTTTAATAACTCACTGGTAAAAGCCCTTTCTGTGGCCTCCTTCCTCAGCACTTGGTACTGCATTGGCGTGAGCTCTGCTTTCCATTCTTCGTCGGTTTTGGATACTTCGTATACTTTTTCTTCCTTTGGTTGCTGCGCTTTGGTTTGGCAACTCCATAAGATTGTAAATACTAAAAGGGTTACTATTCTGTTCATATTAAATTTTTATTATGAAAATAATAAATTAGCTTTAGCTATTTTCAATGATGTATAAAATTTGGCTTTATTAAAACAAAATTTTATTCTACTTCTTTACTTCAATTATTACTCATAATGTTCATCTATTCGAAAGCTTTAATTTTCTAATAAAAAAACAAGTACTTTTGAAATTAGATTTTCAATTTATGATGTCTTTATATACAAGCTGGAACTCAATTACGATGCCATAAATAAAGTGACTGATTTCAAATATGGATAACTTTATTGTAAATCAGCTATTTATAAATTAAACAAATCTTAACTATTAAATTTATTTTAACAATTTAAGCCTAAAATGAAAATTACAAGCACTAAAAATGAACAAATAAAACATTTGAAATTACTTCAAAGTAAATCCAAACTTAGGCTTAAGGAAAACTGCTTTGTAGTTGAAGGACAACGGGAACTCGAGATGGCCATATTGTGCGGTTATGACGTCCTAAAAGTATTTGTAAATCAAAAAATAGCTTCTGACACATTGGATCTCAAACACGACACCCAAGTCATAGAGATTTCTGAAGCCGTGTATGAACATATAGCTTACAGATCCGGCACAGAAGGCATTATAGGCATTTGTAAAGCGCCGAAACACGATATAACACACTTAGAATTAACCACCGAAAACCCTTTAATTTTAGTCTTGGAATCGCCCGAAAAACCTGGAAATATCGGAGCCATACTCAGAACAGCAGACGCCGCAAAAGTTGACGCGGTTGTTATAGCTGAACCGTTAACAGATTTGTACAATCCAAACACAATCCGGTCTAGTTTAGGCGCCATTTTCTCCAACACGATTGCCACCGGCAGCAACCAAGACGTTTATGATTTTTTAAGCCGGCACCATATCAGGCTATTTTCTGCGACACTTCAAAACTCAAACGACTATTTAAAGGAAGATTATACGCAACCCACTGCATTTATTATGGGTAGCGAAGCCCAAGGCTTGACTAATTTCTGGAGAGATAAAGCGAACATTCAAGCTGTAAACATTCCAATGAAAGGCAAGCTGGACTCGCTTAACCTTTCGGTTTCAACCGCAATTTTAACCTTCGAAGCCTTAAGACAACGTTCATAAATTGCTTACATTTGAAGCATAAAATCCCACTGATTTGTTTAAAATCATATTACAAAAAATTGGTTATGCGCTGTTAACACTCTTTGGGGTTACTACCGTAATTTTCTTCTTGTTTTCCGTATTACCGGGCGACCCGGCTCAGATGATGTTAGGCGACAACCAATCTAAAGAGCAGGTCCTACAAATTCAAAAAAAATATGGATTTGATAAACCCGTTAGTACTCAATACATATATTATTTAAACGATTTATCACCACTATCCTTTCATAGCAAAGTTAAAGACCACTACACCAATTTAGATTCCGGAAAGTATTCAGGTGTAAGTGTATTTTCTGCATCAAGCTTCGAAATAGCTTTAAAGCTGCCTTATTTGAGAGAGTCGTTTCAACAAAATGGACTCTCCGTAGCAACAATTATAGGTAAGACCTTGCCGAATACTGCAATTCTGGCCATTAGCGCTATTAGCTTTGCCTTATTAATTGGAATATTATTAGGGATTGTGTCTGCCATTTTTCAAAATTCTTTTATAGATCGAAGCATTCAAATTTTAAGCACTTTGGGGATGAGCGTACCCTCATTTTTTAGTGCCATTCTTTTTGCGTGGTTTTTTGCTTTTGTGTTAAAAGATATTACTGGATTAAACATGACAGGAAACCTATACGAGTTGGATGATTATGGGGAGAAACAGGAACTTATCTTAAAAAACCTCTTGCTTCCAGCCATAGTTTTAGGCATTAGGCCTTTAGCTGTTGTATCTCAGCTGATGAGAAATGCCTTACTGGAGCAAATGGCCGAAGATTACATCCGTACAGCTCGCGCCAAAGGCCTTTCCGAATTTAATGTCATCTACAAACACGCCCTAAAAAATGCACTAAACCCGGTAATCACCGCTATTTCAGGCTGGTTTGCATCCATGCTGGCAGGTGCTGTTTTTGTAGAATATATCTTTGGCTGGAACGGCTTAGGCAAAGAAATTGTAAATGCCCTAGAGACTTTAGACCTGCCAATAATTATGGGTGCTGTTCTTATTATAGCGCTTATGTTTATCTTAATCAATATATTTGTAGATATAATATACACTTGGTTAGACCCAAGAGTGAGGTACCAATCTTAAAAACACTAGACTATGAGAAAAAATATCGTTGCCGGAAACTGGAAAATGAACAAAACATTAGCAGAAACTGAACAATTGGTTGCTGACCTAAAAGAAAAATTACAAACGAAAACAAATGATGCCAGAGTAATTATTGCACCAACATTTGTAAACTTGTCTGCTGCCGTAAATGCAGTGGAAGGGAGCCCAATAGAAGTTGCTGCACAAAATATGCATCAGGCAGAAAGCGGCGCTTATACCGGAGAGATTTCTGCAGATATGCTTAAGTCCATTGGGGTAAATACAGTTATCCTTGGACACTCTGAGCGTCGGGAATATTTTGGTGAAGACGACGCTTTACTTGCAGAGAAAGTAGATACTGCTTTGAAAAATGGCATGGAAGTTATTTTCTGCTTTGGGGAAACATTGGAAGAGCGTAAGCTAGACCACCAACTTCTTGAAGTCGGCAGTCAGATTAAAAAAGCCTTGTTCCACTTACCGGCAGAGGCTTGGGAACATATCATTTTAGCCTACGAACCGGTATGGGCCATTGGCACAGGCGAAACCGCTACACCTAAGCAAGCCCAGGAAATGCACGAATTTGTACGTCGTATCGTAACCAAAAAATACGATGCCGAATTAGGAGATAACTTGTCTATCCTTTATGGTGGAAGCGTAAAACCTGACAACGCCAAAGAAATTTTTTCTAAACCAGATGTGGATGGCGGCTTAATTGGCGGTGCATCCCTTAAAGCTGAAGACTTTGTTGCTATCGTTAACGCATTTTAATGTCGTACACAGAAGTTTCATTTCACATAGAACCCCATGAACTTGGGGTTCAAATTCTTGTTGCTCAATTAGGAGAGCTAGATTTTGAAAGTTTTGCTGAAGAAGACCATCAGCTAAAAGCCTACATTAAAACTGAACTCTTCAACAAAGAAGATATTGAAAATTGCCAGATTTTTGAAAATAAGGCCTTCTCTATTGAATATAAGGTTGAGCATTTACCTCAACAAAACTGGAATAAGGACTGGGAAGACAATTTTAAACCCGTTTTGATTTCCGAAAATTGCGTTATTCGGGCACCTTTTCATAAGGCCTTTGATGTCGAGTACGAAATTGTCATAGAACCCAAAATGTCTTTTGGCACTGGACATCACGCCACTACACATATGATGATGCTCGAATTGCTTGAAGAAGACGTAAACAACAAAAGCCTGCTGGATATGGGTTGTGGAACTGGAGTTTTGGCCATTTTGGCTGAAATGCGAGGCGCTAAAAACATCTTAGCCATAGATTACGACGAATGGTGTTTTGAAAACACCACAGAAAATATCGGTAGAAATCACTGCCAACAAATTACGCCAAAACTGGGAAGCGCAGAACAAATATCTGGTGAGTTTGACATCATTTTAGCCAACATAAATAGAAATATATTAATAGATCAAATTCCTGTTTACGCCGAGCATTTACAAAACAAAGGCGTTTTGTACTTGAGTGGCTTTTATGAGGAGGATTTAGAAATCCTTAACAAGATAGCTAAGGAAAATGCTTTGATATATGTTAAACACCAATTAAAAAACAACTGGGTCTGCTCCAAATACTTGAAAAATTAAATTTCTATCTTATATTTGCTATATGGCTAGTAAAGAACAGATTAAAGAAGATGTATTAGTTGAGGAGATGGTTTCTCGAGAACACGAAATTATCGTGTACAATGACGACATTAATACCTTCGACCACGTGATCGATACATTGATAGACACCTGTGATCATAATCCACATCAAGCTGAACAGTGCACATTAATTATTCACTATAAAGGGAAATGCGCCGTAAAAACCGGCGAATACAAAGACCTGAAACCCAGATGCACGAGAATTTTAGAAGCCGGGATAAACGCTGAAATTATTTAGCTGTGAGTTTTTAGTCTTAGCCATAAGCTCATTTGTTATGTGTTTTTATGCAACTTTTCTCTAATCCTTAATGACCCTTAACTTCTTAATATTTCAATTTTAGAATTCTGTTGATTTTTTAAACCATTAAGGCATTAAGATGCATGAAGACTTTGTTTTGTTTCTGTTGAAATTAAACCTTACAAACACTTTGTGCCTCAGTGCCTTTGCGTGAGAGAATTAAAACTATATAAGGCATTATGGAGCATTAAGAAATCTTCATGTATTTGTTTGGGCCTATAAATATCCCGATACCGTGATGGGGTACAGCGACTGAAATAGATATGTTTTTTTAACCGCAAGGTTCGCAAAGTTCCGCCAAGAGCGCAAGTCTTTTATCACAGATACAATCACACTTGCTAATCTAAAATTTATTAATGCATTCGTGGCAGAAACTATTTTTTCCTGAAGGCTATGGGTACATTCATTTTAACGAATATATTAAACCATTAAGGCATTAAGAAGCATGAAGCTTTTAGTTTTACTTTATTAGAAAATACTCCAGAGATAGATGCGAGACTTTTTCTGATAAACACTTTGCGACTCAGCGCCTTTGCGCGAAATAATTTAAACCATTAAGACATTAAGAAACATGAAGCTTTTAGTTTTACTTTTTTAGAAAATGCTCTACGCGATAGTTGCGAAACTTTACCCTAACATCACTTTGCGACTTCGCGCCTTTGCGTGAGAGAATTAAAACCATATAAGGTATTATGGAGCATTAAGAAATCTTCATGTATTTGTTTTGGGCCTATAAATATCCCGATACCGTGATGGGGTACAGCGACTGAAATAGATATGTTTTTTTAACCGCAAGGTTCGCAAAGTTCCGCCAAGAGCGCAAGTCTTTTATCACAGATACAATCACACTTGCTAATCTAAAATTTATTAATGCATTCGTGGCAGAAACTATTTTTTCCTGAAGGCTATGGGTACATTCATTTTAACGAATATATTAAACCATTAAGGCATTAAGAAGCATGAAGCTTTTAGTTTTACTTTATTAGAAAATACTCCAGAGATAGATGCGAGACTTTTTCTGATAAACACTTTGCTACTTCGCGCCTTTGCGTGAAATAATCTAAACCATAAAGGAATTAAAAGCCATTTAGACGTTATGCAGAAAATCTCTGCGTGCTCTGCGTGAAACTTTATCCAATAAAATCTTTGCGGCGTAGCGCCTTTGCGTGAAACCATTAAACCATTATGGCATACAGAAAGTTAAGCTAATTTCTACCAGGTTCTCCGGGATATAATTCATGAACGGGCTGGCTTTGCCAGATGTCTTTAGTGTCCACATCCACCAGGGTCAGTGGACCTTTATAGGCTGCGGCCGTATCCAGATTAATCACATTTTGTGCCTGCATAGGTGTATGTTGGCCGTATCTTGAAGTTGGTGTATGCCCTATATAGATTTCTGAAAACAACTTAAGCCTAACCGGATAAAACAAATCATCTGGTTTAAAATTTTTATCCGTCGCCAGGGCTGTTTCCCAAAGGGTTCTGTCCCAGTAGACTGTATTTTTATAAAATTCGTGTTCCGGCCCGTGGAGATTTGCAAAGCCCGCATGCACAAAAAGTCTATTTTTATCATCAACATGATATGTTGGCATATCTTCTATAAACTTAGCATGTATAGCTTTATGAGATTTGGAAATATCTTCATAAGCTTTTATGGTACTTTCGCCTCCATGCATGAGCCATTTTTCATTTGTTTGATTGGTTTTAAACCAATTTAACAACAAATCGTCGTGATTACCTTTAAGAATGATACAGTTATGTGTAGTCTGTAACTCGATCAAATAGTCCAGAGTTTGAGGGCTTTCGCTCCAGCCGTCCACATAATCGCCTAGAAATATTAGTTGGTCTTTTGGTGTTACATTCGCTTTGCTCAAAACTTCTTTCAAAGCCTTTAAACCGCCGTGAATATCACCAATTACAAGAGTTCTGCTCATTTAGCTGTATTTTATTTTTCGTAGAATACGCATAGTGTCCTTATACGTATTGTAAACTGTTTTACTTTCTTTTTTAATCAATTTTTTGGCTTGCTCAAGCTTTTCAATTCCGGAAAATTCAGCATCAATTCCACTTAAATAACCTATCAGGTATATTGAAGGTAAGTTGTTTAGGTCTTCAATTTCAGTTGGAGTTAACTCCTGACCAAGTTTCATCTTATTCAAAAGGTATTCGTTGTAATTTAAAAAATGCCTCAAGGTTTTTTGGTTAAATTTTGGAGGCTGGAAGACCATCTCTGTTTCAATATCATAGGTCATATTATCTTTAAAACGGATTCCTGTTCTCTCCAAAGGATAAAACGATTTTTGATTAGGCAAGCCTAAATTGATGTATTCCAAGATATTGAAGGAATCTTCTTTAATTTCTATTTCAATTTTATCATGATAGGAATAAAAAAGTTTGACCTGCTCATTAATCAACTCGATATTTACTCTGGAATAGTAGGTTTTCCCTTGAAAACGCTCTGCTTTTCCGGCCCAGCATAACACAAAATACTCTTTAAAGACTTTATAGTTGGGGTTAAAATCTTTGCTGCGGTTCATAAAATCAAACACGCCATCTAAGGTTAAGCCGATGCTGTTTTGAGAATTTTTTTCTATGGAAGCTACAAGGTCTCTATTTTTCTCATTTATCACATAAGCATGCTCTTGTGGCTTGCTGGTGCTGCCAACTCTGGAAAATACTGTGCCTTTGTAATACTTCCAGATGTGTTTCTGTAAGCTGCAAGGCTTGGTGTCGTTTTTACTCCTAATAATGACAAGTCCAACAAATTTATGCTCCGGCAAATGCGGAAAAGACACATTTTCATAAGTTACAAAAGGCGGATTATCTAAATAAGCATTGACCAAGTTTTGAATCTTGGAATCGTCAAAAAAATCGACCCCCATAATGCTGCTGTCTTCATCTTTAACACCTATAACCAGGTAAGAATTATTATGCGGATTAGAGTTTGATAAGGCACAGACATGCTTAAGAAATTTTGCCTTGCCCTCTTTACTGCTAAAGTCTAATTGTTGCTTTTTGTCGTAAAAGCTATTTTCATCGCTATGCGCTAATAGATTTTTGATAAGTAACCTTTTGTTAATCATTTTGATGAAAATTACTTCAAAAATAAAGGTATTTAAATATTATAAGGAATTCTCAAAATTAATATTCAATTAATATTTTACTATTTGCACAGAAAAATAAATACTTATTTTTGCTAGCTTAATTTTTTAAAATTGAATGTGTTATGATAAAAAGGATAATTTTAATATTAGGATTTTTACCGGTTTTAGCACAAGCACAACTCAATGAAAGTGACACCCTTAAGCTGAAAGCTAATCTCTCGTTATCAGGATTGTATCAGGGTGGTAATGTAGAGACAATCATATTTAGAGCTAAAAATGAAGTGACTTATAAGCCCTTAAAACGATGGGTTTTTAAGACGACCAACTCATATATTTATCAAGAATTTGGTAAAACCAAAGCAGATGAAGACATTTTAAGTTTAAACTTTTTGTCGTTTAACGCAGATAAACGCTTGTATCCACAGATTTTAGGGTTTTTCAGTACCAATTTTAGACGAAAAATAGACTACAGGTATTTGGTAGGCACAGGTGTGACCTATCAAATTTTGACCAAAGAAAAAAACTGGTTAAAAACGGCCATCTCCTCAGAATTTGAACGCACCAACTTTAACGAGACCTCGTTTAATGTGTCGCAATACAACGGCTTGTCTTCCATAGAGACCTTTAGGGCTACATTATGGCTAAATGGAAAACACCATCTTTTTAAAGGAAAAGTCATCTTTGGGCACCAGAGTTATTTTCAACCTTCTATTGAAGAAAGCGATAATTACCGCTGGTCTACAGATTTAAGTTTAGAGTTTCCTTTGCTGAAGTATCTGAACTTCAAAATAAACTACCTTCATACTGTAGAAAGCGTTGTCATCGCCAACCAAAAGGAAAGCGATCAGTTTTTAACTTTTGGCTTTACCATTAAAAGTTATTAAAGGCTATAGAATCCCGGTAATATTTGTTGTAAATAGCTTTACGGCAATAGCAAGTAAGATTACGCCAAAGATTTTTCTTATCACAGAAATACCCTGTTTCCCTAGGACGCGCTCTATTTGTTTAGAAGACTTCAAGACTGCGTAAACAACAATAATGTTTATAAGTATTGCCACGATGATGTTTACAGTATCATATTCAGCTTTTAGAGACAGCAAGGACGTCATGGTTCCCGCACCAGCGATAAGAGGAAAAGCTAAGGGAACTATTGCGGCAGTTTCAGGCGCGTCGTCTTTGTAAAGCTGTATGCCTAAAATCATTTCTATCGCCAAGAAAAATAAAATAAATGCACCGGCAACGGCAAAGGAGTTGACGTCTATACCAATAAGTTTTAAGATTTCTTCGCCCACAAATAGAAACACAATCATTAAAATTGCAGCAACGACAGATGCTTTTTCACTTTGGATATGCCCTACTTTTTTTCTTAAATCGATGATAATTGGAATACTTCCGGGGATATCAATAACCGCAAAAAGTATCATACCTACAGTAAAAATCTCTTTAAAATTTAATGCCATAATTTATTTTTTTGAGCGCGCAAAAGTATAACGATTTTCCTTGATGGCAATCAAAAAAATAGCGCTGCATAATAAATATATGTTAATAAAATAAACCTGACTTAAGCAGAAACTTTACCGACACAATGCTCTGTTTTTTAGCGTTTTAAAAAATATATGTTTAAATAAAATTAAGTTTAAAGCTTCCAAAATGGAATAGCCATATATTTGCAGCATGTTTGTAATTAAGGACACACTCGTTTCGGAGGAAATTTTGGAAGAAAACTTCACTTGCAATTTAACTGCTTGCAAAGGCGAATGTTGTGTTGCCGGGGAAGCCGGTGCACCTGTTGAAGAAGATGAAAAAGAAATCCTGGAACAAATTTATCCAAAAATAAAAGCCGGGCTACGCCCAGAAGGAAGACAAGCCATCGAGGAGCAAGGCACATATATTACATCAGATTTTGGCGGTTTGGAAACGCCACTGGTAAACGGTAAAGAATGCGCCTACGTGACTTTTAACGAAAAAGGCATTGCCTTATGTGGCATCGAAAAAGCCTATCGCGAAGGTAAAATTGACTTCAAGAAGCCTGTTTCCTGTGAGTTGTACCCTATAAGGGTTCAACAATTATCAAAACTTAAAGCAGTTAATTACCACCAGTGGAATATTTGCTCACCCGCCTGTAGTCTGGGTGACGAGCTGAAAGCCCCTGTTTACAAATTCACCAAAAATGCACTGATCCGAAAATTTGGCGAAGAGTGGTACGAAGAGTTAACACAAGTCGCTCAACTTTACGAAAGTGAAAAAAGAAAAAAACAATAGTTTATACAACTAAGAATTTCAGAAGCAGTTGTATCTTTTAAATTATAGGAAAGGATTTAAAAGTTGGATGCAACTTCCTTATTATCTTTGCTATTCTATTGCAGGTTTTCTTTTCAAAATGTGCAAGACAAAAAATCAATTTTAATTTATGCTTGAAACCAAATCTACTACTTACGAAACTGCTGTTTTAGTAGGCATCATCAACCAAACACAAGATGAAGAAAAGTCTAAAGAATATTTAGATGAGTTAGAATTTTTAACCTACACAGCCGGCGGTGAAGTTTTAAAACGATTTCAACAAAAACTAGACAAACCTAACCCCAAAACTTTTATTGGTACGGGGAAAATAGAAGAAGTAAGAGCCTATGTGAAAGAACATGAAATAGGTACAGCTATATTTGATGATGAATTGACACCGGCGCAGCAAAAAAATATTGAAAAAATTCTGAAGTGTAAAGTCGTAGATCGAACCTATCTGATATTAGATATTTTCGCTCAACGTGCTCAAACCAGCTACGCCAGAACACAAGTAGAACTGGCACAATACGAATACTTACTCCCAAGACTTGTAGGTTTGTGGACGCACTTGGAACGTCAGCGAGGTGGTATCGGTATGCGTGGCCCCGGTGAGACAGAAATTGAAACCGATAGACGTATTGTTCGGGACAAAATAAGCCTGTTGAAGAAAAAAATAAAAACCATAGACAAACAGATGGCCGTACAACGTGGCAATCGTGGCAGTCTGGTGCGTGTGGCTTTGGTGGGATACACCAACGTAGGCAAATCTACCTTGATGAATGTGATAAGCAAGAGCGATATTTTTGCAGAAAACAAACTTTTTGCTACACTCGACACAACGGTCAGGAAGGTTGTAATCAATAATTTACCCTTTCTCCTTTCAGATACGGTAGGATTTATTAGAAAATTACCTACACAACTTGTGGAATCCTTTAAATCGACCTTAGATGAAGTTCGAGAAGCAGATTTGTTACTTCATGTAGTAGATATTTCTCATCCTCAATTTCAGGACCATATCGACTCCGTAAATCAAATTTTAACCGAAATAGAGTCTGTAGACAAGCCCACTCTAATGGTATTTAATAAAATTGATAAATACCAAGCAGAGGACTATGATGAAACAGACCTTATTGAAGAGCGTACCGAAAAACATTTCACTCTAGAAGAATGGAAACAAACCTGGATGAGTAAAGTTGGAAAAGATGCCATCTTTATATCTGCAACCGAAAAAGAAAACTGGGAGCAATTCCGCAACAAAGTCTATAAAAGTGTTCGAGAAATTCACATAACACGATTTCCTTACAACAACTTCTTATATCCGGACATCAAAGAGTTTGATTAAGGCTCTTTCGTATTTCGCTCATTATGTGAAGTCTTAACTTGTTTTCAATATCAAATTTATAATCAATAAAATGGTAATTACTTCTTGTATTTTCTTTTTTAGTTTAAATTTGTTAACAATTAGCTAAATAATCGCTGGATACTATTTATAAATTACAATCTAAATTTAATATGAAAAGAATTGTTTTTTTACTCATTGTACTTTTTCACTTAAACACTAATGCACAGCAAATTGATCTCAATTTTGTATTGATTGCTGAAGTAAATACCACAGAATGTGACAAGGTGGAAAATGCGTTTTTTATTACTCAGGTACTCAATACCAAAGTAGACAACCTTATGGAACGGCATAAAGTTTTTGAATTTATCAAAAGCAATTACATGGATTTTGTAGATGATATTGTAAAAAACCAATACCCGGAATACAGCCTTCCTGAATGTTCAAGTGATGTCTCTAACTGGCGTTTTTTCGAAGAATGGAATATTTCCCCGGAAAATTTTAAAGAATACGTAGACCAGAAATATAGTCTTGGTAGAATAATTGAAGTAGAATTCACCTTACAAACCGCAGCAAACACTATTTATGTTGAAGAAAAGAAAGAAGAAATTGATCCAAATCAAGCTTTAATAGATGCCTTTTATTCTCAAGCCTTAAGTGAATTTGAGGCTAAAAACTTCAGGAAGACTTTAACCGTTCTAGAAAAAGCCAAAGAGCTGGTTGCTCCAGACAAAGTAAACTTAAATCTTATGCTTTTGGAAGCCAAAACCAAAAGTGTTGTGGACAAAAACGTAAACGAAACCAAAGACCTGCTGAATCAATTTGTGAAAGAAGCAGCAAAACAAAATTTTGAAAAACTTAGCGAAGGTGCCAATTTGCTTGTAGCCTTAGAAACCTCTGATCTTTATTACCAAACAGGATTCAAAAAAGAGTTTACAAACATTATTGAAACTGCAGACGATGTTCTTACTTGCAAGGAAACCTTAGACAAAAACGGAAACGTTGTATTCTCGTCTCAACTAAGCGAAAATTGGAATAATACGCTTTTTAAAGAAATAGATAACAGCATTGCAAACGAACAAAAAATAGTAAATTATACTAAAAGCAATGTTGTAGAAAGTGTGGAATACTATAAAAATGCCAAGCTACTCATAGTTGTTTATCCTAGCAAAAGGAAAGTTGATTATTATGACAATGGCAGTTTAGCTCAATCTGTAATTTACAGTCAAGATGACGAGGATACAGTGGACATTACTGTTTTCAACAAAAGTGGAAAAACAGCGTTTATCATAGATAAAGTAAAGCTTATTGATAAATTCCCGGTGGACCTGAGCAGAGACTTAAAATTTGAGGCCCTCAATAATTTTGGTAAAGTGAAACAAATAAAAGAATCGCTGGAGAAAGAAGAATTTAATATTTACGACTTTAGCTTGAGTGGCATGCCTGTTGAAAAATTATATTACAAAAAAGGAGGCAAACTAAAGGACAAATTTGAATTTGATAATGGTACCTCAACATGGATTGAAGTGAAGTAATCACGTTTTTTAAGCTTAAGCTTAGATTTTAATTCGCACGATTTTCAATTTTAAAAATACGCTGGTTTAAATATTTAAGATATTGCCTCGTTTTACTGATATATATAATTTTTTATGAAAAAAATATTTCAACTCGTGTTAGTATTATTCACGACAGGTGCTATCAGCCAAAATTATATCGGGTACACAACAGGCAACTATGCCGGTATTCACGGGGCAACCTTTAATCCCGCTAATATTGTATCCTCAAAATTTAAAACAGATGTCAACTTAATATCAGTAAGTGCCTTTGCGGGTAGTGATTATTTTAACATTAGTGTCGGCGACCTTACAAGTATTGACGATAGTTTTGATTTTAATGAAGATATTGTAACTAACCCGACGGACAATAACAATTTTTTTATAAATACAGATATCCTTGGGCCTTCTTTTATGCTTAACTTAAGTCCAAAAAGTAGCATAGGCTTAATCACAAGAATACGTGGTTTTTCAAATACCAGAAACATAAACGGTGTGCTGTTTGAAAACCTTATAAACGATTTTGAAGAAAACGCAGACTTCGATTTTGAATCGCAGAACCTTTCTCAAGTCTTGCACGGCTGGGGCGAAATCGGCTTGGCTTATGGTAGAATATTAGTAAGTAAACCAAAGCATATGCTGTCCGGTGGTGTTACCTTAAAAGTGTTGACAGGTGCCGGAGGAACTTACATCGACACACCGGGTCTTGAAGGAACCTATACAGATGCAACTGAAACCTTGACAACCAACGGATTTCTTAATTTAGGCTCCAGCATAGATATAGAGGAAGAAGATGATTTTACATTTGATGATATTACTTTAGGCTTTGGACTGGAAATCGGGTTTAATTACGAATATCATCCTGATCGAGACGACGATACCCCTTACTATCAAAGCGATTATATGTTTAAAATAGGCGTATCTGTTACAGATATTGGTTCGATAACGTACGATAATTCTACAATTTACAACTACGACCTTAACGCCACGGTAAGCACAAGCACTTTTGATGAAGATATTAGAGATTTTCTAGACAACAACTACGAGAGTCTAGACGAAAGTGAGTCTATCCAAATAAATTTACCAACCGCGATGCATTTGATGTTTGACTATCGATTAAGCAGAAAATTTTTGTTAAATGCACAGGCAAACATTTCGCTTGTAGGAGATGGCGATTTTCGTAGCAACAGAATTATTAACACTTACACCTTTACGCCAAGATACGAGTCCAGATTGTTTAGTCTATTTGCACCTGTAAGCATCAGACAATATGGCGATTTTGCTTTTGGAGCCGGGTTTAGATTTGGACCTTTTAGTATTGGCTCTGCTTCTGTATTTAGCAATTTATTATCAGACGAGTCACGGACCACAGATCTTTTTGTAGGCTTAAAAGTTCCTGTATTTAGATAAGGCAACTTAGATGAAAAATAATAGTATCATTTATAATATTATCGGACTCATCCTGATTTTTGGTTGTGGTAACAAGGATTCTCATATTGTAGCAGATTTACCCTTTGCCCTTAGAGAAGTTTCCGGCATGGCCTATAACGCAGAAAATGAAACGTTTTGGATGGTAAACGATAGCGGAAATGATCCCCTATTATTCAACCTGAACGCTCAAGGCGAAATCCTTAAAGAGCTAGAAATAGATGCTAAAAACAAAGATTGGGAAGATCTAACCACAGATAAGGAAGGTAATATTTATATAGGTGATTTTGGAAATAATAAAAACAAACGAAAAGACCTTAGAATTCTCAAAATAAAGAAAAAAGACTTAGAAAAAGAATCTGAAGAGATTAAGCCTGTTAAAATCTCTTTCGAGTATCCGGACCAAAAAAAATTTCCACCTAAAAAAGGAAAAAGGATATATGACTGTGAAGCTTTTTTTTATTTGAATGGATATCTGTATTTGTTTACAAAAAGTAGGCTAAATAAAACATCTCAAGTGACAAAACTGTACAAAATTCCAGCTGAGAAAGGGCATCATAAAGCAGAATATTTAGCTGAATTTGATACTTGCAATAGACCGGAATGCTGGGTAACGTCGGTAGATATAAATAATAATGAAGACACAATTGCTTTATTAACAGGGAATTCTGTATTTATCTTTACTAATTTTAATTCCGACAACTTCTTTGATGCAGATGTAAAAAGATTAAAATTTAAACACTTATCCCAAAAAGAAAGTGTTGCCTTTAAAAACGATTCGATACTGTATGTGGCAGATGAAAACGATGGCATAAATGGCGGATATCTTTACGAATATTCAATAAATTAGTTAAAAAACCTTTCATTTTTTATCGTTATAAGTGATTTTAAGAGATATATTTCTATGGCTTATTTCAATATTTTTTTAGCTTTGTGAAATATATCTTAAAAATATGACAAGAAACGTCTTTATAAAAGGTACCGGCTCTTACGCACCACCAAAGGTTTTACACAATGATTATTTTGAAAGAGTTGGCTCTAACGACAAATGGATTTACAATACTTTAGGCATTAAGGAGCGTCGCATAGTTGAAGACGAAACCACTTCGGACCTTGCTGCAAAAGCTGGCATAAAAGCCATTGAAAACGCAGGTTTGGATGTAAAAGATATCGATATGATTGTTGTAGCTACAACAACTCCCGATCGTCAAGCACCCTCTTGTGCCTGCTTTGTACAAGACAAACTACAAGCTTATCAGGCTGTTGCTTTTGATGTAGCTGCGGTTTGTTCCGGTGCTTTGTTTACCATTTCTGTGGCCCACGAGTTTATCAAAACTGGCCGTTACAACAATGTATTGGTGATTGGTGCAGACACGTTTTCTACTATTACAGATTGGGACAGAAGAGATTCTGTCTTTTTTGGCGATGGTGCCGGTGCTATGGTGTTAAGCCATACCACAGAAGATAAAGGATTTATAGATTTTGATCTGCACAGTGATGGAAGAGGGAAAGAACACTTTACCATACCCGGTGGTGGTTCCGAAAATCCGGCCACTAAAAAAAGTGTGAAGCAAAAGCAACATTTCTTTCAAATGAATGGTAAAGAAGTTTTTGACACCGCAACGAAAGTTGTTCCAAAATCCATAAACAGCATACTTGAAAAAAACAACTTAAGTATCGATGAGATAAGTTATATGATACCTCACCAACCTAGTATCGGGATTTTGAAAAGTATAGCAAAAACTGTTGGGCTTCCATTTGAAAAAGTAACAACTAATATGGATCGGTACGCAAATACATCTGGTGCTACAATTCCGCTGGTTTTTGACGAAACACATCAAGCGGGAAAATTTAAATCCGGAGATTACTTACTTTTCGCTGCTGTGGGAGCAGGTTGGACTTGGGGAACAGCCATTTATAAATGGTAGCATAAAGATAAATGGGATACCTCTTACAAGCGATGCTCACAATAGTTCTATCCCGCTTTAATAATGTCAATTTTAAAATTTAATCATGTTCGAAGGAAAAACGTATATCATTACAGGTATAGCAGATAAACACTCTTTAGCAATGTATGTTGCCAAAGAAATTATAAAAAATAATGGCAAGGTCATCTGTACAGGTTTAGGGATTAGTCCACATCACCAAAATTTATCTGAAAATGCAAGAGGCTTTTTAGACAAAAGTTACCAGTTATTCGAAGAAAGTGTAAAAACCGAGTTGGGTGATGATGTGGATACCTACATTCTTGATGTTACTTTAGATGAGAGTATCGAAGACTTTTCTAATGCCCTAAAGGACAAAAATCAAACCGTTGACGGGTTATTACACGCTATCGCAATGGATAAAACTATCCGAAACAAACAGGTAAAACCATTATTGGAGGTTACCTTTCAAGAGTTTTGCGATACCATGAACGTCTCTGCGTTTTCGTTAGT
Organism: uncultured Mesohalobacter sp.; assembly: GCA_964396065.1. GTDB lineage: Bacteria > Bacteroidota > Bacteroidia > Flavobacteriales > Flavobacteriaceae > Psychroflexus. Next base: position 13,928 of record CAYNCI010000030.1, on the reverse strand, counting down.
CAGCTTGATTTCTAGTTTGCAACATCATGACCTTCTTAACGCGGGTTCTTCTATTTGTTCGTTAAGTTATATTGCTGCTCAAAAAGTAACGTTTCATCCGTATAGAAATATCAGTATTGCTAAGGCTGCATTGGAAAGAATTACGATTGAGCTAGCAGACGAGCTTGGTCGTAAAAACAGTACTCGCGTAAATTGTGTACGCTTTTCTCCTTATTTAGGCAGTAAGGCAGGCACAGCCACTTTAAGCACATCCGACGTAGAGCACGCAGAGCAGAAAAGTCCGCTAGGTAATGCATTACCACAAGATTTAGCCTATGAAGTCGCACATCTTTTAAGACCCGATGTGAGGATTACAGGAGAGATTAGACATGTAGATGGTGGTTATAATATTGTAGGGTAAAATTGATATTAATCTCTAAGACTTAAGTCTTTCTATTTCTTTATCGATTAACTTTATCATGCGATCGCATTCTTCTAATCTAAAATCTAAGATTTCTTTTTGATTAGTAAGGATAACCCAATAATTCTTTAAGGCGTTTAAAAGTTCTAGTTTTTGTTTTGGGTTTTTGAGTGTGTTTTTAATATAAAGCTCTATTGAACTGTCTTTTACATTAAGAATTTCGCTTTTTTCAGTGTTTTCTATTGTAACCTGAGCATAGTTGTAAAACGCAGGTGCTATCAGGTTGTAAAATTCTTCATTTTTGTAGGCTGAGAATAAAGCGGTTTCTTCTTTTGCATGTAAGTAGAAATCTATAACATCTTCTAAGACGTCTACATTTTCAATTAAAAAAACTTGGCCTGAAAGACAACAGCTCATGGTAGGTATTATTGATGTTCGGATACGATAAGGGCGTCATAAGTTGATTTAAGCCTCTTGAAAGCGAATCCATATTCAAAAATGCGTGGTCTTTGTTGTATTGAACAATTAGTTGTTCGGTAACGTCTGTAAAAACTTAACAATCCTTTTTATTTTCCAACAAGGCTTGTTTCTGATAAAACATATCGTTAGCAATGTTATCCAGATACCAGATTTCTTTTTGAGTGTTGCTGTTCTTTACATTTAAATTACTAAAATACAAGGCAATCAATATACCGACGACCAACAGCGTTACTTCACCAATAGCGTAAACGAAATAATTATTTAGCCGTTTACTGGTTATGAGTTTTTGTCGTGTTTTCTTCAGTAATTTCAATATCTGTGGTAAACACAACTATTTAAACCATTCCGTTTTATGCAGACTATCCGATTTTCGTTTAAGAAGATCGATAGGTTCATCAAAATAGCCTATATATAAAAACCCTAAACAAATTTCTCCATCATTAAGAGGAACCAATTCTGAAAATCTATCTTTATAACTTGGTGTACTCCAATACATACCAACTTGCAATGACCTGGCGGCTATCCACATATTTTGGACTGCCATAGATGTTGCGGCAACTTCTTCCCATTCCGGCACACTTTCCATAGGATCTCTTTGCATACAAACCGCAATAACGTGACTGGATTGTTTAAACTTTTCGACAATTTTATTGGCTTTTATCTTTTTAGGTTTTTCCGTTGTTGTCAGATAAATCTCCTTGAAAAATTCGGCCGCTTTTAGTTTAAAATCACCTGTCATGACTTTAAACCGCCATGGCTCTGTTTTGCGATGCGTGGGTGCCCAATTTGCAAGTTCTATAAGTTTTTCGATTGTAGAATCTTCAACAGGTTTATTCTTAAACTGGTTGGGATAAACCGACCTTCTTTCTACAATTTCCTTAAATATGTCCATGTAATTTTAAAAATGAATGTATTTTACTAGAAATCCTTTCTTTTTCTTCAGCAGTTAGATTTGAGCCTGATGGCAAACACAGTCCTCTATCGAATAAATCTTCTGCTAACGACTCTCCATAATAGGGCACGTCTTTAAAAACGGGTTGCATATGCATCGGCTTCCAAAGAGGTCTGCTCTCAATATTATCTTCCCAAAGTGCGTGTCTTAAGTCTTCTCGAGTAAAATTCGCAGACTTGTCTACAGTTATTGCGGACAACCAATGGTTAGAGTGATAATCTTCATTAGGTTCCGTTAATATGGTAACAACTTCAACATTTTGAAATATATCATGATAAAGCGCATTCATTTCTCTTCTTAGGTCGATATGTTTGGCTAAAACTTCCATTTGTCCTCTTCCGATTCCTGCAACTATATTACTCATTCTGTAGTTAAAGCCAATGTATGTATGTTCGTAGTGCGGTGCATCATCTCTGGCTTGAGTGGCGTAAAACACTGTTTTTTGCTTTGCTTCTGCGTCTTTACAGACTAAAGCACCACCACCACTTGTGGTAATAATTTTATTTCCATTAAAAGATAGCGCACCAAACTCGCCAAAAGTACCACAACTTTGGCCTTTGTAAGTTGAGCCTAAGGCTTCTGCAGCATCTTCAATAATAGGTATTTCATATTTTTGGGCAACTTTGGAAACCTCATCAATCAGACATGGCATCCCATAAAGATGCACAATGATAATGGCTTTTGGTTTTTTACCATGCTTTATTCTATCTACTATGGCCTCTTCAAGCTTAACGGGACACATGTTCCAGGTTGTTGTTTCGCTATCAACGAGGATAGGTGTTGCACCCTGGTAAATGATTGGATTTATAGAGCCGCAAAACGTAAAGCTTTGGCAAATAACTTCGTCCCCAAAACCAACACCCAATTGGACAAGAGCCAAGTGAATGGCCGCCGTACCGGTGCTTAAGGCTGCAATAGATTTGTTTGTTTTAAGAAAGGTTTTTATATCTTCTTCAAACCCGTTTACGTTTGGCCCCAAAGGCGCAATCCAGTTCGAATCGAAAGCTTCGTGAATATAATCCAACTCAGTTCCTCCCATATGCGGCGAGGATAACCATATTCTTGAGGGTTCAGCCATTTTATTTATTTTAAATGAATTGTAAAAATACTAATTTGGTTTGACAGCTAAAGCAGTTTAAAGATTGTAATCTCTAAAATTTAGACTCTTATCCAAGAAATAATATCTTCCAGGTATTAAAGGATTGAAAACTGTTGTCTTAGAATTGAAATTATTATAGGTCACTAAAACAATTTTTGTAAAATCTCTTCAGCTTCCTCTGTGTAAGGATGCATTTTGTCGTGAGCTATTTTTTGAAATTGCTGCTTTGCTTTTTGGGTTTCACCCCGTTTATACCAAGCAAAACCAATTCTAAACTCGGTATCAAAATAGAATACGCTGTCATGGCAACTCTGGTGTAAGTTGAAAAATTGTAGAGAAGCTTGATACTCGCCCAGATTGTAGTTGGAAACAGCTTTGAAATAAAGCAATATATCGTTTTTGGAATCTATTCCTGCGCTGTTAAGAAAATTTAATACAGGCCGATAGTCTCCATTTTTAAAATACACCATAGATTCTGTCCACGTAGATACAGCCGAATTGTTCATAAGGTTGGGCAAACCCGATTCTTGGATATAATATTGATCGATGTTGTTGTTTTAGCTGTAAACAAAGACGAGCAAGAGGGTCAGCAAAGGAATAATAAGCAGTGCTGCATATTTTAAAATAGCTTTTTGCTATACCAAAGCTTTTTTTCGAAGAGTTAAATCTGGTATTTTTTTTCTACAGGATGCTATGCGTTCTTTAAATATTTCCAAATTCCAATTATGATCTTCAAGAAAGAGGATAGCCCCTTGAATTGCCAAATCTTTAAGCTTCAATTTTAAATTGTTCTTTCTCATCGGAATACTTTAAAATTTTTATTCAAAAACTGACACATATCTCATTGATATACAACAATTAACAAAAATATTTAATTTCCTTCGGGAACTCTAGAGTAGTTAATCGTTATAATTTATGCCAAGTGGAGCAAAATTATTTAAGAAAAAAATGAAAAGTATCGATTTATTAAATTCCGGAGAGCCTATTCTAAGAGCGATAAAATACAATTCAGACAGGTTTGACATTGTTGATCGCTATAATTTTTTGGTAGACATACTTAGTGCCAAAGAACTTCTTGCATTTGTCGAGGGTCGAGAAGTTATTTTTGATTCCAAAGCTAAAAAATACTACTACCCTTCTTTTCAAGATGACATGAAACCTAGCACGCAAATCCTTAAGGCGTTTATAGGCATGAATTAAAAAATTATTTTAAGATATGAATTATAATAAATGTAGTTTTCATAAACATCAAAGTGCTGATAATATGTTTCTTAATTCTAATCCATCGTAAGCCCATAAACCAAAAAAAGCACCCAAATTAGTTAACTTGAGTGCTTTTACTTTTACTTTTACTTCTATTTATATTTCAATTTAATCCATCAACTCTACATATTGCTTGATTGCATTCTTAATTTGATTGGCTAAAGCTGAATTTCCATCAGGGTCTACCGGGCTTATTTCTATGATGCCATCGCCGTTGCCATCGGTTGCAGCATCAAAGTTTACGGCATTGATTACACTTATAAGGTCGAATTGAAATGTTACCTCATTGTTGTTGTCGTTTGTAATCACAAGATTTTGCCCTGCATCTTCGTAGTCTACTTCAAAATCTTCGCTAAAGATGTGGTAAAATTCAAAAGGTGTTCCGTTTAGCGTTCCCGTCATCAACATAGATTTTTGAAATAATGGGCTGCTGCTGTCTGAACTTGTTTCCATTTCAAACTCTACTTCTTCGTACTCGGCTACAGGAATATCGATATTAGTAATTACTGTTGGCTCACCTGCGACTTGAAGTTCAAATGGACCAAAGATTTTATAATCGTTGTCGTCATCGCTACTATCATTGTCGTCGTCGTTGGAACTATCACAGCCATCATCGTCTATTTCAACAGCAAATAAACTAAAGTCTTCTGTAAAATATAATTCAGTACCACTAACTAACTCAACTTCGTACAAGTAAGGCTCGTCATTATCATCTTCCATTTCTGCTTTACAAAAAGGATCGTTTGGGTAGTTTGCAGCTAAATAATCTTTAATAGGCTGAGGAAGTTGGTTAAAACTTAACCCTGAATCATCTATACTAGGCGAAGAAATACCATTTCCAAAACCATCGGCAAATTCGAATTCTATACGTGCAATATTCACCATAAAATTATCGATGCTTAAATTGGCGTTTTTATTCAAAAATCGGTTTGCATTTGGTTCGGTAATGGCGTTAACTTTAATCTGTACGTTGGAAGATTCAAAATTATTATTCAAATCGTTTAAGACGTCATTTTCATCTGAGGAACAAGCCAGCAAGCTGGCTAAAATTAATAGGCTAAATACGGTTTTTAAATTTTTCATTTTATTTCTATTTTAATTTGTCGTTACAATTATGAAACAGGACAGAAATAAAATACCCTACTTTTATTTTTACTTTTTTAGAAAAAATGTTTGTCCTTTTTATGTTATAAGGTTAAATAAAGCATAGATTAACATCAGTATTTATAAGCCTTGATTATCTGTTCGCCTTAGCTGACTTACCTGTAATACTTTCTTTAAAACAATTTTTTTTAAGCCTTAATATCGATGTGAATGTGAAAAATTTTATGTTATACCAACCCATACTATAGTTGTACGAAAGACCCAAAATAATACTTTTCAAAATGTGCTGAATAAATAAAATGATGGTAAAACATAACTCAAATAAAAACCCAAATTAATATCTCCCAAAAGGTTTTTTCAAAAGTTAATGCTGAATTCAATGGCACGGTTCAACTCTATTTTTTTCGCAAATATTCAGGATTTGTCTTGCAGACGCAAAAGCTTGCTTCGCCTAAAGCAGGAAAAACTTAGTTGTTTGCTGTTATTTTTTATTCAATTTTAGTTTTTTTTTAAAAGGTTTTGGTGGTTTCAGAAATTCTTTATCGGTTAGCCATATTTTAATATCGGTATTATTTGTTATTTTATAATATTGTTGGGTTAATCTATTTAAATTGCTTAAAAGGTTTTTAAATTCATTTTTCTTATCATAAGAAATAGAAATTACCAGTTTTTTTGGACTTTCACTAAATATGGGATTTACTCCATTATTTGCAATATCCTTTCTCAATACACTTTCCAAACTGTCTAAGGGAAAAGTATTTAATTTAGGTTTAAAGATGGTATCATTATAAATTTCTAATACATTTTTTGATTTTATAATTATAGAAGACTCCTCTTCCCAGCAAGGATTATGAAAATAGATGGTTTTAATTTTGTTATTTAATTTTAAGGTTATTTTTGGAATACTGTCATTACAAACAATATTTCCGGCTCGTTTAACTAAATCATCCCAATTATTAAATTGTTCTGTATTAAGTTCTACACCAAGTCTGTCGTATTGTTTTTCCCATTTTCCAAATTCCCGCTGAACTGTAGCAGTTTCATTTACTACAGGCTTTTGTTCTTTTTTATCAACCTTTTTACAAGCATTAAACAATAGAATTAGAATGAGCATAAATGATAAATTTTGGATATGTTTCATGATGTTTTTTTTAGTAACCCCTATAAAAAATGAATACGACCAAAAATTATACCTCTTTTTTCTTGCCGCTGCGTGTTTGTGTATGGCTCTTTGCGAAAATCAGCTATGATTTTCCACATTAATCGGAATATAGCAAATTGCAATTAATTCCCATTAGGAATTCAACCGCAATGAGATATTCATGGCGTTGACCTCTAAAAACGATTAGGAATGAAAATACTACCACAATGCAAATCTAAAACGCTAAATGTTACTTGTCCTACTTGTAAAAAAGGAAGATTAAAGGTCGTCTTAGAAATTGATAGTTGTGGATCGCCTGTGTTAGTCTTATAGGATTACAAACTTATAGCTGAATCGACCAGTTATAGCCTGTCCTGATACTGAAACTTCGGTAGAAGGGTTTAACCTGATTTTTTTCCGAGTTATTCGGGATTAATGCTTCGCACCCGACAGCTTGCCCTGCCCAATGCGGGGAAAACCTAGTTGTTAGCCACTGGCATTCTATTCACTAGCCATGTATTCTTTTGCATTCAAAACAGGTATTTTTGAATTTTTAAAGTCTTTTTTATTTCTGGTGATTATTAAATCTACATTATTTTCTAGGGCAGAATAATATTGAAGTCCGTCCTCAAAATCTGAAAATTCATCATCACTCAATGCGAGCTCAATTATTTTGTCGTCTAAACTTAATATTTCGACTAATACTTTAAATTTCCTCAAAATTTCTCTTGCTTCTTTTGATGACTTCAGTTTTGATAATACGTAATTGGTATTAGCAAAAGTCAATGATGAAATGCATAATTCGAGTACCTTCTTGTCAGATAAAGAAAAAAGTGCTGCTGCCTCATTGTAAAATTCTTCTCGCTTCGCTAAAAGATCTATAACGATATTTGTATCTATTAAAATCCTATTCATTTATATTTTTCTAATAGATAATTAGAATAGGCTTCCCTCTCATTAAACTCTTCGGGTAGCTCAATAACACCACTTAAACTTTTAACTAAAGGTGTAATTTCAGATTTCATTTCAGACTTTTTTGTTAGTGTCGCCAAGTAGGATTCAATCAGTTTAGATAAGCTAATGTTATTTGATTTAGCATAAATTTTGGCGTTTTCAATGATGCCTTGATTGAGACTTAGAGTTAATTTTTTGTCCATCGCCATATGTTTACGTACAAAATTAATATTTATTTACGTAAATCACAAATATTCTTGATCAAGCTTGTAGCTAAAGGGTAGTGTATATTTTGAGTATAGAAGAAAATTACACATACCGATATATTTCAATCGTAAAGTTAGAAAATAGTTCCCAGACTGTTAAATCGACTCCCTAACCTTAACTATTACTTTTTCAGAATTAAAACTGTAGCCTTTTAGGTATTCTTACAGATAAGGCCATTTGGGTCTAACAATGAATAAAACATATAAAAATAGACAAATATCATCGCGTAAATATCTCAAACAAAGAAAACATCTGCAAAACAAGCTGAAGAAAACCCACCCTCTAAATCGATATCTCCTAGAGAGGCTTCGGTAGAATTTTTTACAAACTTTTAGCTGAATCGACCTGTTATGGCCTGTCCTGATACCGAAACTTCGGTAGAAGGGTACAACATTATTTTTTCCCGAGTTATTCGGGATTGATGCTTCGGACGCAACGAAAACTTAGTTGTTGTGCTTTCGTTATTTATTTTTTTTCAAAATATAGCTAATCTCTTTTGTTTTGTCCGTTACACGTTTTAATTCTATAATACAATCTTTATTCATCCAAAAGTGAAGAGCTGCATTTCTTAAATATATTTTTTTGTCCATAATTATTTCATTTGCCAAATTTTCTTTTGTTGTATTTGGAAAAAGAAATGAGGTATATTCAGTATCAAATTTTAATGCATCGGTTTGGGTAAAAAGAGGTGCGTCAATAGGTGTAGCCCAGTCATAATCCAATTCAAAATTCAATTCAACGAATTGATAATCTTCATAGTGCTTTACTATGCTATCTCTGAGCTCTGTCTTTGAAATAACACTTAAATTACCAGTACTTGATAAGTCCTCGAATGTGGATGTCGAAGGATTAAACATAGGGTAGGTAGTACCATATATCATAAATTCATTTGTGAGTTTTACCAAAAGGGAATCGTTATAACTTTCATCATTAAGGGCATTGGTGAAATTAACTATTTTCACATTGTTTTCTTCGAGACGCTGTATTTCACTTGAAAATGTAATGATGTCTTTGTTTAGTTCATTATATAATCTATTCAAGTAAACTTTCTCCAACTGTGTCTTCTTTTTTTCTTCATTCCAATTATTTATTTGCAATGCAATTAAAATTCCAACAACGACAAGGACAATCTCACCAATCGCATATTTCAAATACGTTCCAGTTTTATTTTTTGAAAGTAGTTGCTTTCTGATATGTCTGAAGAACTTAATCATGTTTTGTACTTTTTATTTCCCCGCAAGCGGCTATCTCCACCAAAGGTCTGCTAGACCTTTGATTTCGCGTTTCAAAATTGTGTTGCGATAATCTAAAGAATTTTATCATTGTTCATTAGTTGGTCATAATGGAGTACAACGGTTAGTACACCTGCCGTACGAGGGATAGAGAGTATGTTCATGGTTTACATTGTTGTGTTTTCGTTATTTTTTTATAATCCATATAGCTAGTTTTGAAAATTCAAATAAGCAGTTTTCAATTTCATCTATTCGGTTCATAGCTCTATTTGGAGACCTTTAATATTTTTTCTAAAGTTATTTTTTAAATATTCATTTCTTATATAGTTTCTAACGTATGGCAACAGGACTTCCCGGAGAGCCTGAAGCCCCTTTGAAGGGTGTTGGTGTGAAAATAAACATAAACTCATAGACACGGTCGGCAGCAAGCCCACGTAAATCCATATTTTCAAGAATAAAAATACCATTCTTAATGAGTAGCTCCTGATGCACAGGAAAGCCCAGACTAGAATCTTTCATAGGGAGCACCTCCAAAGCGGGCGAGTCGGCCCCTGCTAAACAGGCTTTGCGTTTAGCTATCCAAAGACCAACTTCTACACCAATCCCTGGTGATGATTTATCGTTGTAGATATCCCTTTTTTGCCAATTATTTGCCCACCCGTAGTTGAAAAGTATAGCATCTCCAGGCTCAATAGTGTCTTCTTGCATTCCTTGTAGCGCTAACGCACCCTGAACGTCTGCCATGGTTACTTCGTACTCATTGCCAAGGACCGGTACACGTTTGTATGCCGCTATATCTATCAATATTCCACGCGTAATAATAGGAGGCACTTTTTCGATACCAAGTGCCTGCAAACCATAGGCACTTCCGTTCACCTCATCACGGGTAAATCCGTTATAAAAGACATCTTTTTCAGAGCCATCTGCCATCGTAATTGACATTCCTGTGTGCCCTAGCGCATCAAACTGGGTTCCAATCTGTCCAAACTCTCCACTGAAATAGTCGACATTCCATACAGGGGTATTCTTCTTGGTGAATTGTTTATATGGGTCAGGTGTGACCAACGAAAATGTCCTTTGGCCCCAGAGTGGCATGTCACGTGTATAGACATGACCAAGCTCGTATATCTTTCCAGTTTTAACCAGTTTTACAGCACTAAGGACTTTAGAGTCTGTGATCCAATTGGAAGCTCCTGCTTGATCTTCCGACCCCCATTGAGGGTGAGGCCACCACGGGCCTTGCTCCCGAGTTTGAGCGCTTGTAGTTATCGGAGAGAGTAGCAGCAAAACAAGGATCGATGGCAACGCTGTAGCGATAATTGAACGCAACAAATAATGGATAAACTTTCTCATTTTTTTATTTATTTTAAATAGTTCCGTTCTTTTTTAAAGAATTTGATCATTGGTTAGTGGTTGGTTATAATGAAGCACAACACAGTACCTATAAGCAGTAGCGCGCAATCCAGCCTAAATTTTCATTTCATTCAGCTAATTTAGCAAATAATCTCGGACTTTCGCTTTCCAGCCCAAACCCGAGCTATTGCTTATAACTATGGTTGTGCGGTCGGCTTTCTTTTTTGTATGTTTTTAATTCGTTCAATTTGTATCCTATGATTCCGTTGAAGTAATACTGGATAAAAGTTTGAGATAAAGTTTAATGCTGTCGTGAAAATGGCTATCAAGTAATGTCCTTTTATAAATATTGCCACAACACTGAGTTGAATCATTACCAATGCGGCTAAGTGTCCAAATTCAGACTGCCTTGTTTGATAATCTAAGTTCTCTAAGCCAGATTTTGAGCCGTCAAAATACTTCTGTCTATTTTTCTGTTTGCCCCAAAATAAAAGCAAAAGAAACTTTTTGAAATATTCAACATGTAAGATGTTGTATAGTTTGGATGTTAATTCTTTATTCTTGATTCGATAAAAATTTTCTGGCAATAGTCGATTCGTCTTATAGGCAAAACCCATAAAAGCAAAAATCCCTGTTATAAATAAATTCAACAAAAAAGAGAGTGACAACTTAATCCAAAGACTGAATTCAAAAGGATCTGCCAACCAAAGCGTTCTTAGTATTTCATAAGACCTAAAGGCTAAAAATATCGAAATTAACGGAAACAAAATCTTCTTGACCATTTTTAATCTAGGTTCTTTTTCTCACTAATATGGAATGTTTAAGCTTTTATTTTTTTAGCTGCCGCACAACACAGTAACTATGTGCAGTGTCCCGGAGGGCATTGCGTATAGGTGTTGTTGAGCTTTCGTTATTTTTCACTTTCTATTAATTCAATGATTATTTTTGATTTTGTTTTTATCTTTTCATATTCTGAAATATAGTCATTGGACATAATCGACATAATGTATAAACCATTTTTATACGCTTTATTTTCGAGTAATGTGCTGAAATGTTCCATTGTTATCTTTTGCTCCTCTATGGTTTTTGAACCTAAATAAACAGGGAATAAGTGGTCTATATGGGTGTTTTTGATTATGGGTTTTGAAATGTATTCACGGTAATCAAACCTTTCATGTTCCATGTTTAATCTGTTCAATTTATAAACTTCTTCTAATTCAAGCAATAGGAATTTTATGGAGTCATTTGAAATAAGATTAAGATTTCCTGAATTTGAAAGTTCAAAGAAAGTAGTGTTGTTAGGGGTAAAATTCTCCTCCATGAGTGAATTGACAACGTATTTCGTTAATTTGTTTAGGTTGTTAATTTTATACCCATTCATATGGTCAATTATTTCTTGGTCTCCAATTAATCGCCCTTTTCTGAACTCAATAAGATAATCTAAACGTGATATATCTTTCTTTAGGTCAAGAACTATATTAGATAGATACTTTGCCTCTTTATCTTTATCTGTATTTTCAATGTTCCAGTTATTTACTTGTAACGCAATCATAATACCGATAACGACAAGAACAATTTCGCCAATAGCATATTTCAGATATTTTCCAGTTTTACCTTCTGAAAGTAAATTTTGTCTGATTTTTCTAAAGAATTTTATCATTGGTTAGCTATTTCTGATAATGAAGCACAGCGTCTCAGCTATGAGTAGTTACGTGGTTTAGCACTTAACTTTGCAAGTACACACCAAGCTGAAAATCCTAGCGGATTTTCAGAAGTAAGCGAGTACAAGCAATTGTTTATAGCCATTGTTATGCTTTCGTTATTATTTGAGTTCTTTGTCAATCATTTCAATTACTTCTTTAGCTTTCCTAATATTGGTTTCATACAGATTTACAACCCAATCTTCAATTTTCATTTTCCGATGCATAAGCAAGTTTCTAAACGACTGGTTTTTAATTAAACTTTGATAATCTACCGGTTTGGCATATTTATATGGTGAATATTCTTGCATTTCTTTTGTATAATATTCTCCTAATATTTGATGATCTAGTTGGTATTCAGCTCCCAAATAACCTTCCACATACTTGTATTGTACTTCGTACAAGTTGCTAATGGTATTTCTCAGAGAATCATTAGATATTAGTTTTATTCCAGAAAGTTTTAGATTATCATATGCAACTTTCGTAGGGGCAAAGACTCCTTGAATCCGAATTTTACCTAGATGCAAATTTAAAGAGTCATTATAAGGTATTTTTCCATCGATAAAATCAATAACAATACTACATGAGTTCGCAGCAGAACTATAGGCGTTTATATCGACTTGGAAATCCTTTATATCTGCAATCAGATTAGCTTTTAGCTCTATTAAAGTTGATTGTTCTAAGTTATTCTGTTTACGTTGCTCGTTCCAATTATTTATTTGTAAAGCAATCAATATTCCAATAACCACAAGAATTATCTCTCCCACAGCATATTTCAAATACTTTGCAGTTTTACCTTCCGAAAGTAGATTTTGTCTAATTTTTCTAAAGAATTTTATCATTGGTTAGCGGTTTCTGATAATGAAGCACAACTAGCATACATCGTCAAAAATACATCACTTTTTATCTTTTTTTACACCAAACCATTTTTTTCTTAATAAATCAAATTTTCTTTCAAAATTTAGTAGATACAAATTCGATACAATAACAGTGCTTTTGTTTTTTAATGCTAATGTGTATTAAATGAGATAATTAATATCCTTATACGATTAAGAGTGAAAACGTGATTATAAGGTATTCTTAATGACAAAAAGTGTTACAATTATGTTACAACAATAAAATTGAAAAGCCTCACATCTCTGTAAGGCTTATCCACTTTTGCTCCCCCTCTTGGGCTCGAACCAAGGACCCTTTGATTAATCCCGCACGTGCGGGACTCTAACCAACTGCTTCAATTTTCCAACTGGTTGAAATGTAGGGTCTATTAATGATAAAATTAAACGTCTGCTTTTCTGAGTTTTAATAAACTTTTCAAGTTTTTCTGCTTCGCCTCGTGTAACGCCTGCTTTAAATACAGCTTTTAACACCCAAGGTCGGTAGTTTGACGTATAAGAATGAAACTTAGAGGTATTATGCTCGTCTAATCTTTGCCATGGATTTTGCGATGACCCTACATAATATTTATCATGCCCTTCAGAATAAATGATGTAAACGTAATACATAATTCAAAAAAAAAGCCATCATTTCTGATGGCTTGTCCACTTTTGCTCCCCCTCTTGGGCTCGAACCAAGGACCCTTTGATTAATCCCGCACGTGCGGGACTCTAACCAACTGCTTCAATTTTCCAACTGGTTGAAATGTAGGGTCTATTAATGATAAAATTAAACGTCTGCTTTTCTGAGTTTTAATAAACTTTTCAAGTTTTTCTGCTTCGCCTCGTGTAACGCCTGCTTTAAATACAGCTTTTAACACCCAAGGTCGGTAGTTTGACGTATAAGAATGAAACTTAGAGGTATTATGCTCGTCTAATCTTTGCCATGGATTTTGCGATGACCCTACATAATATTTATCATGCCCTTCAGAATAAATGATGTAAACGTAATACATAATTCAAAAAAAAAGCCATCATTTCTGATGGCTTGTCCACTTTTGCTCCCCCTCTTGGGCTCGAACCAAGGACCCTTTGATTAACAGTCAAATGC
>CAYNCI010000029.1:0-51554 GCA_964396065.1 uncultured Mesohalobacter sp. | reverse complement strand
AAGAAATCAATCAAAATCTTATTATAGATTATTTATGAAGACTTCGTAAGACAGGCAGAGACTACCCATTTAACTTACATTTAGACTATTGATAGTCCTTTTATTAATTTTTATAAGCATGCTTTAGATCAAGCATATTTATAGAATTTGTTGTAAAGTTTTTTAAAGATTTATGCTTAAAACGAACCACTTGGTCATAGAATAGCGGTATTACTGCAGCTTCTTCAATAACTATAGAATCGAGCATTTGGTAACTGGACAAACGTTTATCCATATTTGTCGAACTTAAAGCGATGTTATAAAGACTATCGTATGTTTTGCTATCAAAGAATGTATAATTGGGCCCATTTGGAGTTTTATTTTTAGAATAAAATAAACTCAAATAATTCTCAGCATCCGGATAGTCAGCTATCCAGCTTGCTCTAAAAGCTTCCAGCTCACCTTTAGATCGCTTTTGCCTTAATGTAGAAGGTGGCATAACATCAATTTCTAATTCTATGCCTATTTTTTTTAAATCACTTTGCATGAGTTCTATTAAATCGACATATGAAGGATTTGTTGAAATAGTAAGACTAGGATTTGAAATGCCACTTAAAGCTTTAAACTGGTTTAAATGTTTTATGGCCAATTCTGGACTGTAGCTATAGCCTTTTACTTTCTTAGCATTTAATAAGGATGGAGGAACAAAACCCTGACTAGCCGGTGTGCCTATACCATTTCTTAAGTATTTGATCATTTTTTGCTTATCTATAGCGTAATTAATTGCTTTTCTAAAGTCTTTATGATGCACACTATAATTTTCGTCTCTTAAGTTATAACCCACATATTCCGTATTTAATTGCATGATTTTTTCAATTTCTACAAAGGACTTATACTTATCATCCAATTCTCCTTCTGCGTTTAACAATTCGTCTTTATACGATATATCGAGTCCATTTACAAAGTCTAGATTACCTTGTACAAATTGTAAAAATTCGCTTTGTTTATCTGGCAAAAAAGTAATAGAAATTGCTTCAAAATAAGGCAATGAAATTCCAGTACTATCTCGCTCAAAGTATAGATTATTCTTTCGAAAAACCAGTTTTTCTTTAGGAATCCATTTTTTAAAATAAAAAGGGCCTGTTCCAATCGGATTTTCTCTAAAATCTATTTGGCCCGTGCTTACTTCACTTGGAAGAACCGAACAGTATTTCATTGTTAATACACCCAAAAAAGCAGGAAAATTAGTCTTCAACTGTATTTGAACCGTCAAATCGTCTAGTGCCGTTATGCTTTTTACCTTATTCATGGTCCAACTACCAGGCGAAGCGAGATTTGGATCTGTTAAACGCTTTAAACTAAAAACAACATCATCCGCGGTAACAGTTCTATTTTTTATAAATGAATACTCATGAAAATAGACATTATCCCTTAAGTTGAATGTGTAAACCATACCATCTTCGCTAATATCCCATGAATTTGCTAATTCCGGTATAATATTCATATCTTTATCAAGCCCTACTAAAGTATTGTAGAGCTGATTTACAGCCCAGATATTACGCTGATCTTTAGCAAAAGCAGGATCTAAAGATGTTATATCAGAATGTTCGTTGTAACGAAATACATTAGTTTTATCTTTTGAGGCTGAATCCCCTGAACAAGACTGAAAAAACACTAAAACAAAGACGTTCAGAAATAATAGATGGTTAACTTTCAATTTGATTAAGACATTTTGTTGATATATTTGCAAAAAATACAAATTTGATAAATGCTAATAAAATTTATCAGTAGATTTTAAATTAAATATGTCTAAACAAGTTGCATTTTATACTTTAGGTTGTAAACTCAATTTTTCTGAAACTTCTACTATTGCGAGAAAATTTCAAGATGAAGGATTTGAAAGAGTTGATTTTGAACAAAAAGCTGATATTTACATCATAAATACATGTAGTGTAACAGAAAATGCAGACAAAAGGTTTAAAACCACTGTTAAATACGCTCTAAACGCCAATCCGGATGCCTTTGTAATTGGCATAGGTTGCTATGCTCAATTAAAACCAGAAGAATTGGCTTCTGTAGAAGGTGTAGATTTAGTCCTCGGAGCCAAGGAAAAATTTAATGTTACAGACTACATCAACGATCTTTCTAAAAACGATTTTGGCGAAATACATTCCTGTGAAATTGAGGAAACAGACTTTTATGTAAGCTCTTACTCCATAGGAGATCGAACAAGAGCTTTTCTTAAAGTACAAGACGGTTGCGACTATAAATGCACCTACTGCACTATTCCACTGGCAAGAGGAATTTCCAGATCGGATGCGTTAGAAAACGTACTAGAAAACGCTAAAAATATTTCAGCTCAAAACATCAAAGAAATTGTATTAACCGGCGTGAATATTGGCGATTATGGTAAAGGTGAGTTTGGCAACAAAAAACACAAGCATACATTTCTAGAACTTATTCAGGCTTTAGATAAGGTTGAAGGTATTGAGCGACTAAGAATCTCGTCCATAGAACCTAATCTCCTAAAAGACGAATCGATAGAATTTGTTGCCGATAGCAAGTGTTTTGTACCGCACTTTCATATCCCACTTCAAAGCGGCAGTAACGACATCTTAAAAAAAATGAAACGGCGTTACCTTAGAGAATTATATGTAGATAGAGTGAATGCTATTAAATTCGCAATGCCGGAAGCCTGTATTGGTGTTGATGTGATTGTTGGATTTCCAGGCGAAACAGACAAACATTTTTTGGAGACTTACAATTTTCTAAACGAGCTTGAGATTTCTTATCTCCATGTTTTCACTTACTCAGAACGTGATAACACAGAAGCCGCTGAAATGGAAGGTGTTGTTCCAAAACAAATTAGAAAAAAAAGAAGTAAAATGCTTCGCGGCCTGTCCGTTAAAAAAAGAAGAGCTTTTTATGAAAGTCAATTAGGAACAACCAGAACCGTCCTTTTTGAGCATGAGAACAAGAAAGGCTACATCCAAGGATTTACTGAAAATTATGTAAAAGTCAAATTTCCTTGGAACCCACATTTAGCCAATCAACTTGTAAAAGTTCAGTTGGAAAACATAGACGAAGATGGCTTAGTTCGAGTATGTTTAAAAGAAGACATATCCGTTGAAATTGCTTAAATATTAACTGTCTTTTCTTACAAAGCTTCATAACTTTGTAGTACAATTGATAAACCAAAACACCTGAATACAGATAAAAAAATACATGTTTACATGATGCCAGGAATGGCAGCAAATCCTTCTATTTTCGAATTTATTTCGTTAGATGCTAACATCTTTGAAACCCATTGGATGCATTGGATTTTACCGCTAAAGAATGAAAGTTTAACAGACTATGCAAAGCGAATCGTTAAACAAATCAATCATGATAATCCGGTTTTAATTGGCGTATCTTTTGGTGGTGTGCTTGCCCAAGAAATATCAAAGCTGATCACTTTGCGTAAACTTATTATTGTGTCTAGTGTAAAGCAAACTTCAGAAATCCCAAAACACATGCAGTTTGCTAAAGAAACTGGTATTTACAAGTATATTCCATTCGGATTGCTTAATTATTTAGATCAGATTGAAAAACTGCCTGTAGGCGATTTGATTAGAAAAAGAATAAAACTTTATAAACAATTTTTGTCTGTAAATGATAAAGATTACTTAGATTGGGCCGTTGAAAAGATGGTTTGTTGGGAACAACATAAACCGATAAAAAACTTGATTCATATCCATGGCGATCAAGACAGGGTTTTTCCAATAAAAAATATTGAAAACTGCATAACAGTCCAAGGTGGTACACACATAATGATAATTAATCGGTTTAGGTGGTTTAACGAACATCTACCTAAGTTGATTTTAAAATAAAAACATGATGATCAAATCAAAAACTATTTATAATGCCGTCTTCTTGATTGGCTTAGCTAGTGTAATAGGAATTGGGTATTCCTTTGTAGTGCAGGATAGTGAAGTAATGAAGGATGAAGAAGAGATTTTTAAAACACCAAAAATTAGTGGCGAAGAAAGTGATCCTAAAGACGATTACTCTATTTATTCTTTAGAGATTCCCGAGGATTTAAGCTTCGCAGGCGAAAGTGTCCCTCTTAAAGATCCGGACATATACGAAAGAATGGACAGAGAGCTTCTGGTAAATACATATTGGCAGTCTAACGCAATTCTGCTTATAAAAAGAGCCAAAAAATATTTCCCTATCATCGAACCAATTTTAAAAGAAAATAATGTTCCTGATGATTTCAAATACTTAGCTGTAGCAGAAAGTGGTTTGCAACAAGTGACATCCCCTGCAGGCGCAAAAGGATTTTGGCAAATCATGAAAGGCACTGGAAGAGAATATGGCTTAGAAATCAACTCGAATGTAGATGAAAGATATCATATTGAAAAAGCTACCAAAGTGGCTTGCGAGTACCTAAAAAAAGCCAAAGAAAAATTTGGTAGCTGGACACTTGCAGCAGCTTCATATAACGCAGGAATGGCTGGTATTTCTAAACAAATGGAAAGACAAAAAGAGTCTGAATACTACAACTTGATACTTAATAATGAAACCGAACGTTACGTTTTTAGAATAATCGCACTCAAAGAAATACTAAGTGAGCCTGAAAATTATGGTTTCAATATCGATGAAAATCATATGTACAAATTTGTGCCCACAAAAATTATTCAGGTAGATACCGCGATAACCGATATTCCTAACTTCGCTAAGTCCTATGGGTTAAATTACAAACAATTTAAAATTCATAACCCTTGGATGAGGGATAGTTATTTACTTAATAGCACTCGTAAAGTTTACGAAATTAAAATTCCATTAGATACTGAATAGCAGTTGTTGTTTAAATTTAGCTTTAAGTTTATTTTTAAATAAATCTGATAACAAGTTAATTATATGACGCCGGTATTAAATACTTAAACGTAATGTATCCAAGCAACTACAGGTCTTAGGCATATATTTAAGCAGCATTAAAGCGACATTAAAAACATTCAGTATGACATCTATATAATTCTCAAGCTTTAAAACATTTTTGTGTTTTTATTAAATGAGGGTTCTCCGGGTTAAATTATAATTTATTAGTTCGGGGTTATCGATAATTGTCATGCTATTTTGGCTTGAAAACACTTATCTTAGTGCTATATTTTTAATCGTATAATCTTAGATTCAAATAGACTAATGAAACCAACCTATGCGCTTTTCTTTTTAATATTTTGGCTTATGTCTTGTCAAGAAAACACTGTTACACATCAGGAAGCACCAAGGCAGGTTTTGGTGTTAAAAAAAGATTGGAAATTTCAAAAAGGACAATTTCCTAAAGCCATTCAACCTGAATTTGACGATTCCGAATGGCAAAAAGTTGATGTCCCTCACGACTGGGCAATCAACGGCCCATTCGATAAAGAGATTGATAAACAAGTGGTTGCTATCACTCAAAATAAAGAAACCGAGGCAACCGAAAAAACGGGCAGAACAGGAGCACTGCCTTACATAGGCGAAGGTTGGTACAGAAAGACTTTTTCTATACCAAATTATGAAACAAACAAAACAGTAATACTTCAGTTTGAAGGTGCCATGAGCGAGCCTGAGGTGTTTTTAAACGGAGAAAAAATAGGCGAATGGAAGTACGGTTACGCTTACTTCTATTTTGATATTTCAAAAAAAGTTAAAGCTGAAAACAACACCTTAGTAGTTAGACTCCAAAATGTTGGAGAGTCTTCCAGATGGTACCCCGGCGCAGGATTATTTAGAAAAGTGAGTTTAGTTGTAAAAAACGATAAGCATATCAAACATTGGGGAACCTATATCACAACACCAGTGGCCACAAAAGAGATCGGTGAAATCAACATTAAAACTGAAGTTTACGGAAAAAACCTGGAACTCGAAACACGAATCTATGATGATGAAGGTAATTTAGTAACTTCTGACAGAACCAAAACAACGACTAACAACAGTTTCGAACAAAACCTAAAAGTTAACAATCCCAAGCTTTGGAGCCCTGAAAACCCTTACCTCTACTCTGCTGTAATCGATTTGTTTTCGAATGGAACACTTGTAGACAGAATAGAATCGAAAGTAGGTATTCGACAGATAAATTATAGTGCGGAGAATGGTTTTAGCCTAAATGGTCAGGTCAGGAAATTTAAAGGTGTTTGTTTACACCATGATTTAGGTCCTCTTGGAGCAGCTGTAAATAAGTCTGCTATCAAAAGACGCCTTAAAATTTTAAAAGACATGGGAGCTGATGCGATAAGAAGCGCTCACAATATGCCTTCTTTTGAAATACTGGAATTAGCTGACGAAATGGGTTTCATGTTTTTAGCTGAAAGCTTTGACGAATGGAAAAAACCAAAAGTAAAAAACGGCTACAATAGATTTTTTGATGATTATGCTGAAAAAGACCTCGTTAATTTGATAAGAGCCACTCGAAATCATCCAAGTATAGTAATGTGGAGTTCTGGTAACGAAGTTCCGGACCAATGGGGAGATGAAGGTGTAAAACGAGCCAAATGGCTACAGGATATTTTTCATCGTGAAGACCCTACTAGACCTGTTACTGTTGGTATGGATCAAGTTGAAGCGGTTATGAAAAATGGATTTGGCGCTGTTATGGATGTCCCCGGTCTAAACTATCGTGTTCATCTTTACGAAGAAGCCTACAAAACCTTTCCACAAGGATTATTACTAGGGTCTGAAACAGCTTCGACGGTAAGCTCCAGGGGGATTTACAAATTCCCTGTAGAGAAAGCAAGCATGAAACAGTATGACGATTACCAATCATCATCTTATGATTTGGAGTATTGTAGTTGGTCCAATGTTCCTGATGATGACTTTGTCTTACAAGACGACAAACCATGGGTTATTGGCGAATTTGTGTGGACAGGTTTTGATTACCTTGGCGAACCAACGCCTTATGATGAAGTCTGGCCTTCCAGAAGCTCTTACTTTGGGATAAGCGATTTAGCAGGAATACCTAAAGATCGCTACTACCTTTATAGAAGCAGATGGAATACAAAAGACGAAACTCTACATATTTTACCACACTGGAATTGGGAAGGCCGTGAAGGGAAAACCACACCTATATTTGTTTACAGCAGTTATAATACTGCAGAATTGTTTGTTAATGGGAAAAGTCAGGGTGTAAGAACCAAAAATGATAGTACACCTCAACATCGCTATAGACTGATGTGGATGGATGTAAAATATGAACCTGGAAAGATAAAAGTGGTTGCCTTTGATGAAAATGGAGACTCTGTTGCAGAAAAACAGATAACTACAGCTCGAAAACCTAAGGATATCATTTTAGAGGCCGATAGAACTAATTTAAATGCCAACGGAGAAGACTTAGCTTTCATAACAGTTTCTTTGGTTGATAAGGATGGTAATCCATGTCCAACTGCAGAAAATCAATTATCGTTTTCTGTAACAGGACAAGGAAAATTTAAAGCTGTTTGTAATGGAGATCCTACCTCATTAGAAATGTTTCATTTGCCAACCATGAAGTTATTCAGCGGCAAATTGGTAGTTATTGTAGAGTCGACAGAAGAGGCTGGAGAAATAGAACTTAAAGTAGAAGGTAGTGACCTAAACCCTGCATCAGTCAAAATTAAAACAAATTAAAAAGGTTCCAATAAACCTAATTGAAACCTTTTAAAAGAAACGATTATAAGATTTGTTCAGCGTGGGCTTTGGTTTTTACTTTTGTAATCACGTCGCTTAGCACACCATTTTCGTCTATAACAAAAGTAGTTCGGTGTATACCGTCATATTCTTTCCCCATAAACTTTTTTGGCCCCCAAACACCAAATGCGTTGATTACAGATTTATCTTCGTCGGCTAGAAGAGGGAATGGTAATTCGTATTTAGTTTTAAAGTTTTGTTGGCGCTTTGCCGAATCTGCGCTAACCCCTAATATCTCATAACCCTCTTTTTGGAAGGTAGCCCAGTGGTCTCTAAGATTACATGCTTCTGCTGTACATCCTGGCGTGCTCGCTTTTGGATAAAAGAATACCACAAGTTTTTTACCTTTATAATCATTTAATTCGTGATGATTACCATCTTGATCTTTAGCTGAAAAATTTGGAGCATTATCTCCTTTCTTTAATGTTGTCATAGCGTATTTTTGTTATAAAATTAAAGATAATGCGTAAATCCGATAAAGTAAACTTCGTTATAAATACGTTAAATGAGCTTTACCCCGAGATTCCGATACCTCTGGACCATAAAGACCCTTATACTTTGCTAATTGCTGTATTGCTCTCTGCTCAAAGTACGGATGTCCGGGTAAATCAAATTACCCCTATACTGTTTGAAAGAGCAGATAATCCTTATGACATGGTAAAGATGAGTGTTGAAGAAATTAGAGAAATCATAAAACCTGTAGGATTGTCACCAATGAAAAGCAAAGGAATTCATGGCTTATCTCAAATTTTAATCGACAGATACAATGGTAAAGTACCTAATGACATGGAAGCTCTGGAAGAGTTGCCTGCTGTAGGGCATAAAACAGCTAGCGTTGTGGTATCACAAGCATTTGGCGTGCCTGCATTTCCTGTCGACACACACATTCACAGATTGATGTACAGGTGGTGCCTATCTAATGGCAAGAGCGTTGTGCAGACCGAAAGAGATGCAAAAAGGCTATTCCCTAAAGAGGCCTGGAACGATTTACATCTTCAAATTATATGGTATGGCAGAGAATATTCGCCGGCTCGCGGTTGGGATTTAGAAAAAGACATAATAACCAAAACAATTGGCAGACGTTCTGTGATTAACGATTACTTAAAGAAAAAGAAATAAATATTTTTATTTTTTTGGTTTTACAGGAACTTGGAAGCAAATTCTAGTGCCTTTACCTTCCTGCGAGTAATCTACCCATATTGTACCACCGTTTTCTTCTAAGAAATTTTTGGATAAAATAGCTCCTATACCAGAACCTTTTTCTTTTCCGGTACCTAATGCTGATATCAGGTCGTCACTTTGAAATAAAGCTTCTGCAGTTTTCTTTTTCATACCCACGCCTGTGTCTTCTATACAAACTTTTGTAAATGTATTGTCTTGACTAAAGGAAAAGCTTATTTCATCGTTGGCATTACAATACTTTAGTGAATTAACAAGCAAATTTCTCATCACTAAATCCAAGGTATTTTTGTCAATAAATATTTCTGCATCCTTTGGTATTTGGTTTGATACTTTAATATCTTTTTCATGTATTGCAACTTCATGAGTTTGTAACAAGACAAAGGTTTGATCATAAAGGTTTAATACTTCCTTATTAATCTGAAATTCCTTTAAAGACTGCTTAGCCCAAACTATAAGATTTTCAATAAGACCCTGCGTAGATTCAATATTACTTTTAATTAAGGGCAACCATTCATTAAATTCCTCAACGCTTAGATTTTTATCTAAATACAAGTCTATCGATTGTGACAAATTATTTAAAGGACCTCTAAAGTCATGTGATATTATAGATATTAATCTGTTTTTTTGAACATGAAGCTTTTTTAGTTTTTCATTTTTTTCGTGAAGTTCATCAGATATAATTCTTAAGCGATTATTTACTCTTGTTTTTTGTTGTTTAATGAAATAAAGAAGAGCCGATATAGCTAACAATGTTAAAACTATACCAATAAGTGCAAAAATAAGTTTTTTACGAGTTTCTAACTTTAACTCATTTTCTCGTTTTTCGGTTTGTCTCTCTAATTCTAGTTTTTCTTTAAGATTTTTAAATTCCAATTCAGCTTCTAACCGCCCTAAGGCTTTAGATTTATCCTGGTTAAACAAAGAATCTTTAAGTTTAATGTGCGTTTCTAGATACTCTAGTGCTTTTTGTGCATTATTCTTTGTTTTTGAAATATTGTAAAGAGATTTCGCTATGTCTGAATGAGTACTTAGAAGCTGAGTTTGTTCAGCAAGCTTAAGCGCTTCATTTCCATAATATCGCGCAGAGTCTATTTCTCCTAAAGCAAAATTAGTTTTGCACAAACCACTCCAAATATTACACTTGTATACATCAGAGTCTACTGCTTTTAATAATTGTTTGGATTTAAGAAAAAAATCTTTTGAGAGTTGATAATCTTTCTTGTTAAAATAATAGCTCGCTTGTTGGTTTAACATACCAATCATATTTGGTTTGCTACCCATTTTCTGGTATAAATCAAATGCTTTCTGTGTGTATTTTAGAGATTCTTCAGCATTTTCATCTTCTAGAATTAAAGCTATATTAGATAAAGTAGCAGCATAAGCATAATCGTCTATACCTTTTATTATATCTGCTGATTTATTGTAAAGCTCTAAGGCTTTGCCTTTATCATTAAGTTCTAAATAATTATTAGCCAGATTATTTAGAAGTATGGCTTCCATTCTGGGATTGTTTATCTCTTTGGCAGACAGAAGGGCTTTATTAAAATACTCGATAGAGGTTAAATATTCTCCTTTTTTTTGAGCAATGTTAGCAATGTTGTTGGCCATAGCCACAACATTTCTTGTCTTATCCAACTGTTCAAAAATTTTCAAACTCTCATTCAATAGTACTATAGCAGAATCAAATTTGCCTTGGTCTTCATATATCAAACCAATACCACTTTTTATGCTTGCTTGAGAACTTAAATCCTTTTCAATTAGATTTATAGAGTCTGCAATATCATAAACCCTTAAAGCAGTATCATAATCGCCTTGCTTTACGTATACACCGGCTAGATTGATGTGATTGTCTATAAGGCCTTGGTTATAACGTATTATTTTATTAAAATAAATCGCGGAATCAAAAGCTTTTGCAGATTCTTTAAGTAATCCGAAATTTTTGTACAGTGTAGCAAGGTTATTATAAGCCTTGGCGACACCTAAGCTGTCTTTTTCTGCCTTAAAAATACGAATAGCAGTATTGATATTATCAAAACTGGTTTCGCGATCGCCTAAAAAATAATAATAAATGGAAAGTGATTTTTTTGCTACTGCAATGCCTATAGGGTAGTCAATTTTTTTGGATAAGGCTATCGCTTTATCTGCATTAGGCTTTATACTATCAAACTTAACAAATACATATCTGTAAGCTATTTCATTGTATAAATTAACTCTTTCCTTTTCGTTTTTAGTTGAATTTAAAACAGACGTTAAACTATCAATTTTAGGGTGCTGCCCAAAAGTAATTAGAGGTATAAATACTAGACAATAAAATAAAAATCGACAGTTAGTCTGCATTTAGTTTTAGATTATTTATCAAAACAAATTTAATAAATTTTAACAATAGTAAAACTAAAAAAATATAATTACAAACTAGTTAAATTCTAAAATAATAATCATAAAATTAATTGTTGGATGTATAAGTTGTTTAAATGTATGCCACAAAAAAACACCCTTGGTTGGGGTGTTTAAAAATGAAACTAAGAAAAAGACTAATTCTGTATACTTTCAAACTCTAAATCCTTGTATTTTACAATTCTTAAAGATTTTGAATAGTTAAGTAGGAAACTTATACATTCCTGACTTGGTTCTGCAATTTCCACTTTCTTGCGTGGTTTTGGATTTAAGTAAATGTTTGTCATATAGTTAATTTATTCTATATAACGTACATACAATTTTAAATATTGTTTGGCAATGGGCTTATTTTTCTGTTAAAATTATATTCCTTTCTTTTATAATTTTTCGCATGTTTATCAAAGCATATCGCATTCTACCCAAAGCTGTATTAATACTCACGTCTGTTTTGTAAGCAATTTCTTTAAAGCTGTATTCCTTAAAAATTCTCATTTCTAATACTTCACGCTGGTCTTCCGGTAACTCACAGATAATAGATTTAATATCCGTCTCGATTTGTTCCTTGATTATACTGGACTCCACATTCAAATCTTCGTCTTGGATAACAGAAAAGATATCAAAATCTGTTTTGGTATCAAATTTTGGCATTCTGTTGTTTTTTCTAAAATGGTCTATGACGAGATTATGCGCAATTCGCATTACCCAAGGTAGAAATTTGCCTTCTTCGTTGTATTTTCCACGTTTTAAGGTGCGGATAACTTTTATAAATGTATCTTGAAAAATATCTTCTGCTAAGGTTCTGTCCTGTATTTTGGAAAGAATAAATCCAAATATTTTATGCTTGTGTCTATCAATTAGATGTGCCAAAGCATTTTCATTACCATTTATGTAACTTTTTACAAGTTCGGCTTCCGTTAAAGTTTGTGCATACATAACATTACTTTTAATTTCTGAGTATGAAATTTGTGTTTTATAAGATTTAAGTAATGCTATTATATAGGCAGTGAATTTTATAATTAAAAATCAAATATATATTTTTATTTAGAAAACAAAAGCTTCAACATATTATTTAACATTTAACATATGCTCATAAGCTCAAACAAATACCTCCATTTATATTTGTAGCATTATGGTAGAAAATCACACAGAAATAAGCCCACTAGAGCATATTATTATCAAAGGGGCTAAAATGCATAATCTCAAAAACATAGATGTTGTAATACCTAGAAACAAGCTGGTAGTTATTACAGGTCTTTCCGGGTCAGGTAAATCCAGTTTAGCATTCGACACCTTATACGCAGAAGGCCAGAGACGATATGTAGAAAGCTTGTCCGCTTACGCGCGGCAATTTATGGGTAAACTTAACAAACCTAAAGTAGATGACATAAAAGGGATTGCTCCGGCTATTGCCATAGAACAAAAAGTAAATAGTACAAACCCAAGATCTACAGTAGGCACTACAACAGAAATTTATGATTACTTAAAACTACTCTACGCAAGAATAGGCAAAACCTACTCCCCTATTTCTGGTGAAATTGTAAAAAAAGACACCGTTTCTGATGTAATTGATAGAGTAAAATCTCTGGAAGAACGCACCAAACTCCTTTTACTTTCACCTATCAAAATTGAAAAAAACAGAAGTTTAAAGGACAAATTAAAGATACTACTCAAACAAGGATTCAGCAGAATTATGTCTAAAAACGACGTTATTCGTTTAGATGAAGCTGTAGACAAAAGAATTCCTAAAAAAGACTTATACCTTGTTGTAGATCGGGTAATTGTAAAACACGACGAAGATTTTTATAACAGGCTAGGCGACGCAATAGAAAATGCCTTTTATGAAGGCCACGGCGAAATTGAACTTTTTAATATAAACGCAAAAGAATCCTACAAATTCAGTAATGTTTTTGAGCGTGACGGGATGAAGTTTTTAGAACCTAATGTTCATTTATTTAGCTTTAACAACCCCTATGGAGCATGTCCCGTTTGCGAAGGTTATGGCGATGTTATCGGATTAGACGAGGACCTGATAATTCCAAACACAGGATTAAGTGTCTATGGTTATGCAGTAACACCATGGAAAGGAGATACAATGGGATGGTACAGAGAACAGTTTATTACACATGCTCATAAATTTGACTTCCCGGTACACAAACCCTACTTTGAGCTCTCCGAGGAGCAAAAACAAATTTTGTGGGATGGCAATGAATACGTTAAGGGCATCTACGATTTTTTTGAAGCTTTAGAAGCTAAATCTTACAAAATTCAAAATCGTGTGATGCTGTCTCGGTATCGTGGCAAAACCAGATGCAAATCCTGCAAGGGCAAACGCTTAAGAAAAGAGGCCGAATACGTCAAAATAGGAGGAAAAAGTATAACAGAGCTAGTAGACTTACCCATTGTAAAAATACTGGACCTTTTTAACTCGCTTTCACTTTCAAAACATGACCAAGACGTTTCCAAACGACTGCTTAAAGAAATTACCTCTAGATTAAAATTTTTGACCGATGTAGGCTTAAGCTATCTAACACTTAACAGGAAATCCAATACCCTATCGGGTGGCGAATCACAACGTATTAATTTAGCAACTTCTTTAGGTAGCAGTTTGGTGGGGTCCATGTATATACTAGACGAACCTTCTATTGGTTTACATTCCAGAGATAGCGAAAGGTTAATTAATGTATTGAAGAACTTAAAAGACTTAGGCAATACAGTAATTGTTGTGGAGCATGATGAAGATATGATGAAGGAAGCAGACCTTATAATAGATATCGGACCTGAAGCCGGTGTTTATGGTGGTGAAGTTGTTGCCTATGGAACAATGGAAGATATTTGCAAGACTGATTCGCTGACATCGCAGTACCTCAGCCATAAAATGACGATTGAAATCCCAAAACAAAGACGAAACGTAAAACATAGCTTAAAAATTAAAGGTGCCAGAGCAAATAATCTTAAAAATATTGATGTAGAATTTCCATTAAATATGCTTACCGTAATTACCGGGGTTTCGGGTAGCGGAAAAAGTACACTAGTTAAAAATATTTTATTCCCGGCTCTAAGCAAAAAATTAGGCATCCATGGCAAAAAAGTTGGGCAGTTTGACGAGCTAACAGGAGATGTTAATAAGATAGATAACGTAGAATACATAGACCAAAACCCCATTGGCCGCTCTTCCAGGTCTAATCCGGTTTCTTATATAAAAGCATACGACGATATCCGACAACTTTTTGCTTCTCAAAAACTATCAAAACTTAGGAAATACAAGCCAAGCCACTTTAGCTTTAATGTAGATGGCGGCCGTTGCGAAAAGTGCAAAGGTGAAGGGGAAATTACCATCGAAATGCAGTTTATGGCAGACGTACATATATTATGCGACGCCTGTCATGGTAAGCGATTTAAACCGGAAATTATAGAAGTAGTCTTCGAAGGCAAATCTATACACGATGTGCTAAGTATGAGTGTAGACGAAGCCATAGATTTTTTTAGAGAGCATGAGCAGGATAAAATTGTAAATAAACTAATGCCACTCCACGATGTGGGCTTAAATTATGTGTCCTTAGGCCAAAGCTCCTCTACACTTTCTGGCGGCGAAGCACAACGCATTAAGCTGGCGACCTTTCTAGGGAAGGGAAGCAATGCCAAAAAAACACTTTTTATATTCGATGAGCCTACAACCGGACTACATTTTCATGACATCAAAAAGCTTTTAAAATCTTTTGAAGCGCTTATCAAAAAAGGGCATTCCGTTATTGTGATTGAACATCATTTGGATTTGATAAAATGTGCCGATCACATCATCGATTTAGGACCTGATGGCGGTGAACAAGGTGGTAATGTTGTTGCCGTAGGAACACCCGAAGAAGTAGTAAAGAATAAAGATTCGCTTACCGGCAGATATTTAAAAGATAAATTGAATTGATAAACCTATAGATTCTAATTAAACTCACCCAAGAAACTCTTATTTATGATGAAAAAAATAGCATTCCTAACTATTATAAGCCTAATCCTTTTGTCTTGTTCAGAAGATGATTATGAAGAATATGTAAATTGTGTTGAAAACAACGAAGTATTTAACGGATTTGTTTATAAATGTAATACTTACAATACTGAAGTAGGCAGAATAAATATGAACAGTACAAGTGAGTTTAACACAACGAGCTGTATGCTGGAATTTATAAATTCGGAATACTCCGATTTTTCTTTTGAGGAAGGGGATACAAATATAAATATTGTAAATATCTGGATATCTGTACCTGCTGAATATTATGCTCTCCAAGAAATACCGGAAGGCATTTATCAATTAGGAAATAATGATGATAATCCTTTTACATTAGATATTGTAACCTTGTTTCGCTTTGGCCCTTCAGCGAAGGTAATCCAAAACCCAAATTCTGATAATTTATTATTTAACGGCTTAGTTTTAGGGCAACCTGAGGCTTATGAGCAAGCAGAATTATCCGTTACTAAACTTCCAACTGGCGAATTCGAAATCGAGTATATATTTGAAGCTGAAGGTGTAATATTTAGAGGCCATTATAAAGGATTTTTATCTTTTGTAGATAATTGGTCATAACCATAGCACATGCACAGTTAATTTTAATTGTTCATTGAAATCTAATATTTAAAGTTTAACTTTATAAACGATTTAAAAACACTAATTGTGACTAAGCTCTACAACATATTTATAATTGTCTTAATAGTATTTAGTTCAAATACAACCATATCCCAAACTACATCTATTCCTGATCAGAATTTTGAACAAGCCTTGATAGACTTAAATATAGATAGCGACAACACTATAAATGGTCAAGTCTTAACTTCTGATATCAACACAATTACGATTCTTGATTTTTCTAATGTTCAAACCTTTGGGCTTATCACAAACCTCACTGGTATTGAAGGATTTACGGCATTAGAGATTTTAGACTTTTCCAATTACAACATATTTTTAGATAACGCTCAAGCTGGCATTTTAAGTAATAATACCAATCTAAAGCAACTTATAGCATCAAATCCCTGTGGCGATTGTCTTAATGTGGATATTTCCTACTTAGACCTTAGCGGTTTACCAAATTTAGAATTAGTAGACCTGTCCAATGTTGCCCTACAAGGCCTCAAGTTTAACAATCCTAATTTCGATTTAACCAACCTTACGCTTAATTTGTACAACGAAGGTGTTCCGGGAGTAAATTGGACACAACACATTTGTATCGAAGTGGATGACCCACAATCTGCAAGCAATAATCAGCCGCCTTACAATACTTGGAACATCATCATTTTCGATCAAACTACTACTTATGGCTTTGATAGTACATGTAATTTATCAATTAAAGCTTATCAAGATTTAAATTCAATTTCAATTTACCCAAATCCTGTAAAAGACAATCTGACGATAGACAATCCTAAACGATTACCTATAAGTGAAATAAAGCTGTATAACACCAACGGAAAACTCATCAAAACCTTTACTACTACTCAAAACATAATTGATTTAGCAGGTTTTAACAAAGGCATGTATTTTATAGAATTAACGAGTGATGGGTTTAAAAAAAACTTTAAAATCCTAAAAGAGTAAATATTCAGGCCAGCCGCATAAACATTTATAATCATCCGCTTGTTGTTAAAAATAAAAAGATTACTTTTGCAACCATTTTAATTTAAAACACAATAATTTATGAACCAGTACGAAACTGTTTTCATTTTGAATCCCGTTTTATCTGAAGAGCAGATAAAGGAAACAGTAAAAAAGTTTGAAGACTATTTGGCTTCAGAGGGTGCCGAAATGGTACACAAAGAAGATTGGGGGCTTAAGAAATTAGCTTATCCAATTGAGAACAAGAAAAGTGGGTTTTACCACTTGTTGGAGTTTAAAGTTACCCCAACAGCGATCGACACTATGGAATTAATGATGAGACAAGACGAACGTGTTATGCGTTTCTTAACTGTTAAGTTAGACAAATACGCTATAGAGTGGGCAAGAGAGAGAGTAAAACGAACTAACCAAAAAGCATAGATTATGTCAAAAATAGAAGAACAATCTAAAGAGAAAAACGAAGGGGAAATCAGATATTTAACCCCTCTGGATATAGAGACAAAGAGCAAAGTAAGATACTGCAGGTTTAAAAGAGCAGGTATCAAATATGTAGATTATAAGAATGCTGATTTTTTACTTGAATTCGTTAACGAGCAAGGAAAAATTTTACCAAGACGTTTAACTGGTACTTCTTTAAAATACCAAAGAAAAGTTGCTCAAGCTGTAAAAAGAGCAAGACATTTAGCATTAATGCCATACGTTGGCGATTTACTTAAATAAAATACTATTCACAATGGAATTGATATTAAAAAAAGATGTAGACAATTTAGGTTTTGCTGACGATATAGTAACTGTAAAAAATGGTTATGGCCGAAACTACCTTATACCACAAGGTTACGCTATCCTTGCTACAGAATCTGCAAAAAAAGTATTAGCAGAAAACCTAAGACAACGCGCACACAAAGAAGAAAAAGCTGTAAATGAAGCAAAAGAAGCAGCTGCAAAATTAGATGCGATAGAATTAAAAATACCAGTGAAGGCCGGAGCTGCAGACAAGTTATTTGGTAGTATATCAAATGCAGATTTAAGCGAAGCACTTGCTGAAAAAGGTGTAGACATAGACAAAAAATTTATTTCTATACTAGGTGGAAACATAAAAAGATTAGGACAGTACGAAGCAAAAATTAGATTCCACAGACAAGTGGTAGCCGACTTTAGTTTCGATGTTATAGCAGAAGCTTAATACATTAAGTTCACATACAATCTTTCAAAAACCCGCTTTTATGCGGGTTTTTTTGACCATTTTTAACAAAATGGGTTTAATAAGAATATTTAATATTTTTATTCTTAACATTCATTTTTTTAATATATTATAATATATTCTTAAATTTGCAGACTAATAAAGTACTTCATACTATCAAAAACAACACTGAAACAGATCGCCTTAAAGCTTTAAAGGCCTTAGATATTCTAGACACACAACCAGAGAAAGAATACGACGAACTCACATCACTAGCTGCATATATATGTAATACACCTGTATCGCTTATTAGCTTAGTTGATGAAAATAGACAATGGTTTAAATCCAAAATCGGAATAGATTCCTCTGAAACCCATAGAAAACATTCGTTTTGCACCCACGCGATCGAAAGCTCCAAAAGCATTTATGAAATCGAAGACGCCTCTAAAGATCCTGTATTTAAAGACAATCCACATGTTGTTGAAAAAGGCTTGCGATTTTACGCAGGCGCTCCCCTAATACTAGAAAGTGGCCATGTTTTAGGAACAATTTGCGTTATAGATTTTATCCCCAAAAAACTTACAGAACCACAGAAAAAAGCCTTAAAAAACCTCGCTAACCAAGTTGTAAAATTGCTCGAGCTTCGCTTTAAGCAAAAAAATCTTATTGAGACGCAAAAGCACCTTAAGGAGAAAAATGTTCAATTGCAGAACTTTGCCGGTGTTGTATCTCATGATATGAAAATGCCTTTAGCTAATATTATTGTTACTATAGACATTTTAAAAAGCAAATACAAAAACAAACTCGACGATGCAGGCTTTCAGTACTTGAACAATCTGAAACAATCTGCTTTTAAAATGAGCGATTACATTAGCAATATTCTAATGCACTACGAAAGTGATACAATAACGGAAACCGATTTAAAAGAATATGTAGATTTGCACGAGTTGCTGGAAAGCATCATAGAATTAATCGATGTAAATGACAACTGCGACATAAATATTCCTGAAAAAAACAAAATTATTTTCTGTAACAAAGTTGCTCTGGAACAGATTCTCTTAAACCTGATTGGCAACAGCTTAAAATATAACGACAAAGACAACATTATAGTCGATTTAGACTTTTTTGAAGACGAAACGCATTACTTTTTTAGTGTGAAAGACAATGGCATTGGCATTGAAAAAGACAAACAAAAAGAAATATTTAAACTCTTTACAACCGTCGCAGAGCAAGACAGAAGAGGCCAAAAAGGAAATGGGATTGGATTATCTACCGTAAAGAAACTTATAAATAACCTGGGCGGCAAAATTCAAGTGGACTCTGAAAAGGGCATTTACACAAAGTTTACCTTTAGTATCGAAAAATAATCTTAAGTTTTCCTTTTTAGACTAACACTATACTATATTTGCTTTGTCTTAAAAAACGATATGAGGTTTGTTCATCCTGAAATTCTTTATGCCTTATTTGCCTTAATTATCCCTATAATTGTTCATCTTTTTCAGTTAAGACGATTTAAAACTGAAGCCTTTACAAACGTCGTATTACTTAAAAAGCTAGAAACGTCTTCCAGAAAAAGCTCTCAACTTAAAAAATGGCTTACATTAATCACGAGACTTCTATTAGTTGGCAGTTTGATTATGGCCTTTGCACAACCTTATTTTCCTAATCAGGTTGCAAGTGATGACGAAAAAGAACTAAGCATATTTTTAGACAACTCTTACAGCATGTCCCTAAAAGGTGAAAATGGTGAACTTTTTCTTAGGGCTAAGGAAGACTTAATTGAGTATCTGCCCGAAAACGAAAAATTTCATCTTGCCACGCATACAGACAATTATAAGGATTTGACGAAGAAGGAACTAAAATCTATCATCTTTGATATATCTTATACTTCTAATACGCTAGATTTCAAAAATTTAATCACAAAAAGCATATCAAATTTTAATAAAAAAACGAAAACTAAAAGAAATCTAATCGTCTTATCAGATTTTCAATCTTTTGAAAATTCATTTCAAGCCGACAGCACAGATGCTATCGATTACCATCTGGTAAAATACAAACCCATAAACACACAAAATTTTAGTATCGATACCCTTTATCTAAAGAAAGATTCTAACAGTAAGCAGCTAATATTCAAAATTAAATCTTCAACCGTTTCAAATGCTACATTACCCGTTTCGATTTTTAATTTCAATAAATTATTAGGAAAATTTAGTTTAAAATTTGATGACGAAAGCGAAAAAATATATCAATTCGATATAGATGATACGGAAATAAAAGGCGGTAAAATTATAATTGAAGACTCAGGATTACGCTATGACAACTCTCTATATTTTAGCATTACCAAACCCGAACCCATCAATGTGCTTGTAATTTCAAATACTTATACAGAGTATTTCGACAGAATCTTTAAAAATGAAAGATTTAACTATAAGCAAGTTTTAATAGAAAATCTTGAATATTCGGAGATGACCAGCAATGATGTTATCCTTTTAAATGAATTGAGCGAAATCCCTGAAACGCTAAGCTTAAGTGTTGAAAATGCAAAGAAAGACAATAAGGTTATCGGTATTATACCTGGAAAAAATGCAAATGTATTTTCTTATAACATTTTATTTAAAGCACTTAATTTTAAAGCATATCAGGCTAAAATAAATCGAGAAATTAAGTTGACTAACATCAATTTTGGTCATCCTTTGTTTACAAATGTTTTTACAGAAAAGGTTGAAAACTTTGATTATCCTACATTCGAAAGTTATTTCTCGAGTAACACATCAAACAGCGCACTAGATTTTAGCAACGGCGGAGCTTTTTTAGAACTAAACGGAAAATCGTTTAGGTTTAATGCCCCAATCGAAAATAATTCAAACTTTAAACAGTCTCCACTGATAGTATTAAGCTTTTACAATTTGGCATTACAAGCACAAAGCAGCGAAAAACTTTATTACAATATAGGACAACCTAATAGCATATCCGTAAAAAGTATTTTGAAGAGCGATGAAGTTTTAAAAATTGAAAGAGATAACGAAATTTATATACCTAGACAAGAATTTTCAGGTGAGTACGTTAGCTTAACTTTAGCAGATTTTCCTAAAACAGCCGGACATTATGTAATTACAAATGCTGATAAGGATACCTTGCAACATTTAGCCTTTAATTACAACACCAAAGAAAGTAAATTGGCTTATGTAGATGTAGATGATAAACAATCTAATGTTTACAACAATTTTAAAGATTTTTCTGAGTATTTCGACAATTCGTATAAAATTAAATCCTTTTGGCAATGGTTTATTGCTTTTGCCTTGATGTTTATGATTATTGAATTATTTTTGTTGAAATATATTAAATAACCTTCTATGAATTTGCTTATTAAATCTGCAACAATAGTAGATAAAGACAGCGATTTACATTTTCAAAAAAAAGATATTTTAATCGAGGATGGCATCATCAAAACCATAAGCGATCATATCGAAGGCAGCAATTTTGAATGTATAGACCTACCCAATCTTCACATCTCCAAAGGTTGGTTTGATTCTTCAGTAAGTTTTGGAGAACCGGGTTTCGAAGAACGAGAAACCTTAAAAAACGGCTTAGCTACTTGTAAAAAAAGTGGTTTTACCAGTGTTATTTCAACACCAAATACAGACCCGATTATAGATCAATCTACGGGAATAGAATTTATCAAAAACTTTGCTAAGCACCATATCGTAAACCTGTTCCCTATGGGTGCATTAACAAGGAATTCGGACCTTAAACACATTGCCGAGTTGTACGATATGAAATCTAAGGGCGCTGTTTGCTTTGGAGACTACAAGAAGTGTATTTCTGATGCAAATCTCTTTAAAATAGCTTTACAATACTCCAGCACGATAGATGCATTGATTCAAGTTTATCCAAATGATGTCAACTTAACAGAAAATGCTCAAATTCATGAAGGCACTGTAAGTACTGCACTTGGATTAAAGGGGTTTCCGAAAATGGCAGAAGTCATACAGCTTCAAAAAGATCTTGAAATTCTCAAATACACAAATACAAAATTACATTTTGCTTATATCTCTACGGCAGAGTCTGTAGATTTAATCAGAAAAGCAAAAGCAAACGGCCTTGATGTGTCTTGTAGTGTTGTGCTTTCCAATCTGGCATATACCGATGAAAAGCTATCAGAATTTGACAGTAAATATAAAGTCATGCCACCTTTACGAGAAACTGAAGATGTAGAAGCGCTTAAAGCAGGATTAGCAGACGGCACAATCGATATGGTAACAACGGATCATAATCCTTTAAACATAGAACTCAAAAAAACCGAATTTGAGAATGCAGAATTTGGGAGCATTGGGCTGGAATCGTCTTTTGGAATATTAAACAGTATTTTCGAATTGGAAGATGCTATCGCGTATTTGACAAAAGGCAGAAACAGGTTTAAAATCCGGGAACATCAAATTAAAGAAGGAGAATTTGCAGAACTTACACTTTTCAACCCGGATGTTGAATGGGTTTTAGAAGAAAAAGATATTAAATCGAAATCTAAAAACGCCATTTTCTTAGGTGAAAAACACAAAGGTAAAGCTTACGGTATTATTAATAATAACGACTATTATGTCTCAGAATAACTCAAAAATAAAAGGAAAATCTGCTGCGATTGTTAGCTATTTGTTTTTTTTCTTAGGCTCTATAATTGCCATTTTTATGAATATGGAAGAGCGGCACGACTTTGCTCGATTTCATATCCGGCAGTCTTTTGGGCTTCATTTTATATTTATTGCACTTGCCCCTTTGGTTACCGGGTTTGACAGCATGATGATAAGTTCTAGCCTCTACATTTTTTATTCTATTTTATGGGTTTATGGATTTATTGGCGCTATATCCGGAAAAAAGCAGTTAATTCCACTATTGGGTACATTATTTCAGAAACTATTTAAAGTATTATAAATGACAACAGCTTCTTTAAGCCTTGAACATAACTTAAGACCATCATCATTAACTAAAAAAGCACCATTAATTTTGATGCTGCATGGCTACGGCAGCGACGAAAACGATTTGTTTTCATTTGCGAGCTACTTACCGGAAAAGTACACTATCGTGTCTGCTAAAGCGCCTTACAAACTTCAACCCTTTGGAAATGCTTGGTACGCCATTAATTTTGATGCCAATCAAAATAAATTTAGTGATATAGACCAAGCCATTAGTTCGAGAGATAAAATTAAGAATTTTATTGAAGAAGTTATTTCAGCATACAACATCGACGAAGAAGACGTAACCCTGCTTGGGTTTAGCCAGGGTACTATTCTAAGTTTTGCAACTGCCCTATCCTATCCTAAACTGGTTAAAAACGTAGTTGGTTTAAGTGGCTATATCGACAAAAATATGATAGACTTCCAGCCAAAGGAAGATTATAAACACTTAAACATTTATAATTCACATGGCACAATGGACCAGGTTATCCCTGTAAGCTGGGCTCAGAAAACACCAAAAGTCTTAAGTGAACTGGATATAGAATGCTATTACAAAGAGTTTCCTGCTGCACATGGCGTGAGTCAAGAAAATTTCGCATCCTTTTTAGAATGGCTTAATCGCCACTAGATTATTTTTTTGAGCTGAACATTTTGTAAATCACCACAACATGAGGAAATGTTATAGCAGCAATAAACGAAAATAGCAAGGCTTCAAAAACTTTGTAATCTTTAAATACAAAATACAACACAACAAGTCCCACAATAGAAGCTAGCCAATAAACAAATGCTTTCTTGATATAATCAAAAATAGTATTCCTATCAACTGATCCATACAGAAACTTGATCTGGTCGTGTAATGATGGTAAACTATGCCATAAGACAAAATAAATGGCAAAAGACCAAATAAGCCCAGACACTCTAAAGATTATGGCTAATACCAATAGGTATAAAATTTGCTCTGTTATTTGCATTTTAAAAAACTTATTTGTTCTGTAAAAATAGATTCCAACAAGAACAAGTAAAACACCCGAAACAGTAAGATACAGCCACATCATTGACAAGTTTATGTAGTAGCCACAAATACTTTCTATTATGCTTTCTACCTCAGTAAGATGAAAATAGAATATCAGACTGAAAATAAAACAACCATAAACAAGCTCGTAGAAAAGTTTGATGTATCTCTGAGAATAGACCAAGACATCGTGCCAATGTTGTTCCCCGAAATGATAAGCGCTTATAATTACAAACAAAAGTAACGCTATATCCGGCACAAAAACAAACATTAGAGCCGAAAACAAAACAACAGTTAAATAAAATAAAATTATGAAATGTAAAGGTTTGTTATTCAGTTTTTTAAAAGATTTATTAATAATAACTACATCGTTTGCGCCATGTAGAATTCCAAATGTTAATATAATGAGAAAGCCCAATAAATATATACTTTCTGAGGATAAATAAGAATTTATCCATAGGCTTACAAAACTTAAAACAATAGAATAATTATATATTTTCATGAAACAATTGAAAAGAATTTAAAATTAATCAAAAAAAATCGAAATATACTCAATTCTGTTTAACTAAAAAGTATATTTACTTCAACAAATATTAAACACTAAATTTTATGAGAACATTATTTTTACTTAGCGACGTTGTTTCCAAGATGGCAAACGACGATTACGTTGGCTTTACTTTCTTTGTCGGAAGTATGGCTATGATGGCAGCTTCTGCTTTTTTCTTTTTATCATTAAATCAATTTGATAAAAAATGGAGGACTTCAGTATTAGTATCAGGTCTGATTACATTTATTGCTGCAGTACATTATTTTTACATGAGAGATTATTGGGATGCTGTAAAAGAATCACCTACATTCTTTAGATATGTAGACTGGGTTCTTACTGTACCACTTATGTGTGTTGAGTTTTTCCTAATATTAAGAGTAGCTGGTGCAAAAGCTAGCTTAATGTGGAAATTAATTTTCTGGTCTGTAGTTATGCTTGTAACTGGTTATTTTGGAGAAGCTGTAACGCCAGATGCTTCTTGGCAGTGGGGTCTTGCTTCAGGAATTGCTTATTTTGTAATCGTCTACATGATATGGTTCGGTGAGGCCAAACAGCTAGCAGTTTCCGCTGGAGGCGATGTGCTTAAAGCCCATAACATATTATGCTGGTTTGTATTAGTAGGTTGGGCAATCTACCCGGTAGGATATATCCTAGGAACACCAGGAGGATTATTCGGTTATAACTTTGGTGTAGATGCCTCTTTTATGGATGTCGTATACAATATCGGTGATGCTGTAAACAAAATTGGATTTGGCTTAGTGGTATATAGCTTAGCAGTAAAGTCTAGCAAGTAACAGCTTTAATTAATTATTTTTGAAAAGCTTCAAGTTTATCTTGGAGCTTTTCTATTTCTATCTCTTTTTCAATGAGTTTTTTTTCAGCATTTACATATATAAATATGCATAACAATAGCGTAAAAAAGAATAAATACATAAATATTTTCTCGCGCATAATTCGGTTTTGTGCCAAATTTACATGAATTTAATGACTTATAAATTCAATATTAAATTATGAGATAATTTTATGAAATAGCAAAGCCATACCAGAGTTAGAAGAAATATTTTGATAATAGAAGGTCTAAAATTCATCTAAAACCAATAAAAATTAAAGTAAAATCTTAATCCCCTATCCACAAATAAAGCAATTCCTTAAATTTGTGGTTTTAAAATTTTAAAAACAATGTTTGATAATTTAAGCGATAAACTAGATAATGCCTTACATCTATTAAAAGGTCATGGACAGATTACTGAAATCAATGTAGCAGAAACCCTTAAAGAAGTACGAAGAGCACTCGTTGATGCCGATGTAAACTATAAAATTGCTAAAAGTTTTACAGACACTGTTAAAGAAAAAGCGCTTGGCCAAAATGTATTAAAAACATTAAAACCTGGTGAATTGATGGTTAAAATCGTTAAAGACGAATTAACCGAACTCATGGGTGGCGATGCTGCCGGTGTAAACCTGTCTGGAAATCCGAGCATTATATTGATGTCTGGTCTTCAAGGTAGTGGTAAAACAACATTTTCGGGGAAGCTTGCAAACTTCCTTAAAAAGAAAAAATCCAAAAAACCATTATTGGTAGCAGGTGACGTGTACAGACCTGCGGCGATAGACCAACTACACGTTGTAGGAGAACAGATACAGGTTGATGTATTTTCTGATAAAGAAGAAAAAAATCCTGTCCTTATTGCCGAACGTGCTGTAGCGCATGCTAAGGAAAACGGACATAATGTAGTCATAATAGATACAGCAGGTCGTTTGGCCATCGATGAGGTGCTCATGAAAGAGATTTCAAGCATTAGAAGTGCTGTTAAGCCTCATGAAATTCTCTTTGTAGTGGACGCCATGACTGGGCAAGATGCTGTAAACACTGCAAAAGCCTTTAACGATGTTCTGGATTTTGACGGTGTTGTACTTACAAAATTAGATGGTGATACGAGAGGTGGTGCAGCAATATCTATAAAATCTGTTGTAGACAAGCCACTTAAATTTATAGGTACTGGCGAGAAAATGGATGCCATAGACATGTTCTATCCATCACGTATGGCCGACAGAATCCTCGGGATGGGTGATGTGGTTTCCCTTGTGGAGAGAGCTCAGGAGCAGTACGACGAAGAGGAAGCTCGTAAAATGCAAAAGAAAATTGCTAAGGATAAATTTGGCTTCGACGATTTTCTTAAGCAAATACAGCAGGTTAAGAAAATGGGTAACATTAAAGACCTTATGGGAATGATTCCCGGTGCCGGAAAAATGATGAAAAATATTGATATAGACGACGATGCCTTTAAAGGCATAGAAGCGATTATCAATTCGATGACACCAAAAGAGAGAGAAAACCCTAAACTCTTTAACGCCAGCAGAAAAAGACGTGTAGCGAAAGGCTCTGGAACAAGTGTGCAAGAAGTCAACCAGCTGCTAAAACAATTTGCTCAAATGAGCAAAATGATGAAAATGATGCAAGGTGGTGGTCGAGGAAAACTGATGCAGATGATGAATCAGATGAGGTAAATCCGGCTTTAATCATACATTATTAAAGCATGCTTCATTCTAATCATATATAACTACTTAAATAGCCAAAACCCAAACAACCATGGTACTTCTAGACGGTAAAAAAACAAGCCAAGACATTAAAAATGAAATAAAAGCTGAAGTTGACAAAATGAAGGCTAATGGTGAAAAGGTTCCTCATTTGGCAGCTGTAATTGTTGGTAATGATGGCGCTAGCCTTACCTACGTCGGCAGTAAAGTTAAAGCCTGTGAACAAGTTGGTTTTGAGTCCACTTTAATTAAAATGCCAAGCACTACAAGTGAACTTGAACTACTTTCAAAAATAGAAGAACTTAATAAAAATGATGATATAGACGGTTATATTGTTCAACTGCCGCTTCCTAAACAGATAAATACAAGAAGGGTGCTTATGCAGGTCGATCCTGACAAAGATGTAGATGGCTTTCATCCTACTAATTTTGGTAAGATGGCCTTAGACATGTCTACATTTATTCCTGCTACACCTTTTGGTATTTTAGAATTGATAGAACGCTATGGTGTTGAAACTGATGGCAAACACACTGTTATCATAGGACGTAGTCATATTGTAGGCAGACCAATGAGTATTCTGATGGGAAGAAAAGGTTTTCCGGGAAACTCTACTGTTACGCTTACACATAGCCATACCAAAAACATCACACAAATTACTTCGCAAGCAGATATCGTCATTTCTGCTTTAGGAATTCCAAATTACCTAAAAGCTGAAATGGTAAAAGACGATGCCGTGGTAATAGATGTGGGTATTACAAGAGTTCCTGACGAAACTAGACCAAGAGGCTATCGAATTACAGGTGATGTGGATTTTGAAAATGTGTCTAAAAAGTGTTCTTTTATCACGCCTGTTCCTGGTGGTGTAGGCCCTATGACTATCGCAATGTTGCTTAAAAATACGCTACTTGCGAGAGAGCAGCATAAAAAGGGCTTATAAGATTTAAGATAAATCACTAAAATCCCCTACTCGAGTAGACTTCCATTCAGTATACAATTCTAAGTCCTTTTCAACTAACTTAGATAATGCTAAAAACACGCTTATATCGTCTATAAATCCGATAAAAGGTAATATATCCGGCACTATGTCAAGTGGATTGATAATGTACAAAAGTGTAAACGTGATGGCAGCTATGGTACGCCATGGAATCGCTTTGTAATGGCCTTTTTTATACTCAAGCACTAATTCCAAGAGCAACTTAGCTTTTTCTTTCTGATTAGAAAATGCTGCAAGATTAAGTATTTTACGCAATTTACTTTTCTTTTTCTCAAGCTTCTTAATATCATTTTCATTGATATCTTTTGCTTTGTTTTCAACGTAATCCTTATCAATCTTCATCTTTATGCTGTTTATCATCAGACTCGGATGCATTATTTACATTAGCGCTTGTATCTTCTTTACTCATGCCTTGGTTTGCAACAACTTCATCGCCGGATTCGGTGCCTAAGACAAGTTCGCTTTGATTTTTGTCTCCAAACTCTTTGTTGTATAGGCTAACAATTAATAAAAATAAAGAGACTAAAAGTGGTCCAAATATCAATCCTATAAAACCAAAAACAGGAATACCTACAATTACACCTACCAAGGTTATTAATGGATGTTCATCCGCCATTCGTTTTAATACCAATAATCGTATAAGATTATCACTAGACCCAACCACTACAACACCATAGATTAAAATTCCAATCGCCTCGAAAGTCATCCCCTGAGATAACAAAATGATAACAACCGGTAAAATACCGATAGCCGTACCAACAAATGGTATAACGGAACCAACAGCTGTAATCACAAACCAGAAGAATGGATCGGGAACGTTGAAAATCCAAAACCCAATTAACGCAATAACACCTTGAAATAAAGCTACTAATGGGATACCTACTGCATTTGCATTTACCTTTTTTCTAACTTCGATGCTAATGACTTTTAAATTGTGCTTTCCAACAGGTAAAAACTCCTTTAAAGAGGACATCATTTTATTTTCGCCTACAAGCATGAAGTACAAGAGAAAGTACATTATACTCACTGAAATAAACGCATCAAAAGTACCTAATGCAAAGTTTTGTGCGTTTTTTGAAATAAAAACTGCAATACTCGAGGTGTCTATCTCCTCGGCTATATTATAACCTACATACTGCTCGAGATTTGCAATGTGCATTTTTGCAGCATTCAAAAAAGCCTCAGAATTTTTTATGGCGTCTCCAATTTTTGTCGACAGCATAAAAACAACTCCTGCCAAAGGTATTAGTATCACAAAGAAGGAGAAAACAATAATCAACCCTGCAGATAGTCCTTTTGGCCAACCCCAGTTGTTGAATTTCTTCATGAAACCTCTGGATATAACAAATAAAGTTATTGCGCCTAAAACCCCCGATAAATAGGTCTTCATGTTATCGTAAATAATCAAGCCGATAATTACGATAACAGCCAACAGAAAGACTTGCCTTATAACTTTATGGGGGATTGCGCCTTTCATTAGCTTTTGAAAATTTGATCTGTATCTTTAAAAGCTTTAAATTCTAAAGCATTGCCCGATGGATCGTAAAAAAACATTGTCGCTTGCTCGCCAACTTTACCTTCAAAACGAATGTAAGGTTCTATTTGAAATTCTATCCCATGAGTTTTAAGGAGTTTTGATAATTCCCAAAACTGATTCCACTCTAAAACAGCTCCATAGTGAGGAACAGGAACATCGTGCTTATCAACTGAATTAAAATGATTTTGCGGCTGATAATTATCAACCTGATGTATGACAAATTGATGCCCAAAAAAATTAAAATCTACCCACTTATCACTGCTCCTGCCCTCTTCGAGTCCAAGTATTTCGTTGTAAAATTTTCTGGTTTCAACTAGATCTTTTACCGGTACGGCTAGATGGAAAAGCGGACTAAACATATTTTAGAATTTAAAAATTAAAAATTACTGAAACACCTAATGAAGTGATGTCCTCTATTTTTTGTTCATCTTGAAATGGACTCCCTGAAGATGTTTCAAAGTTATTGAAATCACTTTGTGAGTTTAAAACTAATCCAAAGCCCATAAAGTCTGAAAAAGCATAAACGAAACTGACATTAGCCTGAAACCCAAAACCCCAACCTTCAAAAACATTCTGCTGCGTTTGATCGATGTAGCTAAACTCATCATTCATAATGTTTTTGGCATAAAAACCAACAAAAAAAATCGTTTTTATTTTTTCAGCAATCTCGTAATCGTAAGTCCCTAAGAGTGGAATTCTTAGCTCTTCCCGAACTTGATAAAAATTACCTAAAGCATTAAAAGCATTACCTGATAATTCATTTATACCAATACCAGTAGCTAATCCAAATCGTTCAGAAAACTTATAATTAAAAATGGTTTCAAAATAATCAACATCAAGATTATAGTCAATCTCCGACTGGTTGTCTAACTTGGCAAAGCCAATTCCACCATTGACAAAAATCCTAAATGCTGAATCGCTGCTATTATCAAGGCTTAAAGATACATTCTGAGCATATATTTGAGGGCTAAGAATGATTAGCCAGAAAATAAACAGTTTTTTCATGACTTTATTAGTTTATGAGCCTATACTCTTACTTCCTGATTTAAAATTAAATCTATATAGAGATTTACCTTATCCTTTAACTCTTTTCTAGGAACTATAAAATCTA
Organism: uncultured Mesohalobacter sp.; assembly: GCA_964396065.1. Taxonomy (GTDB): domain Bacteria; phylum Bacteroidota; class Bacteroidia; order Flavobacteriales; family Flavobacteriaceae; genus Psychroflexus. Next base: position 20,852 of record CAYNCI010000029.1, on the reverse strand, counting down.
GAAATCCGTGTTCTTGAACAAATTCTGCTGTTTGAAAACCTTCCGGTAAATCTTTACCTGTGGTATCTTTTACAACTCTAGGACCCGCAAAACCAATTAAAGCTCCGGGCTCGGCGATGTTGATATCGCCCAACATGGCGAAAGATGCTGTTGTTCCTCCGGTGGTTGGATCTGTACAAAGCGAAATATAAGGAATCTTCGCTTTTGCCAATAAGCTTAGCTTTCCTGAGGTTTTAGCCAATTGCATCAAAGACAATCCTGCTTCCATCATCCTTGCACCACCCGATTTGGAAATAATTACTAAAGGAATTTTATTTCGAATAGCATAGTCTATAGATCTTGCTATTTTTTCGCCCATTACCGATCCCATAGAACCGCCAATAAAGCTGAAATCCATCGCACAAACAACCAATTTTTTACCTTTAGATTCGCCTACAGCAGTTCTAATAGCGTCTTTTAAGCCGGTCTTATTCTGGGCTTGCTTCAACCTGTCGACATATTTTTTAGAATCCTCGAACTTAAGCGGATCCTTAGATTGTAAGTTTTTGTATAACTCTTTGTAGTTATCATCGTCGAATATAATCTCAAAGTATTCTTTACTCCCTATTCTTACATGATAACCATCTTCCGGGCTTACATAAAAGTTTTTTGTAAGTTGATCAGAATCTACAATTTTTCCGGTAGGTGATTTGTACCACAAGCCTTTTGGAACGTCTTTCTTTTCTTCTGTAGGTGTTTGAATTCCTTTCTTTTTTCTTCTAAACCAAGCCATTATTCAGTTTTTTTATAATAAGTAAATACTACTTAATATATGCTAAGATATAAATTATTTGAATCTAGAGCCGAAAATTAAAGCTTATAAGCTCTAAAAAAAGCCTATAAGCTTAAAATTTAACTATTTTAAAAACTTAAAGTACGTTTACGTTATTAAGGTCTTCAAACGCTTTTTTCAAACGTTCTACAAAAGTAACTTCACCTTCTCTAAGCCATTTTCTAGGATCATAGTGCTTCTTGTTTGGAACATCATCGCCTTCCGGGTTACCGATTTGAGCACTTAAATAATCAGCTTTAGAGCCCATATAGTCTCTAATACCAGACATAAATGCATACTGAAGATCGGTATCAATATTCATTTTCACAACACCATATCCTATAGCCTCTCTTATTTCTTCAACTGTAGAACCACTTCCGCCGTGAAACACAAAGTCGATATGATTGTGCTCAACACCGTATTTTTCGCTAACGTATTCCTGAGAATTCTTCAAAATCTTTGGAGTTAACTTCACATTACCAGGCTTATACACCCCATGAACATTTCCAAATGCAGCAGCAATGGTAAATTGATCGCTTACCTTGCTTAATTCTTCATACGCATATGCAACTTCTTCCGGTTGTGTGTAAAGCTTAGACGCATCGACATCTGTATTGTCTACACCATCTTCTTCGCCTCCTGTTACGCCTAATTCAATTTCAAGCGTCATATTCATTTTACTCATTCGCTCAAGATAGGTCTTGCAAATTTCAATGTTTTCTTCTATTGGCTCTTCAGACAAATCAATCATATGCGAGCTAAATAATGGCTTTCCGTGTATTTTGTAGTACTTTTCACCTTCATCCAATAGACCATCTATCCAAGGTAGTAGTTTTTTTGCACAGTGGTCCGTATGTAAAATAACAGTTGCACCATAGGCTTCTGCTAAATCATGAACATGTTTTGCGCCAGTAGCTGCACCAAGTATTGCTGCTTTTTGACCTTCATTAGATAAGCCTTTTCCGGCATTAAACTGCGCTCCACCATTAGAAAACTGAATGATTACCGGCGAATTTAAAGAAGCAGCTGTCTCTAAAACGGCATTAATGGTATTACTTCCGATAACATTTACTGCTGGTAATGCATAGCCGTTGGCTTTTGCATGATTAAAAATATCTTGAACTTCTAGTCCTGTGGCAACTCCTGGTTTGATGTTATGACTCATGTTTTAATTTATTTTAAATATTTGAATGTGTAAATTTAAGAATATTTTAAAGATAAGAATAAATCTACTATGGTTAAAATTAAACACGAAGATATTATTCGACGAATTACTGAAATTACATCGATTTCGTTATTAAGGCTCGCCTTGGCGTAGCAGAATTATCTTTGAATTTAAAGTTTTCTCAGCTGAAATTAATCATAATAACTGAAGCTTTGTCCCGCTTTAATTTCTAGTAGTGTATTATAAATTAAATTAATCACACCTTCCACATCGTCTTTATGAACCATTTCGACAGTAGTGTGCATATAACGTAAAGGAAGAGAAATTAAAGCTGAGGCTACACCACCATTACTGTATGCAAAAGCATCTGTGTCTGTACCGGTCATTCGACTTGCAGCTAAGCGCTGAAAGGCAATATTATGTTTCTCCGCAGTAGCTATAAGCAATTCTCTTAAGTTATTTTGAACCGCTGGCGCGTAGCTGATTACAGGACCTTGACCAATTTTTGTATAGCCTTCTTTCTTCTTATCTATCATCGGTGTTGTCGTGTCATGACATACATCCGTTACAATAGCCACGTTCGGTTTAATAGTTTGTGTAATCATTTCCGCACCACGTAAACCGATTTCTTCTTGAACAGAGTTTGTAATATAAAGTCCAAAAGGCAATTTTATGTTATTTTCTTTTAGCTTTTTAGCCACTTCTGCAATCATAAAACCACCAACTCTGTTATCTAAAGCTCTGCAAACAAACTTATTGTCATTTAATACAAAAAATTCATCCGGGTAAGTAATCACACAACCTACATGTACGCCTAGGTTTTCCACTTCTTCCTTGGTAGAACAACCTACATCAATAAAAATATTATCTAATTGAGGTGATTTCTCCTTTGCTCTATCTCTGGTATGAATGGCAGGCCAGCCAAAAACACCTTTTACGATGCCTTTTTTGGTATGAATATTTACCCGCTTGGAGGCAGCAATCTGATGGTCGCTACCGCCGTTTCGAATTACGTAAATCAGGCCATCATCTGTAATGTAATTTACATACCACGAAATTTCGTCAGCATGCCCTTCGATAACCACTTTATAATCTGCCTCTGGATTTATTACACCAACAGCTGTTCCATAAATATCAGTAATAAATTCATCTACATAAGGCGTAATGTATTCCATCCAAATCTTTTGGCCTTCAGACTCGTAGCCTGTTGGAGAGGCATTGTTTAAATATTTTTCTAAAAAGGTCATTGAGTTTTTGTCCATAGCTATAAATTTTTCAAAGCTAATTTAACACAAAAAACATCATAATGTAGGGTCGAGAACTTATTTTTGGAATAATTTTTGGTTAGTAAAGATTGATGAAAAAAGAATTCTTTATATCAATTTTGCTCGTATTGTTTTGTTTTGAAGCTTTTGCTCAAAAGAAAGACTATATTCCATCTCCGAAAAAAAAAGCAGAACCACCTTTGCAAATGATGCTCGTCGAACATGACAGTATGATTGTAAGCGAAATTGAATTAGACGAAGTTATTGTGCTTCAAAAATTGAATTTTAAAGATAAACACGAGCTTAGGAAATACCTGATTTTAAAACGAAAAACCAGAAAGGTGTGGCCTTATGCGGTATTAGCAGCAGAACGCTTGGAAAAATTGAACGAAAGGCTGGAAAAATTAGATTCTGATAGAAAAAAGAGAAAATACACCAAGAAAATACAAAAATATATCGAAGGTGAATTTACAGACAAACTCAAAAAACTAACACGCACAGAAGGACAAATCTTAGTTAAACTGATGTACAGGCAAACCGGTTTAACTACATTTGATTTGGTAAAGGATTTAAGAAGTGGCTGGAAAGCCTTTTGGTATAACACAACAGCCAATATGTTTGACATTTCGCTAAAGGAAATTTACGACCCCTATAATATTGAAGAAGATTATATGATAGAAGATATCTTGTTGCGTTCCTTTAAAGACAATGTCCTAAAAAATCAAAAACCTGCTATAGAAATAGATTATCTGGACATGGTTGACTATTGGATGAACAAAAAACCTAAAGAAATAGTAACTAAACCTTAGGCTTTACACTCCACGTAAAGGAAAAAGTCGAAACAATCACATCGTCTTCGTTCTTTGCCGTCACCTTCATATCTATCGTTTTCCCTGAATTTTCTTTGATGCAAGACTTAATTGTATCAGATATAAGTGCTCCATCATTACAATAAAATTGTATTCTACCGGTCGCTTTTTTAAAATATTCTGAACTTGCTTTTACAACCAGCATAGACACTTTTGTATTACTTTCCTTAATGCATTTCATGACTAAAGCACCTGTACTCAACTCCGCTGCCATGTTCTGAACTGCAAAATACATGCTGTTAAATGGATTTTGATTTATCCATCTGTGCTTTACAGAAACCCTGCAATCCTGATCTGATATTGATTTTAATCTCACTCCACAAATCCATGCCGATGGCAACTTAAATAGTAAAAAAGAATTTATGTTAGATGGTGATATTTTCATGTTTAAATTTTTACAAAAATAAAATTATTACCATGGCAATCATACCATTAGGACCATAAAACAATTAAAATATTTTTCATACTCAAAACTTCGTAAAGTTAATAATATGTTAATTTATACTACTATGCATTACAAAGTACATTCTAATAGATATATCTTTGCAAGAGATATTACTATATCACTTATGAAAACGAAAAAATTGAATAATGAATTTAGAAAATACTAAAGCGCAGATGCGAAAAGGCATCCTAGAATATTGCATTCTTTCTATCCTAGAGAAAAAAGATGCATATGTTGCTGAAATTCTAGAAGAGTTGAAAAATGCCAAATTGATAGTAGTTGAAGGTACGATATATCCATTACTTACCAGGCTAAAAAATTCAAATCTATTAGAATACCGCTGGGAAGAATCCACTGGTGGACCACCAAGAAAATATTACAAACTCACACCACTAGGGAACGAATTTTTATTAGAGCTATCAAAATCTTGGGATGAATTAAAATTAGCTGTAAAAACCATATCTACAAAAAATTAGTAAAATGAATAAGACACTAGACATAAATATTGCTAATCAAATATTTCATATAGACGAAAATGCATACGCGATACTTAAAAACTATCTCGATGCCATAAAAAAATCGCTTGCAAATGAAGCAAGTAGAGATGAAATCATTCAGGATATTGAAGCAAGAATAGCAGAACTGTTTATAGAACGTATGATTTCTGATAAGCAAGTTATCTCTGTGCAAGATGTAAATGCTGTTATAAACATCATGGGGCAACCAGAGGATTACCATATCTCTGATGAAGATGAACCAGCAGAAAGAAGCACCTACAGAACAGACAAGAAGCTATATAGAGACAAAGACAGCGCATATATAAGCGGTGTGGCTGCAGGTTTAGCACACTACTTAAACATAGATCCTGTTTGGGTGAGGTTCTTATGGATAATTTTTACCATATTTTCTGCAGGATGGGCAATTCTATTCTATATTATCTTTTGGATTATTGTTCCGGAAGCTAAAACCACAGCTGAAAAATTAGCAATGAAAGGCGAGCCCATAAATCTATCCAATATTGAAAAAAAAATTAAAGAAGGTTATGAAAACGTATCTGAAAAAATAAAGGATGTCGATGTAGAAAAGCACTCCAGAAATGCACAAGACGCGATTTCAAAATTCTTTAGTGGACTGGAAGTTGTCCTTAGAAAACTTGGAAGTGTACTCATAAAAGCTTTTGGAATTATTCTTTTTATTGCTTCCGGACTAGGCCTAATTAGTCTTATAGTTAGCACTTTAGGAATAAGTGGCTTGGGTTTTTTTTCTAATATCGGTTTCTTGGATTACGACACCCTAAGGTTTGAAAATGTAGTCGACTCCATCCTGCCTACCTGGGCAATTATAACTACGGCTTTTGTGTTTGTTAGTGTACCTTTAGTGTTGTTGTTTATCCTCAGCCTTAGAATTTTATTCTCTAACATCAAAAAAATATCTATGGCTGTTATTATTCCATTGCTTTCACTTTGGGTCATTAGCATAGTTGCCTTTGTAATTATGGGACTGAGTGTAAAAGTAAAAGAAAGAACCGCTGGAGAGATAGTGACTTCTAATGAAATTAGTACCGCTTTAAATGACACGATCTATATCAAAATGAGAGGAAACCTCAACTATACAAGTTCGCCATTTAAACAAAATCTAGAAAAAATTACATACGATGGCAACAGAAGAATACTGTACGATTCTAATGTCGATATAAAGATTAATCAGACTAGCGATAACAGAGCTTACGCCAGAGTATCAAGATTTGCTTACGATTACGGTGAGGAGAATGCAAGAGAAAAGGCGAATGAAATTACTTACGAATTTGAATTAAATAGGAACGAACTGATTTTTGACACGTATATGATTGGAAATCCGGAATTAAGAAATAATTCCATTGGGGTAGACGTAGATCTTTACCTTCCTGATGGTAAAATCTTTCATCTAGACAAAAACGTAGAAGATTTTCTTGAAAACAGATTCGAGAATGACACTGTAGAAGCACCATTTACAAAGCTTTACATCCTAGAAAACAAAAGACTAAAATGCATTAGTTGCAAATAATTTTAAATTTAACGTAACAAAAGACTCTAGTAATTCGTCTTAATAATAACTAAAACCAAAAATTAAAAACCAAAAACCATGACAACACTAATTAAAGTACTAACATTTGCAGTATTATCATTGGCTTTTCAATGTAATATTGATGGCTACAAAACCATAAAAGGTGAAGGTGAGGTATCTGAAAAAGAAATCGAAATTTCCAGTTTTAATGAATTTTCGGCACACAATGGCTGGGATGTAAAACTTGTACAGGCAAACGATGATCGAATAGTGGTACAGGCAAACGAAAATCTACTTAAAGAAATAAAAGTAGACGAAGATGGTGAGCTTTTAAAAATATCAACACAAAGCAGCAATAACATTGGCAAAGCTGATGCAAAACTAGTAACTGTTTATTTTTCCGGAAATGTATCTAAAATAAAAGCATCTTCGGGCGTATACATGTACGCCGACGAAAAGCTAGAATTTGACGACCTAAACATAAAATCTTCCAGTGGCTCTTCTGTAGACTTAGAGCTTAAAACTCAAAAGCTGGACTGTAGCAGCTCCAGTGGATCTAAAATGGAACTTAATATTTCGTCTACAGATGTAATTGCAGATTCTAGCAGTGGCTCTAAGTTGGAAATCTCTGGAAAAAGTAATTCCATTTTTGGTGATTCGTCTAGTGGTTCTAACTTAACACTTTCAGGTAGTACAGAAAACCTAGAAGTTGATTCTTCTAGTGGCTCTAAAATTAACGCAAAGGATTTGATTGCTATAAGCGTGAAAGCGAGCTCAAGCTCAGGCTCTAGTATAGATGTCTATCCAATGGAAAATCTAGATGCCAATAGTTCTAGCGGTGGTAGCATAAAATACCATCACAAGCCTTCTAATGGCATTAGCCAAAACACATCTTCAGGCGGAAGTGTTAGAAGCAACTAAAATTCCGGTTATTATTACCGTCTCCATAAATCCAAACCAAAAAAAGTCGCTGAATTTCAGCGACTTTTTTATGTATATGTATTCTGAGTAACTACTGCTTAATGATTTTTATGGTCGATTGCTCTCCGTTAACAAGCTTAACCTGGGCAATATAAAAGCCTGATGACAGGTTATTGCCGTTAACTTCTGCAAAAGTAGAGTTAGGTCTTACGTCTTCTACGAGTTTACCAAAAGCATTAAAAATACTGATTGAGCTGATGGCATTTCCTTGATTTTCAAAATGCCATGTATTTTTAGTCGGATTTGGATAAATCCTAAAATTAGTAAAGGATACATCGGCTGTAGATAAGGATGTAAACGTATAAGACCCATTTGCTCTAAAGAAAGAGATATCGTAAAGCCCTGCAGTAACATTAATGTCATTTCCGGTAAATGTACCAGAAGGGAAACTGTCTCCGCCCCAGTTAACGTTCCAGTTTAAATCTTGTCTGAATTTAAGCTGACCATCATTTAGTGGCTGTGCGCTCAAAGAGTAAATATCGCCATCTGTTGTAAACATTAACACGTCAGGAGTTGGGTTATTATCATCAGGCCAACCATTTACTGCAGGCCCAACGATACCTACATCAGGAATAACAAAACTATAATCTAAAGTATTTAGATTGAAATTTACTTTATAAAATCCATAATTTACCGGTATAGCGGCTCCACCAGCGGTAGCTGTACCAGTTGGAAAAGCAGCAGTACCATACGTATTAGAAGTTCCTACTTCTTGAAAGACAATATCTCCAGCCATAAACTCTGTTACTGATAGTTCATAATTTACCCCATCTATAGTGGACATCATAACACTACTAGTTAAAGCTGAACCGGATAATTCTACATCAGTAAAAGTGGATACATCTGTAAATGTATAGGTCTGGTTATTAAGATCCAGCACAATATCATAAACACCAGCTTGCACAGGGATATCACCATTAGTAATTGGCCCTGTTGGAAACGCATCTCCGCCATAACTTGTATTCCATTGTTGATTTTCTCTAAATTTTGCTGCACCGGTAGTAAGCGTAAGCGCATCTATAGAGTGTGTGCCATCACCATTGTCTGTAAGCATAATGTCTGTTGGTGTATCGTCAGTCGGCCAGCCGTTTGCTGCAGGCCCAACTATTCCAATGGTTTGTGCACCAGAAAAATAGCAGGTAAAAATTAAAAAAGAATAAAGTAGAAGTTTTTTCATTTTTATGGTATTTTAAAATAATTGTGCCGTAAAAATAATGAAAAAAGAAAGTTATTGTATAAAGTAAATCAGCTTAAAAGCTGATAAATGTTAGATTTTTAAAGATTTATAACACGAAATAGTTATAAATCTCATTACGGATACCCTCATTTGCTCCTGCTGCAAGCGCTATCGATATCACTAAACCAATCATGGCGTATGCAAAATCTCTAAGTGTAATAAATAGGGCTTTCTTTTTGTGCTTAACGCCTTTTTTCTTGCGCGCTATACTTATTGCAATTTCTCGCCCACCAATAATTCCTAAAAATATCCAGGTGGTACTCATAGGCGTTGTAGAGATAAACAACTTATATATCAATAGGATAACATAAGAAAAGTCAACAAGTGTAGCTGCTCTAACGTCGGAGATTCTGGATTTTTCGCTTACAATTTGTTGTATCTTATCTCCTCTAAAATAAAACAGCATTCCTAAACCAATAAAAATGGTAAGAGCAAAAATGGCAAACTGATAAAACTCTAACTGTCTTGGTAAGAATACAGAAATATTTGCCGCATCCTGCATGATCCAAACCGACCATAAAGATCCACTTACAAGCCATTGTACAACTGTCCAAGTCTTATTAAATTTTCTTGATTTAAAATATTTTTTAATCAGATTATAGGTCAATATCCAAATTAAAAAAGATAAAACAAAGGCATAGATGTAGCCCGTCCAACTTTTAAAAACAACAGATGTGATACCTGATGAAGAAGCACTAAACACACTTAATAACAAGAATGTTGTAGATACAGGCATTCTTAAACGCGTAAGAATTAATAACACCAAAGGTGCTATGATTTGAAAAAATGAAAATTCTTTAGGATGGGGATAGGGTGAAGTTCCGTCGGGCTTTAAAAGCCTTTGATAGGTCACATCACCATCAAAAACTATCCAACTATACGTTACGGTGATTAGGAATATGGTTCCTATAAACAGCCATAGCGTCCACCACTTTTTATCCGAGTTACTCTCTATAAAGGTACCTATCGTTTGGATACTATCATTGGCGACAGCTGCATATGCAGCAAACACAAATCCTATCCACATCGCTATGGCCCAACCATAATATGTTGAAGCGCCGGCAAGAATAAAACCTAAGATAATAACAAGAATAAAATTCTTCTCCTCTACAAATAAGTCAAATATCCTAGGATTTGGTTTTTTATTACGGTACTTGAGCATTTCTAACTTAAAAGTTTGGCAAAACTAAGTCTAAATTTTAAATAATTCTTTTACTCAATGTTAAGAAATTATGATTTTAATTCCTTTTGAAAAGTTACAAAATAATAAAGTGATTTTAGTATTACCAATCAAACTGATAAGACAGCCCTCCCATAACCTGGAGGCCTTGAACATCAAAGTTTTGCCACTGCTGATAGTTGTTGCCAAATAGGTTTTGGCCTTTAATAAATAACCCTAATTGCTGAGACAATTGGAAGTCGACTCCTAGGTTAAAATCTACAAAACCGTCAAGAGTTTGCGAAAATAAATCGACAGTATTTGTCGTATTGGTGTAACCGACACTTTCTCTGTTGCCTACATAAAAGAGTGTAGAATTTAAAAACCACTTTTCGCTTATTTGATAATTTACATTAAGGTTAAGCTCTATTTCCGGAAGATAGGATGCTTCAGGCAAGTTAGAGACATCAAAATTACGGTAGGTACCCGAAAAGCCAACGTTAAAATCATCTAAAACTGTGTAATCCACTTCTGCTGTAAGACCAAGTGTAAAGAGATCGTCATATAATACCTCAAAGGAATTTGAAAACTCAAAATTATTTAAAGGCACAAAAGCTTGTGTAGCATTTACCACTCTGTTTTCAACAAAAAATGGATTATTATTGTCTTGTCTTCCAAAAGCTTTAACATTATAAGCTAATTTTCCTTGCATACCATTTATACCTAAAAATCCCGTAAAAGCGTTATCCGTTGGTTGTATTTCTAAAGTAGGTGAAACAAATGGGTTTTGCTGTACAAGGTTTAGATAAGAATTCTTATTCAAGCCCCCTTCTACTCCAGCATAAACAATCATGTTTTCTGCTAAATTATAGCTGGTATTTATATTGGGGTAAAAGAAAAATTCGCTTTCAGAGGCTTCGGAGTCGCTGAAATAGGTAGCTTTCAAACCTAAATCTAAATTAAAATCGCCTGAAGTAATTTGGTATGAAGGCGATAAGGTAGTCGTAAACAACCCATAATCTAAGTTACCTCTTAAGTTTGGTATACCATTATAAAACTGATCAAAGCCTCCCGATAAATAATCCAAATTAAAATTTAAATCTAAAGCACTATCCGAAATTGGAAAAGAAAAATCGGCATCTAATATGATATTGTTTTCCGATGAGCTGTAAGCATCAGAAAAGTTTTGAAATGTAATAGATACTTGATTAACAACCGATTCTTCAAATTCTACTTGACCATTTAAGCCTATGCCAAAATAAGTTTGTAATGGATCGATAGTTGAAATATCCTGTGCAAACAAAGTGTTTGGATTTACGATAAGAGATTGATCTACACCATACCAGTTGAAGCTTTTATAAAGCATATTTATCCCTGCATTCCAGTTGAAGTACCTCTCGGACGACTTAAATTTAAGATCCAAGCTGCTATCCATAAAGTTATCATCTAGAACGATATCTTCTATACCACCGGAAGAAGATAAGTGGTCAAATTCTATATCTAAACTTTGGTATTGGTTTACTTCTACTGTTCCAAAAAACTGTCCTAATATATTAAAGTAATTCCCAACCCCAAGCCTTGCATAATTTTGAAAATTATAAGGTAGCTGTTCGCGCCGCACATTACTCGCCTTGCCTTTTGTAGGTGTAAATGTAGAAGCAACCGGTACAGAGAAAATACTGTAATTTACTTTCTTTTGAGATTTTAAAATCGAATCCGAAAGTTTGGGCTTAGACTTTACCTTAAACGCATCATTAAGTGTTGGCGAATACTGCTTAACGATTATGAGTTTCTCCGTCTTTATGGTGTCATTTTGGGTTTGAGCAAAAGAAAAAGTGATGATCAACAATCCAAATAATAAAAAGCTATACTTCATCAAAAAGATTTTAGATACAAATATGTAATAGATTTATCTTTAATAACTCTTTTTAATACAAAATATTTCAAAAAATCATTTAAAACCCTTTAGAAATACTTTGTTATCCAATAATAGATATTTTACCTAAAATAATTAAAAACTATTTTTTTTTAGCGTTTTAATTTATTTGTTTTGCAGCGTTGAAAAATAGTGAATCACATATCAGATATTTTTTAGTAGCTATTACCTTATGTTTTAGCCTAAATCTTCATGGATTATCTCATGCACTAGAATGTAGTGATGACCACGGGGATACAGAAAAGCAAGAGTGCCAGCTATGTATTATTAACACTAGCGAAAATAAGGTCTTCAATTTCATTATTTCTTCGGAAGATTTCAACATTCAAAATCCTTCAGAATATCAAACGGGAAGTAAAATCGCTTTGCAATATCAAGACGTTGTTGTAAAAAAATTCAAAAGCGATTATTTTAATAAACCTCCGCCTGTCTACATTTCATAGATTTTAAATCAACTCCGACGTTTATTAACCCCCATTTTAACTTTACTCATGCGGCAAACTATAGGTTTTATAGTTATTCTGTCTACGTTTTATATCAACTCCATAGCTCAAGATTGTAATTTGAGTTTAGGTATCTATGTTATAGACACTCATGACAATACAGTTTTAGAGAAAGCAGAGATAAGAATTCTTAATACCAGTAAATATGGTATTACTAATAATGAAGGTTACTTAAAATTCGACAACCTATGCATAGGTGAATATGAGGTTGAAATATCTCATGTAAATTGTGAAACACTACGCAAAAAAATTAATCTTAAGTCATCGAGCAATCTCAATTTCTATATGGAACACCATTTAGAAACCTTAAACGAAATTTTACTTAAAGGAGAACTCTACGATTCTACAGAAAAAACTACTGTTGTGTCGAGATTGTCTGAAAGAGAAATTGACAATTACAGCAGCCAAACCCTTGGCGATGCATTAAATACACTTTCGGGTGTTTCCACTTTTAGTTTGGGTCGAGCTATTGTTAAACCAGTGATTCACGGGCTACACAGTTCAAGAATTTTAACAATGAATAATGGTGTACGACAGGAAGATCAGCAATGGGGTGTAGAACATGCTCCAAATATCGATATCAATAACGTGTCAAGCATCAAAGTGGTGAAAGGAAGTTCAGCACTTCAGTATGGAGGAGATGCTGTAGGAGGTGTTATCATTACTCAAGCAAAAAAGGCACCCCTTATAGATACTTTAATGGGTAAAGCCCAACTGAGTGGCATTAGTAACGGGCGTGGAGGAAGTGTCTCTACAGCACTGATCAAATCTTTTAAAAATGGATTAAACTTTAGAGGTCAAGGAAGTTTAAAAATAATAGGAGATAGTGAAGCACCTGATTATGTCCTGTCTAATACAGGTGTTAGAGAAGAAAATTTTGCCTTGGGTGTAGGTCTTAACAAAATAAATCATGGTTTTGATGTGAGTTATTCCAGATTTTATACTGAAATAGGCATCCTAAGAGCCTCTCATAATGGAAATGCCGAACAATTTCAAAATGCCATAGAATCGGACGAACCTAGAATAATTGAACCTTTTACATACAACATAAATGCACCACGACAGGAAGTAACGCATCAGCTGTTTAAAGCCGTTGGCTTTAGAAAATTCAATAATTTTGGTAAAGTCACTATACAATACGATTACCAAAATAACAGACGTTTTGAGTACGACATTCGCCGAGGTGATGATAGAGATGCGCCTTCTATGGATTTGGAATTGCAAACCCATAGTCTTCTTATTGATGCGGTAAACGATGCATACGACAATACAGAATTGAAATTTGGTGTTGCGGGAAGGTTTCAAAACAATTTTCCTAACCCGGAAACCGGTATAAGACGTTTTATTCCGGACTATGACAAATTTGACTTCGGTGCTTATTTTTCTTTATCAACCATTTTGAATGAAAGATTTGATTTGGATGCTGGATTACGGTATGACTTTGTAAGACTTGATGCACAAAAATTTTACAGAACCTCTCGTTGGGAAGAACGTGGATATGATGTAGATTTTGCAGGTATTGTAGTTGAAGACTTAGGAACACAGCTGCTTACCAATCCTGTTTACAACTTTCATAATTTTTCCGGTGCTTTAGGAATAGCCTATAAATTTAATTCTAAGAATAAGCTATTCTTGAATTACAGTTTGGCTACAAGACCACCAAACCCAGCAGAATTGTTTAGCGATGGCTTACACCACTCTTTGGCCCGAATAGAACTAGGCGATTTGAGATTCGATCAGGAAATATCAAATAAAGTTCTACTCAGTTATCAACATAACAGCTCAAAATTTAATGCAGTTGCTGATGTGTACTACAACAATATAAACGGGTTTATGTTTATCGCCCCTTTTGGCACGCAGCAAACTAATAGAGGATTTTTTCCGGTTTGGGAATACCGACAAACGGATGCAGTGTTATACGGCTTCGACACAACAGTTGATTACGTCTTCAATTCTAACTTTAGGATAAATAACAGGTCTTCCTTAACCATTGGGGAAAATGTTATTGAAGACACTTGGATTATAGACATACCACCATTTAATACATCTACAACATTTACATATAAAAATAAAAAATGGTACGACTTTACCGCAAACCTTAGCAGCGAAATTGTGTTGGAACAGACCCGATTTCCAAATTACAATATTGAAATTCCTGTATCCGAAAACGAATCGCTTGTTTTAGATACCAGCACGCCACCATCAGGATATAGTTTATGGCACTTGTCTCTACAAAATACATTTAAGATTAATAAAAATACCTTGTCTACCTCTATTTATCTAGACAACATTTTAAATACTTCTTACAGAAATTACCTAAATCAGCTACGGTTTTTTGCAGATGATTTAGGAAGGAATATACGATTACAACTTCAATTTAATTTTTAACCCTAATTTTTTTAACTATGAAACATTTAAAATTAATTCCATTTTTAGTACTACTATTTGTTGTAGCCATCTCTTGTGATGACGATGATGATCCGGTAGTAATTAACGAAAGTGAGATTATTACCAACATGACTATCGATCTAACAGGTCCTAATGTTGTAACCCTAAGCTCAGTAGACCTTGATGGTCCGGAAGGACCAAATGCGCCCGTTATTACAGTTGACGGCACCTTAGTTGCAAATTCTGTTTATACAGGAAGTATTATACTTCTTGATGCTTCAGACCCTTCTGATATTGAAGACATAACAGAAGAAGTTGAAGAAGAAGATTTGGAACACCAGTTCTTCTTTTGTGTAGATAACGGCCTTAATGCTACAATTTCTAATGAAAACTTAGATAGCAATGGCAATGTACTTGGTACTGTGTTTACACTAACAACCTCAGGAGCTAGTACAGGAGATCTAACATTCACTTTAGTTCACGATGGGGACAAGACTGCTAGTGTTGACGGATGTGACTCCAATGCCTTACTTAATAATGGTGAGATAGATATCGCACAAACATTCTCTGTAGAGATTCAATAATCTCACATATCATCAAATAATAAACCCCAAAGGTCTATTCCTTTGGGGTTTATTCATCTTTAATACCAGTTTTATAAAGTAAAGTAGCTATTAAATACTTATATGCATAATACCGCTGTATCTCTTCGGCTTAGGGGATATTCTAAGGATTCCGTACGTACGGGAGACATTAAAATAACTTTCGGTATATGAATCAACGGGATTTTAGGCTGAATTTCGACTGGCGTTAATATTACCAAACAAACAACGCATCACGAGTTTTTCAAATTTTTCTTTGTCTTTATGCCCTTCCTGGATTTTTTGTAAGGCATATTGTTGAATACATAACAAAGGTAATATGATATTCTCTCTTGCGCTAATAGACATCCTTGTGGTTTTTTCGTTATCCAGCAATTCTTCAACCCCTGTTAGTCTTAAAGCCCAGCTTTTGGATAATTCGTATTCTCTTCTCAATTCTCTCCAGAAATCACCATAAACTTCATCGTCTTTCATATAAGATGTAAGTGGAAAAAAGGATTTTTTCATACTCATCATACTATTATTAATAAGTGTTCTAAAGAAAGCTGACTTTTTATAAAGCCCTTCTATAAGTTCTGGCTGGTCTGCGTAAGATTCTAAGGCAGTACCTAACCCGTAATAACCGGGTACATTTTGTCGTATTGTACTCCAAGACCCTACGAATGGTATGGCTCTTAAATCTTTAAAATCCAAGGCTGCTTTAGCATTACGTTTTGTTGGACGACTACCAATATTTGTTGCACCATAATATTTTAGGGTGGTCATTTTTTCCAAATAAGGCACAAAAAGTTTATCATTTTTAAGCGATAAATACTTTTGGTAACTTTTTTCGGCCAAATCATTAAGTAAATCCCTTTCGGCTTGACTCATTCTTTTAGATTCGTTAAAGGGTTTTGTGCCTGCCAGAAGCAACTGTTCTAAGTTGTAGGTTGCTTGCTCATGAGTTCCGTAAATACTAGTAATGGTTTGACCTTGAATCGTTAGATGTATTTTATCATTAGATACGTCTTTACCCTGAGCTGCATAAAACTGGTGCGTTTTTCCGCCTCCACGTGCCGGTGGTCCACCTCTACCATCAAAGAAAATTACTTTATAACCATACTCTTCTGTTACTTTTGTTAATCGCTCTTTGGTTTGAAGGATTTCCCAGTTTGCCTTAAGGTATCCACCATCTTTTGTACCATCTGAAAAACCTAACATGATTGTTTGAGTGGTTTGTCGTCTTTGCAAATGCTCTTTGTAGATAGGCAGTTCATAGAGCTTACTCATCACCTCCTGAGAATTATCCATACCTTGCATGGTTTCAAATAGTGGTACGATGTCAATATTGATGTTATCGTCATTATAGCCGCAATATTTAAATAAGGCATAAACATTAAGCACATCAAAAATGCTTTCAGAGTTGGAGATAATGTAACGGTGTATGGCGCGTTGTCCATTTTCTGCTTGAATATCTTTTATCTGATAGACATTTCGAATGGTATCTTTCACCGTTTCGTCTTCGTAATGGTCCGGATCTAATTGAAGAGATTTGGTTGTGAGGTATTCTACTTTTTCCGCTTCAGATAGATTGTCGTAATCAAGATCAAATTCTTGTTTAAAAATAGCACGCATGGCTTCCCTATGCTTGCTGCTGTCTTGTCTTACATCTAAAGTTGCAAAATGACTACCAAACAAATGCACTCTACCTATGATATCATTTATATTATCCAAATACAGATTTTTATATTTTTCTTGTATAATAGACTTAATCTTATTCAGGTATTCTAAAATCTCGTCGTGTGTTATAGATACTTCATCCTGAAATATTTGCTCATAAAGTCTGGTTTTCAACTCCTCGGTTATAAGTGCTACTTCTTTAAATGTCATTAATTTACGAAGGTTTTTGATGTGGTTGTAATAACACTTCATAATCGTATTTCGAAGCAATCGAGCAACCTTACGTGTCGTATCGAATTTCACAAACGGATTTCCATCTCTATCGCCACCAGGCCAAAATCCTAGCTCAACTAGGTGAGGATTAAAGCTTGGGTCTTCTTCGATATTTTTAAAAATGTTGTGATACAGATTACCTATTGTCTGGTAATACACATATCTCATGTAGTAAATTATACTTTTCGCCTCGTCATAAGGTGTTGGCTTTTTACGTTTTAAGAAAGGCGTAAAAGACAATTGTGTAAGCAAAATATCGATAGCTGTAATGTCATTTCTTTGTATGGCCTGACGTAATTCATACATTACAATTTGAACTTCGTTTGGATAAAACTGTGTAGGGTGTGCCGTAAAAACTAACCTAATGCTGAATTTTTTCAGATGCTCCTTAATCGTTTCGAAATGCTCGTATTTACTGTTTAAATAACTTTTAAGTTGTGGCCGTTGAAATTCCAAAAAGGCTGCGTCTTCAACACAATCAAAAAGTACAACTTGTCTTTCAACGTATTGTACAATTCTAAATAACAAATCAAACTTGTCTTCTTTTGAGTCTAAATTGGTGTGATTTTTAAAAAAATCGTTTATAATTTTTTTAGGCGATTTGGATTTCTGAAAACCTTCTTTACTTAATTTCCTTAATAAGGGTATGTAAATTCCGGTATAGGTTGAGTGTTGATGGGGCAGATTTAAGAACAAACTGTTGTAAACACTGTACTTGTTTGTAATTATTTGCCTAAACAACTCTTCTTTTTCGTATGGTAACATGCTTTTGAATTTTATTCAAACTAAAGATAATAAAAATGTATGTGAACTAACAAATGTCATGTTTTTATCACATTTATGATATAAATTAACTATATTAACATTTTTTATATTTATTTAAAATATTGATTTTTAATGACTTTTAAGCGTTTAACACTACGGATCCAGCATATTAAATATTATCAACAATGCTGCTTTACTGTTTTGTATTAATAAGAATATAACATTTTGGTTTTTATAATAATCTGTATTTTTACAATTTGAAACTCAATTATGAACAAAAAAGTAATTTTAACAATACTAGACGGCTGGGGAATTGCACCAGACAAAAAAGTATCTGCTGTAGATGCTGCTCAAACGCCATTTATGGATAGTCTTACTGCAAACTATGCCAAAGCAACACTAAGAACCGACGGGCTTAACGTGGGTCTGCCTGAGGGACAAATGGGCAACTCGGAAGTAGGACATATGAATCTAGGCGCCGGCCGTATTGTATACCAAGACTTGGTAAAAATCAACATGGCTGTTGAAAAAAATACATTAAAAGACCAGGAAGCCATTCAAAAAGCATTTAGTTATGCTAAAGAAAACAACAAACCTATTCACTTTTTAGGCCTTTTAAGTGATGGAGGCGTTCATTCTCATATCAACCATTTAAAAGGACTAGTAACAGCGGCTTCAGATTTTGGTGTTCAAAACACCTACGTGCACGCATTTACAGATGGTAGAGACGTAGACCCTAAATCAGGTTTAGGCTATATAAAAGACTTAATGCCGCACTTAGATGCAAACAATTCGAAATTAGCGAGTATTGTTGGCAGGTATTTTGCCATGGACAGGGATAAGCGCTGGCAAAGGGTAAAACTCGCATACGATGCGATGGTAAATGGTGTTGGCACAACCACTGAAAATCCTGTTGAAGCCATTCAAGCAAGTTATGATGAAGGAGTTACCGACGAGTTTATCAAACCAATTGTTATTCATGAAAATAACGAACCGGTTGCAACAATAAAAAATGGCGATGTCGTGCTCTTTTTCAATTTTAGAACAGATCGTGGACGACAATTGACCGTTGCCTTAACTCAGCAAGACTTTCCGGAAGAAGGTATGCACACACTCGATTTAGAGTATTATACCATGACGAGGTACGATGACACCTTTAAAAACATAAATGTTATATACTCAAAAGAAAACATCAACAATACTTTAGGTGAAGTTCTAGAAAGTCATGGCAAAACACAGCTTAGAGCTGCAGAAACTGAAAAGTATCCGCATGTCACATTCTTTTTTTCAGGTGGCCGCGAGGAACCGTTTAAGGGCGAAAAAAGAGTTATGGCCAACTCGCCAAAAGTGGCCACGTACGATCTAAAACCAGAAATGAGTGCTTACGAGCTAAAAGACAAGTTATTACCTGAAATCCAAAACCAAACTGAAGATTTTATGTGCATCAACTTTGCAAACCCTGATATGGTAGGCCATACAGGTGTTTTTGAAGCTGCCGTAAAAGCCTGTGAAACCGTAGATGCCTGTTTGAAAGAATTGGTAGACGAAGCACAAAAACAAGATTATAGCGTAATTGTTATCGCAGACCACGGCAACAGTGAGACGATGATAAATCCTGACGGTTCGCCAAACACGGCGCATACCACCAACCCTGTTCCACTAATATTAGTAGATAAGGACATAAAAACTATAAATTCCGGGATTTTAGGCGATATTGCACCAACAGTACTTAAGCTGATGGGGATAGAACAACCTAAAGAAATGACTCAAAAACCTTTAATTTAAGTATGAAATTAGTTAAATATATTTTTATTGCCATAGTTTTATTTTCATTTGAAATGAATGCTCAAAACGACATCCTTATAGGAGAGACATCCAAAGAAGAATTGAAAAGTAACAGCAATTTTTCATGGTTTGACGACTATTACAAAAGTTATGAGGTAGATTCTTCGTTATTAAAACCAATTAAAAAGTTGCTGGATGACCACAATTATAAATTGGAAGTGTATTTTGGCACCTGGTGTACAGACAGTCAACGTGAAGTACCTTCATTAATAAAGGTTTTAGACCAAATCAACTTTGATTATAACAACTTAAAAATGATTGCTGTTGATGAAGATAAGATTGTACCAAACCTCTCAGACGAACAAAGACAAAAACTAAATATAGAATACGTCCCTACAATAATAGTTTTCAAAGATGGGAAGGAAGTAAATCGTTATGTAGAATATGCACGCGAGACCCTTGAAAAAGATTTAGTAAAAATATTATCACAACAACCCTATAAACACAGTTATAATTAAATCATGTTTTCATCTAATAAACCAAAAATCGCAGTAGATTTTGACGGTACCATTGTGGACAGCAGGTATCCGAAAATTGGCCCTAAGCGCTTATTTGCATTCGAAACGCTTAAAAAACTTCAAGAAAAAGGCTACCTTCTTATATTATGGACATACAGACATGGTAAAGAGCTGGACGAAGCCGTTGAATTTTGTAAACAAAACGGTGTAGAGTTTTATGCTGTAAATGCCAGTTTCCCTGGAGAAGAGTTTAACCACAGCAAATACAGCAGAAAAATTGATGCAGATATCTTTATCGATGATAGAAATATCGGAGGCATGAAAGATTGGGGTGAAATTTATCATCTGATCACAGAAGATTTGTTGGATGCCAAAAAACCTAAAAAAGGTTTATTTGGTAAATTATTTAAATAGTAAGCCGCTTAATGATTATTGTAAAAACGGACGA
>CAYNCI010000028.1:0-52158 GCA_964396065.1 uncultured Mesohalobacter sp. | reverse complement strand
AATAGGTTTTAAAGATTTGAGCTAAATCTATCATTTTAAAAAACAAATAGATCTATTTTAATTTGTTGATAGATAATGCCAAACGTTTAAATGGAATTATCGATAATTGGTATCTGTAATTCAAACTTTTATCTTTTATCTTTAAGTAATTGTTATGCAATTAACATAAATCTAAACTTTTAGCAGTTTTATCTTTACGATTTTATAATCTCCTGCTAACACTACTCAGCGACCCCTTAAATTATTTTTGTTGAAATTTAAAACAACTAAAATGAAAAAAATTACTTTATTATTATGTTTAATAATGACTTCAATTTCGGCTTCGGCTCAAATTATTAGTCAATATATCGAAACAGATTCAGGAACCTCTCCAAAAGGAATTGAAATTTGGAACAACACCTCTTCGGCCTTAGATTTTTCTACAGACAATCTAGTTATCGAAAAAGGAACAAACGGTAGCGCACCAGCTGTAGATTTTACAATAGATTCCGGTGTTTTAGGCCCAAATGAAGTTTTAATTATTGGAACTTCAGACCTTCAAGCTGCAGCAACAGCAAACAATGTAGGTTTTTACGATTATAGCTTTACTTTTAATGGTGACGACGCACTTGTTGTAAAACTTGGTGCTACCATTACTGATGTATTTGGAACACCCAATACCGATCCCGGAGCTTCTTGGGAAGCAAATGGTGTGGATACCCGAAATCAAAATATCGCTTTGTTAAGTGGGATTACAACAGGAGAACTTGTAGGTTTTTCAGATCCTAGCCTAAGGTTTGAAACTATAAGTACAACACCTTCAGATATCGCCAATGGTGGTATAGATGGATTTGGTATTGCGCCGTCTTCCATGTCTATGCCGGTAATAGATTTTGATGAAAATTACTATTCTGTCAACGAAAACGATGGCAGTGTGAATGTCATGTTATCAATTAATCAAGTACCCGCTAATGATGCTTCGGTACAAGTGTCTGTTCTTTCCGGAGGAACAGCAGTCGAAAGTACCCATTTTAATTTTACGACTTCTACCGTAACGTTTTTAGCAGGTAATGACAACGATCAAATTTTAACGATTCCGATTATAGATAATACTTCAGATGATGCTGATTTATTTTTTGTCCTACAATTAAGCAATCCTTCCAATGCAAATATTGGAAACGATATCACAGCAGTTTATATTTTAGATGATGATACAGCTGTGCCTGCCGGAGATGCAACAGCTGTAGATGCCAATTTTCTAACAAGCTATTTGGTAGATGCTAACGGGACAGCAGAAATTGGGGCTCACGATCCTGTAAATCAGTACTTGTTTGTAACCAATGGCGATGTAGTTGAAGTCTTAGATTTCAGCGATTTAAACAACATTACTTCGGTAACTACACTACAGCAACCAAGTTTTGATGGTGTACAGAGCGTAGCTGTAAATGGAAATCTTGTTGCTGTTGCGCATTCAGCTCAGGTTTCTACAGATCCTGGCGCTGTATTCTTTTATGAATTACCAGGTTTAACCAATGTTACGTCTGTTACTGTTGGTGCTTTACCGGATATGCTAACCTTTACACCCGATGGCACCAAAGTTTTAGTAGCTAATGAAGGTGAGCCTAGCGACGATTACATCATTGATCCGGAAGGAAGTATTTCCATTATAGATGTATCTGGAGGTTTTTTGGGTATTTCTCAATCAAGTGTTACCACTTTAGATTTTAATGCATTCGATTCCGATTTGGCTAATCTTCTTGCTGCAGGTGTTAGAATATTTGGACCCGGCGCTTCTGTATCTCAAGATTTAGAACCTGAATACATTGCTGTGTCAGAAGACAGCCAGACAGCTTACGCAGTCTTACAGGAAAATAATGCATATGCTAGAATTGATTTAACTAACAACACCATAACATCAATAACACCATTTGCTTTAAAAGACCATAGTTTGCCGGAAAACTCCTTGGATACCAGCGATGAGACAGACTTTATTTTTAACGCATCTTGGCCTATTTTTGGTATGCTTATGCCTGATGGAATGGATTCATTCAATATTGGAGGAGTTAATTATTTAATCACTGCCAACGAAGGTGATGCAAGAGACTACGCAGGATATGCAGAAGAAAGAAAACTAGACGATTCAGATTACGTACTAGATCCTTCAGTATTTACTAATACAGATATTTTAGCTTTAGAAACCAACTTAGGGGATATAAATGTTACTATTGCTTCTGGAGATGCCAATGGCGATGGTCTATTTGAAGAAATATATGTGTATGGTGGCCGTTCATTCTCAATTTACGAAGCAGACTCAGGAAATTTTGTTTACGACAGTGGAAACGATTTTGAAGTGATCACTGCAGCAGACCCAACCTATGGAGCTATTTTTAATGCGAGTAACAGTAACAACAGTTTTAAAAACAGAAGTGATAATAAAGGCCCGGAACCGGAAGCAGTTATTGTTGAAGAATTTAATGGCAATTACTATGCATTCATCCTGTTAGAGAGAATAGGAGGTGTTATGATCTATGATGTAACCAATCCTAATGCACCAGTGTTTTTACAGTATCTAAACTCTAGAGGGGCTGTTGAAGGCGATAATGAATCCGGTGATTTAGGTCCTGAAGGCGTAATTTTGATTAGAGCCAACGAAAGTCCAAATGGCTTACCACTTCTTGTAATTACAAATGAAGTAAGTGCTACATTAAGTATTTATACATTAAACAACCCCGTCTTAAGTGCTAGAGATTTTAATTCTAACACTGCTCAAATTACATTCGAAATGTATCCTAACCCAACTAGAAGTACGGTGAGATTTAGTTTAGAAGACGATTACAGTATTTTTGATGTCATGGGTAGAAAAATAATAGAAGCAAAATCTACTACAAGTATAGATGTTTCGGACTTAAATGCCGGAATGTATTTTGTTACTAATTCACATGGACATACTAGAAAGCTAATCGTCCAATAAAACTTCCTAAAGTCGTTTTTTAAAATCCTCAAGGTATAAGTCTTGGGGATTTTTATTTTAGTTTTGTCTCGCTATTATATCTAAACTTTTAAGCATATTCAGGTGGAACTTTATCCATATGCTTCCAGCGCTTATGCGTCCATAAGTAATACTCAGGCGCTTCTCTTATTTGTTTTTCAACTAGTCTAAAGAAGCGATCTGTAATTTCATAATCTTTAAATTCTCTGGGATTTTCAGCAATGGTTTCAAAAGTAGTTTCGTAAAACCCACGTTTTAAGCGTTTTACTCTAAAAAACACTACCGCCATGTCTAATTCCTTGGCCAGGTATTCAGCACCGGTGTACATGGGTACGGTAATGCCCATAAATTTAGACCAGTGCTTTGCCTTTGTAGGTTTAGGCGATTGGTCGGATACAAAGCCATTTATGGTTAACTCCTTTTTATCTTGAGATGCTTTTAAAATTTCAAGGGTTTCTTTGGTCGAAATTAAGTGTGAGTCATATCGTGCGCGTATTTTTTTAACCAGTTTGTCAAAATACTTGTTAGCGAGTTTTTTATAAACAGCATACCCCTTATGGTTGACATACCGTTGAAGGATAAAAATCCATTCCCAACTTCCGTAATGCGCACACATCAACATAATGCTTTTTTGCTTCTTTTCAATATCATGAATATGCTCTACATTGGTGAATTTAAATCGCTCTTTTATGTCTTCTTCTTTAATCGATAAGGATTTAAAGGATTCTAGAATCATGTCGCATAGATGATGATAAAACTTGGACATGATGCGTTTTATCTCTTTATCGCTTTTCTCCGGGAAAACCAGCTTTAGGTTAGATTTCACAACCTTTGTTCTGTATCCAAAAATTCTGTAGATAAAAAAGTATAACACATCGGATAAGAAATAAAGCAGCCGAAAAGGCAAAATAGAAATCAACCAGATAAAGGGATAAACGATGAGGTAAATAAGTAGCTGCATAAATAAGGTATGATTGTTCTACAAAAATAAGCTTATTACCAAATAAGACTTATAAATGATAGATCGAAAATCTTCTACATCTCCAAAACACGATTCACTGCAGAAGGTACAGCTTGGTAATGTGAAGCATGAAATGCAACATTTTCATTTTTTAAAATGATAAGTTGAGGCGATTGATGTAAAACACCTAATCTATGGGCTATTTCATCCGATACGGCTCTGTAAGCAATTAAGTCTAAATATAACAGAAGCACGTCATCCTCATTAAAATCGGCATTGTTTTGAAATTGGTTTAAAACCATTCGGCTAATTCCACAACGTGTGGAGTGTTTGAAAATTACCACGGGCTTTTCATTAGAAATTTGAATGGCGTTATCTAGCTGAGAGCTTTCACTTAACACTTTCCAATTTAACTCCCGTTGCTCTTTTTTGGACCCGAATAAAGATTTAAATACACCCATAATTAAAATTTATATTCAAAAATAGTATTAAAGACAATAATATAGGCGACAAAATGTCTTGATTTTTAAGATAATTTAATGTCAAAATGACAATTCTTAAAAAGGTATGTTTATTGTTTAATTAGAATTGAACAAAAAAATTACTTACAATGAACCCAAATCAATTTACAATAAAAGCACAAGAGGTCATACAAAAGGCACAACAGCTTGTGCTAGAGTATGAGCATCAACTCATTGAAAATGAACATATTTTTAAAGCGATATTAGACGTAGATAAAAATGTTGTCCCTTTTATATTTAAAAAATTAAGTGTAAACCAAAAGCTCTTTACAGAAATTTTGGATAGAACTTTAACCAGCTTTGCAAAGGTAAGCGGTAGTGAAATGATGCTTTCCAGAGATGCCGGGCGTACATTAACTGAAGCTCCGGTGATTGCCAAGAAAATGGGTGACGAATATGCTTCTGTAGAACATCTTATTTTAGCCGTATTTAAAAGTAGCTCCAAAGTTGCACAGATTTTAAAAGACCAAGGGGTAACCGAAAAAAATCTTAAAGCAGCAATCGAAGAATTGAGACAAGGTGATAAAGTCACTTCTCAAACTGCAGAAGACACGTATAATTCACTCGAAAAATACGCTAAGAATTTAAATAAACTTGCCGAAGAAGGTAAGCTTGATCCAGTGATAGGACGAGATGAAGAAATAAGACGTATACTTCAGATTTTATCGCGTCGTACAAAAAATAATCCTATGCTTGTAGGCGAACCCGGTACAGGTAAAACGGCAATAGCCGAAGGACTAGCACATCGTATAATAGCTGGCGACGTACCGGAAAATTTAAAATCTAAAAAGATATTTAGTCTTGATATGGGCGCTTTGATTGCCGGTGCAAAATACAAAGGAGAGTTCGAGGAGAGACTTAAATCTGTCATCAAAGAGGTCACAAAAAGCGATGGCGAAATCGTCTTATTTATAGACGAAATTCACACATTAGTAGGTGCAGGTGGAGGACAAGGTGCTATGGATGCAGCTAATATCTTAAAACCGGCTTTGGCCAGAGGAGAATTAAGAGCCATTGGCGCCACAACTTTAGACGAGTTTCAAAAATATTTTGAAAAAGATAAAGCCTTAGAGCGAAGATTCCAAAAAGTCTTGGTGCTTGAACCCGATACAGAAAGTGCCATTTCAATCTTAAGAGGTATTAAAGAAAAATATGAAACTCACCATAAAGTAAGAATTAAAGACGAAGCCATTATTGGTGCTGTAGAACTTTCTCAGCGTTACATTACCAACCGATTCTTACCGGATAAAGCCATAGATTTGATGGACGAATCTGCTGCAAAATTGCGCATGGAAATTAATTCTAAGCCGGAAGAGCTTGATGTGTTAGACCGAAAAATACGTCAATTAGAAATTGAAATTGAAGCGATAAAACGTGAAAATGACGAAGCAAAATTAAAATTGCTGAAAACTGATTTAGCCGATCTTAAAGAAGAACGCAATGCATTAAACGCCAAGTGGAAATCTGAAAAAGAGGTTGTAGATCAAATTCAGCAAATTAAAACAGATATTGAAGAATTTAAACTTGAAGCAGAGCGTGCAGAACGTGAAGGCGATTATGGTAAAGTAGCCGAGTTGCGTTATGGTAAAATTAAAAATGCTCAGGAGCAACTGGAAGTACTTCAAAATCAAGTGGAAGAAAATTCTAATTCCGATGCTTTAATCAAAGAGGAAGTAACTTACGAAGATATTGCAGAAGTTGTAGCCAAATGGACAGGCATTCCTGTGACTAAAATGCTACAAACAGAACGGGAAAAGCTCTTAAATCTTGAAGGAGAGCTGCACAAACGCGTCATTGGCCAGGAAGAAGCCATACAAGCAGTTAGCGATGCGGTAAGACGAAGTAGGGCAGGCCTTCAAGACGAGAAAAAACCATTAGGATCATTCTTGTTCTTAGGGACAACAGGTGTCGGTAAAACCGAGTTAGCAAAAGCATTAGCAGAATATTTATTCGACGACGAAAATGCGATGACGCGTATAGATATGAGCGAATATCAAGAACGCCATGCTGTGAGCAGATTGGTTGGTGCACCTCCAGGATATGTCGGTTATGACGAAGGTGGCCAATTAACAGAAGCTGTGCGAAGAAGACCATATTCTGTCATATTGCTTGATGAAATAGAAAAAGCGCACCCTGATACCTTTAATATTTTATTACAAGTTTTAGACGAAGGCCGATTAACAGATAATAAGGGGAGAACAGCAGACTTTAAGAATACCATCATTGTGATGACGTCCAATATGGGTAGCCATATTATTCAGGAAAAGTTTGATACGATTCCTGATGTCGATACCGCAATGGAGGCTGCAAAACTAGATGTGCTTGCTGTCTTGAAGAAAAGTGTAAGACCTGAGTTTTTAAACCGTATAGACGATATCGTGATGTTTACACCACTAACAGAAAAAGACATCAAAGCTATTGTAGGATTACAACTTAAGCAATTGCAAAAAATGTTGTCTAAGCAAGGCATCACCATCGATGCCACAGAAGAAGCTAAAAATCATCTGGCAAAAATGGGTTATGATCCGCAATACGGTGCAAGACCAGTAAAACGAACCATCCAAAGAGAAGTCTTGAATGCATTGTCTAAGGAAATACTAGCTCAAAACATTACAGCAGAAAGCATAATTTTGATTGATGAATTTAATGACAAACTGGTCTTTAGAAATCAAAAGGAACTAGCTATTCAATAGAGTATTCATAACACAGATGTATAAAAAAAGCGACGAAATTATTCGTCGCTTTTCTTTTGTATACACTTTAATTCAATTATTAGTCACAATCGGATTCGATATCAGTAATGAATGGTTGATTACTAATTACATTTGGTCCGTTTGGAAGGTCACAGCCTGTAAAGAACCAAGTATTAGAAAAGTTACCGGATTGTGTTGTGATTTCTAAAGCAGAATCACCACTTACCGGGTCTGTAATTACGGCCCAAGTTCCTGTTGTAACTACATTGTCATTATCATTAAATACAGTTACAGTGTTGTTATTTAAGTTGAAAACGTAATAGAATTCGACATTATTAATCTCAGCATCCCATTCGTTGCAAATTGTAAGTTGTTCGATAATTGCATCATCGGTACAACCGTCGCCATTACCATTCCCGTTTCCATTACCATTCCCGTCACAATCGGATTCGATATCAGTAATGTTTGGAAGATTACTAATTACAATTGGGCCATTAGGTTGGTCACATCCAGTAAACAACCAAGTATTTGTAAAGTTGCCAGACTGAGTAGTAATCTCTATTCCGGAAGCACCAGTTACAGGATCTGTGATAATTACCCATGTTCCTGTAGTAACTGCATTATCATTATCATTAAAGACGGTTACAGTATTGTTATTCAAATTGAAAACATTATAGTATTCTACATTGCCTATCTCAAAATCCCACTCGTTACAACTGGTAAGTTCTGCAATAACTTCATCCTGAGTACATCCATTGCTAGGGTCATTACCATTACCGCAGTCTACAATATCTGCTGCTGTAAATCCTAAACACTCAGCAATACATAGGTTAGGGTAAACTTCTGTTACTACAACACCGTTATTATCTGTGTATTGAACACATACGGGATTAATTGGTAGGTCATCACAATCATCGCAGTCAAAAAATCCACCACCATTACCAAAACAGTCAGCTAACAATTGCTCAAAGTCTTGTTGATTGTTTATCACAACAATAGTATCGTTTTCGTCTTCTAATTCTACAGAAAATGGATATACAAAATTATAGAAGAAGCTATTGTACATTGTGTTTTCAAAATCGTCATCGTCTGTTATAGTTACAACTGTACCATTGTCTAAGATAATATCTAGTGGATATAAAAAGTCGAAACAGTAAAAATCGTCGTCATAAAAATCGTCGTCAAAACAATCATCTATAAAATCGTCGTCGTCAAACCCGTCACAGTAAGCATAACATTCATTTGGGTAAGTAATGTTAAATACGGTCCCGTTAGGATCTGTTATTTCAATACATACAGGGTCGTAATCTTCGTCAGAGCATTGGCAATTACCGTTTACATTATCATCGTCATCAAAATCGCAGCTTAAAATTAGGCTAAGGAAATCTGCTTCATCATTAATGGTTTGTACAACGATAGCATTACTGGAATCGTCGAAGGTTTCCACATCAAAAGGAAATGCGATACCGGTGATAAATAACTGATCTGTAGAATTGATAATAACCGTTACCAACTCATCAAGATCGTCTACAGCTACTGAGGAGCCATTGTTATAAGAAAGCGTTAGAGGGTAAACAAAATCGAAACAAAAGTCGAAAATGATGTTCCCAACAGGATTATTGTTAGGGTCAATATTTCCGGAACCGTCAAAATTTTCAGCCATCTTGTTTAAAGCAGTAATGATGGCACTGCTATCCTCCGTTGGGTTTTGCTGTTGCTGGTCGTCTAAAATGGTATCTTCATTTTCACAAGAGGTGAATGTGAACAGGCCAATTAGGACCAAAAAGAATAAGCTTTTAATTTTTTTCATTTTTAAATAGGTTTTTATAAAATTATTTTAGGTTTCTGAGGTTAACACTTATACAACAAGCCAAAAACTAAATACCCTACTTTTTTTTCAAAAAAAAATAAAATGATAGATTTGAGGCCGTATAATCTTACTCATGAACCCTAGTCCAAATACCAACCTTTGCAAAGAAAATACTTTTGAATCAATATTTAAAAAGTATGCCAAAGACCTAAGGCGATTTATGTTTTTTAAGACTCAAGATGTAGATAAAGCAGAAGATATTATGCAAGATGCTTTTGTGAAACTCTGGGATAATTGTAAAAATGTAACAGTCGATAAGGCAAAGAGCTTCCTGTTTACAGTGGCAAACAATATGTTTTTAAATCAGGTAAGCCACGAAAAAGTAAAGCGCAATTACGCAAAATCTGTTACAGAGACAGCTTCTGAAGAGTCGCCGGAATTTGTGTATATCGAAAAAGAATTTTTAGAGAAAATAAATTCAGCCATCGCCTCTCTTCCGGAAAAGCAAAGAGAAGTTTTTGTAATGAGTAAAATAGAAAAGAAAAAATACAAAGAAATTGCTGAAATTTTAGACCTGTCGATTAAAGCTGTAGAAAAGCGAATGCACCAAGCTTTGGTAGTAATGAGAGAAAAAATTGGAAATATTTAAAAAAAAAGTAGGGTTTTTAGAAATTCACCTGTTACATATATGAAGTCATGGAAAATTTAAATAAACATAAGGATACTTTTCTAGCCAAATGGCTAGCCGGCGAGCTTACCAATGAGCAGTTAAAGTCTATGGTAAGTGAGGAAGACTACCGCGCATACATTAAGCTGCGACGAGGTTTGGATGTTGCAGAACAACTCGACTTACCTGTTGATGAATCTTTCAACAAGATAAAACAGCGCATACAACCTAAAAAAGGGAGAGTTATACCTTTAGGCGTAAAATGGACCATAGGTATTGCCGCTTCGTTTTTAATTTTGTTTTCTGTCTTTAATTTCTTTAAGTCTAATCAAGTTTTAATTGAAACAAATTTTGGCGAACATAAAAGCATTACCTTAAAAGATGGATCTGAAGTTATTCTAAACTCCAAATCAAGTCTATCCTATAATGAAGACAATTGGGATGAAGACCGAAGCATTCAACTAAATGGTGAAGCCTATTTTAAAGTAGCTAAAGGCAAAACTTTCACAGTAAACACCAAAAACGGCAGTGTAGAAGTTCTCGGAACACAATTTAACGTCAATTCTTTTGAAGACTTTTTTGATGTGACTTGTTTTGAAGGCAAAGTCCGTGTAACCACTAACGATAATGAGAAACATGTCTTAACACCTAATGAAGGCGTTCGAAAAATAAACGGCGATGCGACACTAAGCTTATCAGCTAAGACCGCACAACCTTCCTGGATTTCCGGTGAAAGCACATTTGAAAGCGTGCCTTTGTATTATGTAATTCAAGCTTTAGAAAATGAATACAAAGTAAAATTTGATAGTACAGGAGTAAACACAAATATCTTGTATTCAGGTGGTTTTCCTAACGATAATTTGGATATAGCCTTACAAAGTGTTTTTAATGCTTTGGATATCGATTATCAATACACAGATAAGACTAACATAAAGTTAAGTAATAGTAAATGAGGTTAATATTATTCTTGGCTTTGATGTTAAGTTGTTCAAAAGCCTTTTCTCAAGAAGAGGCTTTTTTCATTGAGTTTGATAATTCTAAGCTCGACGACGCTTTAGATGTCATAGAAGATACCTATCAAATTATATTTACGTACAATCCATCGTCTTTAACCGGAAAAACCCTTAAGCTTGAAGGAAAACAAAGAACGATAGAAAGCCTGCTATCAGACCTAAACTCTGAAACAGGCTTATATTTTGAACCAATTAATGCGCGTTATATCTCGGTCAAAGAAGAAGAAGATATGCTACAGTATGTCAACACGCTCGACTTAGTTGTTGTAAAAAGCTACATTACCAAAGGGATTGAAAAAAATAACGATGGTTCTTACAATATTAATCCACAAAATCTAGGCATCCTGCCAGGCCTAACAGAGCCCGATGTTTTAGAAAGCATACAGTTGCTCCCTGGTGTTTTAAGTCCTAACGAAACGGCTACAGGATTTTTTGTACGGGGTGGTTTTTCCGATCAAAACAGGCTGGTTTGGGATGGTATAAACCTCTATCACAAAGGCCATCTGTTTGGAATGATTTCTCCGATAAATCCAAATGTAACCTCGGAAATTAAATTCATAAACAAAGGGACGCATCCTAAATACGGTGAGCGCCTTTCGAGTGTGATAGATGTCACATCCAAGTCTGAAGTGGATGACACCTTCAATGCAGAGGTCGGTATGAATGGTCTAAACCTAGATGCACTGGTAGATATACCTCTTGTTAAAAACAAATTAAATCTATTGGCTTCTGCTAGAACAAGTTACAATGGACTTGTAGAAACACCAACCTTTAATCAACTGTCTGAAAAGGTTTTTGAAAGCACCAAAATTAGAGAAAATGAAGATGGCAACAATGCCTTCTATTTTAACGACTACAATTTAAAATTAAATTATAAGCCTAATGCCAATAATAGCATTTTTGCCAGTTTTATAAGTATAGATAATAGTTTAGATTACTTCCTTGAAGATTCGACGGCAAACAAAACGTTTAACGATGTTTTAAATATTAGCAATACGGGCTACGGCGCCGGATGGCATAAAAAATGGTCTGACAATTTAGAGCACAACGTACAGGCTTTTTTCTCTGATTATGCATTGAATTACAATTTTATAACGGCTGAAAATGCTGAAGAAATTTCCAATTTTGAAAAACGAAATACCATTTTCGATTCCGGAATTTCAGTTGATGTAGATTATACGCCATCAGAGCGTTATAAGTTTTCGTTTGGGTACCAATACACACTCAAAGATGTGGCTTATGCCTTTATAAATACATCTGAGTTGACTTTTTTGCTGGATAATGAAGACCGTACCGTTCAATCCCATAGTGTATATTCCAATGTTGGTTTTAGTCCAAAGTTTGTAAACATGTCTTTTGGTTTAAGAAGCACTTATTTTAAAGAACTGGATGCTGTAAGATTAGAACCAAGACTACAGTTGTCTAAACCTTTAAACAAATACTTTACACTTACAGCCACAGGTGAAATAAAAAACCAAATTATAAACGAGTTGGACGAAACGGTCTTTAGTGATTTGTCTTTGGAAAACAATGTATGGCAATTGTCAGACGGCGATGAAGTCCCCATAAAAAACAGTTTACAAACCACTCTTGGCTTTTTATATAACAAAAGATCTTTAAGCATCGATTTTGATGCGTATTACAGAAAGTTGAATGATATTTCGGCCCTGGCTTTGGGGTTTTTAAATCCTGAAAACTCAGGATTTAATATTGGGAATCAACGTATTTATGGAATTGATGTGTTTTTGAAAAAGCGCTTACGTAAATTGAATGCTTGGGTAAGCTATTCGTATAATGATGCACGTAGCACATTTGAGAATATAAATGATAATAGATCTTTTCGTTCCAAATCAAACGTTACTCATGCGGTTAATACAGCCTTAAGCTATAAGACAAATGGCTTTAATTTTTCTCTAGGCTGGCGCTGGCAGACCGGCAGACCATTTACCGTTGCAAACACTGCGGGCGAAAGACTTACCTTTACTGAAGGGGTAAACACCGGAAGATTACCGGAATACCATAGGCTCGACTTTTCTTCAACCTACACGTTTTCATTTTCGCAGCAAAATCGTCTTAAGGGAAAAGTTGGTTTGTCTTTAAGAAACCTCTATAATCGCAGGTCACTAATTAGTAGAGAATATAGAGGTAATAATAACTTAACCGACCCAATTGAAGCCATAGACAGGCTCTCTTTAGGGTTTACGCCAAATTTGATGTTTAGGGTGTTTTGGTGATTTGTTTTAGTTAAAATACCTTTCAGTCAGGGAATAATTCTAAAAAAATCACAACAAATATTTTCAAACTAATCGATTTTAAGAATTTTAAAAACTTTGTTAGAATGCTTATTTCCGATTTTGATAAAATATGTACCCTTAGGAAGTGTGGTTAAATCAATTTCAATTTTATTATCTCCTTCAACTTTTAGGGTTTTTACTTGTTTACCAGCAATATTATATACTTGAATATTTAATTTTAAGTTGAGGTTTTTGATATAAACAACACCTCTTGAAGGATTGGGGTAAGCTATTAAGTTAATGGTGCTGAAGGTGTTTGTATTTAAAGCCACACCAAATTCAAGATAATCAGCAACGCCACTATTATCTGTATCGTCATCAGTTGGGTCACCATTGTTATTGTAATCCTCATTTATTGTTAAAACGCCATCACCATCATCGTCGTCGTCCATATAATTAGGGATATTATCCATGTCTGTATCGTCGTCATCAAGATTTCCGTTTAAGTTTAAATCTTCGTCAAGATCTATAACATTATCGTTATCAGAGTCCGTACAATCTAAAGCGATGAGGTCTAACGAAGAGGTTTTGTAGCAATCAGGATTCACGTCGTTTGATACCCTAATATATACGGTTTGAAAAAAAGCTTGTGTGTTTGAAAAAGATGAACTATTTAGGATTGGATTAAGGTTTTGTTCAGCATCAGTTAAGCTTGTATAAAATGCAACTGAAAAAAATTGCTGGCCGTTTAAAATCTCTTGATTTTTGGACGTCAGGTTGAATTGTGCAAATCCGTCTAAGTTATCATCACAGATTTCTAGTGGCGATATTTCATTGATAACCGGCTCAAGAAAAACCTCGATTGTAAAAGACGTAGTATAAAAAGTACTGCTCCCATCTTCTGAAAGCCTGGCAAATATGGTTTGAAAACCACTTAAGCTTAAATAATTTGAAGGGGTTGCAATAGGGTTACTTTCGTTATTTGCATCAGCTATTGTTTCATAATATGTTACGGTAAATAATGATTGGTCCTGAGAACCTAAAATAACCGGTGTGTTAATCGTTAGATCAAATACAGCAAAATTAGAATCACTACATTCTTCTAAATTTAGAGGAGGATTAGCAATCTGAGCAAAAGAATATTGAAAAACAACAATTAAAAATAAGGATTGTATAATTTTTGAAGACATCATAAGAAACTTGTGAAAAACTAAGATAAAGGTTATTTCTAAGCTAAATAGATTTTCACAAACTAATTTCTATGATTCCTTCAAAATGATCTTAATTCCAATTTTCGTCAAAGTCGTAGTCGTCCAGATTATCGAAGTCAAAATCGTCGTTTTCCAATTCTTCACTAAACTCTGAACCAAACTGGTCAAACATTTCAGATTCAAACCTTTTTTCAGGCGGATTTTCAGGCAATTGTCCTTGGGCAAATAGTAAATCAGGATAACTTCTTGAGGAATCAGGCTCTGAAATATCTGCTAATTCAACATAAAAGGTCCACATGTTTAGAAAGTCGTATACGTAAATGAGCTTAGTTTGTTTTTCAGATAAAACATCCTTCAGAACAGTAGATGCCATAAGGCGTTTGGGTGTATGATCATCCGAAAAATCTTCTAAAGCAATTTCTTCGCCTTGGTTCCACTCGTTATCTGAAACATAGAACGATGCCATTTCCTGACCATCCAAACCAAAAGATTGGACTACAGAAAAGTGTAAATCTTCTAAAGTATCTGTATTTCGAATAGCGATATCTCTAAAAACATCGTCTAAAACGTCTAAAGTTATTCTAAATTTAAAAATCATGCGATGAGTATTTCGTTCTTATCTTTAGAAAAGAGTTTTGCAAAAATATAAAATTGAAGACTGAACATAAATGCAGCAATCACCAGGTGAAGTGGCTGTGTTAAAAATGGAAAATCAAAATAGTACATCAAAATTCCTGTAATAATTTCTAAGCCTATGATACCCATCAAGGCATTTGTTAGCTTATCTAGTCCGTAGTTTCTTTTTCTGTTTAAAAACCAGATTCCAAGATTTACAAGAAAGACTAGTATAGATAATGACCTGTGTACATAAAACTTCACATCTACCTCATTTAGCCACATGCTTTTATTTTCGTAACCAAAATCCTTTACAGCCATATCTACAAATTGCCGCACTTGTGTGCCTAACCCAATTTGGAATAAGGATAAGAAGATGGCAAAACCAACCAAAAACACATAGCTTTTTTGCACGCCATATACTCTTCTGTTTTCTTTAGAATGGTGTACGATGTAAAGCAGCAGCGCTACGATAATCAACGCAACTATCATATGTATGGTAATGCGAGATGGTAACAGATTAGAATACACGACGGTAGCCCCAAGCCAAGCTTGAAAAAGCAGTAATACTAATGTGATAAACGACCAAATGGTATAAGAAGGTTTGGATTTGACATATTTTAAAGACAATAAAAACATAATCAGAATAAAAAGTCCTGACAACGCCCCCAAAAGCCTATTGATGTATTCTATCCATGTATGCCACACGTTAAACACAGCATAATCATGTTTTTCATAATTCGACCAGTTTTCGGTATTGTAGTTGTCGGAGGACACAAAAGCAGATTTTGCAATTTTTAAGCTTTCATCGACAATAATAACCTGACCTTTAAAGTACTCGTGGCTAGGTTTCCAAACAAGCTGTTCTTCCTCTGTTGGTGGTATGTAATAGCCAAAACATTTTGGCCAGTCCGGGCAGCCCATTCCACTACCTGTCATTCGCACCACAGCACCGGCAATAATGACCAAATAAATGGTGATGAGCGAAATTTTTGCAAACTTTCTAAACATGGTGCAAATTTAAACCTTTAAAGGTTTGCTTTCAGAAAAAGCTTAAGATTGAAAAGGAAATTTAACTAATTTCAAAGTCTAGTTTGCCAACATGACCGGCATAACCAGCATGGTAACTTCTTCACCTTCTTGTAAACCATCTGCCGGTGTTAGAATTCCGGCTCTGCTAGGCAAGCTCATCGCCAATTGCACTTCGTTAGAGGACAGGTTGCTTAGCATCTCAATTAAAAATCTGGAATTAAATCCGATTTCCATATCGTCACCAAGGTATTGGCAATCCAGGCGTTCTTCACCAGAATTTGAATAATCCAGGTCTTGTGCAGAAATTTTAAGCTCAGC
This sequence comes from uncultured Mesohalobacter sp., assembly GCA_964396065.1. Taxonomy (GTDB): domain Bacteria; phylum Bacteroidota; class Bacteroidia; order Flavobacteriales; family Flavobacteriaceae; genus Psychroflexus. The sequence goes on along the minus strand of CAYNCI010000028.1, from coordinate 36,115 downwards.
GCCTGATAGTTTAAGTCTAATTTGATGCGTAGTTTTATTCGCAAAAATGGAAATCCTACGTACTGTATTCAAAAACTGAGAGCGATCTACTGTTAGTACATTAGGATTTTCAGTTGGGATTACAGCCTCATAATTTGGATATTTACCATCGATAAGACGAGACGTTAATTCAAAGCCGTCAAAACTAAATTTGGCATTTTGGTCATTAAATTCGATAGTCACATATTCTTCGCTGCCCATTAATACATTTTTTAATAGGTTAAGCGGTTTTTTGGGCATGATAAATTCAGCTTCTCTTTCACTTGTAATATCTGTCCTTGTATATTTGACTAATTTATGTGCATCTGTACCAACAAATCTAGCTTCTGTTGTCAAAAATTGAAAAAATACACCATTCATAATCGGGCGTAATGAATCGTTTCCAGTTGCGAAAACTGTATTACTGATAGCAGTTGCAAGGTTGTCGGCAACTATAACCGATTGAGATGGGTCTTCAACTTCCATTTCATTAGGAAAATCATCCGGATCTACGTAAGACAACTCAGATTTACCACCGTGATAGCTTATTTCTAAAGCATTATTTTCTTTTACACGAAAAGTTAAAGGTTGTTCCGGAAATGTCTTTAGTGTATCTAACAAAATTTTTGCAGGCACAGCAAGTTTTATTTCTGAGGTAGATTCTACCTCTATACTTGCTGAGATAGCAGTTTCTAGATCCGAAGCTGTAACTTTTAGTGTATTTTCAGAGAGTTCAAATAAGAAGTTGTCGAGGATGGCAAGTGTGTTTGAGTTATTTAAAATTCCTCCTAAAATTTGAAGTTTTTTCAACATTAAAGAACTAGAAACAATGAAATTCATATTTTTAACTTTTTAAAAAGCAAATATATCTTAAATACAATAATTAAAATAATTTTGTAAGAAATTAATCAATATTATGAGAGAGATTTTTACTCAAAGACACTTAGTTGTTACAGTTTTTATATTCATTTTTAATCTCGTTTATGCTCAAACAGACGAGCAAAGGAAAGCTATAACTTCAACATACGATTTGGAAGCGTTAAATGAATTATCAAATGAATTTAATACATATTATGCTGCCGAGAAACGCAAAGCGCTTAAATATGCTCTGGATAATAATCTTGAAACCATTATTAAAGACGGAAATGGTGGTGTTGCTATTCTCCAGCAAGTATTAGAGGATGGCACGCTTTTGTATTTATCTACTTACAACGATACTTCTGCAGTAACCATAAACACCAATAATGTTCACAGTGGTGGTGATAGAAATCTCAATTTGGATGGTACCGGAATTGAATTGGGTATCTGGGATGGTGGACTGGTTAGGCTAACTCATCAGGAATTTACAGGGAGAATTACTCAGCTAGATAATCCAAGCTCTTTGAGTAGTCATGCCACACATGTTTCGGGAACAATGATTGCAGCAGGAATAGACCCGCAGGCTAAAGGCATGGCGTACAATGCCTCTTTATTGGCATACAGTTTTGAAAACGATATAGCAGAAATGCTTAGTGAAGCTTCCAACGGTATGTTGTTGTCTAATCATTCTTACGGGTATTCACCAAGTCAACTGCCCCCGGAAATATTTGGAGCTTATGTACCTGATACCAGAAGTGTAGATCAGATTACATACAATGCACCTTACTATTTACCTGTTTTTGCAGCAGGTAACAGTAGAAATAATAATCCGCCTTATAACCCGTCTAAAAATGGATATGATTTGATAAGTGGTAGAAATTTAGCTAAAAACATATTGAGCGTAGCTAATGTGATTCAAGTACCTAATTATACAGGACCGGCAAGTGTAAACATCTGGACAACCAGTAGCTTTGGTCCAACAGATGATGGTAGAATAAAGCCGGATATTGCCGCGCAAGGCAGAAATGTCTATTCATCAACTTCTAATGACGACGACACTTACGCCAATGTTACCGGAACTTCTATGGCGGCACCGGCTGTGACAGGAAGTTTAGGCTTGTTGCAACAACATCATCAAAATATGTACGGGTCTTTTCTTACAGCTGCTTCGCTTCGCGCTATAGTGATACATACAGCAAGGGAGGCAGGAGATTTTCCGGGACCGGATTACGAATTTGGATTTGGTTTAATGAATACTGCTGCGGCAGCAGATATTATAACTAACAAAGGTTTTACCACAATACTAGAAGAAAACACCTTAAGCGATGGTGGTACTTATAACCTTACTGTCGAAGCTTTAGACCCGTCTATTCCTTTGATGGCAACATTAGCATGGACAGACCCTCCGGCTACAGTTCAGGATACTACTGTGCCAGATGATCCAACGCCTCGATTAATTAATGATTTAGATATCAAGATAACCGATCAAAATGGAAATGTGGTACTTCCTTGGAAATTAGACCCTACAATACCTACCGCTGCTGCAATTCAGGGTGATAATATTGTTGATAATGTCGAAAAAATAGAGATTAATAACCCATCCGGAATTTACAACATCGAAGTTTCTCACAAAGGCTCTTTAGTAGATTTAGAACAGGATTATTCGCTTGTTGTCAGTGGGATTAAAGAGTCCGATTTTTCTGTATTTGCAATAGAGGCTTCAGAAAGTTACTGTGCAAATGATACGGCAATTTTTCAGTTTAATGTAAACAGTGTACCTGGTTTTACAGGAAACATTAATCTTTCTCAGACCGGTTTACCTGCTTCGGTAACAGCAGTATTTATACCTTCAACAATTAGCGATTCAGGAAGCACAACTTTATTTATTTCTGACCTCGATACAGTATCACCCGGCGATTATACGTTTACGGTTAATGCAACTTCAGGTGCTATAACATCAAGTTTTGATTTGTCATTGGAAGTAAAACCGGCGAATCCTTTATCAAACTTAACGGTTGTTAGTCCGGATCCTAATGGTGATGATACAGACCTTAACCCTTTCTTAGAATGGTCTTCCAACCCGGAAGCAGCGTTTTACGAATTGGAAGTGTCTACATCATCAAATTTTGATACTATTTTAGAAAGCATTCAAACCACGCAAACTAGTTACCAAATGCCAGAATTGGACTCTGCAACCAATTATTTCTGGAGAGTTAGACCTGTAAACGAATGTGTAATTGGAGCCTATACTGTTTCAGATTTTACGACTAAATTTTTAACCTGCTCTTCGCTCATTACAGCAGCTGACACGCCGGTTGTGATATCGGATGTTGGTGCAAATCAGGTTCAATCGACTGTTAGTGTGCCTGACACGTTTTTAGGGCTTGAGTTAGAAGACGTGAATATACACCTTAATATCAGTCATTCTTTTTTTAGCGACTTAACTGTAACTTTAACCAGTCCACAAGGAACTTCAGTAGTGCTTTTAGAGGAGCAATGCGATGAGTTTAACGATGCTGATGTCGTTATAGATGATAAAGGATTAGACCCTAACTGTAGCGCTGTAGCGCCAACGCTTTCGGGGACTATAAAAGGTATAGAAAGCCTTGCGGCTTTTAAAGGAGAATTTTTTAACGGCGTATGGACCTTAACAGTAGACGATGGCTTTGATGCCGACGGCGGGACGATAGAAAATTTTGCTTTAGAAATTTGTTACGAAGACCTGCTATCAGTCGAAAATCAATTGCTATCTCAATTTAAAATTTATCCCAATCCTGCTGAAAGTTTAGTGAACATTAGTTTGCCGCCTAATCTTAATACAGTTGAAAATATTGAAATATTTGATATATCAGGACGACAAATTGAAGTAGTTGATGTTAAAGACCAGTCTCAGGTTCAGTTTAATGTTGGCAATCACAATGCAGGTATTTATTTGGTTAAAGTTCATGCTGCAAATGCATCTCTTGTAAAAAAATTGATTGTAAAGTAATTTAAGATAAAGACCAAGCTTGAGAATTTGTTCAAAAATCTTCAAGACGTATTACAGGAGTTTCAAGTTTTACGGGAAGTGATAGAATAGCTTTTAAAGTAGTATAATAATACGTAACATCAATCAGTCTATCTTCAATCTATGGCCTATTACGCAGACGTTATTGTCCCCATAAACATTAAGCAGCTTTTAACCTATGCTTTGCCCGAAGATTTAGTTGAACATTGTGAAGTTGGAACGCGTGTAGCTGTTCCTATAGGTAAGAAAAATTTATATACTGCGGTTGTAGTGAAGATTCACGAACAACAGCCTTTGCATTACGAGGCAAAACCTATCAAAGAAGTTTTAGATGCGTTTCCTATTCTTAATATCTTTCAACTTAAATTATTTAAATGGGTAAACTCCTATTACCTGTCGTCTTATAATGAAATATTGAAAGCGTGTTTGCCAAGCGCTTTGCTTATACAAAGTGAAACCTTAATTCAGCTAGAGAATGAAAAGAATGTAATAGAAGAGGACCTGACTGATGACGAATATTTGGTTATCGAAGCCATACAAAAGCAACAACAAATCAGCCTAAAAGACATTCAAAAGATTTTGAACAAATCGAGCGCTATGAAAGTCGTAAATCGTCTTTTGGATAAGAATCTAATCGTTTTTGATAGGCAGGTTAAAGAAAAATACAAGCCAAAAGTAAAAACGTATCTCAGCTTAAATGAAAAATACCATCAGGAAGATGAGTTTAAAATATTAATTGAAAACCTGGACCGTGCACACAAGCAGAAAGCAGTTGTTTTTGAATATTTTAAACTTAAAGCTCAGGCTAAAAAACCAATTTCCAGAGCGCAATTAACTAAAGCAGCTAGCGTAAGCGATGGTGTTATAAAAAGTTTGATTGACAAAGATGTTCTTATAGAATATACAGTAAAGCAAGATAGAGTAGAGGGTAAGGCGAAATCGGACACAACACAAATTGTATTGTCCGAAGATCAAAATCAGGCTTACCAAGCTATCATCAACAATTTTAAGCAAAAGGATACGGTACTGTTTAAAGGCATTACCTCTTCAGGGAAAACGGAGATTTATTTACAACTTATCAAAGAATACTTGCACGGGACTAATCAAATTTTGTACTTGTTACCTGAAATTGCATTAACAACCCAATTAATAAGCAGGATTCAGGAAAAGTTTGGTAAGCAAGTATTGGTATACCATAGTAAGTATTCTGCGAACGAAAGAGTAGAGATTTATAAAAAAGTACTGCACAATCATTCCGCGCAGGTTATAGTTGGCACCCGTTCCGCTATTTTTTTACCATTTTCAAATCTGCAATTTATCATCGTAGACGAAGCACATGAAAACAGCTTTAAACAACACGATCCTTCGCCAAGATATCATGCCAGAGACACCGCAATTGTTTTATCTAAAATTCATAAAACCAAGATACTTTTAGGCACAGCTACCCCGAGCTTTGAAAGTTATTATAATGTAAAACAAGGTAAATTTGGTTTTGTTGAACTCAATAAGCGTTATGGTAACGTAACGCCTCCAAAAGTAAGTGTTATAGACCTTAGCGACAGCTATAAACGCAAAAAAATGCAAGGGCATTTTTCTCTAGACTTAATCGAGAAAATTCAACATACCCTGGACAAAGGCAAGCAAGTCATTATTTTTCAAAACCGTAGAGGCTATTCTCCAATACTAGAGTGTACGACTTGCGGACATGTCCCGCAATGCCCAAGTTGTGATGTGAGTCTAACCATTCATAAAGTAAATAATACGATGCGCTGCCATTATTGTGGGTATAAGATGGCCATACAAAAGCGCTGTTTATCCTGCTCTGGTGTCGATTTAAGATTGTCGGGTTTTGGCACAGAACAAATCGAACAAGAAGCCAAATCTTTATTTCCTAAGGCGAATATAAAACGCATGGACTTGGATACCACAAGAGGCAAGTACGATTTTGAAAAGCTGATTGCAAGTTTTGAAAACTTAGAAACCGATATATTGATTGGTACACAAATGCTGACCAAAGGTTTAGATTTTAGGAATGTGGATTTGGTAGCCGTAATGCATGCAGACGGCTTGTTGTTTTTCCCCAATTTTAGAGCTTTTGAAAAATCCTATCAGCTACTCGTACAGGTTTCCGGTAGGGCAGGGCGAACCAAGGAACAAGGCGAAGTGGTTATTCAAACCTTTAATCCTAAGCATCCGGTTATAAATCATGTGGTAAGTAAAGATTACGAAGGCTTTTATAAGATTGAAATGGAGCAACGCAGGGAATTTAAATATCCGCCATATTACAAAATGATTAAGCTTGTTTTTAAATCCCGAGACTACAACCGCTTGAATGAAGCAGCAGATTGGCTAAGCACTTATCTGAAGCAAGTTTTTAAAAGCAACATCTTAGGCCCTGAGTTTCCAAACGTGTCCAGAATACGAAACCAGTACATCAAGCACATATTGATTAAAATACCTCCAAAGCAATCACTCACCAAAACAAAAGCTTATTTGGAAGAAGGTATTAAACGCTATGAAAATGTAGGAACCTTTAAGAGCGTAAGATTAAATGTGGATGTAGATCCCTTTAATTAGACGTTTTTGTGTATAATTTTAAAGAGTTTCACTACAATGTTAATTTCAAATACAATGTAGTAAATTTTAGAAATCTTTGGTTAGATAGTATTCAAGTCCTATATTGCATAAATATTATATATCTTATACAAACTACCTGATGAGCAACACCTTAAAAAGCATTGTTAACCCTTATAAAAGAAGCTTTTTTAAATTATTCACATCCTCTTTCAAAAACTCAAAGCACAACGCAGAACTATCTAAAATAGATAGACAAAAGATTAAGCGTGTTTTAGTGACAAGACCAAATCACAGATTAGGCAATCAGTTGCTGTTATCTCCACTTTTGCAAACACTTGAGGAGGAATTTCCTGCAGCAAAAGTAGATTTGTTAGTTAATGGCACTTTATCCAATATCTTATTCCAGAATTACGATAATATTGGAACAATTCATTCTTTGCCTAAAAAGCCTTTTAAGCATTTAGCAGAATACATAAGTGTTTCATACAAGCTTATTACCATCAACTACGATTTAGCCATAGTAGGCATTGAGCATTCTAATTCTAGTAAAATATTTGTAAAGTTGTCCAGGGCGAGGTATAAGATATTCGATTCGGGAAAAAGCACTAATAAAAGCCTTCATATCGCAAAAATTCCGATTGACAATTTAATGGCGGCCTTACAAAAGGACAGCTTACCAACAGTATATCCCAAACTCGATTTTAAATTAGACGAGGAAGAAATTAAAGCCGGAAAAAAAGTATTGTCCAATTATTACTCCGATGGAAAACCTATAGTGGCCATTTTTACAAACGCCACAGGCGAAAAAAAGCACTCTAAAGAGTGGTGGAACGAGTTATGTGCTGCGATAGAAAAACAGCTTCCAGACGCGCATATTTTTGAAATATTACCCAAAGAAAACACCTCGCAAGTGGATTTTAAGTATAAAAGTTATTTGAGCAACGAGTTAAGAGAAATCGCATCGGTTATAGAAAATTGTTCAGTATTTATAGGTGCTGACAGCGGCGTGATGCATCTTGCTACCGCTACACAAACACCAACATTTGGATTGTTTAATGGAGTGAAAGATCCTGAGAATTATAAACCTTACGGGCATCATAAATATGTGGTAGATACGACTAAAACAACAACAAATCAACTCGCTTTAGACGTAAAAAAAGCTGTCTTATGACAGCTTTGTGTATGGTGATTAATACGCTTTGTTAAGCATAAATTAAACTTAGTTTACGCTAAATATTAATCCAATATTTAGGTTGAATTGGTTGTTTATTTTTTCAGCTGGTGTAAGATCGTCTGTATTGTAACGTGCTATAGGAAATCCTATTTCTGAAAAAACACCAAAACCATCGGAAAAGAAATAACGGGCACCAAGATGACCGCCAAAATTTTTCAAACCTAAACTTAAGCCGGGATAAAAATCAAAATTATTATCAATGTTTAGCACGTTACCAATGTTGGCATTAAAACGAGCTCTAACATCAAAACGGTCGCTGAAACTCGCATCTATATCATTATTAATTCCTAATGCGTAAGTACTCTTTAGTCCTACAGATATGTTTTGGCCAATGCCCTGATCGTAGGTCGCTATGATTCCTGTGGCATTATTTTGAAAATTTGCACCGATTTGAAATTTCTTATCTCCATTACCCGTAAAGCTCTGAGCATGTATTGAAAACGTAAATAATAAGATGATTGATAAAATAATAATTCTCATAATGTAGATTATTTAATTTTTAAGCAATATTACTAAAAATATCGTTTATTTTGGTTAAACTTATATTGTAATAATTTTATTTTAATGTTTTATATAGTTGAAGTATATTCAATAATTTTTACAAAAATTAAAATAAATCTTGTATATATTTATAAAATATTAAAGGTTTTTTAGTTGTTTTCTCAATTTAGTCAATTAATTAGTAAGTGTAGTTAACTAAAGTTAATCTATTGCCATTTTTTAACATATTAAAACAGAAGCACTAAAATTATTTATCTTTGCAACTACTTTTATTAGAGCTATGAACACACAAGAAGAATTAAAAGAGATAGAGTATATTGGAGACAACCATGTTGGTACATCAACAGATACTCCGCTTAGAGATGATGCATTTAATTTAACGGATGAGGAAAAGGTAAAACTCATAAATAAAAATGTGCATGAAATTATGGATATTTTAGGTTTGGACCTTACAGACGATAGTTTAAAAGGTACACCACATCGAGTATCCAAAATGTTTGTAAAAGAAATATTTAGTGGTTTGAACCCAAAAAACAAACCCAAAATGTCCACTTTTGAAAACAAATACAAGTACGGAGAAATGCTTGTAGAAAAAAATATAACACTTTATTCAACTTGTGAGCATCATTTACTTCCTATAGTAGGTATAGCTCATATTGCCTACATTTCTTCGGGCAGGGTTATTGGTTTATCTAAGATGAATCGTATTGTAGATTATTACGCCAAAAGACCTCAAGTTCAGGAAAGATTAACAATGCAAATCGTAAAAGAATTACAGGAAGCATTGGATACAGAAGATGTGGCTTGTGTGATAGACGCAAAACACCTTTGTGTAAATTCCAGAGGAATCCGTGATATCCAAAGCAGTACTGTAACAAGCGAATTTGGAGGACAGTTTAAAAATAAAAATGTAAAAAGAGAGTTTTTAGATTACATTAAGCTTAAAACTGAAATTTAAATCAATAAAATTAAATGCCACTTTACCAAAACCAAACCTTAAAAATATACAATTCATTAACCGGAGAAAAAGAAACATTTAAGCCATTACATGATGGATATGTTGGAATGTATGTTTGCGGCCCAACAGTATATAGTTATGTACATCTTGGGAATTGTAGAACATTTATTTCTTTCGACCTTGTTTTTCGTTATTTAAAACATCTGGGTTATAAGGTTAGATACGTTCGTAACATTACAGATGCCGGCCATTTGGAAAATGATGCTGAAGAAGGTGAAGATCGTATCGCCAAAAAGGCAAGGTTAGAAGAGTTAGAGCCTATGGAAATCGTACAGAAATACACTGTCGACTTTCATGACACTTTACAAAAATTCAATAACCTTCCGCCAAGCATAGAACCAACCGCAACCGGACATATTGTAGAACAAATAGAAACCATCAAAAAAATTGTAGACAAAGGACTTGCTTACGAAGTGGATGGCAATGTTTATTTTGATGTTTTAAAGTTTAATGAATCAGAAGATTACGGTATACTAAGTAAAAGAAAGGTTGAAGACCTTATTGCCAATACAAGAGAGTTAACCGGACAGTCTCAAAAAAAGAACCCTCAAGATTTTGCCTTGTGGAAAAAGGCAGAGCCACAACACATCATGCGCTGGCCATCGCCTTGGGGTATAGGTTTTCCCGGTTGGCATTTGGAGTGTACTGTAATGAGTAATAAATATCTTGGCGAACAGTTTGATATTCATGGAGGTGGCATGGATTTAAAGTTTCCTCATCACGAATGTGAAATTGCTCAAGGAACAGCATGTAACGGAATAGCACCTGTAAGGTATTGGATGCACGCAAACATGCTAACCCTTAATGGTAAAAAAATGGCCAAAAGTACAGGTAATAATATTTTGCCATCAGAATTGTTTTCAGGTCAAAATGAAGTTTTATCCAAAGGTTATCATCCTACAGTGGTACGTTTTTTTATCCTTCAGGCGAATTATAAAAGTATTTTAGACTTTTCTGATGAAGCTTTATTAGCATCAGAAAAAGGTTTTGATAAGTTGATGAATGCCATTGACTTATTAGACAAATTAACGCCTGCAGAATCATCTGATATAGATGTTATGGCTTGGCAACAGTCTTGTTACGATGCTATGAACGACGATTTTAACTCTCCGGTTTTAATCGCTCAGTTGTTCGAAGCTGCTAAGCATATTAATGCCTGTTATCATGGTAATTTAAAACTTACAGAGGATGATATTAAAATCTTGAAATCTACCATAAATGCCATGTGCTTTGACGTGCTAGGCCTGGAGAAAGTAGAGGCAGAGGCTACCGAAAACACGAAACAATCCGAATTGATTGAATTGTTAATAGACCTTAGAAATCAGGCACGTACAGTAAAGGATTTCAAGCAGAGCGATGCCATTCGCGATAGACTTCTCGAGCTGGGTGTACAGTTGAAAGATACCGCTAATGGAACGACATTCGAACTAACTAATTAATACATTCAATTTGGCTTTACTCAAAAAGGTACTGATTTTTCCTTTTTTGGTGCTTATTAAGTTTTATCAAAACTTTATATCACCCATTTTTCCGGCGACTTGCAGGTACCAGCCTACCTGTTCTAATTACTTTTATCAAGCTCTAAAGAAACACGGCGTATTTAAAGGCCTTTATTTGGGAATAAAACGTATTTTAAGTTGTCATCCCTGGGGCGGTTCCGGATATGATCCTGTGCCTTGAATCTATTTAGTCATCATTCGTGCTTCTTCTTTCAAAGCTTCGGAAGCGTAAAACCCGAAGGCAACACGTCTGTTGTTGTTTAATTCCTGTGTCGAGCTGTTTTCATTTTGAGGAAAGTTCTCCCCAAGAGCAAGTAAATTTAGTCTGTCGGCATCTATGCCCTGAGAAACAAAGTAATCGTAGATGGATTTGCCTCTTTTTTCTGTCATAACCAAATTCACATTATTAGCGCCTTTGCCATCGGTATGAATTTCAATCACGGCATTAATCTTTGGGTTAACTTTCAGACTGTTTATAACCACATTGAGTGTCTCTTTAGAGGTGGGATTCAAACCTGTTTTACCTGTATCAAAATAAAAGGTTTTGGTGTTGTTAAGCTCTAAGATTAAGCCTTCACCAGCTCTTAATAGCTCATTATATTCTATTCTGTCTTTTAAATAAAGCGCTAATTTATCCATTTGATGTCCTATATAGGCGCCTGATTTATCCGCTAATACATTTTTAAGTATAGCTGTTTTTATGTTTAAATCTTCATCAGAATCAAAATTTGAAGCACCGGCAATGGCGAGCTCTGTATTTGTATTTACAACAATATCTTCTTCGGTTTTTTCGTTACTCACTGCGTTTTTGGAAGAGCCACATGCATTTAAGAGGACTAAAAGAAACAGTATAAAAACTGATTTATTCATTATAAAGTAATTTATTCAAAAGTAGTAAAAAGAATACACATTTTCGCCTAAGGACTTTTCATCCTTTCGTATAATATTATCCATCATACTTTTTAATTGAAATGACTTATGGTACAGAAATATTAACTAATTTTGAAGACATTTCAATTATACCGTGGATAGAGAAAAAGTAATATCAAATATGGCATTCTTGCTTAAGCAAGTGCCTTCTTCAATGGAAATTATTAAAGACGATAAGCATAAAGATAAGCGATTTCGGTACCTAGCTGAACATATGCTTGATAAGGCCATAAAACGCGATGCTTTAATTTTAAGTGAAGATTACAGTGGTATTGCTATATTATTTAAAGAAAATACCGGGGATAAAGAATCCTTCTGGTCTGAGCTTATTACAGATTTAAAGCTCGCCTGGAATGTAACCGGTATTGCCAAAGGCCTTAAAGCACTAAAGAACCAAGGCTATGTAAAAAGTCAAAGGCCTAAAGACGAACCACATTTGTACTGTTGGTTTTGGGGCATCATGCCGGAATCCCGTGGCGTCGATGGTCAAAAAGTGGCTTACACCATGAAAAATGAGTTTTTTCAAATTTCCAAAGACACAGGTATGCCCATTTATGCAGAAACACGTATTCGTAAAGTAAGTATCGCATACAGAAGGTATGGCTTTAAGATATTTCATGAATGGAAGCATCCCAGTGGCGATACCATGTACTTCTTAAAACATGATACCGTAGAATAACTACGACAAGTACTTGTTACTTTTTAATCACAGTAATTGTTTAATTTCTTTTTCAAAATTGTCTAAGGTGTATTGCCGGGACCACTTGGAGCCCTTTTCTGATAGTTGTTCTAGCTTTTCGTAATCGTTGATATAGCTTGTTATGAGTTTGATGTTATTATCAAAATCATCGCCAAGTAATATCCCGCGTTTGCCATTATCTAACATCCACGGCACACAAGATACTTTGGTAGCGATAGGAATGCATCCCCAAAACATGGCTTCTGCTATTGCTTTGGGCCAGCCTTCAGACTTGCTGGGTAACAGCAGAAAGTGGCTGTATTGCAGCGCTTTTTTAATTTGTTGCTTGGGCTGATTTCCATATACAAACACCCATTTTTCCGCTTTGTAAGCCTTTATTTTATCAATTAATTTGGCTTTATCTTTTCCGTCCCCATAAAAATGTAATACCACTTCGTATTTCAAGTATTTTAATTGCTGGACAATGTCCAACGTTTCAAAAATCCCTTTGTTAGTGGTTAAACTACCAACAAAACAGAAATGTAAAGCAGTTGTGTAATTACGAAGTAAATTGACTTGTTTTTCGTTTTCACGATATGTGGCTGTAAAAAAAGATTTTATGTTTTTAGAAACCCCCGGCCAGTGCCCATAAACCAAAGCCGTCATTTGTTTTGTGAGCAAAGTACTGTTTAACAAGAATTGTTGTAACCTGTAAGACCAAGCTTGCTTAGAATTGTAATCCCAGTTGCCGGCGTATTTAGCTGTTTTCTTTTTGTTAGGAAAAAAAACTTGGAGAACACAGCCGATTAACCCCATGTTTCCCGGGCATCGCAAATGGATATGGCTAGCGTTTTTCATGGCTTTAAATACCGTGAATGTTATTTTAGGCAAAACCAAAAGCGTGCGAAGGCAGTTTTGAAAACCAAGTAATGAAAAAGCAGGCACTTCTATATACTTGATGTTTGGATGATTATACCCTAGGTTAATTTGCTCATCAAAGGCTTTTGCTTTGGGCGCCACTATAATCACTTTTTCAACATGCTTGAGCCATATATTCATCTCTCGTACATAAGGCGCATAGGCCGAAAGCTCGCCTTTAGGACTTATATAATGTTCAGCATGGGTGATGATGAGGAAGGGCAAGGTGTGATTAATTGAATAGTTCGACTAAAAATTCAAGGTAATTAAAAGAAGTCAATATAAAAAACTTGAAATAGTATTATTTACCTAACAAAACTACAATAGAACTTGCTAATAATTCCTCTTCTGTGTAAATTTTAAAATCATTATGTATGTTCAAATCTTTGAACATTTTATACTTCTTAGAATCTTTACTTATTTTTTCATAAGTTAAATATTCAACTTTATAATTTGATTTTTCGAAAATCGATATGTAGTCAGGTAGTCTTAGTCTATTATGGTAGTCAAATTTGGTCTGAATGCTATCCCACTCAGGTTGAGAATACTTTAGGAAATCGTAGGTGGAAAGAGAACTGTCTGAGTAGGAACGATGGTCTGATGGTGAGATTAAATGTATGATTTTAGTTTCTTTAGATGTTTGGTCGTAAAGGTGTTGATGAATTTTCAATAATGCATTAGGTTGGACATGTTCTAAAACAAACCGAGAATAAATCAATTTTGGACTAAAGCTGAAAGGGGTATCTGAAATATTTGTATTGGGAAAATACTTTATAAAATCAGGTAGTTTTTTATGAGGAGAAATATTTAGAGCCTTTGAAAATATTTTAGAAGTATTATAAATTCTTTTACCATTGTAATGCTTATTGATATCAAATGTATAAATGTTCTTTACGCCAAGTTTTACTTTAAAAAGGTATGGCATAAGAGGAAACCAACCAGAGCCAATTTCAACTATGTTTGATTCTTTCAAATCAATGTCTTTTTTACACAGTATCTTTTGTATAATGTTTAGGCTAGATTTATTAGCTTTATAGTAAAATTCAACATCTTTCATAGTAAAGTGTTGCATTTTATGGTAAAACCAATATCCTAATCTATTAGGTAGAATGTCTAAAAATTTAAAAACTTTATTCTTTACACCGCTTCTTGCGTAAGTTTTTCTTTTTGTTTCCGAATTTGTTTGAGTAATAAACTTATATACGTAGCTCTTATTAAGTAAAATTATAACTCCATGAATAATTGGAATGGGTAAATTCTTATATTTAGATAAATACTTGTCATACAAATAGTTTACATATTTATCTATTACAAAAGGAACATATTGGTCTGAAAAATAAAATTTATTAATCATCCTGTCATCAGGGGTATATTTTGAATTAAAGTTTGTTGTGTGTAGGTCAATTTTATTTCGATTTTGCAAAAATAACTCTATTCCTGAAAGCGGTTCAGAATTGGAAATGGTTTTAAAATATATACTTTTGGAAACATCTATACATATCCATTTTTGAAGTTCAGTATCATAAATCTCATTAAAAGCATGTCCATCCAAATCTGAGCCTATTTTTTTTAAGCCCCATTCCCTTACTTTTATGTTGTTTATCACACAAAAATTGTTGTAAACCTGGCAAAAATCGCTACAAACACCATAGCCGCCCTTAAGCATATATTTTAAAGCATTTTCAGAATCAATGCCCAAGCCTTTGCCACCTTTAATGTGGTTTCTCAACCAAATGGCAATTTGTATAGCTTTATCAAAATCGCTTAAACCCACAGTACTTTCCTTAAAAATCCGGCGGTTTATATCAACATAAATTTGAGGTATGGTTTCTGTTGGATTGTATTTATTATAATTAATTTCATTTAATTTCTCTAAATCTATTTTCCTAAATAACAGCAAATTCCTTACTTTATAAAAGAAAGGACTCCTGTTCCAAAATCTATTAAGAGGTTTTTTAGTTTTCACTACCTGAAATTGACTTATATAAATCTATATTTTGTTTCATTATGCGGTCATAGCTAAAGCGCTGTATTATATCTTTTAGAGCTTCTTTACCCAATTTGTTTGCAAATTCAGGATTTTTCAGCAAATGAATGATTTGGCTAGCTAATTTTTCAATATCAAAAGGATTGCAAAGTAGTCCCGTTTTATTATGAGCTATTATTTCTGGACTTGGCCCTAAGCTGCTTCCAATAAAAGGTTTTCCCATAGCTAATACTTCTAGCCAAGCTAGGGGCATAGCTTCCATATGCGATGGATATACACATATTTGAGCTTTTTTTATTTCCTCAGGAATTTTTTTATTATCTATCGCGCCCAGAAAAGTGATTTTGTTTTTGACTGTTTCATCTATTTGGGTTTTTAAATAGCTCAAATAGGAATTCTGAGTACCTCTTATCACTGTATCTCTTCCAGCGACAACAAAATGTGCGTTTGGTTCTGCTGCAATTACTATTGGCATGGCTTTAATTAATTGCCGAATGCCTTTCTTTTCGCATAAAGACCCTGCAAAAAAAACTCGACCGGGAATGATATTAGAGCTGTCAGAGGGTGTAAAACGTTCAAGATTTGCCAGATTGTAGATTACCCCTTCAAATTTATCTTTAAACTCAATGTATCTTGAAGTATGGTTTACCACATATTGACTCACTCCAATCACATGATCGGCGTTTTTAAAACTTCGTTTTTCCTGATAGCCTTTCCACCAGTTGATTTGTCGTTGCTCTGCCTCTGCAAAAAAATGATGTCCGCCGTTCATTCTTATTAAAAATTTAATTCCTTTTATTTTCTTTATGAATGCTAAGCCTAATTCGGTACTTTCTACTATATCGATAGGATGGCTTTTATGTAAGTCTTTTAAAGCTTTATTTATCTTGTTAAAATTGATAAGCCATGTTAGTGGTTTGTAGTTTTTTCTTTTTAATCTAATGATTTGAACTCCTTTATCATTTTCAATTTCATGTTTTGCAATGTAATTAAGTCCTACAATACTAACTTGATATCCATTTTTCACAAGACCTCTGGCAATAGTTTGTATAACCGTTCCAACACCTCCATGTGGAAAGTCTCTTTTAGGATATTCGGAAGTGAGGAAGACGATGTGCATCAGCTTAATTTAACTAATTCTTCTACTAATTTTTCTGAGGCGTTTTTATAATTATATTCACCAATGATTTTATTTCTCCACAATTTTTGATCTCTTTTATTAGCAGTATCTCGTTTAGCTATTATCCCTGGAATAGTATCAAAATCTGCTTTACTATTTATCCAATATACCGGGTTTAATTCTCCCATGGATTTAAAATGTTGATACTCGTAAATCGTTTTTACAGACCAGTTTTTAGCATGTAGAGATTTAGGTGATTGTTCCGATGGTTGAGGCATATAGTTTACGTAAAAGGCAGGTTTTTCAAACATGGCAAAATCATGCGCCATCGTAGAGCCAAGATTAACGACAGCATCGGCATGAAAGGCTAAATTAACAAGCTGCTTGATGTCATTTTTTTTGGGGAATTTTACTGCCCAATGAGCGCTATCGTCATCCTCATACCAATCCGCAGGGGCGTAACTTATTTCTGGAAATTGTTTTAATACGTATTGAAACCTATTTCCACTGTCTGCAGGAGAAGGTCTTAGGATAATCTGAGGCCTTTTATTTTTTTCGACTTTAGAAAATTGTGTAGCCATATCTCTTAAATAATCTGCATCAAATGGCGAAGTAAGTGTATCATCTCCGGAATAACAAATTAATACTTTATTAGGATCAAGTTGATGTTTCTTAAAAAATGTTGCTCTACTTTCTATAAAAGACTCATCTAGATAAAATTCAAATTGTGGTGTTCCGGTAACGATAACCTTTTCATCTTCAATTTCAGGATAATACGCATCAAACTCTTTTTTCATAAAGTCCGACCATACAAAAAAATAATCGCTGAAATAGGGGATTCTGGCTTTTGGCATGTTATCCCAGGAATAGATGACCGACACCGAGGTGATGTTTAAGGCTTTAGCAGCGGCAAACAGTGGAATGTTATGCAAAGCCCTCTGATGTGTTGTCATAACTATATCCGGTGATACCTTTTTAAGTAGATTTTTAAAGTCACGTATGGATGACGAGTATTTTATGTTTCTGTGGTATAAAGATGTTTTATTTTGAATTCTAGTGTAGGATTTGCTGAGGTAATTTCCATAGACCTCTGCACATTTATAAAATACGTTTTTAAAAAAGTGTTTGTAGTTTCTTCGCCAATTGACCATGATGCTTGGGTTGGCTTTTAGTTTTGAATTGTGTTGTAGTCGTGCAAAACAGATACTTTCTCTTAATAACTTGTGCTTTAAGCTTTCGCTGTAGGCAGGAATGTTGACGGTTTTGTAGTTGCCTTTAGGAGTATTGATCTCCTCGTGTATAGCCGTATTGAAATTATGTGCTAAAATGACATCAAAAGCTTCGCAACAATAATGGATAAAATCGGACAACAAATAATTTTTAATGCCTACGCCGTCAGGTATAAAGATCAATAGCTTTTTTTTAGTTGGCATAAGCTATTAATTTTTCTGCTATAAACTCTTCTGTTAATCGCATTGAATCAAAAGTAGCTCCGGCAATATGAGGTGTGACGATGCAATTGTATTTAGAGGGATCTACTTTTAAAATAGGCGAGTTTTGCCAATCTTCTGATAATTCATCAAAAATGACATCTGTTGCAACGCCTCTGATTTTTCCATCTAATAAGGCTTCTGCAATCGCTTTTTCATCCCAAACCTTACCTCTGGAAGTATTTATAATATAGGCATTGGGCTTCATCAGGCTAATTAAGTTTGAATTCACAAATTCAATAGTGCTATTATTTAAAGGAATATGAATCGATATGAAATCTGATTTTGAAAACAAGTCTTCAACTGTTGCTGTATTTTCAACTTGTGTTAGTTCTATTTCAGGATTAGTATCATAACCAAGGACTTTCATTCCAAAAGTATGACCGTATTCAGCCATTTGTTTACCAACACGTCCCAGACCCAAAATCCCTAAGGTTTTGGTTTTTAGATTGTAGGATTTGAACTGATTTCTATCCCATTGCTTTTCTTTTACATGATCTACTGCCTGATAAATTTTTCGATTTAATGCCATTACTAATGTCCATGCATGTTCCGCTGTCGATGGAATAGACTCTAAAAAGCTATGTTCTCCTTTTAAAGAAATTACTTTTATATTCCTTGCCTTACAATACTCCAGGTCTATATGATCAAGCCCAGTGGTCGGTGTGCAGATAAACTTAAGTAGTTTTGCTTCCTCTAGTAGTGCTTTATTGAAAACTACTCCTAATCTAATAAACAAGACATGAATTGTATTCAGGTGATTATGGAGTGCATTTAATGAATTTAGTTTGATGACATCAAAGCGGCTCGAAAGTATTTCTGATGCTTTTTCAGAAAATCCGGTAGGTTCAGTAATTAATAACTTCATAGTCTATTTTCTTGCCAGGCTGAGATTAAGGCTTTTGCAATTATAACATCTCTTGGGGAGTCTATGTTTAAGAGGTGTTCCGGATTCATTACATACGCTCTTTTACGTTTGGGCATGAATGTTTTTTGTTCCAAAAAGGCTTTAGTTCTGATGGCGTAAAAACAGCCATTTCTCAGGTAAACTGTTTCTAAATTTTGTCTGTGTTTGGTTTCATTTGAAACATTTAGAGAAATAAGTTTTTCATTTTCAATCTTATACATTCTTGAAGGATGATTATCTTCAACCGGGACAACACTAATTACACCTTCCAGATCCTTTTCATTTTTAAAATAATCAATAATACTATCAATATCAGAGAATGTTCTTATCGGTGCGGTAACCTGTAAAAGTAATATGATATCGAATTTTTCATCTAAGTTCTTCAGGGCGTGCAATACCACGTCAACTATCGAAGAGTTATCTTCTGCTAAATGTTTAGGTCTTCGTTGTTTTATAATTTTAGGATTGTCTTTTTCAACATCAGCTAAATCCAAAATGCTTTGATCATCAGAGTTTAAAAGAATTTTGTCCACCTTATCTGAGCCTAAGGCACAATCTACAGCCATTTGCATTAATGACTTGCCTGCAAACTCCATGGTGTTTTTTTGAGGGACACCTTTAGAACCTTTACGGGCAGGGATTATGGCTAATATTTTATGGTTTTCTAACATTAATAGATTTGAGATTCGTGTTTTTTTAGCCCCAAATATTGATAGTAATACTTACGCAAGTATTTATTGAAAAATAGCTTACGTATAATAAACTGTGCCAAAATACAATAAAAACAATTTTTAATCTTATGTTCTGATAATGGATTTCTTAGGTCATTAATTTGTGCTTTTTGGATGTTTCTAAGCTTATCAATCATCCAGTCCTCTTTAATGTTTCCTAAATGGTATGTGAAATTGTCGTATGTGCATAATCTCCAATGTCCGTTTTTGACAGAAGGTTTATCTAAAAAAATTCTATCAGACTCAGGTGAAATAACATCTGATGTATACTTTTTAAAGGCATCTTTTAGTAATTCAGCCCTGTAAGTGCCAGTAAAATGGCCGGAGCCTACAACGCCAATTGTGTCTTCTTTTTTGATCGATAAGATGTTTTTTAAATGAACCTCTTTAAATATTGACAAATTATCAATGCTTTTTCCAAAGGATAACATGTCATCGGGATTTTTAACCTTCCTGAATTTGAAGTTTTTATTAAATAAATTGTCTATGTGAACATTTTCTGTAAAATGTTTTAGCATCTTGGAATTTGGAGTCGTGCCTACCATTCCAGATTTTGGAAAAGCATCGAATATTTCATAAACCGCTTTTTGCCAGCCATTTGTAAACAACACATCAGCATCTGTGATAGTGACTAAGTCAAAATTATGTCCACTTAAACCCTTACTAATGGCATTTATTTTACCAATAGTAGATGTATGAATAACTTCGTTTACCTTTTTATGATTTAAACACTCATTTAAATAGTTCGAAACTTCTTGACAAGAGCCATTATTAATTACAGAAATAAAGGTTTTATGATGTACTGTTAGATAAATGCTTTCTAAACATAATTTTAAAATCTCTAATCCATCTTTATAATAACCTTCTATATAAGGAAGATGAACAGGAATAATAATTTGATGAAAGCAAGACTCCTTTACCTTATTATTTCCTTCTTGTTTAGCTGGATTCTTACCGATTCTCATGCTTGTGATTTATTCACTATTATAAGTAATAAATAGACATTTTCAGAAAACTATTCATTGTAGATTAATTCCTTTTTAATTTCTATCAGTAATTTATTCATTTCACAGTTCCATGTATCAGAAGAATATTTTTCCTCAGGAATATTTTCAAACTTGATTGGGTTGTGGAAGTACTCATCTATTGCTTTTATCCATTGGTCTTCAAAATGGGGTTTTTTTACAAGCTTACCGTATTTTCCAAAGTTTAAAACTTCTGCCACTCCACCATAATTCGAAGCTATACAATAACAACCTGATTTTAAAGCTTCGGTTAAAGTTAATGGAAAACCTTCAGCCCATAAAGATGTAAACAAATAAATATCTGCTATTTGATAATATTTTGGTAGTTCTGTATTTGGAATTCGACCAATATTTACAACGCCATTCTGGTCTATTTTTTCTTTAATTCCAATAACAAGTAATATTGCTTTAGGATAGTTTTGTTTTACTTTTTTAAAAATACTTAAGGCAAGACCAATTCCTTTTTTAGGATCACTATTCGCACACCATAAAAAAATTGTTGATTCTTCAGTAAACCCCATTTCTTTCTTTATAATCTTCTTTTCTTTTTTGTTTATAGGTTTAAACCTAGATGTATCAATACCATTGTGAATGACCTTTGCACGTGGTATTAATTTGTTTTGATTCTTTAAATTAAAATTATATGATAATGATGTTAAGTATACATTCAAATTAACTATTTCGTTAAAGGCTTTCATTTTTTTTTCAGAAAAATTGAGCTCATGACCATGTAAAAAATAGATAATATAAAAGTTTAAAGAACTAAATTTAGTATTTATAATGTCATTTAAATGAATTAATAAGCCAGAATCATCAATGACCTTAATGATATATTTATTATCACTTTTAATAATTTTTTTCAATGCTGAAAATATGGCCTTTCGTTCTAATTTTTTGTTTAAAGTTTTAAATTTTGAAATTCTAGGATTGTAAAAAGCATATGTTAAATTTTTAAATTTTTTTATTGGTTCCGGACAAACTATGTAATCAATTTGATGTTCACTGCTTTCTAAATATTTTCTATATATTTCTGTATGGCTTGCAATACCCTCATACGGCAATGGATATTTGCGGTACAATAAAATGACTTTTACACTCATTGAATAAATTTAAAACCTTTTTTAAAAATCGTGATTAATATAAGTAAACAAGCTGTTTTCGTTTTTTTTAAGACATTAGCTTCTGATTTAATTAGTGTCTTGAGCTTAGATTTATGTTTCCAAAACATACATATTCGTTTTTTTAAAGAAGAAACAGATGAAATTAAAGAATAATAACCTCTCAAGGCTTTAAGTTTTGTATAAGCGGTATATTCATTTTTTAAATTTTCTTGAACATAGTTGCTATGTTCAAAAGTTTCAAAATGATAAGTAAAAACGTCTATTACTTTATCGATAGTTATATTTTTGTTTATGGAAATAAGATCAGTTTTTCGTCTTATCTTATAAAGAAAATCATCTAAATAAAAATAATAATTTGGCTTTTCTAAGATCATTCTAAAATGAAACTCTACATCTTGTAGTTTCAATCTTTTTTCATCAAAAAGGGTTTTATCAAATAAAAAAGAACGTTTCCATAATGGACCTGCAATAGACAAATGGCATTCGGTTTTAACATATGATAGTGGATTTAATTCTTTCGTCTTTGGTCTAGAAGGAAATAAATTTTCATCATTGGCACGATTGTTAAAATAAGCCCCATAGCAAAATACAACATCCAAATTATCTTCAAAAAATTGCATTTTAGTTGATAAAAAATAAGGTTTCATCACATCATCGCTATCAAACCAATTAATATATTCTCCTTTACTCAATTTAAATCCATAATTTCGAGCTCCATTGCCTCCAGATAAATGCTCTTTAGGGCGATGATAATATTTAAATCTTGCATCTTTTTGGATATAGTTATCTGCCACTTCATCAGTGTTATCTACCGAACCATCGTCCACAATAATACATTCCCAATTTTGGTAAGTTTGCTTTAAAATTGAATCTAAAGTCTCACCTATTAGTCGAGCCCGATTATAGGTTGGGATAATAATTGAAATTAATGGGTTTTCAGAAATACAAGAAGTATTGATCACTTTTTATAGTAGTTTCAGTTAGTTTGAAATTTTTGTTTTCTATTCTTGTACAGAATTATGCTTCTGCCTTCTGCTTGTAAATAAAAGTGCTTGTGTTTGGATTGCAATATAAATGAAGTAACGGCTTCTGGACTTAAATGTTGATCGTAATATATTTCTACATTTTTTTTCATCTTTTCTATGATTTCATTACTCAATTTGTTTATAAGACTTGAAATATTTTTTAAATCATTTTTGTCTTTATAAATCAAGCAATTTTTTTTGTGTTCTAAAGGTACTCGGAACATTTGAGCATAAATATCTTGAATTACTGGAATACAATGGCAACACATGGCCTCAATGAGATTATGAGAAAGTGGCATCCCAATGCCTGGAGCAGCTAAAAAGAAAGAACTTCTTGATAATTGTTCAAATAATTCATTTGGGTTTAAACTTAATACATCTTTGATATAGATAACAAAATGTGCTTTGCTATCTGTACGATATAACTCCTCTATATCCTTTTTATTTTTTACATGAATAGAGTTTTTAAAACTCTTAATTAATTTTATAAGTTCATGTCTTGTAATCACACCTTCAACAATCTGTTTTTTATTGTAACCTATTGCATTAACACTACCAGCAAAAAAAATAACTCTATTTACATCGTTATATTCAATTGGTTTAATATTTCGAGCATATATAAAGGGATGCATGCTCATTGGTATGACAGCGTCTTTTTTCAAATCATCAAAGAGCGAAGTATAATAATCAGTGTCTATTATTATTTCCTTTAGTATTTGCATACCTTTTTTTGGTTTGTAAAACAAGCCTGTCTTAAAAATCAACTTTTGATAGTTATCATAATTCATATAGGTTAACTCTCGATTTTTAACATTCAAAACAGGTTTATAACCACTATTAACTATCATGTAAATAAAGGAATACAAATATCTATTAAACTTACTTTCAGTAGGTCTAATCAGAATAACTTTATCTGTTTTTTTAAGTTTTTTGGCATATTTTAGTTTTATATAATAGCCTTTTAAAGTTTTTAAGATATGTTTCAATTTATACTATCAATAAGTTATGTTTTGACATAAAGGTAAAAACATAGTGTTTTTTAATTATCAATTTTATATTTAATGCAGCTGTTTTTACAACTTATTTACTTAAACTCTGGGATTAATAAATAAAACTAAATATTATTATTATCAATGAATATGAGATTTCCTAGTTGTTTTTGAATCAAACTCTTTCCATACAAAGTATAATTTTGTTTTTTTAGATATTTGGTCAAATCTGAATTCATATCTCTTTGGATACAAAAATCAGATTCAATCATTATAATTTTTGGTCTATATTTTTCCCAATTATTGCTTTTTAGGACATCTAAATCCATACCTTCAACATCAATATCAAAAAAATCTAAGCGATCATCTTCATTTATATATTTGCTAAGTAAACTATCCAGTCTTGTTGTTTTTATTTCCAACTTTTTTTTCACTTTATCAGTTAAGTTATGCTTTAAAATAAATGACTCTTCAAAAGTGTTCATTGAACTGTATTTTTTATCAAGCATAAAATAAAAATGATTTTTTTCTTGATTCATTCCTATCCCTTTATTTATAAAAATGTCATTTGGTCTGATTTTTTTATATAATTCTTTCATTTCTGGATTAGGATCTACACATATTCCTTTCCATTTCCTAAGAGAAAAAAAGTATGTATTTGATGCTTTTATAGGGTGCCAACAACCAATATCTACGTAAACGCCTGGTGTCTTTTCATTAATAAGTTTTTTTAGTTGTAAATCCTCACCAGATTTTGAAAAACTTATATTATATCTGCAATATATTAATTCCTTTAGTTTTTTTTGCATAATCATAATAAGAGACAAATTTGGTTAAAATTACTCATAAGCTAAAAGGATTCATCTCATCAAGTTAAATCTAAATAAAAGTTTTCTATTTTTCATCCTGATGTAAACAAACAAGCATTTTAAACTAAACTGAGTTGTAATTAGAAGAATCAAATCTCCACCTGCGTCTCAAAAAACTGGTTTTGAAATCCAATCAAATATAATTTGGTTTTGGCTCTTGTGCAAGCGGTATATAGCCAGCGCATGCTGTTTTTGTCTAAGCCTTCCGGAAGATAAGGCTGTTCGATAAACACGGTGTTCCATTGGCCACCCTGGGACTTGTGGCAGGTCATGGCGTAGCTAAACTTGACCTGCAAAGCATTAAAAAATTCATTAGATTTTACTTGCAAAAACTGTTTGTATTTCGACTTGATTTCTGCGTAATCTTTTAGCACTTCTTGATATAGTTTTTGAGTATCCTGATAAGATAAGGACGGCGTATTCATTTCCAGGGTGTCCAAAACAATTACAGTTTCAAAGGCATTCATGTCGGGATAATCTACCATTTTGGCTTTAATTTTGGCAAAGCGAAAACCGTAAATTTCATAAATCCCTCTTATTTTTTCAACTTCTATAATATCGCCATTGGCAATAAAACCTGCTTCAGAGGTGGGTTTTAGCCAGAAATAATTGTTTTTAACCACCATCAAAAAATCACCTACAGCAATTTCGCCTTCACGCATTAAGATACGTTGACGAATTTGCTGATTGTACTGGTTAGCTCGTTTGTTGGACCTTACGATAATGGCTGTTTCTTCATGGCCGTCGTTGTCGTAGGCGGAGCTGATGGCCTCCATAATCTCATGCCCGTCAATAAGTCTAACCATATCAGATTGCTCAGACAGGTTAAATTTAAAATCTTCATAAAAATCATACTCCAGTTGATCCCGCATTTGGGTCGCGTTTCTAAGGATACCACTGTCTAATTCCTGCCTCATCACGTTAGTAAGTTCTGCAGTAATAACATTTACATGGTATTTTCGGCTAAGAATTTCCTGATCTAGGGCAGGGCTTAGTTCGGCTTTTACGGGCGGTAGCTGTGCGGCGTCTCCAATTAAAATCAATCTGCAATTCTCACCACTAAAGACAAATTCGATCAAGTCGTCCAGTAGCGAATTTCCGGAAAACAAATCTTCGCCGGCAGAAAAATCGGGAATCATAGACGCTTCATCTATCACAAAAACAGTATTTCGAAATTTGTTTTCCTTTTGCACAAAATCCACATTTCCTTTGCTGTTTTTTTTAGGATAATAAATCAGCTTATGGATGGTATTCGCGCTTTTGTCGGTGTAATTGCGCATCACTTTAGCAGCTCTTCCTGTCGGGGCATTGAGAGACGACTTTAACCTTAACTTCGACAAGTTTTTTACAAGTGTCGAAATTATCGTGGTTTTTCCGGTTCCGGCATAACCTCTAAGCAAGAAAATCTGTTCATTTTCAAGGTCTGTCAGATATTTGGCCAATAGCTTTAGCGCATGTTCCTGATCTGTAGTGGGTTTAAAAATAAAGTCTTTTAATAAGTTTGTGTAAAACTTTTGTTCTGTCATAAGGATATAAGCATCGTTTTTCACATCTTGCTCTAAATAATTCTATGGTATTAGATAGATGTTTTGGTTTAATAATCAAATTACTGAAATAAAATTGAAATTGATGTCATAAACTTTTAGGATTAAAAAAAAATTGTAGTTTTGTGAATAATCAAAAATTAAATTTATTAAAATGAAAGTTGTTCTTCAAGTAGTATTATGGATTGCTATTATTGTACTAGGTTACCTTAATTATAAGGCTATTTACGGACCTGTAGAATTTAATAAGAAAAAAGAGAAAAGATACGAAGTTGTTATCAATAAACTCGACAAAATAAGACAAGCGCAATTAGCTCATAAAGAAGTTATAGGAACCTTTACAAGTTCTTTTGACAGTCTGGTCCGTTTTGTAGATACAGCAGAGTTTACCATTACTCAACGAAGAGATACTGTTTTCTTAGACCAGGAGTACTTAAAGACTTATGGGGTAGACAAAATGATTGAAACCGTTGTCATAGACACTTTAGGATACGAAAAAGTAAAAGATCGTTTATTTAAAAATTACGACTACTCCGACCTTGGGACTATACCAAATACCAGTGGTAAAAAATTCGAAATGCAATCCGGATTTATTGAAGTAAACAACAACAAGGTTGCTGTATTCGAAGTAAAAGTGAATAAATCTATAGTTTTAGAAGGCTTAGACCCGGAATTGATTATTCAAGAAAAACAAACTGTTTCCGTAGATGGTGTAAACGGTGCTTATATTAAAGTAGGTTCCATGACCGAAGTAAACACCTCAGGAAACTGGCCAATCAACTATGGTAAACAAGAATAAAGACGATATTTCAAGTTATACTCAATTATCCATCTTGATCGCTCAAGATGGATTTTCTTTTTATTTAAAACATCAAAACGCAGAAGAGTCTGTGGCTTTGCCTAAAGTTGAGGTAGATCTAATAGAAGATGATGAAGCGATACATACCTTAAAAACAAGTTTAGACAACATATTTGATACCTATAACTTTAAAAGTGTGAAGCTCTCCTTTTCTAATCCATATTTCACTTTTGTACCAGACGACTATTTTGACGAGACAGCTGTAACAGATTATTTAAAGTACAATGTGGAATTATTTAAAAGAGATCACGTTGTTACAGACCACTTAAGTATAATTAGTGCACATCAGGTTTTTATTCCATTAATGACTTATCATAACCTTGTATTGTCTTATATTGATGAATTTGAATTTGAGCACTATACCAACAGCTTAATTAACTTTTGCCACCCAAGCAATTCGGATAGAGTGGTGCAAGAACATTTGTCAGCTTTTGTGCATAAGGAGCATCTTGAAGTGGTAGCCTACAAAAACGCAAAGTTTACACTATGCAATCATTTTACATACGATACTGATGTCGATTTGGTGTATTACATTTTGTTTTGTGTAGAAGAATTGGGCTTTGATCAAAATAACATGCAACTAGACGTGTATCACTCTTGTAAGGACAGGTCTTGGCAATCTATTTTAAAAGATTATATCATATATTTTAATTGTTTTGAAAAAAACTTAGCCGAGTTTATATCTTAAGTACATGCGCATTATCTCAGGAAAATTTAAAAGTCGTAGAATTACAGCCCCCAAACACTTACCTGTAAGACCCACAACAGACAGGGCCAAAGAATCATTATTTAATATTATAAACAACGAGTACTATTTTGAAGGCTTAAGGGTTTTAGACTTGTTTGCCGGGATTGGCTCTATTTCTTTTGAATTTGCCTCCAGAGGGGTAAGCGATATCACTGCAATAGACTCTAATAAACAATGTGTAGATTTTATATCTAAAACAGCTCAGGCTTTAGGTGTAGAAATGACAGTTGTAAACCGTAAAGTTATAGATTATCTAAATGCGGCGTCAGGCGTTTTCGATATTGTTTTTGCCGATCCGCCTTACGAGTATTCGGATGAAGAATTTTTAGCCATTGTCGATGCTGTTTTTCAAAATAAACTCCTTTCAGGCAAAGGTGTTATTATTATGGAACACTCTAAACATACAGATTTATCCACACATCCAAACTTTATAAAGTCCAGAAAGTATGGTCATTCTGTGTTTTCATGGTTTGAATAATTAAGTTCGAAGTTCCAGGTTTCAAGTTTCAAGTTTTCCCGCCCCAAAGCTTCTGGGGCTATGGCTCTCGGGATCTTCGACAAGTTTCAGGTTGTCAATGCCTAAATAATTGTAGGTTTAAAAATAGGAACCTCTCTAACGTGAGTTCGATTAATAATTGATTCATTTTGATAGCTTAGAAATATTATAATCACTATTTAAAGTATGAACACCCCTATCCCGAAGCGTTAGGACCCTTAAGGGGGATATTTTGTACTTGAGGGAGGACAAGGAGGGTGTTCACTTTTCAATAGAAAATTATAATTTAATAAAAGACAAAAAAAATCGCCAGTGTATTAACTGACGATTTAATAATTCAAGCCTATAAGCCGGATCCTGTCGAGTCTTATCATTTATCTAGGCCAGTTATTACTAACGGGCTCAATCTACCAACCCTCCAGCATCAAGCGTGCTACTTTTATCCGATACCGAAAATTATCGGGATTATCGGAACGCTGGTATACATGGTATTTCACCGCATAGAGTTTACCTGATTTCACTACAGCCTAACTGTACTTGCTTTCTGTTGCACTGGTCCTATCCAATCCTAAAGCTTAGGAACTGGATGACGGATGTTATCCGCTATGCTTGCACTATGGTGTCCGGACTTTCCTCCCCGATTCCGAAGCTTCGGTACGGGACGATAAGACAGCTTGTGTATTAATAGAATAAAGAAACTACTCCTGAGCTTGCTGCTCCTCTTTACGTTTTTTGTTTTCCTTTAATCTTTCCATTAAAGAACCTCCAATCCAATATGGTAAAATTGCCGTTAAGAAGATTAACAGCCAAAACCCAATAGTTAATATAGTTAAGAAGATTAAAAATCCTAAATATTGATCGAATTCAAACATTTCAAATATATTTTTTTCAAAAATACATAATTTTCAATATTAATATGTCTGTGACTTAAAATTATTTCAACAATAATTAGAAAATTGATATTGATTAGTTTTCTTCATTCACGAATGTTTATTTTTGTTGGAAAATCAAATACAAATGAGCTACAGAATAGAAAAAGATACCATCGGAGAAGTACAAGTCCCAAGCGATAAATTGTGGGGCGCACAAACTGAACGTTCACGAAACAATTTTAAAATTGGAGCAGAAGGTTCTATGCCTTTAGAAATTGTTCATGGTTTTGCCTATTTGAAAAAAGCTGCAGCTTACACAAATGCAGAGTTGGGGGTTTTATCCACAGAAAAAAGAGATTATATCGCACAGGTTTGTGATGAAATTTTAGCGGGGCAGCACAACGATCAGTTTCCTTTAGTGATTTGGCAAACAGGCTCCGGGACACAAAGTAATATGAATGTAAATGAGGTTATTGCCAATAGAGCACATGTTTTGGCCGGAAAAACCTTAGGTGAAGGTGAGAAGACACTTCAACCTAATGATGACGTGAACAAATCCCAATCTTCTAACGACACGTTTCCAACCGGAATGCATATTGCCATTTACAAGAAAATTCTTGAAAATACTATTCCGGGTGTTCAGCACTTAAGAGATGTCCTGCAGGATAGAGCAGTAGCTTTAAAAGATGTTGTAAAAATTGGCCGTACACATTTTATGGATGCTACGCCACTTACTTTAGGACAGGAGTTTAGCGGCTATGTGGCTCAGTTAGATTATGGACTAAATGCCTTAAAAAACACCTTTAGTCACTTAAAACAATTAGCTTTAGGCGGAACAGCAGTGGGTACAGGATTAAATACACCAGAAGGATACGACGTTACTGTCGCAAAATACATTTCAGAATTCACAGGAATCGAATTTGAAACAGCCCCCAACAAGTTTGAGGCATTGGCTGCGCATGACGCTTTAGTAGAAACACATGGCGCGCTAAAACAACTAGCAGTTTCGCTAAACAAAATTGCAAACGACATTAGAATGTTATCGTCAGGGCCACGAAGTGGAATAGGGGAGATTACTATTCCGGCCAATGAACCGGGATCATCTATCATGCCCGGGAAAGTAAATCCAACGCAATGTGAAGCTTTGACCATGGTTTGTGCTCAGGTGATGGGTAACGACGTTGCCGTAAATGTGGGAGGCATGCAAGGGCACTTTGAGTTAAATGTGTTTAAACCTGTTATGGCAGCTAATGTATTGCAAAGTGCACAGCTTATAGGTGATGCCTGCGTATCTTTTGCAGATAATTGTGCGGCCGGAATAGAGGCTAATCAAGATAGAATAGACGAGTTGCTAAACAAAAGTTTAATGCTGGTTACGGCTTTAAATACCAAAATAGGCTACTACAAAGCGGCTGAGATTGCTAATAAAGCACATGCTGATGGCAGCACTTTGAAAGAAGCTGCCTTAGAATTAGGTTACCTTACATCTGAAGAATTTGACGAATGGGTAAGACCTGAAAACATGATTGGCGACTTAAGTAAAACATTTTAAATGAAGGCAAAACAAATTATTAATAGTTTATTAGTATGTTGTTTATTAGTCTCTTGTGCAAAATCCTCTAAACCTAAAAGTGTGCAACTCAAAAAATATACGTTCGATTTACAAGCGCATCGAGGTGGAGCAGCGCTTTACCCGGAAAATAGCATGGAGGCGTTTAAAAATGCAACAAGATTAGATGTAAATACACTTGAGTTGGATGTTGTTGTAACAAAAGACTCTATGGTGGTTGTTTCTCACGAAGCTTATATGAGGCCAGGTATTTGTAAAACACCAAATGGAGAAGTTGTCCAGGCTAAAGAGGAGTACAATATCTTTAACATGACCTATGAAGAGGTAAAGGCTTTTGATTGTGGAAGCTTAGGTAATCCTAAGTTTCCCAATCAGAAAAAAGTAAGCACATATAAGCCTCTTTTGTCTGAGGTGATTCAATTTACGACACAACATCTAAGAGAAAAAGGCACACGCCCATCCCTGAATATTGAAATTAAATCACTTCCTGAGACAGATAGTATTTATCACCCGGAACCAGAAGAATTTGTTAGGCTGGTGATGACTGTTATTTCTAAAGAATTGATTCCAACATCAAAAATTACCATTCAAAGTTTCGATAAACGTGTAGTGAGAGAAGTTGTGGAAAAATATCCCATGTTTCAAACCGCTTACCTTGTTGAAGATGGAAAAGTCCAAGATAATATTACGGATTTAAAAAGCGTACCATCAATATACAGTCCGGACTATAAATTACTAGACAGCATCCAAATCAAGCAAGCTCACGATATGGGTATGAAAGTGATTCCTTGGACCGTAAATGAATTTACTGAAATGCAACGTTTGTTAGAAATGGGTGTGGATGGAATCATAACGGATTATCCAAATCTGGCGAAAGCCATTCATAATTGATGCATTTTAAAGTTTTGAATAGGTCGCTGGTACTTTTAATAATTCAACTGGTTTTAATTTTAGGTGTTATATACAATCCACTATATGCACAGGAACCAAAATCCATTGGTATTAATGTCGGCGCAACTTATTCAGGATTTAGAGGTAATGATTTTTTTGAGGACTACAAATATGGTTTAGACTTTCTAATTGGAGTTTCATATGGATTAGAGTTAAGCGAAAGATTAGATGTATTTGCAGAATTAAATTATGAAAGAAAATCAACTCAACGAATCTATGAGCAAGCTTATATAGACGAAAATGGTAATGTAACAATTATAGGTAACCCTATTGGTTCACCTTCTTCAGAAAGGCCTGAATTTAAATTTCAAAGCAGATTTGATTATTTAACCCTACCTGTTTCTATAAAATACTATTTTTCAAAAAAAAGGACTTTTTATATAAACACAGGTGCATTTGTAGGATTACTGCTAAATCAAAAAAACATAGATGACGGTGAAGACGCAGAATTATTTTTAAATCCCCAATTCGATACGATAGATTATGGGATAGTGTTAGGTGTTGGTTATGATATCTATATAGATGATTACAATACAATGTCGATAACTTTAAGAAATGCTTTAGGATTTAATGACATTGATAATTTCGGCAAACAATCACCTTATCATACAACGCGTTCCAACTCATTAAATCTTATTCTGACTTGGAATTTCCTTTTTAAGTCTCAGTATGAAGATAGCTTTTAATTTCAGCTTAATAAACCACCTGCTTTATATGTGGTCATGTTCTTAAGGCTTTGCCTATTTTTGTTTTATGAGCATATAAAAAACAGAGCCATGTCATTTACAAATGTGACTATACATTGTTTGGGTTCCAAAATACCGGTTTCGTATTCTCAAAGGAGCAATAAAAGAATTAGTGCAACAAAACATTCGGTTATTGTGTGATTGGAAACAATTTGAGATACAAGAGCTAAATATACAAGAAAATCATCTACACTTGCTAGTTTCAGTACTACCAATAGTTTCAATATCAAAACTAATGGGTATTTTAAAAGTAAAGATAGCAATAAAGCTCTTCAAGAGCTTCCCACAGTTAAAGCAAAAGCCATATTGGGGTAATCTTTTTTTAGACAGAGTTCAGTTTACAGTCTCGGAAAATATGTTGAAATCAATTTTTGTCATGTACTAAGCTGTCTTTTACTTTTTTAAAATTAAAAACCGTTTTTTCGCCATAGATTTCAGCATTAATACGAAGGGTTTTTACATTTCCTTCATTATCACGTCCAAATTCCATTTTAACTTCAAAATTGTCTTCCCCACAAATGAAAGTATCATCAGATCTATAGAAATCCTCAACAAATCTTGCTTTAAAAGAAGCCAAATCTGTTTGCAACAGGTCTTGGTAGGTTTTAATTCTAAGGGTGTCTGCAATTGTTTCTGCACTGTCATTCTGCTTGTTTATGTCAATGGCATAAGTACCTATATAATCCAGTAAAGCCTCTTGAGTAGGAGGTCGGAATTCTGGATTAACTTCAAGTCTTAGCTGATTTCTTATGCCTTTAAGCAGTGGTAGTCTCATTTCTATACCCGGCAGGTAATTGGTGTAAATTCTATTGTAACTCCAGAGTAAATTATTAATGTATTCACTACTATTCAAAAAGTATGCTTTTGCCTCATTGCAGTCAATCCCATTTAACTCATACTCATGGAACCAATCGTATTGTTGTAATAACTTGACCTTACTCACAAAATTTTGATAAATTTCTTTTTCAAGCACTATAGTGCGTTGTTCCATCATGTCGTATGTTGAAATAATACTCAAGGTCAGGCTATCTTTGTCTTGTAAGGCTTTTAGCTGATTAACACCTGAAGTATTTAAGGTCGTTAACGGAATTACAGAGGTAACATTATGGGCGTCCTTTTCTAAGAGTTCGTCAGAGAATCCATTTTTTCGTATGCTGTCAAAAAGTGGTTTTTTGCTTTCCCAAAAATCGATTTTCCATTGCAAATCGGCGATATCACTGCCTAATTCCAGAATAGTACGTTCGTATATGGCTTTAAGTTGCTTTGATTTTTTGCGCTCTTCATTCCAGTTATTGACCTGCAAGGCCAGTAATATTCCTATCATGACCAATAGGATTTCTCCTATGGCGTATTTAATATACCTGCCTGTCGGCCAGGCAGGCCTAACTGAGGCAGAGTCAGGCTTGCTGGTGTTGTTTTTCATGAGTAGGTTTTTTCTGATTTGCCTGAAGAATTTCAGCATTATATTCTTTATTTTATTTTCGAAGTGTCACTGCATTAAAATGTATCCCCAATTTCATTCCATTTCAATTTTTGTGAATTCTGTTGGTTCTTTATCAATAAATTGTAACCACAGCTTGTTATCAGAATCTTCAGCTGTTCCAAAATCTACCTTTAAATTAAAAGCGATGATATAAAAAAGTGAATTATTAAATTGAACGAGTTCCCATACGTTTCCATTATGAGTATGGATATAAAGTGATTCATCAACATAGTTAATCTTAAAAATTCCTTCTTCTCCATTCACCATGCCTTTATAACTTCCTATGTATTTATGGTATAAGGCTTTTTCTGGCGTAAGGTCATCAATATCAAATTGATATAAAACCTTATTTAAAGATTTAAGCAATTTTTTTTGGTAAGACGCCCTTACCCTTTCCCATCTTGTTTTTTGAAGTAAGTACGTCAGAAATGCTTTATTTTCATAAAGCATTTTAATCGCTTCTTTTCTTTCTTCTAAACTGTAGTCCTTTTTAAGGTTAAGACCATTTCTGAACGGATCGACGCTTAAAGCAGGAAAAAAAGCGCTTGATTCTGTCATCATTAAATTGATAAGATTATCAGATTTGGATTGATCCTCATAACCGGCATTATATTGCGAAGAAAAGTTCGCTAAAACATTAAGTAACTCTTTATTTCTGATGATGGACGTTTTTCCAGAGCCTATAACGGCCTCGTAACTTCCTGTAACGGCTTTTATTGTAAAATATGAAAAAGCACCAAAGCGAAATTTTTCTCTTATGGTATCAGGATGAACGGTATAGTCCTTTGTTTCTATAGCGTCAATTAGATCTCTGCAATAAAGAATAGCCCTTTCTTGTCGTTGTATCGTTTTTATAAAATTTGATCGTGTCGCTAAAAAGTCTTCTTTAATGTTTGAAAGCATTATAGCTTCTTCATCCTTGTTTTTTCTTAATTCATTGGCATTATTAATTTGTAAGGCGATTATTATTCCAATAACAACCAATACAATTTCGCCAATGGCGTAGAGTAAATATCTACTGAATTTACTTTGGTTCAACATGTTTTTTCTGATTTTTCTTAGGAGTGTGATCATGACTTCAATTTTTTCCCCTCCAGGGAGGGGTTTGGGGTGGGTCTTAATCGCTCTATCATATCTGAAATTTCTTCTAAAACCCAATCCAGGTTGTTTTTGACGTCAAAATCGCTAAATCGAATAACAGTTACACCCAGAGATTCCAGTCTCGCCTGTCTTTTGGCATCTTTTTTTTGTTGTCCTTCTTCGTTATGGATACCACCATCTACTTCTATAGCCAGCATCATGTCTTTGCAATAAAAATCTACGATATAGTTATCTATAGGTATTTGTCGGCTAAATCTAACACCTAACTTTTTGCCTTTAACCTCACGCCATAATGAGATTTCGCCATAAGTCATGTTATTGCGGAGCTTATTAGCGTATGCCTTTAAATCTGGTCGATATGGAATAATTTTTCTCATCTCTTTAACCCACCCCTCAATCCCCTCCTAGGTGGGGAAGATTAGGGTTTGAAGTTTAAAATAGTTGTAATATTAAATATAATTTCTTTAATACACTATCAAACTTTGTTTCCTGCCTACCAACTAAACCTATCTAAAAGGTAATTTTAATTTAAATATTTATTATAATTTGATTGCGTCAACTCGTTTGGCTTGGTATATTCCTCTTTGTCGGATGCAGTAAAGGGAAGCTTTCGATAGATATCAATTTAAGGAATTATAGCTTTTATTATTGCTCTATATTTTTATCTATGAGTTCAATAATGTATTCAAGCTTCAGTAATAATGCTCTTTCCTCCTCTAATCCATTTTGCCTTATCACACCAAAAAGCCCCTTTGATAAGGACCATAAGTCTGGATTCCATAATACAGGCAGATGACCTTGATAGCCCTTTATCATATTATCTTCAACCTTCCACATACTTTGATAAACCGATCTTGTTAACTCGTCTCTTTGAGCTTCTATTTTACGCGTATCTTCCAGTGCATCATTAGTAAATTCTTTGAGTGAAGCCAAAGCATACCTTAGTTCTTTATCATTTATAATACCTAACTTTCCCGATGAAATTAATGAGTTTAAGATTCCATTTTGAGGATCGTAGGTTACATTGTAATCCATTTTTGCTAAAAGCGCAAAGAACTCCTTTTGAGTAAGTGTATCTCGGGCGATTTTATTTGTAAACAGGTCTTTTATGTTTAGAGCAGCCTCATAAGAATCCTTGTTTTTATCTATTGCATTCTGCAAAGCGTTTTTGTTAATTAGCATTTCTTCCTTAAGATCTTTTAGGATGGATTGTTCTTCTGCTTTTTGCTTTCTAGCCTCGTT
>CAYNCI010000027.1:0-52985 GCA_964396065.1 uncultured Mesohalobacter sp. | reverse complement strand
TGTAATACTATTTTTTACATTACAAAATATATTTTTTGAAAAATATCAAGAAAAAAATCAACATCATCCCTTAAATCTTATAATATACTATTTATCAGTGTTTTAAAAAATTAATTTTTTTTCAAATTGATAAATAAATTAATCTATTTTTGTAGAACATTTAATTTTAAATATTTAATTCGAAGATTTAGATAACCTAAAAAACGTCATAATGAACATAGAACGCGTATCAAAAATACTAAGTGAGGGTAAAATATCAGGAGAATATACCGTAAAAGGCTGGGTAAGATCTTTTAGAAACAATCGATTTATCGCATTAAATGATGGTTCTTGCCTGGGTAACATACAATGTGTAATTGATCCTGATGAATTTGACGAAGACTTTTTAAAGAAAATCACGATAGGTTCTTCCGTTGGTATAAGTGGTACACTGGCAGAAAGTTTAGGGAGCGGTCAAAAATTTGAGATTGTAAATTGTAAAATAGACATTATAGGGTATGCAGATAGTGATGCGTTGAGAAAAACAATCTTATCACCTAAAAGACATACTTTAGAAAAATTAAGAGAGCAGGCACACTTAAGAGTAAGAACTAATACGTTTGGTGCAGTAATGCGTTTAAGATCTAAACTGTCGTTTGCTGTACATGAGTATTTTCAAAAAGAGCATTTCCAATATGTTACTACACCTATCATCACAAATTCGGATGCGGAAGGTGCAGGGGAAGCTTTTAAAGTATCTAATTTTGATTTTAACGCTATACCTAGAGATGAAAACGGGGATATAGATTATAGTAAAGATTTTTTTGGCAAACCTGCAAACCTAACTGTAAGCGGTCAGCTTGAAGCAGAAACTTACGCCCTAGGCTTAGGTAAAGTATATACTTTTGGACCAACTTTTAGAGCAGAGAACTCCAACACGACAAGGCATCTTTCTGAATTTTGGATGATAGAGCCAGAGGTTGCGTTTTGCGACCTTCAATCTAATATGGATTTGGCAGAAGATTTTATCAAATATGTTATAAACTACGCCCTTACTCATTGCTTAGAGGACTTACAATTCTTAGAAGATAGATTAACAAAAGAAGAAGCAAAGTTGCCAAAGCTTGAACGTAGTGAAATGAGTCTTATCGAAAAGCTGAAATTTGTAACCAACAATCAATTTAAAAGGGTTAGTTATACTGAGGCCATAGATATTTTGAAAAACTCAAAACCAAACAAAAAGAAAAAGTTTCAATATTTGATTGAGGAATGGGGCGCTGACCTCCAAAGTGAACATGAAAGATTTTTAGTAGAAAAACATTTTAAATGTCCTGTAATCCTATTTGACTATCCCGCTAAAATAAAGGCATTTTACATGCGTTTGAATGACGACAAAAAAACAGTTAGAGCCATGGATGTATTATTCCCCGGTATTGGAGAAATTGTTGGTGGGTCTCAAAGAGAAGAGCGACTAGACGTATTGATAGAGAAAATGAAAGAAATGGGAATAGATACTGAGGAACTTTGGTGGTACATCGACACAAGAAAGTTTGGCACCTGCGAACATAGTGGCTTTGGGCTAGGCTTTGAAAGATTAGTTCAATTTGTTACAGGAATGTCTAATATTAGAGACGTCATTCCATATCCTAGAACACCAAAAAATCTTGATTTTTAAGGATTAAATATTTTCAAGGATTTCGTGTTATGGGCCGTTAAATCTTTAGGTAAACCATAACTAATTATGCTTATCAAATTTTAATTTGATAAAAGCATTTCGTATATTTATATCATATTATTTTGCTAATGCTAAAACAAAGTCTCTCTCAAAAATTATCTCAAAAACTGTCTCCGCAGCAGATTCAACTTATGAAGTTGATTCAGCTTCCTACACTAGCTTTTGAACAAAGAATAAAGCAAGAATTGGAGGAAAATCCTGCTTTAGAAAGCGGCAAGGAACAGACAGAAGACATTTTAGAGGCTCAAGACAATTCTCAAGATGAAGAAAGAGATATTATAGAAACAGATTTTGATGTTGATGAGTATTTAAGCGACGACGAAATTCCCAGTTATAAAACTTATTCTAACAATTACAGTCAAGATGACGAGGATAATAAAATCCCATATGGTGCAGGGAAATCTTTCTCAGATTATCTAAAGTCTCAACTTCATACCTTTAGACTAAATGATCAAGAGGAACAGATATCTACATTTCTTATAGGTAGTTTAGACGGTTCAGGCTATTTAAGAAGAGATATCGAAGATGTCGTTGATGACCTAGCCTTCACTCAAGGAATTTACACCACTAGCTCAGAAGTTTTAAAAGTTTTGAAAATAATTCAGAGTCTTGACCCAGCTGGTATTGGAGCTCAAAATCTTAAAGAATGTTTACTTCTTCAGCTTAAAAGAAAAAAACAAAAACAATCTACTGGACTTGCTATTGATATTCTAGAGCATGCCTTTGAAATGTTCAGCAAAAAACACTACAAAAAATTAAAGCTAAAATTTAAGATAGATGATGTCGAGCTTAAAGATGCCATAGAAGAAATTGAACACTTAAATCCTAAACCAGGCGCATCTTATTCTTCCAGAAATCAACCGGTTAATCAAATAACCCCGGATTTCACCATTAAAATAAAAGATGGTGAATTACAGCTTTATTTAAATTCTAGAAATGTACCCCAAATGCATATATCTAGAGATTATAACAATATGCTGAAAGGTTATAAAGAAGCCAAACAAAAAAGTAAAGATCAAAAAAAAGCGGTTTTGTTTATCAAGCAAAAACTTGATGCTGCTAAGTGGTTTATCGACGCAATAAAACAAAGGCAAAACACCCTTATGGCTACTATGAGCTGTATCATGGATATTCAGGAAGAATATTTCCTAACAGGTGATGAAAAAAATCTAAAGCCTATGATTCTTAAAGATGTAGCAGAAAAAATTGACATGGACATCAGCACAGTTTCTCGGGTTGCTAATAGTAAATATGTCGATACGCCCTACGGCATAATTTTGATAAAAGACTTTTTCTCTGAATCTATGAAAAATGACGAAGGCGAAGACGTTTCTACACGTGAAATAAAAAATATCCTTCAGGAAATAATAAATAATGAGGATAAGAAAAAACCTTTGACCGACACTAAACTAGTTGAAGCCTTGAAAGAGAAAGGTTATGCTATCGCCAGACGGACAGTTGCAAAATATAGGGAAGTACTAGGCATTCCTGTTGCTAGACTTCGAAAAGAAATATGAAGTCTTTAGTACTTAAATCCGCATCTTACATTTTTCATCCCTTATGGCTTCCAACATTTGCTATAGTATACTATTTTTCTCAGGTTAGTTTTATGTATACTTTTGAGCAGATGTTTGCTAAGACATTTGCAGTTATCATTTTAACGGCTATTGTGCCTTCTTTGTTTATCATTTTACTAAAACCACTCAAGCTTATTGACAGTTTAGACATAAACAATGTAAATCAAAGACGGATTCCTTTACTTTTTTTCACTACAATAAGTGCTGTGATAACTAATTATGTATTCGACCCAACAGAGTATAGGATACCTTTTTATTTTTTTTCAGCTGCTTTTGTCTGTGGTATTATTAGTTTTTTATTGACTTTTATAAATCATAAAATTAGCCTGCATGCTATTGGAATAGCCGGTTTTACTACATTTATAATTGGCTTTAATATCATTTTTAGTATAGAACTGATCAGTTTCACAGCTTTTTGTATTCTATGTGTTGGCTGGGTACTAAGTTCTAGATTATACTTAGGAGCTCACAATGTATACGAACTAATAACAGGAGTCGCTTTGGGTAGTATTACCCAAGTAATGTTTATGCAATATTGGGCTTATTAGCTAAAAAATGTAAAATACGATACCCGTTTTGAATACTAGAATGTCAACCGGCATGTTGTTATCTGATAATTCGCCATTAAAAAGGGGATTTAAAGTATAATTAAAGAAAAAATTAATTTTACTCTTACCAAAAGAAAAATAAAGAGACCAACGCAGTCTATTCAATTCGTCTAATTTAGACTGCTGTACTGAATTGCCGACCTGTTCGAAAGTTGATCTGAATAGGTACATGTAACCAGTATTTATTCCAGCATATATTCGCCAAAATGAGGTGTCATCATTAATATTAGATGTTCTCCACCTAAAATGTAAAGGGACTTCAACAACGTGGGTGATAAACCTGTTTGTAGAATACCTGACATCATTATCAATAATATCAAAAATAGTGTTACCGGATTCCGTTTCTCCTATAAATAGATTTTGAGAGTAGGTGTCTAAGGCAACGCCTAAACCTAAACCGATACTCAAATTTCTTCTTTTATTTACAGGCATATCTCTAATAAAGCCCATATGGAAACCACCGGAAAGTCCGGATTGGTTCATACCGGATGGCATACTGCTCATTATGTTAATACCTAAACCTATATAAAATTGGTCTTCTCTATATAAACTATCTACCTCTTTAAAATAATTATCTAACAAATCATCCTGACTAAAAGACAAAATGGGAAGTAGTAATAATAGTAAAATGTATAATCTACGCATTTATCTACATGTTTACGCGATAAGGAATCATATTTCTATAGATTCCCGAATATAAAGCTTAAATCGATTTAAAACAATTAAAAAAGCACCTCGAGAGGTGCTTTTATTAAATTTCTATACTAAAATTGAGCTAAGGCCTATCTTCTTTCTAAATTTCGCGAAGCTTCACCCGGTCTAGTGATATAAGTAATTTTAAGAGCTTCTGCTTCTCTTAATTCTGTTTTTATATCCGAAACAAGTCCCATATTAGTTTCCATATCGACTTTAAGACCTGCAATCATAGCCTGTCTTAGCTCATCTCTTGTATTTTCTCTTTCTTCAAAAACAAACTGCTTGATATCCTTTAGCGTAGCAAATTTATCATTAAGCTGTATCCTTGCTTCAGTACCTGCAACTTCTTTATATCTATCAGAAGGTTCTCCGGCATAGATATACATTATTAAATCCTTTTTCTCTAGTTTCTCAACCTGATCTGCAAAAGGTAATGTATTCTTTACTTTTATAGAGGTATCTCTCAT
The DNA here is from genome assembly GCA_964396065.1 of uncultured Mesohalobacter sp. Classification (GTDB taxonomy): domain Bacteria; phylum Bacteroidota; class Bacteroidia; order Flavobacteriales; family Flavobacteriaceae; genus Psychroflexus. The sequence goes on along the minus strand of CAYNCI010000027.1, from coordinate 47,923 downwards.
TACAGTTACAACCATAAAAAAGAACAGAAGCATGAATACAATATCTGGTAAAGAAGCAGTTGATATCGCAGGTATATCTCCGTCTTTTTTCTTCTTAAATTTTGACATATTCTATTTTTTTTAGGTTCGTTTAGGTTCTGCCTCAGATAATTTTTGAGGATACATGTCTTTTATAACCTGTATTCTGTCTTTCAGCTTTTCTTTATTACCCTGATACTCTGGATTTTTGTAAGCATTTTCCATTTCTGTAAAATCTACTCCAAATAACCTGTTAGCTTCTCTATTTCTCAGAAAATTATAAGCTGCAATCAATTCATTCTGTACGGCTATATAATCACTATACTTAGTCAATCTGTTGTTCTGAAGTGAAATTACAGCCTTAATAGGGTTATCAGAGGATTTAGGATCTCTTGGCCCTCTACAGTAATCACATCTTTCATCTCCAGTACCTCCACCATTGTCTAGGAACTGTATAGCAGATTGTTTAAGATCTTTTAACTCCATTGGCTCATCTTCTACGAGAAGGTCACCATTTGAGTTTACCAAAACAATAAAGATATTTCTCTCTTTAAGTGGTGGCGGATCTTGCTCATCCTGTATAGGTGGTAATTTTCTGTTGATACCTATATCTGTTTCGATTGTTGTTGTTACCAAGAAGAAAATGAGAAGCAGAAAGGCAATGTCTGCCATCGATCCTGCATTTACTTCCGGTGCTTTTCTTCTTGCCATAGTGTTTTAATTTAACATTGCTTTTTTAACAGTAGATACTAACATAGAACCGATTGCTCCGATTGCAAGTATATAGAACGTATACAATCCCGCACCAATCCATTTTGCTCCACTTTCTGATAAGGTTTCGGTATCACTAATTGCAAAACCTGTACCATAATCACCAGCAAATACAAAAAGAGAAACTACTACTACGGCAACAAATAAACCTACCGAGATTAGTGTCTTTTTGACATTTCCTTTAAAAACACCTATTAATGTAAATACTACAGCAAGTAATACAGAAATACCTAGAATAATGTAAGCTAAATATAAGTCTGGACTTATAAGGCTATTCTGTAACTCAACTTGTTCTTTAATTAGATCATCGTCTTCTATCATAATTCTGACAAACAATACTGCTGCCAAAACGCCGATAACGATTTTGAGTATATTAATTATCTTTCCCATTTTGTTACTTCTTATTGTTATGAGCAACTAAAATATCAACTAAAGTGATGGAAGCATCTTCCATATCGTTTACAATACTGTCAATTTTAGCTACGATGTAGTTATAAAATATTTGAAGAATAATTGCTACGATAAGTCCAAATACTGTTGTTAAAAGTGCAACTTTAATACCACCTGCAACTAAAGACGGCTGCATGTCACCTGCTGCTTCAATCTTATCAAATGCTTGAATCATACCGATTACCGTACCCATGAAACCAAGCATTGGTGCAAGAGCAATAAATAAAGACACCCATGATACGTTCTTTTCTAATTGTCCCATTTGTACACCACCGTAAGCAACGATAGATTTTTCTGCAACATCTATACCTTCTTCTACTCTATCTAAACCTTGGTAGTATATAGAAGCTACCGGTCCACTTGTATTTCTACAAACTTCTTTAGCAGCATCAACGCCACCGCTATCTAAAGCATCTTCTACTTTCTGCGCTAGTTTTTTAGAGTTTGTAGTAGAAGCATTTAAGAAAATAATTCTTTCTATAGCAATCGCTAAACCTAATATTAAACATAAAAGTACAATCCCCATAAATGTAGGACCACCTTCAATAAATCTTTTCTTTAATTCTTGGTGAAAGGTTAGTTCTTCTTCAACTACCTCGTCTTGTGCATCATCCATTGCTACTGGAGCAACCTCTTGTACTTCTTGCACCTCTTCTACTGCCGCTTCTTCAACCGCTGTAGAATCTTGCGCGACCTCGGTGTCTTCTTGAAATAATGCAGTATTAGCATTAATGTTTGAAATGCTAAAAACCATAAAACAAATCATGGCTAAAATTGAAAATTGTCTTTTCATTGTTCTTGTCTTAATGTTAATATTTTGTTTGTTTTTAAAATTTCGATAAATATAGAAAAAATATAACTGTCTCAAAAAAAAAATAAAATATGTTGTCTTATTTTAAAATTCCTAATTAGAACCCAAAGTGTATATCGTCTCTTTATTTTAAATTAAATCCGACAATTCTTTGCCTAACGAACTGCCTATTGCCACACCCATACCTCCAAGTCTAACAGCACAATGCACTCTGTCTGACACAGACTTGACTATAGGCTCTTTTTTAGACCCTACTCCAAGTATCCCACTCCATCGCATATCCACTTCTACATTTTGATGGGGTAATATATTTTGTTTTAAAATTTGTTCTAGTTGTTGTTGTATCCTATAAGTAATACCAAATTCGGAGGTTGTTTCAATTTCAGCATCTATATGTCTCCCTCCGCCAAGTAAAATTCTGTCGTCAATATTTCTAAAATAATAATAACCTCTGTCTAGATGAAAAGTACCTTTTATATTAAGGTCTTTTATTGGTTTGGTTATAATTACTTGATTGCGTGCCGGCGTAACATTTACATCTAATAATTGAGAAGAAAATGCATTTGTAGCGATAAAAAGATGCTGGGTTGTCGTTTCAATCCCATTAATAAATAAAGTTACTTTGCCGTTATCTTCTGAAAATCGCTCTAATTCGGTTGCATTTATAATCAGTACACCTAATCCCATTACCTTTTTAAGCAAATTGCTCATCATAAGGCCTGTGTCAATTTGAGCTTCAAATGGATTTAAAATTACTTTGGACAACATCCCATTATAACTAAACTCGCTTTGTTGAATAGAAAAAATATCAGCATTATATATGCCTTTCAACAAATGGTTTATATCGTCTATCTGGATTGCACACTCTTCAAAAAGAGGCTTGTCTGCTTCAAAAAACAACTCAAATCCGCCATATTGCTTGTAGTCTATCTTTTCCTTCCCTAAAGTCTTTAATAGTAGATTTAAACCCTCAACACGTTTCTTAACAAGATTAAAGACCTGCTCTTTAGAGTGATTTTCTAAATCTGATAAGATTTCGCTTAAACTTCCAAAACAAGCAAAGCCTGCATTTTTAGTACTTGCACCCTGGGGCAGAATACCTTTTTCAATAATTAATACTTTGGCCTTTGGGTGTTTTAATTTAAGATGCAGCGCACAATTTAAACCCACAATCCCACTACCAACCACACAAAAGTCTATCCCACTAAACCATGACTTTGCTTCCCAATAAGATAGATTATTAATCATCTATAGATTGATTCAAATAATTTTTTAGTAAATATTTTGCCTTTATAACGTAGGTTTTTTCAACATAAATTTCAATTTCACCAAACGAATGTGCATATGCTGAATCCATTTTATTTATAATTCGACAAGGAATATCATTTTGATTGTACAAATTCTCAATTCCCATAGCTTCGATATTGGATTTGGTTTTAAAAACTCTAACCATTTTCATAGATGTAATTTGAGCGTTAAAATTTTTCTTGAATATAATAAAAATGGAAAATGTAAAAACTTATGTACACATCCAATCAAAAATTAACTTATATTTGTTTATACCTTCCAAACAAAACCCGTTTACAATGTCAGAATTTAAAACCAACTGGACCAAAGAAGATTTTATAGTTTATACACTTATATATTGTGCCAATGCTGATTTTGTTGAAGAAAAATTGGAGATTGATTTTATAACCTCTAAAATAAATACTAGTAATATAGAAAATCTTAAAGCTGAATTTAACAAGGATAATGACTATGTAAGTATTCAAAAAATAAGCGGTTACATAAAGGATAATAATTACACGGAGGAAGACAAGCAACTATTATTAGAAGACATAAAATCACTTTTTATGAGCGATGGCAAATATGATAATATGGAACATAATTTAATGCTCGGTCTTAAAAAAATAATTCGCTAAACATTTAAAAACACTTTTCTTAATGAAGACTTATGACACCAACTGGAATAAAGAAGAACTCTTAATATATTTACTTATTTACTGTGCAAATTCTGATCACCATGAAAGTGGAATAGAAACTAGTTTTATTAAGTCTAAAATAAATAAAAGCGACTATGATAAATTAAAAGCAGAGTTTGAAAAAGACAGTCCTTTTGCAAAAATCCAAAAAATTAAGGATGCTTATGATAGAAATGAATATAATGTACAGGACAAAGAACAGCTTTTTGAAGATATGAGAGACCTTTTTCTTACAGACGGCAGGTTTTCTAATTCCGAACAAAAATTATTTCAATATATCACCAATATAATAGAGCACTAATTGTTCTTTAGGAGTCAACTCATACTCTACTCATTTTAAACATTCTTTTCTTAAAGGTTCAATTTTAGGATAGATTGTTACTTTTTAGCATTTTGTTAAGCTATAGTCTGGTGTAATATTTAAATTTTTACAGCTTAAACATTGTTATGAAGTCAACTATCATTTTTCTGTTATTGAGTTTATCTTTTGCAGGCTATTCCCAATCGCTTAGTTTAGATTACTATCTTCCTGAAAACACCCCTTACGACCAATCCATTCCTAAACCTCAGGAAGTACTTGGTTTCGTTCCGGGAGAATGGCATGCCTCGCACGATCAAATCGTACAGTATATGACGGTTCTTGCCAATAGCTCAGACCGAATTAAAATTGAAAATAGAGGTTTTACTTATGAAAAAAGACCATTAATCCTACTAACTGTTACTTCACCTGAAAATCATAACAATATTGATGATATTCTAGAGAACAGAAAATTGCTGGTTGATGACGTAAAAGATAATGCCGATTATGACCATATTCCTGTGGTTATCAACCAAGGGTTTTCCGTACACGGCAACGAACCTAGTGGAGCAAACGCGGCTTTAGTGTATGCCTATTACCTGGCTGCGGCACAAGGAGCAGAAATAGAAGAAACCCTTAAAAACACCATTATCCTTCTAGATCCAAGTTTTAATCCAGATGGCATTCAGCGTTTTGCACACTGGACTAATAGTAATAGATCTGTAAATGTAAATCCAGATCCTCAAGATAGAGAGTTTGATGAAACTTGGCCGGGTGGCAGAACAAATCATTACTGGTTTGATTTAAACAGAGACTGGTTAACGGTACAACTGCCAGAAAGTAAAGCCCGTATAAAAACCTTTTACGATTGGAGACCTAATGTTCTAACAGACCATCATGAGATGGGAAGTAATTCAACCTTCTTTTTCCAGCCGGGGATACCTCAGCGAACTCATCCTCTAACACCTGCCCTTAATCAAGAGTTGACAGAACAAATAGGCCACTATCACGCTAAAGCTCTGGATAAGATAGGTAGTCTATATTATTCGAAAGAAAGTTTTGACGACTTTTACTATGGTAAAGGGTCTGCTTTTCCAGATGTAAATGGTAGCGTTGGAATACTTTTCGAGCAGGCAAGTTCTCGCGGCAGTGCTCAACGCACAGTAAATGGGGTTTTGGAATTTAAATTTACAATCAGAAACCAGTTTACAACTGCTCTTTCGACACTCAATGCATCCGAGGATTTAAAAAATGATTTATTAAAATTACAAGACCACTTTTACTATAATGCATTAGAAAATGCAAAAGAGGAATACTATGTGCTAACAAACGACGAAGATCCATTTCGCCTTAAAGAACTTCATAAAGTATTGTTACAACAACAAATACAAACCTATGCCCTTAAAGAAAATGTTACTTTAAACAACAAAGAGTTTAAAGCAGGAAAGAGCATTGTAGTACCTTTAAAACAACTGCAATCTAAGTTAATAAGAGGCATGTTTGAATCTAAAACCAGCTTTAAAGACAGCATTTTTTACGATGTGTCTGCTTGGGATTTAAATCACGCTTTTGGTGTAGATGCTGAAAAAGCTAAAAAAATAAATAAAGGCACTGCTCTAGAAGATGTGATAGCAATTGAAGCGCCATCAGTAACCAAAAGCAACTATGCTTATGCCATACGATGGAGTGATTTTGAAGCACCCGGTTTGGCTTATCAGCTCTTGAATAAAAGCTTAAGGCTGAAGGTTGCTCAACGTAAATTCAACGATGGAAATGAAGAGTATGATTTGGGTACTTTGTTACTTCCGGTTGAAAATCAACTTCTAAATGCAGATGAAATTTATGAGCTTGTGTCTCAACTAAGTGAAACCAAAGGTGTAAAAGTATCGTCTTTAAACACAGGGCTAACCTCTGGAATAAACTTGGGAAGCCCAAACATGAAAAATGTAAAAAAACCTGTCATCGCATTGCTTGTAGGTGAAGGCGTACGCTCTTACGACGCCGGAGAAATCTGGCATTTGTTAGACGCTCGTTTAGGCATTTCTGTAACCAAAATCGATACGCGTAATTTTAGCAGAACCAACTTAGACCCATACACGCATTTGGTCATACCAAGTTCTGGTTCTTCTTTTTTAAACAATTCTTCTACAGAAAATTTAAAAGATTGGGTAAGAAAAGGTGGAACTATTATTGGCTATAGAGGTGCGATAAACTGGTTAAAAAGCAAGAATTTTATTTCGTTTGAAACAGTTTCGGACAGCGTAATTGCCGAAAATATCAGTTATAACGACAGAAGAAACTTCTATGGTGCCAAACAAATAGGCGGTGCAATTTTTGAAGCTAAACTGGATTTAACCCATCCTATCAACTACGGTTATACTTCAGACAAAATTGCCCTTTTTAGAAATACAGAAACCTTTATCAAACCTCATAAATTAAGCTTTAATAATCCTATTCAATACACTACAAATCCACTTTTGAGTGGTTACATAAATAAAGAAAATCTTGAGTTTCTAAAAGGAACAGTGCCCTTTCAAACTGATAATTTTGGGCGTGGTCAGGTCATCATTTTTACCGACAATACCAATTTTAGGGCCTTCTGGTTAGGCAGCATGAAATTGTTCATGAACAGCATTTTCTTTTCAGATTTGATGTAAAGCCTTATCATTCGTTTCTGTACTTTTCAAACCAAGCTAAAGTGTTAGCGACTTTAGTCATCAGGTTACTAGGACGTCTGGCAATACCATGACTAGCTTCAGGAATTTCAACTAAAAGGGTTGGTATTTTCCTTAATTTAAGAGCGTGATACAATTGCTTCGCTTCGCTTGGTGGAGTTCGTAAATCGTTCATCCCGACCATCACCATGGTTGGGGTTTCAACATTTCCAACCAATGAGATTGGAGAAAACTTCCAATAATTCATAGGGTTTTCCCACACCTGACCAGGATATCTTGAGTTAGCATACCCGTAATAATTATCAGCCACTAATAGCTTTGAAATCCAATTCATAACCGGCTTTACCACAACTGCAGCTTCAAAACGATTGTTTTTCCCAATCATCCAAGCTGTCATGATGCCTCCTGCACTACCGCCAGTTACATATAGCTGGTCTTCGTGTGCAATACCTTTTTCTATACAAGCATCTACACCATCCATAACATCATTATAATCTTCACCTGGATAATTGTTGGTTAAAAGGTTTGCAAACTCTTCTCCATAACTAGTACTTCCTCTTGGATTTGGATAAAAAACAATGTACCCTGCAGAAGCATATAGCTGAAGCTCAATTGAAAACCGATCGCCATAATTTAAAATCGGACCACCGTGATTTTCAACTAAATAAGGATAAGTCTTATTGGGGTCATAATTTGGGGGATATACAATCCATCCTTGAATATCTCGATTATCTACAGAAGATGTGTACCATATTTCTTCTACTTTACCAATTTTTTTGAATTCAAATAAATCTTTATTCAAATTGGTTAAACGCTTAAAATTTTTACCGCTTGAAGATATTGTAGCAACATCTGCAGGATGGCTTGGAGTTGCAAATGTGTAAGCAATATCGTCCTGATTAGACATGCTATACATCCCGCTACTGTAAGGGCGTCCAAGGGTGGTCCCTCCAACATTATCAGCAATTTTTTTGAATTTCCCTTTTAAATCGATATATCCAATTTTACCATTACCATGTTTATCGTATCTAAAAAACAGCCCCTTGCTATCCGACGCCCACTTAATTGATGAAATACTTATATCTAAAGCCTGACTGATTACTTTTTTTTCAGAGCCATCAGGTTTCATAATATAAAGTAATGTATTTTGATATGCTTCTCGTCTATCATCAAAACCAAGATACGCTATATAATCGCCATTAGGTGATAAATGAGGTGAACGGTCCGGGCCGTCTCTTTCGGTTAGCGCAATTGTCTTTCCTGTTTTTATATCTACTGAATAGACTTCAGAATTTCTGAAATCATATTCCCAATCCTCATTTCGATTAGCTGAAAAATATAGTTTCGTATCATCTTGAGACCAGCTGATTGAACCTCTATGGTTAAAATCTCCTGAGGTTACTTGCTTTACAGCACCTCCATTTTTGGAAATAACAAACATATGATAATAACCCGTTGGGATATAACCTAATCCGTCAGACTCATGATTTAGACGATCTGTAACTCTTGGCTTTGGCGCCCAGTTAGCGCCTTTAGGTTTTTGAGGAAGTTTTGCAGCCACTGGCGGCGGCGAAGGCACAAACATGCTAAAAGCAATATGTTCTCCACTATTTGACCATGTTAATGAAGATGGTGATTTAGGCAATTGTGTTAATCTGGCGAATTTTCCACTTTCAACCCAATACGTATAGATCTCTGTACCATTTTTTCCCTGTGTTGTAAAGGCGATTTGAGATCCATCGGGAGACCATGTAGGGTTAGATTCATTATTATCTAGAGTAGTTAATTTTTGCAGATTTGTTCCATCGGCATTCATGATCCAGAGGTTCCCGTAAGATTTATCTTCCATGATATCAAAGCCCATTTTTTTGTAAACAATTTGTTTACCGTCTGGTGAAATTTGAATGTCGGTAGCGTATTGTAACGAAAAAATGTCTAGCATCTCGAATGGTGCTTGGCCATAAGATGTGAAAGAATACAATACCAGTAATAATATAAATGTTATTCTATTTATCATGTTATAAGTTTAATATTAGAATTGTGTTTTGATGTGTATAAATGGGCTTCAAAATGTGGAAGAATCTTGTTTTGATCAACGAATATATATTTTACTTCACTTTTATTAAATTGAAAACACGTGTTGAGATAGAATAAATTTATAAGTGTTTAATTTAAAGAGTCTATCAACATATCGAGAACATGTTCTACGCCTTGTTCGTTGTTGGACTTTGTCATAAAGTTGGCCGCTTCTTTGACTTTGGGATGTGCGTTTTCCATCGCAAAGCTATACTTACCTAATTGAATCATCTCCAGGTCATTGTTATAATCTCCAAAAACAAGTGTTTCTTCAGGAGTTATACCTAATTTCTGTTGAAGTTTATGAAGCGCATAGCCTTTATTAGATTCTAAATGGGAAATATCCAACCAGTTTTTAGCTGACACAATGACTTTTAAGTCGTCTTTTAAATCTTCGACATATGGTAAGATGTATTTTTCTGAAGAATCAAAATGAAATACGGCGATTTTCAAAAAATCATCATCGATTATAGCTCTTAAATCTTCAACGTGCTGAGCCTCGTGGTAATAGTTTCTAAATAATCGAATAAATTCAGGGTCGGTTTGCTCAAAATACGCCGCATTTTTACCACACAAGATTATATAACAGTTCTCTACTTTCCTTAATCTGTCAACACATTGTGTAAGTTGATCCTGTTCTAATTTTAATAGGGTTAGAACCTCATTGTTATGCTGAAGTATTCCACCATTTTCTCCAATGATGTTTATTTCATCCTTAATAGGTTCCAAAGCATGCCGAATACTCTGAAGTTGTCTCCCGCTTGCTGCGGTAAAATGTATGCCTTTTGCTTTTAAGATGTTATACTGTTTGAAAAACCTATCGCTTACTTCATGCTCATCATTTAGTAATGTGCCATCCATATCGAAGACTACAAGTTTTATTGAAGATAAGTTCATAGGTGTTTGTTTGGTTTTAAAAATTGTGTTTATCTGTTTTAATTTCCTTAATAAAATTCATGTTTGCATGACCTAAAATTAAGCGTCGAATTTAAAAAGTAAAAAACCTTTTCTCATTACATTGTAAATGAGAAAAGGAATCGATTGCTTTTTCTGTAGGCTTAGAGCTTAAGTTTTTCTTCTTCCTTTAGGTATTTATCTAAGAAAGCTACAATACTACTGTAAGCTTCTATCTGGTTTTTCTTTTTGATAAAGCCATGGCCTTCGTCTTCGAACAGCACATATTCTACCGGAACTCCATTGGCACGCACTCCTTCTACAATTTCGTCAGACTCAACTTGCAAAACTCTTGGGTCTTGAGCGCCTTGGAGAACGATAAGGGGTTTTATCACTTTTTCTGTATGAAAAAGCGGTGATATTTGTCTTAATCGTATCGAATCCGAAGTAAATGGATCTCCCAATTCTTTATATAAAGATTCTCTAAACGATTCCCAATACGGCGGAATACTTTTCAAAGTTCTTAGCCAATTGGTAACGCCAAACAAGTTTACCCCAACATCAAATTCTTCCGGAGCATAGGTCAATGCTGCCATAGTCATATAGCCTCCGTAAGAGCCACCGATGATTCCGATTTTTTCACCATCTATTTCGGGTTGTTTAGCCAACCAGTTTTTGCCTTCAATACAATCTTTTAAATCTTTATCGCCATGATTCTTATCGTCCATTTGGTAGAAGGTTTTTCCATAACCGCTACTACCTCTATTGTTTACAGCCAATACTGCATAACCTTGGTTCACCATGTACTGTAAAAACGAACTAAAACTTTGTCTGCTTTGCCCACCTGGACCACCATGAACCCAAACCATTGCCGGTACTTTGTTTTCTGCTGATGCTTGTTTTGGCAAATAATAAATCGCCGGGATTTCCACGCCATCAAAAGATGGGTAACGAATCACTTTTGCTTCAACCAGGTCTTCTGCTTTTATTTCACTGTTTAAAACATCTGTTAGTTGGTAGGTTGATTTATCTTCCAACGAATAGCTGTAAAGGTTTGAAGGCATATTAGAGCCTCCAACATACATGCGCATCCAGGTTTCGTCCTGATTAAATCCTACACTTGTAATGCTTTTATTTTCAAAATCAGGAAGTTCGACGGGCTGCATGGTCTTCGCATCCAAGACTTCTAAAGCATTTTTAGCATCTTCATTTACATATATGGTCATGTAAGTGTATTCCGGAGAAAAGCCAGCACCTACAATATCCCAATCCTTCTCTAATACTTTTGTTTTTTCTTTAGTGTTTAAGTCGTAACTCATCAAATACGTAAACTCACTGCCATCGTCTGTGGTATAATAGAGTTTAGAATTATCGCTTGTAAAGTCTTGTGGTGTGTTTCTACTTAAATTCTCGTTTACTTTTACCATCTCGTCTGTCGATACATCGAAAATAAAGAGATCGTTGTCGTTTGTATTTATGCTTTTGGTTAGAGCAAAAAAGTTCTCGTCGTCAGAGATGTCGTTTAATTCTAATCCTGAGTCATTTTGATAGATCATCTCACTCGAATAATCTTCAATGGATAGTTTGTAGACATCAAAATACCTGGGGTCGCGCTTGTTGGAACCGTAATACAACGCGGTTTTGTCTTTAGACCAGCCGTAAAAATTAGATTTTGCACCTTCGAAGGGCGTAATGTCCACTAAATCGGCATCCCCGTCTTTGACATACAAATGATCTATTTCATCACCGTTTCCATCAGCACTAATCAACATTCTGTCGTCCTTTGGAAAAAAAGATACTGCAAAGTAGGACGTACTGTCTGATGCTGTAATAGGAGTTAGATCTCCTCCTTTTACAGGTAAAGTATATACATTGAAAATACCTGTTCGATTACTGGACACTAACATCTTAGAATTGTCGGAAGAAAAACTACCACCGCCAACAGATTCGTTATCCATAAACTGATCGATGGTGTAAGAGCCTACCTGTATAGCCTCTGCCTCCGGCTTGGCTTCGTCTTTCTTACAGGATAAAATGATAAGGAATACAGCTATTCCAAAAAGTTTGATTTTCATGGTTTTTTGATTTTAAGTTATAAATTTAATAAAACCAATTGATTTTGAGTAATTTGTCTGGTGTTAAACCTAAAAAGCTAAACTAATCCTTATATTTTTCGAACCAGGTCAGTATAGCAGAGATTTTACCTATTAAGTTACTTGGTCGATTGGCTATGCCATGTGAAGCACCGGGTATTCTGACCATTGCCGTTTCTACACCTTCTAATTTTAAAGCGGCATAGAATTGTTCGGACTCTGCAATAGGTGTGCGGTAGTCTTCTTCACCTGTCAACAGCATCGTCGGTGTGGTCACATTAGCCACATAAGATAAAGGTGAACGTTTTAAGTAGTTGTCAGGGTCTTCCCAAGGCTTTTTCCCAAACCAATATTTAGAGAAAAATTGGACGCCGTCGGCATACAATACAAAACTATACCAGTTTATAACGGGTTTTGCCACCACGGCTGCTTTAAAACGGTCAGTTTTGCCAACAATCCATGCTGTTAGAACTCCACCACCACTTCCACCTGTCACAAATAAGTAGTCGGTATCTATGTAACCTTTCTCTATCACAGCATCTACGCCGGACATTAAATCATCGTAATCGTTGTTGGGATAATTATGATGTATTAAGTTACCAAAGTCTTCCCCATAACCGGTGCTTCCTCTTGGGTTAGAATACAGCACAACATAACCTGCTGCTGCAAATGCTTGCACTTCTGCCGAGTACACAGAACCGTAACTGGCAAACGGACCGCCGTGAATCTCTAAGATAAGTGGATATTTTTTATTAGGATCAAAATCCGGCGGAGTCACGATCCAACCTTGTATTTTTTGATTATCGTAAGAAGATTCCCACCAAATTTCTTCTACATTTCCTATGATTTTGTATGAAAATAAATCATCATTCACATAAGTTAAGCGTTGTATAGATTTTGAATTTCCTACACCGAGATCTGCAGGGTGCTCAGTAGTGCCCAAAGTAAATGCAAAGCTGTCTTTATTGGACACTGAAAAGGTCGCAGCATTGTATGGTCGGCCTAAAGATAAGCCTCCTAAATTGTCGGTGATTACAGTTAGTTCACCTTTTAAACTCATATGCGCCAATTTGGTTTTGCCTTGATCATCATATTGAAAGTAAAGGCCTTTGCCTTTAGAATCCCAGTGAATGTTAGACACGCTTCGGTCAAAATCGGTTGAAAGGCACTTAGAATTGCTACCATCCGCATCCATGACATACAAAAGGGATAATTGATAGCCCAAATACTTATCGTCGTTTCCTAAATACGCAATATGCTTGCCGTCCGGAGAAACTTTTGGAGAACCATCTGGCCCATAACGATCAGTTAGCGCCTGTGTTTTTCCATTGCTCAACTCCAAGACATAGACTTCGCTATCTTGAGGCTCAAACTCTTCTTCTTTGTGAAAATTTGCACTAAAATAAAGTTTTGAATCGTCCAAAGACCACTGTGGACCACCGTGATTAAAGTCTTCAAAAGTGAGTTGTCTTGGCGTGCCTCCTTGAATGGGCAAAGTGAACAATTGTGTGTTCCCAGGTTTGACGTAGCCACTGCCATCTCTTCTGTAATTCATATCGTCTATATAGATTGGTGGCGAGTTCCATTTAGCACCTTCCGGTTTGCCTGGCATTTTTATAGGGCTTGCTTTGCCCTTAGGCACAAACATTGTAAAAGCAAGCATGCTATCATCATGAGACCAGACCATATTACTTGGAGCATATTTTGTATTGGTTAAAGCATAAGACACTCCAGACTGGATATCCATGAGGTATAATTTGGTTTTTTCATCCTCTTTGTTCGACTTGAAAACGAGTTTAGTGCCATCATGAGACCATCTTGGCGAGTTATCGTTTTGATTTCCGGTGGTTAATGCGCGGTTACCAGTACCATCAAAATTTATCATCCAAAGGTTAGACAAGTTTCTATCGGTCATGACATCTTTAAAATTTCTCACATACACAATGTGTTTCCCATCAGGTGATATTTGTGGATCGGAGATAAACTCCATATTGAAAATGTCCAGTAAGTCCAGTTTATCATTATTTTGAGCAAAGCTGAAGTGAACTGAAATAAAGAAGAGGATAAGTAAGTGTAGTAAATTCTTCATAGGAATTGTAATTTGTTTGGTAAAATAGAAAGTTGAAAGTTAATACGAATCGCTGTTGATGTGATTGTATTTTAACTAAAAATTTGAATTGATGCCAGAGAATTCTCTTTGAACTCTGTGACTCTGCGGTGAATTTTTTCAAACCGCAAAGGCGTTAGGAAGCGCAAAGAAGTTTTTGGTCTTAATACAGGTCTGTATTCAAAAAAGGAATAAGTGCCAAAACCACAGCTTCGGTATAATAGGATTCACGTGTCATAACGTTTCCGGTTAAAATCCCAACCGCACCATTTTGCTGTTTAGAATTTTCAAGGCCAAACACGATGTCGTCAGCCTCACCTAACTCTTTTCCTGAAGCAATCAACTCTGAAATTTGAGGTGGTAAAAAAAAGGTGCTTGTCTTTGACTTTCCAATTTTATTGTTAGAAGAAATAACAACCCATGCAAAAGCCATCATTTGGCTCTCAATTTGTTCAATTCCGCCTTCTATACCTACGTAATAATCTGCGTTTGTCTTAGTGTTTTGAGCATTGTTAACTCTGTTTTTTGCCCCTTGAAAGGTTTCGGTATCACTCATCGGCTGGTCCGGCACGCCTGAAGGCACAGAAACACCTATAAATTCGAATGCTTCATTTGGAAACATTTTTTGAAAGCCTACTTCAACAGCTTTAAGCTTTACCGGATTTTTTGAGGCAACAATGACGGTTTTCATCAGATAGTATTACATTTTTTTAAACTACTTAAACAATTTATGCGTTTATAACATTCTTTACAAAGGCTTTAAATACTTCTTTATGCTTGTCCAAATCTAAATCTGGAGATACTGAAATGCGCGCAATATAATCTTTGTCTTCTTCTTTGGTCGTGCCTTGTGTAGAGGTAGCAGGAATGGTCCAATAGCAGCCTTTGAGTTGCCCATAACTCACGCAATATTTGCTTTCTTGTGGAATCTGTGTAATCATCATATGGATTAACTTTTGATTAAGTGTTCTTTTATAGGCTTCTCGTTCTTGATGTGTACTTCCTTTGGTTGGCAAATCCAATGAAAACACCGACGGCGTAAAACCTTGTTCTGCTAATGCTTTTGAAACAAAATTGATTTTTGCCTCAGGGAGTTGATGTTGAATAAAATCTACGAATTCTCTTGTGTTTGTATAAGCCTCTTGTATGCGTTGCATCATAGATGGCATTTGTTCTGCTAAGAATTCTAATTGTTTTGGTGTCGCTTCGTTATCGCATAACTTTAGATGTTTTTCTAAGACTTCGATCAGGTAATCTGCTCTTTTGTTGGCCACCAAGTAACCTGCTGTACACTTACCACCGCTGGGAAATTTAGAACCACTCACATATGCAATGGTTTTGACTCCAAACAAGATTTTATCGTCTCCAAGAAAATTATAATTTGGACAAAAGGTTTGGTCCAAGATAAAAACAGGCTCAATAGCCTTCTCTCCGGATGGTGTAGTTCTTTCTTTGGTTAATGTCTGCTTAAGCTCTTCCAGATTTGGCACCTCAACTCTTGGATTAGTTGGAATTTCTGCGATAATCAATGGCACGGCATCCAGTTGTGCCGTTTGCTGTAAGACCCATTCCGAACTCTTTACCATATCGTTACCACTGTCCACGGGTAAGTCCATAATCTCAACTTGGTCTATGCTGGCTGCCACGCGACGAGCTTGATCGTTCGTGCCCCCATAACAGTTAGGCGGAACAATAATTTTAATAGGCTTTTTAGGATATCTTGTTTTGGCATCGTCTATCAGCCCCATCATAATAGCATACTGTACAGACAAACCTGAAGATCCTACAAGTGGTTTTGAAGTTGTGTGTGTAATCTGTTGAATTTCTTTTTCAACTTTAGCTAAATTATTCTGAGCATCTGCATCCTTTTCAATTGTATATCCAACCAAAGCTTGTAAAACTTTCAAACAATCGGTTGGGGTCATGGCGATAGTTTCCCGACGCCTAACATGTTGAATGGCAGAAATATCTTCATTTAGGCTTTTGGAATTAATTGTAATAATACTGCCTAAATTATGTAATAAATTCAAATGAAAATCAATTGAAGAATTCAAATTCAATTCATAATCTGTGTTATGAGTAATGTATATGGTTTGCCCTTCAAAATCTGAAATTTCGTCCTGTGTTTTTACCTTTTTAGCAACAAAATCGTAACCATAAACTTCCTTCAACACTTCTAAATCTAACAGATCTGCTGATACTTCTGTGTATGCTATTTGTGTTTTTACACCTCGTAATTTATTGGTTCTCAATACTGCTAAGACAGGCATCGTCTTTGATGAAAAAGCAATGACTTGTTGAGCTGCTAAGCCATTAATCTTGGCAATTGTCCATTCCAAAACACTTGAGAGCGGATGGCCTAACCTGATGTAGTCGTAAGCTGTTGGCAACTGCTCAAACGCTTCTCTTGTGTAGGTATTCGATAGGTATAAATTTTCAAAAACCTCGAGGAATTCAACTTTAGCTCGTTCTTCGTTGTAGATATCCAGTCGATGTGTGGTAAGGCCAATCCAGTCTTGAGGTATGTAAGCGATTAAGTTTTTTATGTAATTAACTATGCTATTATCCGGCATCTTTTTTTTTGGCATAATATAAATGAAATGCCCAAATCGATAAAAATATTTTTGTTTAGATTATCATAAAAACGACTTGATTTTTGAAGTCTTAATTCTAAACCAAACCTGAAATAATTTCTAAAAAAAATATAACTGCTTTATATCTTGTCCTTTAATTGTTATTTTTATAGAAATGTTGTTGATTATGAAGTATTTCTATATTCTTTTTGTTACGCTAAACCTAACGGCTCAAAACCTTACCACTATTCCGGATTCTAATTTTGAACAAGCCCTGGTGGATTTGCAATTAGATGATATGGTTAATGGTGCTGTAGCAACCGATTCAATTAGTGTTATTAGCTTTCTAGATATTTCATCCAAAAATATTTCAGATTTAACGGGTATTTCAGCATTTGCAGCTTTGGATACCTTAGTTGTAAGCAATAATCAATTAACAACGATAGATGTTTCAACTCATATAAATCTTAAGTATCTGGATGCTTCAGATAATGCTCTATCAGACTTTAGCCTTAATCCTTTAATCGAAGAAATTTATTTTCAGAATAATAATCTGGAAGAGGCCGATTTGTCTTTGTTTGGAAATTTAAAAGCCATACGATTAGAAGATAATGATCTGATTTTTTTAGATATCTCAAACGGCAACAACGAAAACCTCATAAAAACCATGTTTACAACTCAGCATGTGGATTTTAGAAATAATCCACGTTTGGAATGCGTAAAGGTTGATAATGTAAATTATATGTATGTTGAAAGAGACTACGCCATAGACTTGACAAATACCTTTTATACTGAAGAAACGTGCCCTGTATTTTGTGACACGCCGACATCTGCACCTCAAGATTTTCTTGTCGGTACTTATATTATAGAGACTGTGCAAAATCCAACACTACAATTTGATAATGGAGGTGTATATGAACAAGAAGTCTTTCCACCCCTTCAGCTTAGAGAGGTTTATCTCGGAGAAACCACATCAGACAGGTATTTTCCTGCAACGGTATTTCCAAACCTTATAGGTTTTAACCTCATTGTCAATGATACTATAGATTTTAATTTGAAATGTGATAAAATTCAACTTAGCGAAGTTATTCCTGACTTAATAGCCGGCATTACGTATCAGAATGACCACTCAATACTAGATGAAATACTTCTTGTTACGCCGACGAATGATAGGGTTTCTGTCCCATCTTATACTAGCGATGATGTCACAATGAGTTACAAACTCATACCTGCTGAAACCTCTGAGCATATACTTACAGATATAGGCATAATAAAATTGCTTAAAATCGAGGACTTTTACAATGTGAACGATACCAATTTCGAGCAAAAGCTTGTTAATCTAGGGCATGATGATATCGTAGATGGCAAAATTTGGGCACAACACATTTATGATGTAGAAGCCTTAGATCTAAGCAATGAGAATATTAGTGACTTGACAGGTATTGAAGGCTTTAGAGTTCTGAAATCGCTCGATGTTTCTGATAATAGCATTTCCAGTTTGGATTTGAGCAAAAATCTTCAACTGGAAGACTTAAATGCTGCACATAATAATCTTACGGAAATAGACTTATCCGGGCACTTGTCTATCAAAAAAATAGTTGTTAACGATAATAATTTATCCAGCCTCAATTTGAACAATGGCCATAATTCTAACCTATTGGCAAACCCAAACAATCCCGATGCGTTTAATTTTGATGCTCGAAATAATGCTAACTTAAGCTGTATTGAAGTCTCCGATGAAAATCATATGATTACTCATTTTAGTAATTTTATAGACACTCAAACCAACTTCTCTGAAAATCCTTGTGAAACATTAAGTACAATTGAACAAGATTTGTCCTTTTCGATATATCCTAATCCTGCAAGTGATTATATTGTTATTGAAAACAATAACATTGCTATTGTGAAAATTGAAATTTTGGATGCAACAGGAAAAATTATAACATCTTATTTGCCTGAAAATGAAAATGAACATCAACAACTTTCAATATCAAGTATTCAAAGTGGTCTATATTTTATGAGGATTAAAGCTGGTGATGACAGCATATTTGTAAAAAAGATTATTGTAAAAGATTAGGTCGTTTCTCAGTCCTGAGCTGAAATAAAGGCACTCGTCCAGGCACTTTGAAAATTGAAACCGCCGGATATTTTACCTTTTGAAGGACATTCTTAGACTTTTTTAGGATGAGAACAGAATAGTCGGGATGGTTTTCGGCATAATTTATAGCAAAGAAAAATCCACTTGCGCCACCGCCCAGAACTATTCAGTTATGAATATTTTTCATTAATAAACGTGAGCTTGATCTAAAAATCATTAATTTCTAATGCTTTAAAATAAGCAAGGTTTCAATGTCACCTTGAGTGCACTCGAAAGGTTATTTAAATCCCTTAAATCAAATAGGTTTAGACTACGCTCAACCTGACATTCGCCTTAATAGATTGATAATCTGTATAAATGTAAAAATATTACGTCGACCTTACGTTAATAAAAAATATTTTGTCTAACAACAAAGTTGCGTTTATGACTTGAATCTGGCATTTTAGGTATTAACAAAGAAAAAAAGAAGTAAAAAAGAAAGATATACACTATAATCATCATATCCTTTTTTTAACAGTTATATCTGGTTTGCAAATCTAAAGGCTGGCAGCCAGATTTAGCTCTTTGCATACCCAATCAAATTGAGCACAAGTTTTGACCAAAAAAGGTCATAACACAAAATTAATTAATTTGGATTCCTGTTTTCACTGGAATGTTATCTTAACGGAAACCTCAAGGCAAAGCCTAGAGGAATTCTTATTGATTAAACCAAAGCAAATCATATAATCAACCTTACACCGCCCATATCTTCAATTTTGTAAGGGAATTTGTCTCCGGGAGAGCCAATGAACATGAAATTGATAGGAATACCCCATTCTTTGGAAAGCTTTTCAATAAGCTGAGGAGAAAATTCGCCGTCGATAACGATAAATTCAACATCAATTTTTGGATATTCCCGGTCTAAAAAATCCATTTCTTGTCGCATTTCTTTTGAAATTCTGGATTTTTTATCTTTCACATTTACAATCTTTAACTTTCTGGTATGTTCATTTTTAGATATGTAAAGCATAACCTTGTTTAGTGTCGCCAGATTATCACCTTTTGTAAAAAACACAAATTCCTGTGCATTGATCTTTTCTATGGTTTTATTTATGTTTCTGTCTAATCGTCCAATAAAACTTCGAAATGGAACAAAAATCGCATCTATAATTCTGAGCAAGACCTTAAGCAGCAAAGTTCTGTTCAGCATAATAATCACAAAAAGCATAGAAGGGATAAAGTAATACAAAAACACCCTAAGATTACTTGGCAGGTTGGCTTTTGGTGGCATGATAATATTTCCTATCAGCGCAATTATCACTGCGCTTATGGCTATTAGCACGGCTATCCAGGACGCTTTTTCCGGTCTTGGCAACTTGTTTCTCCTGACTTTGAGTAAAATATTACCAAACCCAAAAAGTGCCATTACAGACAAAAATGAAATGGTATAAACTCCGGCTAATACCGCTACATTGCCTTCAGAAATTAATAACACCGAAACACATAACACAAAAAACATAATGATGATGCGGTAAGAACTTCCTCTGCTGTTTTTCTTCAGAAAAAAAGCAGGCATAATTCTATCTAAGGTCATGCGTTCCAGTAAGCCTGTAACCCCGATAAAGCTGGTTAAGACTGCACCACTTAAAACTAAAAATGCATCGATTGAAATGACTCCGGCCAATGTCCGGCCGCCTACTTCTTTGCTCATTTCAACAAGAAGTGTATTTTGATAGAGTTCGTTTTGTAGTGTTGGTAAAGTAAATAATGCCAAGGCAAAAACAGCCATCAATGGATTGATTACACTTACAATGGCCCACATATTCCTGAGGGTTTTTGGAAAAACGCCTTTTTGTTGTTCTTCTACAAAATTGGCCGAACTTTCAAACCCTGAAACCCCAAGCATAGAAGCTGCAAAACCCAGGAATATTGCTGTAGTTACAGAACCTCCTGATAAAGGCATGTTCCAATTGTCGATTAATGTACTTATGCCATTTTGAAAAAGATAATACCCTATAAATCCGGCTAAAAGTAATAACGAAGTTAAATGAAACAAAAAAATCCCAATAGCGACTTTAGCAGATTCTGTGATACCTCCAATGGTAAGTATTGCAAAAAAACAAAGCAATACTACTGTTGAAATAATAACCGGAATCTGAGGGACCAAATGATGGAAATAATGAATGGCCTCATTTGCAGATATCACAGCTGTTGCCATATAACTTAAAATTGTGAGTGTCGCGGCAAACGACGCCGTAGATTTACTAGTGGTATTAAGCAAAGCATTGTAAGCACCACCATTAAGAGGCAATGCGCCGACAACTTCTCCATAAATTTTTCTGAACAAAAACAACACTAAAGACACAATGAGCAATGTGATCCATGCATATTGTTTCGCGAAGGCAATGGATAAAGCAGATACATAAAGCACAGAAGAGCTAATATCATTTCCACAAATAGCAGTCGAGGCGAGTTCGTTTAATTTATTGGTGATCTTTTTCATTTCCTATGGTTTTTCTTATTGTTATAAGACCAATTTGACATTATTACGTAGTTAACTTTACATCTATTGATGTAAAAAACTAAAAAACTTTCCTCTAATAACACTATTGGTTTTTAGTAATCTTTTGAAAAATAATATTGATTCAAAATGAGGCAAAAAGGCTTCTTTTTATACATGTATTATCTCACAAAAATTTAAAATCATGCTTTGGGATAACATGAAATTTAAGCTCTGCTACTGTATCTTCAATGGCTTTTATTTTAACTAATTTCGACGCATAAACCTTAAGTTCACAAGGAAAGACATCTTCCCTGACTTCAACATTAGTGATCCCATCGATCGTTAAAATTCTGAACTTTATACTTTCTAAAGCCTTATGGTTTTTAGCATTTGTCGTAAATATTCTTCCCTTATCGTCGGGAATAATGTGTTCTGATAGTAAACTCATAACATTTAGTCTTTAAAATTAATAAATTACACTCAAAATTGCATCAATTTCGAAATCGTTTGATTCTTTATATTCAATCGAAATAAACTAATTAGTGTCCAGAGAGCTAAGACTGCCATCCACCTCCTAAAGATCTGTATATTTGAATTTTAGATTTTATTTGTTTCAGTTTAATTTCAACCAATTCCATTTTAGATTCCAGGGCTTCTTCCTGTGTGAGCAAAACTTCAACATAATCTGCTCTGGCAGAATTAAAAAGACTGTTGGCAATGCGTGTAGACTGATTAAGGATCTCAACTTCTTTAGATTTAGTATCAAAGCTTTGCGAGAACTGATTCAATTTAGACATCTGATTTAGCACATCGGTGTAGGCATTGATTAGTGTTTGTTCATACTTTAATACTGCTTGTATTTGTTCTGCATTAGCTGAATTATACCGTGCTTTTATAGCATTTCTGTTGATTAAAGGCGCAACAATATCTCCTGCTAAATTATAAATTAAGGCTTCCGGCCTGAAGAGGTATTTGGCATTAAAAGCTTCATAGCCAACACCTGCATTGATTGAAAGTGAAGGATAAAACTCAGCTTTTGCGGCTTTTACATTTAAATTTGCTGCTTCAATGGCATATTCTGCCTGCCGGATATCAGGTCTGTTGCTTAGCAATTGTGATGGAATCCCGGAGCTTATAGAATCTAACGAGATACGCATAAAAGAATCAGAATTTCTGGGCAAATCCTTTGGATAACTCCCGGTAAGAAAATGAATTCTGTTTTCAGTTTCTACAATATTTTGCTGAATGGCATATTTTAGGTTTTGTGTATTCAGCAATTGGGCTTCAAACCTATTAACCGCCAACTGTGTAGCTTTGGCGTTGGATTTTAGCAATTTAACCTTTTTAAGCGCATTGGTTTGCAATTCTGCATTTTGCCTAATGATCTCCAGGAGGTTATCTAAAGTCATTAATTCGTAGTAAGATTCTGCAATTTCGGCTACTAAATGTGTTACAGCGAGATGCTTGACTTCTTGACTTTCCAGGTAATTAAATACTGCTGCCTTTTTCCTGTTTCTGAGTTTTTTCCATACATCTAACTCCCAGGAAGCCATAGCGCCTATGCTGAAATTTGAAAGCGGCTCAGGAAATTCTTCACCGGGTCTTATTTCCAGTTGATCTTCTACAGCACCATTTCTTGTATATTTCCCCACTTTTTCAACATCTGAAGTTGCCCCGATATTTACAAACGGAAGGTATTCTCCTTTACGCTCTCTAATTTCATTTTTACTAATGAAGATTTCCTGCTCTAAGATTTTAAGCTCCTGATTATTCTTTAAAGCTGTGTCAATTAGGCTTATCAGTTTTTCATCATCAAAGAATGATTTCCAATTTGTGCTTGCAACAGTGTTGGTATCTGTCTTCTCAAAATCCCGGTACTTTTCCGGTAAGTCTTTACTGGCTTGCTTAAGATTCATCTTAGGAGCCTGGCAACCTGTTATCAAAACTGTGATAAAAAGGATGCCGGAATAGACGATATTATTAATTCTCATTTCTTTTATTTTTTCTTTTGTTAGCTTTCAATAAGACATTTAATTTTGCGATTTTTTTCAATAAAGATGCGCTGGACTCCTGAGTAACGTAGGCTTCAGATAAACTGGAGTGGGCTTCGTCTTTGATCAGGCTTTTGCCTTCTATCATTTTACCAAATACAAAATACAATCCGGGAATAACCAAGACTCCTATTAAAGTTCCGAAGAGCATACCGCCCATAGCAGAAGACCCGATGGTCCTGTTGCCTACTGCTCCAGCGCCTGTGGCAATTACCAAGGGTATAAGCCCGGCTATAAACGCAAATGAAGTCATAAGAATGGGTCGGAATCTAACCTTTGCGCCTTCTACAGCAGCATCTATAACCGACATACCTTCATTGTTCTTTTGAACCGCAAACTCTACGATCAATACTGCATTTTTTCCCAGCAAACCAACCAGCATGATCATTCCGATCTGGGCATAAACGTCGTTTGAAAGACCTAGTATTTTCAATAAAAAGAAAGAGCCGAATATACCTATGGGTAAAGACAGAAGTACGGCAAGCGGAAGCACAAAGCTTTCATATTGGGCGGCCAAAACCAAATAAACAAACAAAATAACAACCAGGAAGATATACAAGCCTTCGTTGCCTCTGTTGGCTTCGTCGTAAGATAAGCCTTCCCAGGCAATATCGTAACCACGGGGCAACGTGTTTTCTGCAACTTCTTTAATGGCGCTAATGGCATCGCCGGTAGTGTAACCCTTAGCCGGCAAACCTCTTATCGCTGCAGAATTATACAGATTATAACGTGTAATTTCGTTTGGGCCTTGGGTTTTCTTGATTTTCATAAAGGCACTGTAAGGTACCATTTCACCTTCTTCGTTCTTTACAAAAAGGTTTTCAATATCCGATGGGTACCTTCTGTATTCCGGAGCTGCCTGGGTGTAAACCTTAAAGAAACGACCAAATCTTATAAAGCCCTGTTCATAGGTACTTCCTATTAAAATATTAAGGTTTTCCATAGCTTTTCCTACACTAACCCCTTTTTGCATAGCGGCTTTACTGTCTATTTCTAGCTCATATTGAGGATAATTGGCTGCAAAAAATGTGAATACCCCTGTAAGCTCTTTACGGCTCTTTAGCTCTTTCATGAAATTTTGGTTGATTTCATCAAACTCGTTGTAATCAGTCGAACCGGTTTTATCCAGCAATCGCATAGAAAAACCTCCAGACGAACCAAATCCCGGTACTGCAGGAGGTTCAAAATATTCAACGATAGCTCCTAAGGACTTGGTTTCCTCTTCCAATTCTTCCATGATTTCATGCACGCTGTGATCACGCTCCGACCAGGGTTTCAAGTTGATAAGACAAGTCCCTGCATTAGACCCTCTGCCTTCAGTCATAATTTCGTAACCGGCAAGACTGGTTACAGATTCTATGCCTTCGACCTCTTCTGCAATGGCTTGTAATTCCTGAGCTACTTTATTGGTAAGCTCTAAAGTAGAGCCCGGTGGTGTCTGGATTATCGCATAAATGGTTCCCTGATCTTCATTAGGTACAAAACCACTGGGAAGCAACTTGTTGGTATATATGATTCCACCAATAAACAAGGCTAAAATCCCAAAAGTGACAATCCTTCTGCCAACAATCTTATTCAGCACAAAAACATAGCTTCCCGTCAATTTTTCAAATACCCGGTTAAAGCCATCTATAAACTTATCGAACCAGGATTTTTTTCGATTTCCATTGGAATGTTTGAGGATAATAGCGCAAAGCACCGGTGTTAGGGTTAAAGCCACAACCCCGGAAATCACAATCGAGCTGGCCATTGTAATGGCAAATTGACGGTAAAATACCCCAACCGGACCCGTCATAAATGCTATTGGCACAAACACAGAGGTCATGACCAAAGTAATGGCTATAATAGCACCGGTTAGTTCTCCCATAGCTTTTCGGGTAGCTTCATAAGGTGACAGACTGTGGTCTTCTTCCATTTTAGCATGAACAGCTTCTACCACAACAATCGCATCATCTACCACAACTCCAATTGCAAGTACAAGCGCGAACAAGGTGATCAGGTTGATGGATAATCCAAAAATCTGGATAAAGAAAAACGCCCCTATCAACGACACCGGAACCGCTATGATAGGAATAAGGGTTGAGCGCCAGTCGCCGAGGAATAAAAAAACCACTAAAGCCACAAGAATAAATGCATCTCGTATAGTATGCACGACCTGCTCTATAGAAGCATCCAAAAACTTTGAAACATCATAACTGTATTTATAACTTATGCCTTCAGGAAAATCTTTTTCAAGCTCCTGAAGTTTTTCTTTAACCTGTCTGATGACCTCACTCCCATTGCTGCCTTGAGTTTGTTTTAGAACGATAGAAGAAGAGGGCTTGCCATCCAGATTTGAATAAATATCAAAGAATTCACTTCCAAGTTCTACATCTGCGATGTCTCTGAGTTTTACAATTTCGCCCTGATCGGTGCTTTTTATAACGATATCCTTGTACTGGTCGGGTTCGTTATACCTGCCTTTGTAGGTAAGCACGTATTCTAAAGATTGAGCCGATTTCCCTGAACTTCTTCCCAATCGGCCCGGTCTGGCTATCAAACTTTGTTCATCCATAGCTTCCAGCACCTCTTCAGCAGAAATTTTATAAGCGCGCATTCTGTCCGGTTTAAGCCACACCCGCATGGCGTATTTTCTGGAACCTAATATGTTTGCTCTGGCTATACCGTTTATCCTTTGAAGTTCAGGAACAATTTTGGTATAGGCATAATTGTAAAGGAATTTTTCATCTATGCTTTTTCCTTTTTCACTGAAAAGGTTGACGTACATCAACATACTGGGCTGAATTGGCGTAATCACCACGCCCTCTCTTTGTACCAGAGGTGGCAAGTTTGGCATGACCTGGTCTACTCTGGTTTTTACCCTCACAACCGCCTGATTGGGATCTGTTCCGGGCTCAAAAATGATACGAAGCGTTCCTTCTCCCGCACTTGTTGCATCTGAGGCGATATAACGCATGCCTTGTACACCGTTAATAGAAGTTTCTAACGGAATTAAAGTAGATTTGGTGAGCACATCTGCACTGGATCCCGGATAGGCCACAAATATATTTACCGTAGTTGGTGCAATTTGCGGAAATTGAGAAATGGGCAATCTGTTTATGGCCATCAGTCCCACAAAGACAATCATTATAGAAATGACTATAGCGTACACAGGACGTTTTAAAATATCTTTAAACATAATTTTCTGTATTAAATGTTTTTATTCAGCGTGAAGATGAAGTTCTGAAAGTGCTTTTTCCGGTTCTAAAACAGTATAGGAAATGTTATCTCCACCCTGAACTTTCCGTAAACCTTCAATTAAAATTTGATCCTCCGTGCTTAAACCGCTTTTCACCACATAAATGTGATCTAATTCTGCCTCTATTTGAATCTCTTTGGCCTTTACTAAACCGTCTTTATCTACAGTAAATACATATTTTTTGTCCAGAATCTCGAAGGTTGCTTTCTGTGGGATAATTATCTTATCCTTGAGATCCACCGGCCATAAAATATTACCGGTTTGCCCGTGGCGCAGAATGCTTTTAGGGTTTTGAAATGTTGCCCTGAAGGCAATATTACCGGTTGAATTATCAAAGTCGGACTCAATGGTTTCAATAACACCATTTTCTTCGTAAATGAGTGAATTGGATAGTTGAAGTTTTACATTATTGGTTCGGGATGCTTCATCTGTTGTAATGTATTCAAGATACTGGGCTTCCGGCACATTAAAGTATACCCACATTTTATCATTATTGGATAGTGTGGTCAACAGTTCTCCTTCGTCAAGCAAGCTTCCCGCTCTCACGTCTTCAAACCGACCTATTAATCCATCAAAAGGGGCTTTAATCGCCGTAAAGCTAAGGTGAACTTTTGTAAGGTCTAATTCGGCTTCAGCTTTCTTTAAGGTAGCTTTGGCAAGTGCCAGTTCGTTCTTAGAAACTATATTACTGTCGGCTAATGTTTGTGTGTTTTGGTATTCTATTCTTGAATACTCTAATTCTGCTTCTGCTCTGTCTTTTTCGGCTTTATAGACATTAGGCTGAATTTGAAATAACATTTCACCTTTCTTTACTCTCTGCCCTTCATCCACGAGAATTTTTTGGAGATAGCCTTTTTCAAGAGCTCTCAGTTCTATACGTTGATATGAACGTATTTGACAAACATATTCATTATAAAACAGGGTATCTTTTTTTATGGGATTTGTAACCTCAAAAACTTCAGTTGGGTGTTCTTCATGCTCTTTATGGTTACAGCTTGCAAGCATTACAGTTGATATTATCAACAGATAAATAATATTTTTCATTGAAAATAATTTAGTTTTGATTGTTTGTTTTTCAATTATTTTGAAGCCTAAGAAGACCAGGTATCAAAAAAAATGAATGGTATTAAAACAGTTTGATATGATGATTAACAGAGGATTCCGTTAATCAATAGCTAATAGATTTTTTTGAAAAAATATTAGCAGCTCAAAAACTAAACTAAATCGCTACGCCAGCTGTGGTGAAGTACAAATAATGGTATACTTACTCGATTGAATAAGTTGGAAATATACTTTGATAGTAAAATTTCATTTAAAGAATGTTCAACATAAAAAGTATGATGTTCAGGCTTATAATGAAATTCTTCTTCTTCAATTTCGGTTTCAAAATCAATGTCAATATCGGTTTCTGCAGCAAGTAAATGACCTGAATCCGATTTATGATCAGTTTGATGTTGTTCAAATGAAAAAGTGGTTGGTTGATGGGCATGTGGAGAAAATAAACTTTGAGTATTACCATTAAACACCAAAGACATGGTAATAATGAGTAGTCCTAAGAAAGAATTTTTATTTTTTATTTTTGAAAACCACATACTGTGCAAAAAAAATCTGTTACAAATCTATATATTTACATCTTTATATGATGAAGGTTTTAGCAATAATTTTTGAATCTGGCAGGCGATAAGGTTTTAAATGTGTTATCTGGCAGCTAAAAATCCACTCGTCCAGGCACTTTGAAAATTGAAACCGCCGGTAATGGCATCAATATTTAAAGCTTCGCCAATAATTTTGAGATGAGGTAATTTTTTACTGCTGTAAGTTTTAAAATCTATTTCTTTCAAATCTACCCCGCCGGCTGTTACAAATTCTTCTTTAAAAGTACTTTTGCCATTGACTTCCAATTTAAATCGGGTTAGCTGTTCCGACAATTCTTTTTCGTCTTTTTTAGATACATCGGCCCAGTTCTTGTCTAAATTTACTCGGGCTTCATCCAACATAAATTGCCAAAACCGTTTGGGTAAGTCAAATATCACCTGATTGCTGATTTTCTTTTTGGCAGCATTCTGTTTCAGTTGATGTAGTTCTCTTGAAATCTCCTCATCAGAATAATTCGGCAACCAATTTACTTTTATAAAGCAATGGTAATTGATAGCATTTAAGTCGATTGCACCCCATGCGGATAACTTCAGGACGCAAGGACCGCTCAAGCCCCAATGCGTGATCAAAGTGGCGCCATCAGATTCCATCAAAAAAGATTTACAAGCCTGGTCTTTGTATAATTTGATGTGTGTATTTAAACTTAAACCCTGAAGCTTCGTTAATTGAGGATAGTCGATGTTAAACGTAAATAAGGACGGAACCGGTTCAACGATCGTATGCCCAAGCTTTGCTAATTGCTCCCAGATCTTCTTACTACTGCCTGTGGAAATGACCAATTGTTTGGCGAAATAGGTTTCATTTTTGGTTAGGATTTGCCATATTTTATCCAAATATTCAAAACTTAATACATTCGCTGAAGTTTTTAAGCTAACTCCTAATCGTTCTGCTTCACTCGTAAAACAATCGATGATGGTTTGAGAAGAGTCGGTTACGGGAAATATTCTGCCATCGTCTTCAATTTTTAGCTCAACGCCTCGCTCTTCTAGCCAGGCCATCATATCGCCCGTCATAAAGGTATGAAAAGGACCTATCAATTCTTTTTCCCCTCTTGGGTAATGTGTTGTAAGTGGTTTAGGCTCAAATTCAGCATGGGTAACGTTGCATCGGCCACCACCGGATATTTTTACCTTTTGAAGGACATTCTTAGATTTTTCTAAGATGAGAACAGAATGGCCAGGATGGTTTTCGGCATAATTTATAGCAAAGAAAAATCCACTTGCGCCACCGCCCACAACTATGCAGTTGTAAATATTTTTCATTAATACATAATATTTTGTTCCAAAGTAACACTTTTACATTATAAAGAATAGCTTTCTCTTACTTCAATAACAATTATGTAAAAAGTGAAAGCAGTAACTTTAAATAAAACCTTTAATAATATGTTTACTCCACATCAACAACACATCTAAAACCAACATGATTCATCGCCGAATCTTCTTCTAGTGGCATTTTAGCTGATACTCTATAACTTGCACAATAGCTATCGTTACATAAAAAGGAGCCTCCTTTTATGATATTATGTTGTGCATATCTGTTGGAGGAATAAAAACTTCTGGTGGAGCCCTTTGGATTTAAGGTAGGCCTATCTTGAGGTAAAGTGCTGTAGTAAGTTTCGTCAAACTTATCACTTACAATTTCCCATACATTACCAGCCATATCATATAATCCGTATCCGTTAGGCTTAAAGCTTCCTACAGGTGCAGATAGATTGTATCCATCGTCTCCAGAATTATAAGCAGGAAACTGGCCTTGAAAAAAATTACATTTAAATGGAGCTTCGTTTACATCTATGTTACCCCAGGGATATATGTTATCTTCTAAGCCGCCCTTTGCTGCATATTCCCATTCTGCTTCTGTAGGTAAACGTTTTCCTGCCCATCTGGCATAAGCTTTTGCATCTGCGTAAGCGATGTGGACAACAGGGTGATTTTCTTTTCCGATGATATTACTTTCAGGGCCTTCAGGATGCCGCCAATTTGCGCCAACTGTCCACTCCCACCATTGGAAATAATTAGTTAAATCTGTAACATCCGGTCTTAATTTGAATAACAAGGAACCCGGTCTCAGGTTTTTTTCCGGAGGTTTAGGCGTTCCCGACGGAAGTTGTTTTTTAAGTTCTTCCCAATCTATAGGTCGCTCAGCAATGGTAACATAACCTGTTTCGTCTACAAACTTGTTAAATTCTGAATTAGTAACTTCATGGATGTCCATATAAAAACTACTTACTTTTACCGGGTGTCGAGGATATTCTCGGGGTAGTGCTAAATTTCCAACAGCACCCATCATAAAAGTGCCTCCGTCAATTAAAACCATACCTTCAGGAATCTCTTTATTTTGGTTTTCTATGAATTGAGTTTTATCTGCATCTTCCACTTCAATGCTTAGAGTATCATTTTTTTCAGTAATGCTATTTGTCGAAGTTACGCCTCCTGCTATTAAAGATGACCTACCTCCTTGCGGATGACAATCGGTAGATGAAGATATCTTTTTTTCCTCTTTATTATTGTTATTTGTTGTATTACAATTTGTAAACAGTAGTAGACTAATAAAACATAAAATTAACCTCATAAAATATAACATTCAAATTGTCTAAAGTATTAGAATTTAATCTTTACTAAAATAACCTGAATAGCTGCTAGCAGTAAAATGCTAATCAGTTTAGAAACGAAAACCTGATTACTATTTATCAATACCTTATTTTTTCTAAATAGATTTTAGCTAACTTAGCATGAAATATGTCTTATATCACTAATTAAAAGTACTTTATTTTTAGGCAGTTGAGTTAATTAGGTAATGTAAAGTGAAACTCTGAGCCTTTTCCTACTATAGATTTGGCCCATATTCTACCGCCATGTGTTTCTACAATTTTTTTGACTGTTGCTAGTCCTAAACCTGTACTTTTTTCGCCATCTGTACTTTCTACAGATGTTCTTGTAAACGGCTGAAATATTTTACCTATTTCGTTATCAGGAATTCCTTTACCTTGGTCGGCAATTATAACTTCTACCTCTTTATTTCTTTTTATAATACTTACCAATACTATGGTATGTTTTTCAGAAAACTTAATTGCATTAGACAAAAGGTTATCCATAACTTGTCTAAGTTTATTACGGTCTGCTTTGACAATTATCTCGTCTGTAGAATATGTCGAGTCGATATGTATAGCTTTCTTTGTCCCAAGAATATTACTTAATTCGATTATACCATCCATAAACTCTACAAGGTCAAATTTCTCTTTTACCAAGTTAAGTGTTCCTGCTTCTATGTTTGAAAAATCGAGTACATCGTTAATAAGATTTAGCATATAATCTAGCATTTTCTCCATAGCAGAAAATATTTGATCTTGATCGTCTATGGTATTTTCCGGCAAAGAATCTACTATAATGGAAAGGAAACCTGATAGTGTAGCCAATGGACTTCTTAAATCATGCGCTGCAATACCAAGAAATTGATTTTTTTCATCATTCAACTTTTTAAGCTTAAGATTGGTAATCTTAGCTTCCTTGTGCATTTTTTTAAGCTCGATATTTTTTTCCTCTAACTCCTTATTTTTATTGATGGCATTAAAATAGGTAGACAGCAAGAGGTCCAGTATTTGCATGCGGTTGGAGTTCAACAAATACTTACGCCCGCCAAAATAAATTTGCATCGAAATATCAAGGTTTGGGGATCTTTCTCTCAGCTCCTGATTCAGAAGAATGTCTTTTATTCGTTCGAATAAAAATTCTTCCGTATATGGTTTGGATATAAAATTATCTGCTCCCGCCTGCAAACCTTTGATAACATCCGATGGGTCAGAAAGCTGTGTTAGTAATATAACCGGAATGTTTCGTGTTGCTTCGTTATGTTTTACTTGGCTACAAAACTCATAACCATCCATCTCTGGCATGACAACATCTGTAATAATCAAATCCGGGAGATTATTTTCGTCTATAAGATCCAAAGCCTCTTTCCCGTTTAAGCCATGTAAAACAATATAATTTTTTTGCTCCAATGCCATTTGGAGCTTAAGTGCCTGAGTGGGGCTATCTTCAGCTATGAGAACTTTCTTTTTCTCAGTTGGATATTCTATCATGGTGTCGAAGTATTTCTTAGGTTATTTTTTAAATTCATTTGTTCTAACTCTTTGAAGAGTTCAGTAATATTATCGGTATTAAGGACATATTGGATGCCGCCAAGTTTTATAGCTTCACCCGGCATGCCATGGACTAGCGAACTAGCAATGTCTTGCGCAATAGTTAAGGCCCCGGCATCTTTTAATTTTTTAATTGCCGCAGAACCGTCCGAGCCCATCCCTGTTAATATTAAGGCTATAGTTCTACTAGCGTAATGTTGGGTCAAGTTTTCAAAAAGATATTGAACTGATGGACATATTTTAGACTCTGTAGTGCACTTTGTAAGCTCGATTTTATTTGCTTTTATACCCATTTGATGTTCGTCCGGCGCAAAATAGATACACCCATTAAGCAAAGTCTCTTGGTCTTGAGCAACCTTTACCGGTATGTCTAAAATATCGTTAAGCCAGGAAACCATCGTGCCAATAAAGCCTCTTGTAATATGCTGAACAACCAATATTGGGTAAGGAAAATTTTTAGAGATTTTCGAAAATATTTTGGCCAAAACTTGTGGCCCGCCAGAAGAAATCCCAATTGCTACATACCTTTTGTTTCTTAATTGAAAGATGTTAGGCCTGTTAGTATCGGCATTAGATATTGCAATTGGCTTTTTATCAACAGGCCTTTGATCCGAAAATTTTCTCGTAATTACCTTTACTTTGGACAGGGTTTTAATCATCCTCAACATTCTGGCAGTTCGCAAAGGCTCCATTTTATGACCAATTCCAAAAGGCTTTTGAATGACTGAAAGTGCTCCGGCAGCTAGTGCCTCCATAGATGTATCATCTCTTTTCGCATTTCTACTGGACGTTACAATAATTATAGGAACAGGATTTTCCGACATGATGTGTTTTGTGGCTTGCAGACCATTCATCACAGGCATATCAATATCCATAGAGACAACATCTACTTTGTGTTTTCTTACAAACTCTATTGCTTCCTTACCATTTCTGGCTGTACCTACTACCTGTATATCTGGATCTCTTGAAAAAATATACTTCAAATACACGAGCACAGTTTGCGAATCCTCTACGATTAAAAGTTTAATCATTTAAAAATATTTATCCTAAATTAATCTTTCCAAAATATCCAGTAAGTTACTCTGGTCAAAATTACTCTTAACGATGTAAGCATTTGCTCCTACATCTATTCCTTTTTCTCTATGCTCTCGTTTAGAAAGCGATGTTACTAAAATTACCGGTATATCGGAAACAGCTTTGTCTGCACGAATTTTGGAAGTTAACCCAAATCCATCCAAACGTGGCATTTCTACATCCGAAATTACGACAGCAAAAGCACCTTCCTTCAATTTTGTAAATCCTTCCAGCCCATCAATAGCGGTGGTTACATTGTATCCTGCCGCTTCTAAAATATTTTTGAGAAGCGTTCGGGATGTTATAGAATCGTCTACCACTAGTATGTTTGTAACCTTATCTTCGTCTGAAACATTGTCATAAGACGCTGTTAGAGTTGAAGTAACTTTGGCTGAAGACTTAAATAGGTCTGAAATATTTAAAATGGGTACAACTTTTCCTGATCCCAGTATTGTAGCTCCTGAAATATTTCGAACTCGTTTTAATTGCTTGTTGAAGTTTTTTACTAGAACTTCTTGCTCATTAATGACCCTATCAATTACAAATCCTATTTTTCTCGTATTGTCCTCAAAAATTGCAACATGAATAAATGGTGATTTATCTTGTTTTTCGTTAAGCTGAAGTATCTCGCTAAGTTTAATGAGCGGTACAACTTCATCCTGAAAAAGAATAGTAGCCTTACCTTCTACGGTTTTTATAGCCTCTTTTTCTGTTCTTAAAACCCTTTCTACTAATACTGTTGGGATAACAAACTCGTGTCCAGAAACTTGAATAAGAACACCTCGGAAAGTTACGATAGACAATGGTAGTTGGATGCTAAACTTGGTAAATTTATTGGCTTCGGTTTGAACCTCTATACTACCTCCAATCTGCTGAACTTCTTGCCAGGCTATGGCAAGGCCTAAACCTCGACCAGATAAGTCGGTTACGATATCACTAGTAGACACACCTGATTGAAAAATATAGTTTAAGTACTCTTTTTCGGTAACGTTTTTGGCATTTAACTCAGAAATATTGTTGTCCGAAATGTAAAGCTGCTTTAGTTTTTCTTTGTTTATTCCTGCACCATCATCGGAAACCACAACACTTATCTTACTATTTTCTAAACGCTTAATCTTAAGCGAAACCTTTCCTACAGTACTTTTTCCCTTTTTTGCTCTTTCCTCAGGTAATTCTATGCCATAGTCTATAGAATTTCTAAGAATATGCAAAAGTGGGGTTCTTATTTTTTCTAGTATTCTTCTATCTATTCTAATGTCGTCGCCTTCTATGCTAAAGTCTACTTGTTTGTCCAAGTCTTTAGCAATATCCCGAATCATCTTAGGAAATACCATAGATAATGTTGAAAATGGGACAGCGATAAGTTCTTTCACATCATCTAAAAGGCTTTCAATTCTAGAGCTAATGGTATGTATTTCTTGAATTGAAAATTCACGTAAATCGTTTAACTCTTTCTCTATATCCTTTACAAAAGAGTTTGTCCATTCTAAATATTGTGAAAGTTCTGCAACTTGTGTTTGGTCTGCCGAAAGCCCATCTAAATTCCCTTTTTTTTGAAGCAATAGCTTAACTGCTTGAGCTGTCTGTAAAACTGCAAAACTCTCTTTATGCCATGCAGAAAACTTGGATATTGTATTTTTTAAATTTTTGGTCCGCTGAATTGCTCTTAATTTTAAAGACAACATTTCTTCGGCTTGAGACAATACATTATCTAGTTTTTGAGTAGAAATCCGAATGGTCTCGTCTGCAGCACTTTTATTAAAGGATGCGTTATCTCTTCTTGCTTTGGATTTAGCTACAGTTTTTTTAGACACTACGTGCTTTTCGGGTTCTTGAGGTATAGGAGTTTCTACCTTTAACTGTGGCACATCCAAGTCTTGCTCTTGCTCTAATACTTTTTCCGTTTCTGGCTCTGCTTCAGGTTCTTTAACATCTTCAATTTCTTCAATTATTGGCTTTGCTTCCGAGGATTTTCTATTCCTGGACTTACCAGTACCTTCAACTTCAATTCCAGATTCTACCATCAACAGCATGTCTATATGCTCAGATACTTTTTCCTGCAATTCATCTCCAATATCATCATTGTCATATTCGAGTAATTCTGTAATGATATCGATAGTTTGATGTAGGGCATCAAATACTTGTGTGTTGTAAGTAATTTCTTCGTCTCGAATTGCCGACATCACATCTTCAAAAGCATGACAGATGCTTTCTATTTCATTAAGATTTACGGATCTTGAAGCGCCTTTTAGACTATGAGCAACTCTATAGATTATTTCGTTGAGCTCTTCTTGCCGAGGTTTTGGAGGATTTTTTTCCAACTCTATCAAATGGATAGCCATCGCATTCAAATTTTCTTCCGCTTCTGCTTTGAATGTCGCGAGGATTTTTTTTAGAAAGTCCTGGTTATTTTCCATTTAAATATTGTGTTACCCCATTTAGGCTCAGTTGTAAACTATACTGATTTTATTATTTCAACCTGTATTGGTTCATGATCATTTGTAAATTCCGCCCTAAGTCGTTAAGTTGCATTACAGATTCTTCGGTCTGTTTTGTACTGTTAGAAACCTGACGGCTTGCCTCATTTATGCTTTCCATGGCAATAGTGATTTGGTCCATACCTGTAAGCTGTTGCTGGCTAGATGCTGCAATTTGAATATTAGCTTGCGCAGACTCTTCTACATTTGCTGCCAATGTCGTTATCACCTCACTCGCATTTAAAGATAATTCGAGTGCAGATGCTATCACTTTTCCGCCCTCCTCTGTTGCCATAACCGCACTGCTAATCTCCTTTTGAATATCTGCTAAAATAGATCTTATTTGAACTGTAGATTCTTTAGAGCGCTCTGCAAGATGTTTAATCTCTTGTGCCACAACAGAAAATCCTTTACCTTGTTCTCCAGCTTTCGCAGCCTCGATAGAGGCATTAACAGCAAGTAAATTGGACTGCTCTGAAAGGTCGTTCACTGTCGTTGCAATCTCTCCAATAGTATGGCTTTTTTCGCTTAATTGAATTACAATCCCTGCAATAGACTCCATCTGGTGTTTTATTTTATTCATTCCTTCGATGGTGTCTTGTATAGATTTATAGCCGTCATTAGATATGTTGGCTAAATTTTGAGCCGATTCTGACACCTCAACTGCACGTTGATTAGAGACTTCTGCGGTTTGTTTTACTTCTTCTACTGTAGAGGTGGTTTCGCTTATAGACGTAGATGTTTCAGCCGTTGTTGAAGACAGTTGAGATACTGTAGCCATAAACTCGCTCGATGACGAAGACAGGATTTGCACCGCTTCTGCTATTTCTGCTAATTGTTTGCGAAATTTCTTTATCATCGTTGCAAATGCAACACCCATGATGTCTTCGTCCGAAATTGGTTTAATCTCTATAGAAAAATTGCCTTCTGCAATGCTATTGGCTTGATTTGTCTTCTCCTGAAGATATTGCTGCATTAGTTTAAAAGAACTCATTAAGACACCTATTTCGTCTTTTCTTTTGATGGTTCTATCCATAACTGTAATTTTTCCTTTAGAAATATTTTCAGCAATGTCTGATAGTCTTGTTATTGGAATAGCTATATTTTTTACAAAATAAGTGATGATAAAAATTACTAAAACACATGCAGCTCCTGTTAGCCATATGATAGCATTCTCTGCATTTTCTGTGCTTTCTGCACTGGTTTTTGTTCTGTCTTTTAGCAAGCGTACCTCTTCCTTTTCCATGGATGTGAGCAGCTGACTAATTTCGTTCATCACTTTTTTGCCATCGTTAGTGCTTACAAATTCTTGTGCAGTTTCAAAACCGGCATTTTTACGAATGTCGATAACTGTTTTTAATTCGTCTAGTTTTAAGTCTACCTTTTGTTTTAGTTCGGTTACACGTGTTTGGTGATTTGTATTTTCGCTAGTAAGCTCCGTTAATTCATTAATATTGCCATAAACGGTTCTAATAGCATTATCATAAGGTTCAAGATAGCTCATGTCTCCGGTAATGATATAGCCTCTTTTTCCGGTTTCAGCCTGCATTAAATCTGCATTTATATGCTGTATTTTTAGTAGTACTTCATTAGTATGATTTACCCTAGCTTCATTCTCCCTAATTTCTTGAATATTTTGGTATGAACTTACACTTACTGTAATGAACATGATAAGCAAAAGCAAAATGCCAATACCTAACTTTAATCCAATTGATAATTTATTCATTTTTCCACGTGTTTATGTGTTTTATATCTTATACGTCTTCGTTTATAATCAAATTTTCGCTGGATAGAAACTTCTTGATGTCCAAAACGATTACATTATTTTTTGATAACCCAATTATAAAGTTTTCAGGGATATCTATTATTGTGCTCAGCTTTTTTTGTAAAGTATCCTCGTATATTCTTTTATTTCCGAGTATTTCGTCTGAAAGTATACCCAGTTCAATACCATTATAGCTTACAATAATGGCTTGTGTCAGGTTGGTTTCTCCACTGCCTTTTAAATTCAGAAAACTCTTTAAATCGATAATAGATAAAATTTTTCCCCTTAGATTTATAATTCCAACTAAAAAAGAAGGTGTGCAAGGCAAAGGTGTGATCTCTACGGCATTTACAACTTCGTTTACATAAGTGGAGTCTATTGCATAATTTTCGTTAGCTAACCTAAATATCAAACAATCGATGTGCTTACCGGGATAAAGATTTACTTCTTCGTCGATTTGTAAGAGCTTCGCCCGCTGTCTTAAGATTTCCTGCTTTTCCTCTTCGGTTATATGTTCTGTGTCTTTAAATTCCATCTTATTGAAGAAAAGTCCTTGTATTTAAATATATCTTGATTTTTAATATTTTCATTAATAAACCTTTGTTTGCAAATTTGATATAGATTTTATCATTTCCGACAGTCTTCCTGCTGTTAATCCATCAGAACCTGCTACAACCTCGTCTTCTTTTAATTTGGAAAGACTTTTTAGTGCGCTATTATAATGTCTGATGGCTTCGTTGCTTTTATAACTATTCCTTTTAATGTTTCCTAAAAGAAAATGCGCCATCGAAAAATTAGGGTCTAAAAATAAAGCCTTATTTATCGCATCTACGGCTTCTTCTATCTTTCCTTGCTCGTTGTAAATATTTGCTAATAAAAAATAAGCTTCTGTATTTACTTTTTCCAGTTGGATTACTTTTTTACAGCACTGCTCTGCTGTTTCGAATTCTCTTTTATTCGCTTTTATCTGCGCAAGAAGTAAGTGATATCCTGTCTGGTTTTTTCCTTTTGCAATTTCTTGTTGTACAATTTTTTCTACTTCATTTATATCTGTGCTACTAAGAAGAGCCTTCAACTTATTCAGGTCTAAAGCTTTATCTAATACCTTTTTAGGCTTAGGCTTTAAATCTCTGCTTGCTAAGACTTCCTTCCTCAGATTGGTGATGTAGGACGCTTTTGGTGTTGGCTTTGTTGTGTTTTGACTAGTTTTTAAAACAGAAATTCTATTCCAAGCGGCCTGCCTGGTTTTATTCTGCTCTGGATTTTTCTCATAAATGGTTAGACCTTCGTAAATGGAACGCTCAAAATCTTCGCATATCAGGTTAGAGCTTTCTACGGCACTAAGTAAAAGTAAACCACCATTTTCTAATTTATTATAAAAATTTTTAGTCACCATTTTTATGCCTTCTCGAGAAAAGTAAATCAATACATTTCTACACAAAATAACATCGAATGCATCTACCTTATTTTTTAGTGGTGTGTACGGCGGGTGAGCAAGATTTAGGTAAGAAAAATTAACCATTTTTCTAATAAATGGTTTAATCTTGTATTTGGTCTCATCTACTACATCAAAGTATTCTTTTTTAAAAGATTCTGTCATGCCTCTAAAAGACCATTTAGAATATACACCAGTTCTTGCCTTATCTAGAAAATTCGGATTAATGTCGGTTCCTAAGATTGTAACATCCCAACTTTCTATATTGGGTAATATCCTCGAAAGTAATATGGCCAAGGTATAAGGTTCCTCTCCTGAAGAACATCCTGCACTCCAAATTCTCAAAGTCTTGTTATTGGTCTTTTTTCTTTTGGAAATTAAATTAGGTAAGTAATTAAACTCTAAAAAATCTAGGGCTTTTCTTTCTCTAAAAAAATAAGTCTCACCAATAGTAAGGAAGGATGCAAGAGTTCTCGTCTGTTTTGCATTAAGTTTCTGGTTTAAAAGCCATTGGACAAAACTTTCAGTATTACTAAAATCAAACCCTTTTGCCGCTAAACTAATTTTTGAAATTAGTTCTTTTTCTTGCTTTTTGGTATAATGTAATCCCAAATGCTTTAAGAGGTAAGCTCTTAATTCGGCTAGTTGGTTTTGATTCATGAATTCTAATTGTTTAATAATGTTGACACGTCTTCATCATTTGTATCTTGATTTTCGATAGTTTCCTTGTTCTTTTTTATTTCTTCTTCCAGTTTTTTAAGCTCGTCTTCGCTTAAAAATTTATCAATATCATTTATAAGCACCATCCCATCGCGAAGTTTTACAGCACCATGAATAAAATTCATTCCATAAATTATACGATCTGGTGTTACAATGTCTTCGTGATTTATTTCTACTACTTCATGCACGATACTTGCCAATAGGGCAAGCTTCCCTTTGGAAGTAGATACAATAATTAAACGATCGCTTATACTAAGTTCTTTCGACTCAATACTAAACAAGTATGACATATTTACAACCGGAATAATATCACCATGGTAGTTAATAACACCATAAATGTATGCCGACATTTTAGGCAATGGTGTAAATTCTACAACTTGAATGACTTTTCTAACCACATCTAATGGTAATGCAAAACGTTGATTTACAATCTGAAATATTAATAATTTTGAAATGTTTTTCATTACTAAGACGTTTGTAACTTGGGCTTTTGAAGTCCTTAATAGATTAGTTTTATTGTCTTGTTCTTACAAATATAGCATATTATCGATTGGTAAGTTATCCTGTTGTAAATTATTGAGTTGAGTGAAGGGCATAAAAAACAGGCTTTAGTAAATTTAAATAAAATACACCTTAGCTTATCCTGTTTTGTTTTCAGATAAATCAAATCCATAAAAAAAGCCCTAAAACATTGAATTGAATATATTAGGGCTTGATTTGATTTTTCTAAAACTATATTTTAATTTGGAAACTCTTTCAGCATCTCGTATAATAATCTTGTCGTAAGAGTTTGATCTGAAATATGTGTTGTGAAATCTTCTGCTGCACCGCTCCAAACCAGTTCTTTTGTCTCTCTGCTAAATATTTCAATAAGCAAGGAGCCCGTTTTGTAAGGTCTACTGCTGGTTGTAGAACTGTTATCTAAATATCTTTTGTAATTTGTTGAACTTACTGCTGCATAGTTTGGGCCGCTTGTTCCACCACCTAAAGAAGATTGTGATTCTTCATTAGGGTTTGCCGCTTTATCACCATTAATTATTTTAGAAGTTGAAATTAAAACCAACAGATCCGGGCTATCAGTATCAATTGTATAGCCTTTTATAGACATGTTATTGTTTAAAGCGGTTATCAATGATTCTTCAACTGAAGTCTGTGAGATTGACCCAAAATCATTAGCACTAAAAGATGTATTAGGCAGATACGCAAAAGTCTTGTAATCTCCTAAATCATATTTTACATGTTTTTTAGTTTTTATAGCTGATGCACAACCTACTAGTAACATTAAAGCAAAAAGGCTTATCGTATTTAAAATCTTTTTCATTGTTAAATAATTTATTTTTTAAATTTAATACATTTTCATATACATATAAATAATATTTTATTAAAATTTACAAAAGCATAAACTGCTAATTGAAGTTTGTTATTTATAGCTCAATTTTTGTATTTCTAAACGCTGAGATAGAATACAAAATCCATTTTAATCCTACTAAAAAGCTTATGAAGAATACAGATATTAAAACGACATTATTCCCAATATCCTTTTACCTTCTTTTTTTGGTCTTAGGATGTTTTTATTCTGTACCTGCTCAAACGCTGGTAAGAAAAAT
The DNA here is from genome assembly GCA_964396065.1 of uncultured Mesohalobacter sp. Classification (GTDB taxonomy): domain Bacteria; phylum Bacteroidota; class Bacteroidia; order Flavobacteriales; family Flavobacteriaceae; genus Psychroflexus. The sequence goes on along the minus strand of CAYNCI010000027.1, from coordinate 6,434 downwards.
AGATTCATCATGGGTACTGGAAGTAGATAAGGCTCCATTTACAGTAAAAGGTGTAACATTTGGGTACGAGGATGATGTGGACAACTACGAGGTGTATTTTAAAGATTTACAATACTTAGGCGTAAACACAATTCGGACTTGGGGTACAAATAATAATACGAAGAAGTTGCTAGATACTGCCGAAAAATTTAATATAAAAGTCCTGCTTGGCATATGGATGAGGCATGGAAAACCAGGAATGGAGGGCGACGATAACTTTGACTATGTAAGTGATAAAGATGGTAAAGAAAAAATGTTTGAAGAAGCTATATCTACTGTAGAGGCATATAAAAATCATCCGGCACTACTGTCTTGGGGAATTGGGAATGAAGTGTATTTAAATACTGAAACAGACGAAGAAAAAAAAGCGTATTCTCTACTATTAGAGCGTATTTGCAAAAAAATTAAGTCCATAGACCCTCATCATCCTATAACTTCTGTAGAGGCCTGGACCTTTGGTTTAGATTGGTGGAATGAATACGTGCCATCCATAGATATTTACGGCATAAACAGCTATGGCTTTGGCGTAAATATACTTGAGGAGGAGATAAAAAAGAAAACTATAGACAAACCTTACGTCATCACCGAATTTGGCGTTACCGGCGAATGGGATGTGGAAACAGACTCAAATGGCATAAAAATAGAACCCAATGATCAAGAAAAATACGATGCTATTGCAAAAGGTTATCACGATTGGGTAATTTCTAAACCAAGTTGTTTGGGCGCTTATGTTTTTCATTATGGCGATAGCAATAATTTTGTTGGGCCCTGGCTGCTTACTTTTTTTAAAGGCATGTATCGCCCTCAGTACTGGGCTATACGAGAAGCATATACAGGACAAAAGCAAGAAAATCAAACCCCAATAATTCATAAATTTGAACTCCCAAAAGATACTGTAAAAAGTGGAACTTGGATACCTGTAACATTTGATGTTTCGGATGCTGAAGATGAAAAAATAGAGTACAGCTTTTACTATAATCAACGTGAAGGAAGCAGAAAACTGAGGGACCAACTTACACCACTTCAATCTAAAAAAATTAGTGAAAACACGTATAATGTTCTAGTCCCAATGGTAGACACCCCAATTAAGGTATATTTAGTTGCCAAGGACAGTTTTAATAACGCAGGCATAGCGACAAACTCCATTAATGTAGAAAATGGAAAGGACAACGTACAACCCTACCTCGTTCCTAAGCCAGAGCTGCCCTTTTACGTTTATCAAGAAGGAGAACACACTCCATATATTCCATCGGCCTATATGGGTGGCATAGAACATATCCAAGTCGATTTAAAACATAATGAAGATGTGCATAATGGTAAATATGCTTTTAAATTAACCTACAACAGCGATGAAGGCTGGTATGGTCTTGGTCTGGTCGATCCTGCAGACGACTGGGGCGAAATTCTGGGAGGATATGATTTAAGAGGCGCTAAAACTTTTAGCTTTTGGGCTAAAGCCAGCAAAGATGATATTAAAGCAACTATTGGTTTCGGTTTAATAGGAAGTGACAAACCATATCCTGACACGGCCAAGGTATCTAAGGAGATAGAATTGGGTACTTCATGGAAGAAATATACCTTAAAACTCAAGAAATCAGATCTAAGCTGTATCCGTTCAGGCTTAGTCATTTTTTCTACAGGACACTGGTCTTACGGCGATACCCATAGCATTTATCTAGATGATGTTGTTTTCGAGTAAAAACTTCATCAATTGTTAAAGTTAATTGATATATTATAGAAATACAAAATCTCATTTGCATAAATCAAATTAATTAATCAATATTTGCACAATAAAGTTCAATTACATTTTGATATTGTTATCAAGAAAGGTTGAGGGATTAGACCCTATGATGCCTTAGCAACCTCCCTATTTTTAGGAAAAGGTGCTACATTCTACCGTACAATCGGATAGATAACACGAAGATTTTTTTAGTCATTTTACCGGCGAATCACCCTCATTTTTCTTTTTAACAATTTTAAATACAACTTTCATTAAAAGTTGAATTGGCTTGTTGTTTTCAATTTAATTTAAATAAAGAAAAATGAGTACAGAAAAATTTTCAACAAAAGCATTACATGCAGGACATGACGTAACACAAACTTCAGGAACTAGAGCCGTTCCGATTTATCAAACCACGTCTTATGTGTTTAATGATGCAGACCACGCAGCAGATTTGTTTGCATTAAAGGAATTAGGCTTTATCTACACAAGACTGAACAATCCTACAAATCAGATTCTTCAAGATCGTTTAGCAGCACTAGAAGGCGGTATTGGCGCAGTTGTTTTTGCGTCTGGCACTTCAGCTATTTCAACATGTCTTTTAACCCTCTTACGTGCCGGCGATCACATAGTAGCTTCAAGCAGCTTGTATGGAGGCACCTACAATTTGTTAAGCGTTACTTTACCGCGATTAGGTATAAAAACTACGTTTGTAGACGCTGATAATCCGCAGAATTTTGAGAAAGCAGTTCAGGAAAATACAAGAGCATTCTTTGTAGAATCTTTAGGGAATCCAAAATTAGATGTGCTTGATTTAGAACAAATATCTGATTATGCAAAAGCAGCGCAAGTTCCTTTTATTGTAGATAATACTGTAGCAACACCTGCCTTGTTAAACCCTATTAAATACGGTGCAAATATCGTTATCCATTCACTTACCAAATATATTGGAGGTCAGGGTAATTCGTTAGGCGGAGCTGTAGTCGATGCAGGAACTTTCGATTGGTCTAATGGTAAATTTCCAGAATTTACAGAACCTTCTGCAGGTTATCATGGGTTAGTTTATCACGACACACTTGGTGCGGCATCTTTTACATTCAAGCTTATTTTGGAAGGCTTAAGAGATTTTGGAGGAGCCTTAAGTCCTACAAACGCATTCCAAATTATCCAAGGCTTAGAAACCTTAGAAGTAAGAATACAGAAACACTCTGAAAATGCATTAAAACTAGCCCAATGGTTAGAGCTTCAGGATGAAGTAGCTTGGGTAAACTATCCCGGCTTGGAATCGAACAAATACAATGCACTCGCCAAAAAATATTTGCCCAATGGACAAAGTGGAATTGTTACGTTTGGCGCAAAAGGCGGTTTCGAAGCTGCTAAGGCTATTGCAAACCATTCAAAATTATTTTCCCTTTTAGCCAATATTGGAGATACAAAATCGCTTATTATACATCCAGCAAGTACAACACATCAACAATTGTCTGAAAAAGAGCAGCTAAGTGCTGGTGTTAGACCGGATTTAATTCGACTATCGGTTGGACTTGAAGCTATCGACGATTTAAAAGCTGATTTGAAAGCTGCTTTTGCACTAGTGCCTAAACCAGTTGCCGTATAATTTTTTATAATGTTTAAGAATTTAAAACATATAAGCATCTCCAACTATACTACGGTAACCGGCTTGAAGCTAAAAAGCCTAAATATCAGCTATCAAGTGTTTGGACAAGCCCTTGGCACTGCTCCGATAGTATTAGTCAATCATGCCTTAACCGGCAATAGTCAAGTCGTTGGAAAACAGGGATGGTGGAATACATTAATTGGCGATAGCAAAGTTGTAGACACAAATACGTTTACAATCCTGGCTATAAATATCCCAGGCAATGGATATGACAATCAGCGTATTGAGAATTATAAAGAATTTGTAGCAAAAGACATCGCGAAACTTTTTCTCAAAGTGCTTGAAGAGCTAAAAATAGACAAATTACACAGTATCATCGGAGGGTCTTTAGGTGGAGGCATAGCCTGGGAAATGGCTGTCTTAAATCCTGCTATCACAACCCATCTTATACCCGTTGCTGCAGACTGGAAATCAAGCGATTGGTTGATTGCAAATTGCCTTGTCCAGGACCAAATTCTTAATAATTCGTCTAATCCAATTCATGATGCTCGTCTCCATGCTATGCTATGTTATCGAAGTCCGGAATCTTTTAAACAACGATTTCAAAGAAGTATTAATGAGGACAAACAATTATTTAACGTGGAAACCTGGCTTTTACATCATGGCGAAAAGTTAAGAGAACGTTTTCAACTTTCAGCTTACAAATTGATGAATCACCTCTTGAGAACTATAGAGGCTTCATCATCCAATAATTATGAAGTTGATTTATGTCGAATTCAATCTAACATTCACATGATAGCGGTTGATAGCGATTTATTTTTTACAGCTAAAGAAAACTACGAAACATACCAAAGAATAAAACCGCTAAAATCCAATATTTACTATCATGAAATCCAATCTATTCATGGGCATGATGCCTTTTTGATTGAATTTGATCAACTGACAACTATCTTATCCAAAATCTTCAACACTAAAAACATTTATACCTCAAAAACTGCTTAAAATGAAAAACATTAATATCATATTATTTGGTACAGGAAATGTCGGTGGCACCTTAATCAATCAGATTCAGAAAGCCATTGCCAAAATTGAAAAAGAACAACACATTTCTTTAAAACTTCAGCTTATTGCAAATTCGACAAAAGCACTATATCAGGATATTTCAAAAGTTGAGAATTGGGAAGATGTATTTGTTACAAAAGGAAAACCATATACCATTACGGATATTGTAGACTATATAAATTCTACATCCTGGGAAGATATTATCGCCATCGATGCAACGGCAAGCAAAGATTTTGTTGGCAATTACGCCTTATTGATTCAGTCGGGTTGTCATATTGTTACGGCCAACAAAATTGCTAATACATTGGATTACGAGTTTTATAACCAATTACGACAGCTTTTAAAAAACCACAACAAGCGTTTTAAATACGAAACTAATGTAGGAGCGGGTTTACCCATAATCGATACCATAAGAAGTTTACACGACGCCGGAGAAAACATCACAAGAATACGAGGCGTATTTTCAGGATCTTTAAGTTACATCTTCAATACGTTTTCTGAAAAGAATTTGCCGTTCTCTGAAATTGTAAAAACAGCTATGGAAAAAGGCTATACCGAACCCGATCCAAGAGAAGACCTAAATGGCAATGATGTTGCTAGAAAATTACTCATTTTAGCAAGAGAACTTGATTTAAAAAATGAATTTGAAGATATTTCAATTCAAAATTTAATACCAAAACACTTGCAGGACATTTCTAAAACTGAATTTTTGTCTCAAATTTCGTCTCTGGATGTGTATTTTCAATCTATAAAATCTAAGCTTGATAAAGGAGAAGTTTTAAGATATGTAGGGGATTTATATGGCGACTTGTTTCAGGAAAAGGGACAGATGAAGGTGAGCTTAGTTGCTGTACCCAGAGAATCCCCGTTAGGGAGTTTAAAAGGCTCTGATGCTTTAATTGAAATTTTTACAGACTCTTACACGGAGCAACCCCTGGTAATTCAGGGCGCAGGTGCCGGTGCTGCTGTAACAGCAAGAGGCGTTTTTGTTGATGCGTTAAGACTGTCTAAAGCAAATTAATTCTTACCAAAACTCGTAAAAATAGCGTTTATTTGTATCTGAAATTTTAGATGATGCTTGATACAATTATTTTAGAAAATATTCGTGTGTATGCCTATCATGGCTGTCTTGCTGAAGAAACACAAATAGGAAGCCATTATCGTGTAGACATGCAAGTAGATGCTGATCTTGAAAAGTCTTCTTTCTCTGATGACTTAAAAGACACCGTAGATTATGTAAAATTAAATGCTATAGTAAAGGAAGAAATGGCAGTACCCTCTAAGCTATTAGAACATGTTGTAAGGCGAATAAACGATAGAGTTATAGAGGAATTAGCCCTTGTTGAGAAAGTTGAAACCAAAGTATCTAAGCTAAACCCTCCTATCATAGGCGATGTTGAAGCCGTTTGTGTAAAAATGACAAAACTTAGGAATTAATTCCCTTGAATTGATTTTTATTCTTTAAATTTGCAAACCCAAAAACAAGGTGTCGTGGCCGAGTGGCTAGGCAGAGGTCTGCAAAACCTTGTACAGCGGTTCCCCCGAAGTTTCGGGGCGCTCAACACCTCAACTCAGATAAAATCCTTACGTTTTAAAATGCACATTGTTTATATAATTTATTCAAATTATGCAGATAAATATTATATAGGAGAAACAGCAGATGTTGAGAACAGATTAAAACTTCACAATGCGGGATTATTTAAATCTGCTTTCACAAAAGTAGCTTCGGACTGGAAAATTGTTTTTCAATACGAATGCATAGATAGAAGCCAAGCTCTGTTCTTAGAACGCTTTATAAAGCGAATGAAGAATAGGAAATTTATAGAAAAACTAATCTATGAGCCTGAAATTGTTGATGATATTTTAAAAAACAAAAACTGTAGTTGATTTGTTTTTTTGTTATCAAATATTTTTAATTAGTTACAAAGAATCAATTAATTTCCTTAAATTTGCAAACCCAAAAACAAGGTGTCGTGGCCGAGTGGCTAGGCAGAGGTC
>CAYNCI010000026.1:21707-53015 GCA_964396065.1 uncultured Mesohalobacter sp. | reverse complement strand
TTTTCAATGAACTTAATCACTATCTTGTATCCCCAAGTAACACAGGACACACAGCAACACCCAACGATTATATAGGTGAGTTTTTTCTTTTTTGGTTTTTTCCAATTGGAATTTGGTTTATCCAACCTAGAATTAATAATATTGTGAGCAAAGACTTTATAAAATAATTTAAATTACTTCTCGAGCGGAGAAGACAGAAGAAATAGGCATTATGAAAACAGTATTAATAACAGGGGCAACAAGTGGTATAGGTTTAGCCACCGCAAGACGATTTGCTAAAGAAGGCAACTACAATCTCGTGCTATGTGGTCGAAGAAAGGAAAGATTAGAGCAACTGCAAAAAGAATTAGGCGATAAGGTAAAACTAGCGACGCTTCAATTTGATGTTAGAGACAAAACTGCTGTGAATGAAGCTATAAATTCTCTTTCGGATGAATTTTCTTCCATTGATATTTTAATTAATAATGCTGGAAACGCACATGGCTTAGATTTTATTCAAGAAGGCAGTACTGAAGACTGGGATGCCATGATGGATATTAATGTGAAAGGCTTGTTGTATGTCTCCCAGCCTATTATTCAACAAATGATTGTAAAACAATCGGGACACATCATCAACATTGGGTCTACAGCCGGGAAAGAAGTTTATCCAAAAGGCAATGTGTATTGTGCCAGCAAACATGCTGTAGATGCCATCAACAAATCCATGCGCTTGGACCTGAACGAATATGGGATTAGAGTCGGAGCGATTAACCCCGGTTTGGTAGAAACCGAGTTTAGCGAAGTGCGTTTTAAAGGCGATAAGTCTAAAGCAAGTGAAGTTTACAAAGGTTATCAAGCCTTAAAACCGGAAGATATTGCAGACATCATTCACTTTTGTGTGACACGTCCTTACCACGTGAACATTGCAGATTTGGTTGTCTTTCCTACGGCTCAAGCCAGCAGTACTATGGTGAAGAAGCATTTCAACTGATAGTTCATTTGAATTTAACTTTAAAACAAAAAGCCCGTTTAGAAATTTCCAACGGGCTTATATTTTATATTCAAGTTTTTTACTCCTTATCCTTGTCAACATACTCATAACCTTGGCGAATCCCTTTTTCCAATGCCGGTACGCCACGCTCCATCCATAGTGGTTTTGGTGCTGCTTTCAGGTAATAATCAAAAAACTGGGATAGTCTCAGGTTAAAGTCTTTGCGGTTTTGAAACTTTAAAGGCCAGTGTGGTTCGTCGTTGTAATTCAAAAACCATGATGGTTTTCCTAAACGTCTTAAACTCACAAAAAATTCGATACCCTGATACCATGGCACATGGCCGTCGGCATCATTATGCATGATTAAAAGCGGTGTGTTTATTTTATCGATATTGAAAATTGGAGAATTTTCTATGTAGCGTTGTGGATATTCCCATGGTGTTCCTCCAATTCGACTTTGTGTATGTTCGTACTGAAATTGTCGACTTAAACCGGTCCACCAACGAATGCCACCATAAGCACTTATCATATTAGGCACCGGTGCGCCCGACTCTGCTGCTTTGAAAATATCAGTTTTGGTCACTAAATAGGCTATTTGATAACCGCCCCAACTGTGGCCTTGGACGCCAATGTTATCTTTATCCACAAAGCCTTTGTCAATCAACATAGTTATTCCAGGAATCACACAATTGAAAGCACTTTCGCCCGGATAACCATTTCTGTAATGCACGTCCGGATTGAAAATGATATAACCACGACTAGCATAAAATGGATAGTTTATCGTACTACGCCCATAACTCGGCGCGCGATGCCGGTGCACTCCGTCAGAACTTTTTTCATAAAAGTTGACTATCATGGGATATTCTTTGTTTGGGTCAAAATTTTCAGGCTTAATTAACATGCCTTGCAAGGGCTTTCCGTCTAGAGAAACCCATTCAACGAGCTCTGCTGTACCCCAATTGTAGTCCTTCTGCTGCGGATTAACATCGGTAATTTGTTTTGGCGCTTTAAAACTTGTGGTTGAACTCCATACATTTGGAAACTCTGTAAAAGATTCTTGGGTGAAAAGCAGGCGGTTTTTCTTATCATTTTGTGCTAATTTAATCTGTCGATAAGAAAATGGGCCTTGCATTAGTTGTTTAATTGATTTTCGTTTGGGGTTGAAACTAGCAACACCGCCATCTTTGGTTTCTTCATTGAAAGTGCTTAGCATCCAATTTTCTTGACTTGAAATAGAACGCTCTTCGTTATTCAACTTGATGTATCTGTAGCGCGTTTTAGAGCTTCTGCCCTTAGTTAAATTTTCTGATGCTCCTGTTTCCGGATCAAACGCCCAAATATCATAGCGATCGTAAATTAAAAATCTTGCATCGCCTTCTGTCCACCCTGCAGAACCATAGCTATAAGGATCATCGGGATAGTCATGCAGTTCGTTATAAAACTGCTTTCCTTTTGTTAAAGCCTTATATTCTAAGGATTTCAAATTATATGTAAACCATGTGCTATCTTTACGACTGTAGCCATAGAGGTATTTACCTTTTGGACTTACTGACGAACCACCATAGACTTTTTGAGCTAAGTCCACACGTTCACCCGTGGTTAAATCTACACGTTTCAAATCTCTTGGGAGTTGTCCTGTCCACTGGCTTTGGAGTTGGTAGGGTGTAGAATTGGCAATTACGGCGAAATCGCTATTGCCCTCGTCGCCGTAACGTGCCATATCAAATTCTGAATTGGCTATTGGGATCAATTGATTTTTATTAAAGTCGTACAAAGACAAATAAGATTTTTTCTTGTCGTCTTTAACATCCATTTCCTGAACAGTGTACAACCTTGGCTCATCGTACGTCCAAACCTCAACATTTACGATTTCTTCATCCAGCAGAGTAGTATCCTGAACTATTGGCGTCTGTCTAAGTCCAAAAAACAAACGGTTTTCGTTTTTAGAAAATTCTAATTTTCTATCAGCAGAGACCAATAAATCTGTAGAATTTTGTTCTGAATCTACAAGCATTTCAGCCTTGTCTTTGCCTAGGTTCCAAGTATATAATTTTGGTTTTTTAATCAAACTTTTAGTAGAATCTGCGTCAACCACAAAACCAACACGTTTTCCGGAGTCGGAAATACCAAGTTGAGGGTATTTCGTTTTGTAGTGACTAGAAAAAAGTTGTGTTTTTTCAGCATTTTCTACATTGTAATGGTAAACACCACCACCAAGGCTATCTACCAAACCTGATGTAGCATACACTAAATGACACCCTTCTTTGGCCATCGTATAGCGAAGAACGAACTTGAGTGTGTCTTCTTTACCAGTTTGAAGGTTATGAATTACTAAATGAAAGCCATTGTCTTTAGATACTTTTTTAAGCTTCGTCTTTTTCTCTTTTGCCTTGGTCGAGTCCTTCTTTGCTGACTTGGATTTGTCTTTTTTAGGGGATTTAGTTTCATCTAACGTATATGCAACCACACCAGACCACTTCTCCGGTATTCTATAAGACTTTACATTTGGAATTTTTTGAAAGGATTTACTTTCTATGTCATAAATTACCAAGGTATCTTTAGGCATGTCTTTTTTCTTGACTTTACGACGTTTCATTTCAATGATACTGTCCTTCCATGCATTAACCGTAAAAACAGCATATTTAGAATCGTATGAAAACTGTCCTCCTTTACTTCTCTCGTGAGACATAATTTTGTCACCATTTATGGATAATAGATGAAAGGTTTCATCTTGTTCTTCCTTGTCTACACCATAAAGCACGTATTCACCAGAATTGGAAATGTTTACATTTTTTATCCGATTCCACTCGGCTTTGTCTTCATGTTGCATGACTTTCTTTTGGGCAAAGCCTGAAGCCATCAGTAAAATGAAACATACGGTTGAAAAGATTCTCATAATTTTGATAATTTAATTTTTATATTCATATCCACGACCAGGTGTGTAAGGTGCTCCGGAATCAATAAGTTTTCTTTCTAACATTTTAATGGCCACATTAAAAATACGCTCCATGTCTTTTTTAATCGTCGCGACCTGTTCCTTGGCAATGGCAAAACTATCTTGATGCGTTTGTGTTGGCGTTGAGGTCGAATATTTTTGTTGCCAACCAATAGCTCCTAGTCTGCTTGCAGGTGAAGGTGGCTGATCGATATCCAATCGACGTTTTATAGGATCGCCATACATAGCTAATTGCACATCGTCTAAGTTTTCCTCAATGGTTTTGACAAACAAAGTAAATTCTTCTACCGGCATTTCTACACGCTTAATAGCTGCTTTAATGTATTTAAGTTTATTTCTGGATTCTGACATTAAGCGACGAGCAGCATCAAAATCAGCTTGAACCTTGGCGACTTCTTTTTGAAAAGCTACCTTTTCTTCACGATTTTCTGCAGGCATTTCTGTATTATCCAAAGCTTTAACTTGAAAACTTATCGGGCTTGTTAAGACTGTTAATTCTGCATCTTTCAATAGTCCCATTTCCACTGTGTAAGTGCCGGGAAACACTAAAGTACCTTCATCTTTTCCGCTAAACGGGTTATAAAAACTAGAAGAGCTAAAATTGATTGGATCTTTAGGTGTGTATCTTAAATCCCAATGAAAACGTTGCACTCCTTTTTTAGCAGGTCTAAATTCTTTTTTTACCACATTTCCATCCATATCTTTTATGGTAAACACCAATTCCGGTTTAGACTCTTCGTTTTCTTCCTTTAAAGCCTCATAGCTTGGGTATGGCGTGTCTTTATTAGATTTTATCAGCTCTTTTTCAGCTTTTTGTCGTTTTGATGTTAGGGATTCAAAATTAGAATTGTAGTAATAGGTTATGATCGCCTCAGGTCCTAAATTTTCTGCTGTGTAGAAATTGTCGCCTTGAAAAGACTTTCCGGGAAGACCTAAAGGGCTGCTTTGCTCCCACATCAATGCTGTTCTTATAGGGTAAATTTTTGCAGGTTCACTCGGTTCTTCGTTTTCAATTTCTCTTAAAACTGAATAATCGTCCAGTACATAAAACCCTCTACCAAATGTACCTAACACCAAATCATTTTCACGCTCTTGGATAGCAATATCTCTAACGGCAATGGTAGGTAAACCATTTTTAAGCTGCTTCCAAGTTGCACCTTGGTTTGGCGTAAAAAAAGCTCCAAATTCGGTTCCAACAAAAAGCAAATTGCTATCTACATGATCCTCCTCTATCGCATAAACACTACCTCGTTCCGGTAAGTTAGATTGAATGGCTGTCCAGCTTTTCCCTTTGTCGTTAGATTTAAAAATATAAGGTTTAAAATCGCCATATTTATGATGATTGAATGCTACATACACCACATTTTCGTCGTGTTTGGACAAATACACACTATTCACATAGGATTGCTCTGGTGCACCTTCAATTTTGGAAATTTGTTTCCAATTTTGGCCGGCATCTTCGGAGATATAAACAAGGCCGTCGTCTGTGCCTGCAGCAAGTAAATCTTTGTTTAAAGGTGACTCTGAAAATGCAACCACACTTCCGTATTGTGATGTTGACCCATTTTTCATTACGGCATCTATGCTTACTACTCTGCCGTAAACCTTCAACGTATTTCTATCAATTTGTCTCGACAAATCGTCACTAATTACTTCCCAGCTATTCCCATAATCATCTGATCTAAAGACCTTTTCAGCAGAAAAATACAATCTGCCCGGCACGTGTCGACTCACCACTAAAGGTGCATCCCAATTAAATCGGTAGGCGTTCTCGTCTTTTCTGGCTACCGGTTTAATTCCCACTGATTCGCCACTTTTTTTATCAAAGCGCACTAAACCGCCATACTGAGATTGTGCGTAAACAATATTTGGATTATTAGGGTCTATCTGCGACTCGAAACCATCGCCTCCATTGGTAATAAACCATTCCGAATTACGAATACCATGATTTGTTAACACTCTGGAAGGCCCACCAAGACTGAAATTATCTTGAGTACCACCATAAATATTATAAAATGGGTAGTCGTTGTCCACTGCTACCTTGTAAAATTGGGTGACCGGTAAATTCTTTTTAAAATCCCATGTTTTTGCGGCATCGAATGTTTCGTAAATGCCTCCATCACATCCCACGACCCAGTGATTATTGTTGTGTGGATTAATCCACATACAATGGTTATCAACGTGTTTGGTGTCTTCGCCTACCATTTTGAAGGTTTTCCCGCCATCATGTGTAACCGACATCCATGTATCCATGGAATAGACAGTATTTTCGTCAACCGGGTCTGTGACAATTTCTTGGTAATAGTTACCGCTTGTCACATGAGAACTTCGTTTTTCCCAACTAGCACCTCTATTGGTAGACGCAAAAAATCCGCCTTTTCCATTGGCTGCTTCAACAATGGCATAAATAATTTCAGGATTAGCCGGTGATATGGCTAAGCCAATTCGACCTAGCTCTTCGTTAGGTAAACCTTTTTGAACTTTAGCCCAAGTTTTTCCGCCATCTACACTTTTGTGTAATCCTGATCCCGGACCACCACCCACATAAGTAAATACATGTCGGCGTCTTTGATGTGTTGAAGCATATAATACGTTTGAATCTCTAGGGTCCATCACCACATCATTTACGCCGGTATGTTCATCGACTTCGATGATAGAGGTCCATGTTTTTCCGCCATCTTCAGTTTTATACAAACCTCTATCTCCGCCTTCACTCCAAAGTGGACCAATCGCAGCAACATACACCACATCGGAATCATCTGGATGTACTATGATTTTTCCGATATGTTCAGAATGTTTAAGACCCATGTGTTGCCAGGATTTTCCGCCATCTGTAGACTTGTATACGCCATCGCCATAAGATACAGAACGTTGGTTATTATTTTCGCCTGTCCCTACCCAAATCACATTATGGTTATTAGGATCTATTGTAATGCAGCCAATTGAGTAAGACCCTTGACTATCGAAAATCGGCTCGTAAGTTACCCCGGAGTTTACAGTTTTCCATACGCCGCCTGAGGAAGTAGCCACATAATACTCAAAAGGGTTGTCGGGGTTAAATGCAAAATCTGATATTCTACCTGAGGTGAGTGCTGGTCCAACATTTCGCCATTTTAGACCAGAAATGTTTATCTGTTCTAATGGAGATTTGTCGTCCTTTTTGTTTTTTGATTTCTTTTGAGCAAAAGAAACTGTACTAATGCTAAGCAGTAGGCTTAACATAAAAATTGAAAAGTGCTTCATAACTAAAATTATATTATCAAGTTAGCAGTTACTATTAAATACCAATCGAATTGATTTCATCAAAATAAAGAATATCAGCAGATCAGCTTTAAAGTGACTTAAAGTGTCTTTAAAAATAACTTTTTTTAATGATATAGTTATAAGAATATTATGAAAGCCGTAGTTTTTGGGGTGAAATTGTTGCTTTGTATTCAAAATTTTACTGTTACCAATCAGTAAAGGTCACCAACTCATTTCTGCAAATTTTTCTATGACTAAAAACGAATCAGATTGGGTTGGAGAAAATGCAGAATATTCTGTTTTTCCATTTGTTGTTTGTTTCCTGCAAACATTAAAGTACCAAGGTAAACCACCTTTTTCTAGTGGTAGACCAATCATTTCGTGAAGTGGATCCTGCATACTTGTGGTTACAGGTATTTTAGCTTCGACATTCCAAATTCCTTTTTTGGAATCGACTTTAGAAACTACCTCGATTTCTGAATTCCATTTAGTATCCCAAGAGCCTGAGCGATCAACATCAGTTACTGCACCCGCCGGATTTATAGATATTTGATAGTAGGAATGGTTTGGTGTTTCTATCAATAAATCAATATAATCACCATCCCAAATGCTCTTGTCGTCATTTTTGGTTGTAGAACTAATAAGCTCTGTGCCTGGTTGAAAATTGCTATGTATACCAACGTATAAATGTTTATTATGATAACCCAATTTATATCTAGTGGAATATTTAGCATTTTTACCAGTTTGATTATCAACTAGTTTTCCATTTAAATACTTCCAACAATCTTCGTTTAAAACACCATCTAATTTCAATTCGGAAGCCCATCTTGATGGCATGTTAGCTTTATGAGAAGGTACATTTTCTCTACCAACCAACATTTGATTATACCTAAGTTTTAGTTTTTCTACACCTTCTTCGAAAGCTAGAATTCTTTTGCCATAAATTGAATTTATGTCAACTCTTTCTTTTGCACTTTCAAATAACGATAAGCACTGTCCTAATAAATTTTTATTTTCAATTTTTCGTAAATAGAGTTGATGTTTTTCAAAAAAATCTATGAATGCTCTCATTTCTGACGCTCCAGGACCATAAAACAATCTATAGTATTCTTCGAGCAATTCTTCTGTATCTCTATTGGGGTCCCACCATAAGCGTGCGCTCACATAGTAATTAAGATGATTAAAAGCTTTTTTGGCTAATCCGCCCTTGTAGTGTTCAACCCACATGTCTTCTCCTATAAAATAATCTTGAGTCGCCTTGATATCCTCTGCAAAAATATTGGGCGTGTTAGCAGCGCCGCCATAATTCATGAAGTTTATAACCTTTCCTCCGGAAAGCTGACTCCATTTTTTTGCAATGTCTAGGCGTTCTTCTTTGGTAAAATTATATTTTTTTAATCCTGAAGGATCGTCATATCTTCTCCTACCGTTAACCACTTGAACCATAACGTTAGAGTTCAATTTTTCAATTTTCTGAGGAGGCAAATAATAACTACTGTAGGCTCCTCCAATAATAAACTTACTTGGATGGGATTTTTCAATTTCTACAGCTACTTTATTGACATATTCCCAAACGTAATCTGACAATATTCCATTGGGTCCTCTTTCTGGTGTTCCTTTTCCTTTACATAAATCACATTCGCATAATCTGGTATATCCATCATCCGGCATGACAGAAATTGCCGGTAAGTCATACATATCGAACATGGTTCTTATATATTTTAGATTTTCTTGAAGTAAACCTTCGCTAGATAAGCAATGCTCAGGTGTTTTCGCTGATGTTGTTCTTTTATTATTGTATAATGCATAATATTCAGGATGACTATTTCTTATTTTTTTTGATCTTGTAACACTTGCTAAACCATGATAACTATCAAAACCATATATATTGTTCATACCCTGACGTAATGACCATAAAATATCATCTTGAATATGACTATTGCCGTACCGCATAAAACTTACTTTACGGAATTTATAGTCCGGCTTATTTATACTGTTAATTTTAGGTAGTTTGATGCTTTTGCTTTCAGGAATATGTTCGCCTAATTCTCCCGGCATAAACCATCTAACACCAAGATATCTCAAAAAACCATATACTGCATTAAGACTACCTTTTTGATCGTACTCCCATAAGTCCAGTGCTCTATTGTATTTTTTCCATAAACTGCTTCCTACAGGATTCTCCCAACCTGCATTATTTGTTGCATTTTCCCACTGCTGTTTTACATTCTTTTTCCAGTCGCTTCTCTTTTTAGCGTATAAGCCTTTCGGCTCGAAGTCGATATCGCCGCCTACGAGTGCTAACCAATTTTTGCCGCTCGCTATTTGATAACCACCCCATTCTAAATTCGCCCCTGTTATATCATATTCATCTAAACCACTGCTGTAACCTATATACACTACGTTTGGGTATAGCTCTGATGTGGTTTTAATTTCCATGCTGTCTTCTTTTACAAAACTTTCCCCATCATCTTTTTCCATTACAATTGGTAAAGATGCACCGCTAATCTTTTTAATATAATCTTGAAATTCCTGAGCTGCAAAAGCTACAGAACTTTGAGGTTCTTCGCATATTACTATTACAGCGTTTGGCTTACCATTAATCACCAAGAAGTCATCATTTTCTTTCTCGATATTTGAGTCTGGATTTATAAATAAAAAGAAAAGTGCAAAGACAATAATTTTTTTAAAAAGAATCATAAACAATGGTTTAACTTGAAATCTAATGTAATTTAAAATTTCGAGAATAAAT
The DNA here is from genome assembly GCA_964396065.1 of uncultured Mesohalobacter sp. GTDB lineage: Bacteria > Bacteroidota > Bacteroidia > Flavobacteriales > Flavobacteriaceae > Psychroflexus. The sequence continues at coordinate 43,094 of CAYNCI010000026.1, read as the reverse complement.
CTTTAATTTGACATTGTCTTAGAATTCATTCAAAAAATTTAACATAAAAAAGAAGTTTCTAAAGCCTTTATAATTTGTCGACCAAATTCACTTCTGATAAAATGTGGTGCAAGCAATAATTTGTTCAAAATCGAAAAAAAATAAGGTTGATAGGTTAAATGAATTTCACAACAGCTTATTCGACTGATTTAGAATAAATAACAGGCATTTGGCCTTTCCACTTGCTCCATAGATTGTTATTGTTTATGAGTTCCGACATGAAATGGGCTACGTTTATTCTACTTATTTTACCTGCATTAAAAATTGCACTTCTAATAGGTGATGAATAAATGTCGTATTCGGTAACTTGGTCATCGTGGATTAAAGCATCTGGCCTAACCGCAACCCATTCAATATACCTGTTATTTTGTCCAATATCAGCTCTAAGAAAATCTGCTGCCTTTTCATTATCTACATGTGGAGGAAGCAGCAATCTTAATAAAGCAATCACACATTTTTGAGCGAACGAAATGTGTTCGTTTAAATCTCGATTGCTATTCCCTGAAGAATTCATTAATATATACTTTACAGGTCTTTCAGGTTGATGGATTAATATTGCTTTACAAAGTTGCTTAGTTGCATCTGTAACCAACCGTCTAGGATTTCCATAAATCCCTTTGAAACTTACATTATGCCCCAAACATGAAACAATAGCATCGCAATCGGCTGATAGACTCATCAGCTCTTTTTCACTTAATTCTAAAATAGCAGCTGTGTAAATTTCTAGATTACTATCTAGCTCCCATGCTTCAGGAAGATTATTTCTGGATCGTACCACTATTTTTACCTTATTCTTTTTGTGCAATAGTTGATTGACCAAATGCTTTCCTGTCGCACCAGTTGCACCTACCACTAGAACTTTCATGCTAATTTTGTTTTCTAAGAATTTTCACTATTCGGCTAAATACAATTTCCGATAAGTTCCATTCGTAACCATTAAAATCTGTGGTGTTGATAAATTGAACAACAACTGCATCTATATCCTCAACATATTCCGCAAGACTTTGATAACCAACTACCAAGCCTCCATGATTATAAACATATGCATAGATTTCCTTTTCTCCATCTTCAAAAACTGAACCATCGTTTAAAGCCCTTATAAATTTGCCCACATCCTCCGCTGTGGCCAGCATTCCATATTCATCCGTTTTAAAATCTTGATTGTACCCCACATAATATCCACTCATAACATCATCTAAATCTACTTCTTGAAGTGAAAAAAAGGTGTTCTCAAGCTTTAGTGGCATTAATATTTTTTCCTTTATGTAGCGTTCGTGACTGTAGCCTAATACCTTATCCATAATTTTACGCAGTAACAAATAATTGGTATTGGAATATTCGTAATCTTTATCGGGTTGAAAACGAGCCGGTAAATCGAGGGCATATTCTAGTGGATCTTTTTTCTTATCTTCTTGCCAGAAAGATGGATTATCTGTAAAATTAGGAATACCAGACCTATGCTGAATCATCATTTTTAAGGTGATAATGTCAGTGTTTTCTATTCGATTTTCCAATTCAGGAAAAAATTTATCAAGTGTTTGGTCTAAAAAAATTCGATTTTCTTTTACCAATTTAGTAATAGCTACGGCTGTATATAATTTGCTTATGCTTGCAATTTTAAATAATGAATTAGGGTCGGCTGGAATTTTACTTTTACGCTCTTTCCAACCGCCTGTATAAAATGCTGGTGCTTTTCCGGCCTGATCGATATAAACAATCATTCCATCAAAACCGTGGTTAATGGCTTCATCAACTTGCTCCTGAACAGTGTCAGGTAATGGAAGTATCCATGCCTTTACTAAAATCCAGGGGACAAAGTATAAAGATATGGCTGTGCCTAAGAATAATACTATTCTAAATATGTGCTTAGCTTTTGTTTTTTTCATTGTTTTTACTTTTCTACAACTATGTTTTCAAGGTATCTTAAAGCAGAAGCCATTAAATTGTTTCTGCCTTTGGCATTGTCTTCAAAAGAATCCAAAGTTGCTCTATCTAATTTTCTTCCTTTAATAAACACTGTATGCGGTTGTTCTAATGTCGATAATGTTTCTAAAGGATTTTTATCAACTAATAACAAATTGGCGACTTTACCCTCTTGAATGGTTCCTAAGGACTTCATCATGTTATGTGTTTTAGAAGCATTTACAGTTGCTGTTTTTAAGACTTCATAATTAGAAAGGCCGGCTTCTTTATAAAATTCCAGTTCTTTGTGAATTGAATATCCGGGCACTGTTACGCCTATACCGGCATCGGTTCCGCAAATAATGTTAACACCTGCTTCGTGTAACTTTTTTACAATCTTAATATGGAAGTCGTGTTGATTTTTTATTCTATTTAAAACAGTTGAATCATTCTGCATGGCCACAGACCATCGCTCAAATTGATTTTTGCTGTCTACCATTTTGATGAGTGGGTTCATATATTCTAGCGGCTCTGAGTCTAGAATAGATTCGTTAATCATCATTTGATAGATATTATTAAATACCGTAATTGTTGGGCAGTAACTGCTATGTGTAGATGCAGAAATAGAATCAATAATAGGTTGTAATTTTTGGCTATCTAAATCAAATTGTAACGGCTGTTGTACTATTTCTTCTGCGTGTTCTATAGATTTAATTTGCGGATGCAAATGGTAGGAAAACGGAACTTTTTGTGATGGATGGGCAACAATGTCCATATCAGAAATTTCAGCCTGTTCAATCACAGCATCAAAAATATCTATGTCCAAACCATAATAAGTTTTTATAAAATCATAGCCCTTAGCTTTGTAGGATTTAATTTTTTGTTTCGCTTCATCTGGCGAATACAGGTTTAAATTATCATCGCCAATAAATTCTCGTCCAGTCAATTTCGGGCCGGTGGTAAAAAATGAAGGAGAAAAGATTTTTTGGTTATCAATATCTTCTTTTATTCGTAAATGCATGGGCATACCCCATAAATTTCGAACCGCTGTCACTCCATTAGACAAATAAAGTCCTAATTCATATTCATCCCAAACATGCACATGCATATCTATAAGACCTGGTGTCAGGAACTTGTTTTTAGCATCAATAATTTGAGCATTTTCAACACTAATAGTATCAGCAATTTTTTCTATAATACCATCTTTAATGTAAAGCATTTTGTTTTTCAAAACAGTATCATGATGCATTGGAATAATATTTACATTGGTAATAAGGTGAGAATCATTGAATATGAGTTTGCTGTTATCAATTTTTAAATAGCTTGTTCTTTTGGTATCTAACCAAAGGACAATCGAAGCTGTGAGTACTATTAATCCTATAATAGCTATGCTAATTTTTAATAGCTGTCTTACTATTTTCATTTTTGTATCGTTTACTGTTTTATGTTCTTTTAGTCTTCATGTTGAAAGTTGATTTATGAAGAAATCGAATTTTAAGAATTGTGGTGATGGATTTGCCATAAATTTCAATTTACCTTTTTTCTAATACCTCTTTTGCAAAAAGCAAAGGTGGCAAGCAAGTTTTGGTATTGCATGAGGTTTTAGCTTATCTCTTATTTTAAAAATTTTCTAACAACATTTTAGATGTAATCTGATATATCTCTAAAGATTTGTTTTAGTAAAGGTATCTATTTCTTTAATTACGCTGAGCCCGACTTCCTCCAATTTTGCATATTGTTCAATCATCGTGTCGTATTGAAAGGCAGCTAGACTAATTACATTTCGGTATGAGGCTAAGGATGTATATGCCTTGATCGTCTGCAAATAGACAGACTGAGGTATCTCTAGTGCTTCTAAAGAATCAGGACTCATGAACGCCGATGCTAAAACAAGCGTTCTGTCAAAATCCTTGGACATGTGTGCTTCCTGTGTAAGAATATAATTATTATAGCTTTTTTCATTTTCGGCAATATCTTCAATAATACCGTGGTATTGAATTAGTAAAGAATCTAATTTCGTATTATTAATTTTAATAAATGACGATGAATTTTTTAGGGATTCGTATCCGTCGGTTTTGGGTTTGAAGTAAAAATCTGCAAAGGCCGTACCTGCAATCAACATAACATATATGTTTTCATCTTCTTTGTGAGTGAGCATGGCATTTCTGGCCTTTTTACAAAAGCTACCAATGCGTTGCCTGCCTGTAGTAATTGTATCCAATTGGCGTAAGTCTTCTTTGGTATGAGATTTAATTTTGACCAAATAATCAATTAAAATTCGATTTTCTTTAGTGGATTCGTTCCAATTGTTGATTTGTAGTGCTATCAAAATACCTATAACCACTAAAAATATTTCACCAAAGGCATATTTAAAATATTTACTTGTTTTATTGCCTTTAAACAGCTCAAGCCTTATTTGTCTAAAAAATCTCATTGATCTGAAGTTTTGGTTACTAATGATTTCTGTTTATTACGATGAATCTTAAAACTCCACTTTAGCCCAAAAAGAGGATGCAAAAAGGGTATTCTTCTTATGAAAAATTCGTAAATCCCAAAACAACCTATAAATGTCAAAGCAGTAATCAAGGTAAAAGACAATACTGGATTCCAGTGCAATGGTAATATAAAGTAAGAGCCTATATAAAGTACAATCATATGAATGATATATACTGGATAAGCAGCTTTACTCAGGTAACTTAAGGCCTTACTTGGTCTATTTAAGTACTTGTAGCAAAATCCAAACACAGCAAAAATCCATGAATTCGATTCAATTACTGTTAAGTATGCAGGCCCATCTGTACTAAAGACTACAAAACGTATAGTGAACAAAACTGCAGCTATACCAACGTATAGCCATCTCCATTTCAATATGGTATCCCAAAATGGCTTCCCAATATACATAAAAACATATCCAAAAAAGAACGCTAAAAAGCCCAGAAAGAATCCATGCCAGGTTTCGGCATACATCGCAAAAAGTTGTGGTTTAACTAAAATGACTTCTACTACAAAAAGAACATTAACCAGCATTAAGCCAAAAGGATTCTTAAACAATTTGGAAAGCCATTTTGTGATTAAGTTGTTTGTATTCTTTTTCAGGACTAAAAATAATGGCAATAAGAGCAATACATAAATAAAAATATTGCCTAAAAACCATAAGTGTCCGGCATGTGGAAAATAGTCTAAAGCCATATTGTAGTACTTTTGAAACACTAACATATGTAAAGGTGTGATAGCAATAATGCCAAATAGAAAGGGAACCAATATTCGCTTTGTTCTTTCCAGTAGCAGCTGAGTCCATGTTCTTTTACGCATGGCAAAGAACAATCCCATACCAGATACGTAGAAAAGAATAGGAATTCGCCATACATTAAGCATGGTCATAGGCTGCCAAAGACCTTCCCATAATTCATCACTTCTTATAAAGGCCAAAAACATGGCCCATGGCTGGTAAATAATGGCAATATGGTAAATTAATAACAGACCAATGGCAATGACTCTCAGCCAATCGATGTCGTGTCTTCTTTCGGTTGTTTTCATGGGTTTAGGGGTTTCGGGTTTAGTTTTGATTGTTAGGGCGTTTATATAGACTTTTCAGGAAAAATGCATCAAGACTATTTGATTATCTCACTGACATTTTATATTTCTAAATTACTCCAGCATCTTAGCAATAACCGGTCTGGCTTCCTGAACATCATCAAGATTTAGGGTAAAGCCCATTGGTTTTAATTGTAAAATCAACATATCATAAACAGATTTCATATTTTTATAGTCTGCGGTCACCAAATCTCTAGGAGTCATGCCATAATTATTTCTTATGGTTTTATCAGCTTGAGCTTCAATAAGCATCTTAACCATGTCTACTTTACCAAAAAAAGCAGCATTATGTAAGGCTGTACCGCCATCATTATTTTTTATACTTAAATCTGTACCTGCTTTTATCAAAGCTTCTGCGATTTTGGGCTTGTCAAAAGTAATCGCTGTCATCAATGGAGTTGAGCCACCCATAGGTTCTTTCTCGTTAAGATCTGTTCCTGCTTCGATGTGTTGTTTTACCATTTCCAAATTTCCTGAAAGTACAGCACTTTGAATATCCATCTCCGGAGCAGATACTTTGCTGTTGACTTCCGCATTTACTTCAGAAGGACTTTCTGTTTTGTTTTGCGCACATGAACTTGTAAATAATACAATAGATAGTGCAAATCGAATTACTGTTTTTACTGAATAGAAATTAAATGTTTTCATCGTTAAAATTTTTAAAGTTTATGTTTCGTTTTTTGATGGAACAAAGATGCGACTAGACACGACGCAAGCCGTTGCACTTATGCATCGACTGATATAAACTTTGAATACGACATATAAATTATGACGAATTGATATAACTTATGATGCAAGTAAAAAGATAAAGCCTTAAATATGTGTGTTTTATACAAAAACAATTACACTACACAACGCAATACCAAATAGCTTTAATTTGGAATGAAAAAATTTACCTAACTTCGAATATTAGTAACCATTTGAAATGCCAAACCATAATTTAAAAAGTGAATTTCTAAAAAGTGCTGAAGCTATAATTCAAGATTATCTTTCGGATGAACAATTTGGGGTGTCTGAATTGGCTAGCGCCTTAAATATGAGCAGGTCTAATTTGTTGCGTAAAATTAAAAAACAAACAGAGCTTTCTGCTAGTCAATTTATACGTAAAATACGCTTAGATAAGGCAAAGGAGTTATTATCTGTTTCTGACATGACGGTCTCAGAAATTTCTTATGAGGTAGGCTTTAGCAATAGCTCTTACTTTATAAAATGCTTTAGAGAAGAATTTGGTTTTCCACCTGGCGAATCTAGAAAACACTCAAAAGAAGAAGAACATAACGAAAAAAGAGTTGAGGTTGAAAATCAAAACCCAACATTTGATGACAATCCATTAAATAAAAACGACTCTGCCAAAAATTTCTTTAGCAAACACCAAAACAAGATAATTGTAGCGATTTCTGCCCTTATCATCACTTTTGTAAGTATTTATTTAGGGAATACTGCTGAAAATGCAGATGAAGTTTCTACACCCCAAAAGTCTATTGCGGTATTACCTTTTAAAAATTTGAGTACCGATGCATCCAACCTCTATTTTGTAAATGGACTTATGGAAGCCTCTTTAAGTAAGTTGCAAAAAATTGAAGACCTGAGGGTCATAAGCCGTACTTCTGTAGAAAAATTCAGAAATTCAACATCATCAGCTACAGAAATTGCTAAGGAATTGAATGTAAAATACATAGTTGAAGGCAGCGGCCAAAAAAACAACAATCAAGTATTGCTAAACATACAGTTAATTGACGCCCAAACCGACACACCATTATGGACAGAACAATATACTTACGAATTAGACAATGTTTTTGAACTTCAAAACACAGTTGCCAAACAGATAGCATTAGCTATAGAAGCTAACATCACACCAAAAGAATTGGCCAAAATAGACAAATCGCCAACCGACAATATCGAAGCATACGATTTATTTCTGCAAGGTTATGAGTTAGCTCAAAACAATTCAGAAGAAAATCTACTAAAAGCCATCGATTTTTTTGAAAAAGCTACACAGTTAGATCCGGAATTTGCACTTGCTTATGCACAGAAAGCGACAGCATATTATTACCTGGACCAGTTTAAAGTAGACAAACAATATGTCGAAAAACTCAACGAAAATGCCGACAAAGCTCTGCTTTACGATTCTAAGTCGGATTTAAGTCTTATTGCAAAAGCTTTGTATTATATATCTAATCAGGAATTTAACCTTGCCATTCCTCATCTGGAAAAAGCATTGGAGTACAACCCTAATTCTTCTGTGGTGGTGTTAATCTTATCTGATTTATACGCGCGAGCCGTACCAAACACAGCAAAATATTTAAAATATGCGTTAAAAGGCATTCAGCTAAATATAGAAGCAAACGATTCTATAGGCAAGAGCTATATTTATTTACATTTAAGTAACGCATTGATTCAAACCGGTTTTGTGGATGAGGCTTTAACAAACATCGAAAAATCTAAAGCCTATAATCCCGACAACATCTATATCCCCTATCTTAAAATATTCATTGAATATGCGAAGTATAAAAACTTGCCTAAAACAACAGAATTGCTAGAAAACGAGTGGAGAAAAGACACCACACGAATTGATATTTTAAATGAAGTTGCTAAATTGAATTATTACCAGAAAAAGTATGAGGAGGCATACCAATTTTACGAAACATTAAATAACATTAAACTCAATAGAGGCATTGAATTGTACCCTCATGAAAACTTAAAAATGGCAATTTGTTATGAAAAAATGGGGTTTTCAGACAAAGCAGAACAATTCTACAAAATTTACGAAGACTATTGTAAAAACGATAGTTCCATCTACCAATCGGCCAGTTTAGCCTTTAAATACATTCATGACGGCAACCATGAAAAGGCCATAGAACAATTTAAACTTTTTTCTACTAAAAGTGGTTTTCAATATTGGATTGTAGTCTTTTTGGAACAAGACCCTTTATTAAATCAACTGAAAAGCCATCCTGAATATGAAGAAACTATTCAAAGCATAAAAGATAAGTTTTGGCAAGACCATAAAGAAATCGAAACGATGTTGAAGTCTAACAACTTGTTATAGGCATTGGGTTTTTCCAAAATGAGTTTATCTCAAATCAGCTAAATTGTGTTGATAAGTCCTCATTTACTTAGTTAAGAAACTTCATTTTTACGCTCTAACTTCAGTTTTAAAAAATAAGCTTCATTATTAAATGTATTTTATACAATTATTTTATATATTAGCATTTATTTTAGAATAATTAAACCGTCAACCCTCCAAATGAGTGTAAACGAAGAACATTTAATTGAACTCTACAAAGGTCAAGAAAAAATTCTTGTCGCTGTGGATTGTATCATTTTTGGTTTCGATTTAAATGAAATTAAACTATTACTTTTTAAAAGAAAAGTAAATCCTTTAAAAGGAAGTTGGTCTTTGATAGGCTCTTTTGTAAAAAGCGATAAAACTTTAGAGGAGTCTGCACAAATGGTGCTAAAAGAATATACAGGCCTCCAAAATATATATTTGGAAGAATTAAAAACTTTTAGCGAAGTTGATAGAGATCCTGGTGGTAGAGTGATTTCTACAGCGTTTTTTAGTTTAATCCCTTTAGACGACATAAGCTCTAGACTTGTTGAGGAGTTCGATGCAGCATGGTTTGGCTTAAATGAAATCCCGGTTCTTATTCTTGACCACTCGGAGATGGTAGAATATGCGATACAAAAACTAAAAATTAAAGTAAATCTTAGGCCAATTGGATTTGAGTTGCTCCCTGAAAAATTTACACTACCACAGATTCAAAATCTTTACGAAAGTATATTTCAAACCAAACTCGACACGCGAAATTTTAGGAAGAAATTACTTTCGTTTGACATCCTTACACGAACTGAGGAAAAAGATAAATCAACTTCCAAAAAAGGCGCTTATCTGTATAAGTTCAACAAGGATAAATACGAAAATTTTATAGCAAAAGGAAATAATTTCGGCTTACAATAACTTATAAACTAATGCATACCAAACAAATACATATTAACTTTAACAATCAAATCTTATGAATAGTGGATTTCATTTTTGGGACTACGCCATTTTTGTAGCCTATGCAATTTTGATTCTGGGAATCGGGTTATGGGTTTCCAGAACTAAAAAAGGGGAAGAAAAAAATGCTGAAGATTACTTCTTGGCCAGCAAATCTTTACCATGGTGGGCGATAGGCGCTTCACTTATTGCAGCAAATATTTCAGCAGAGCAATTTATAGGGATGTCGGGTTCCGGATTTGCTTCCGGTCTTGCTATAGCCTCTTACGAATGGATGGCGGCACTAACTCTAATCATCGTCGGGAAGTTCTTTTTACCCATTTTTATAAAAAAAGGCCTCTACACTATTCCAGAATTTGTAGAACAGCGGTACTCGACTAATTTAAAAACCATACTAGCAGTATTTTGGATTGCACTTTATGTCTTTGTCAATTTAGCTTCAGTATTATATCTAGGGGCCTTGGCATTAGAAACCATTATGGGTGTACCATTAATTTATGGTGTGATAGGCTTATCCTTGTTTGCAGCAGCCTATTCATTGTATGGCGGACTCTCAGCTGTAGCCTGGACCGATGTATTGCAGGTTATTTTCTTGGTCTTTGGTGGATTAGTAACGACGTACTTGTCCCTAAATTATGTTTCTGGTGGAAAAGGCTTTATTGACGGTCTAGTCATTATTTACGATACGGTTCCTGAACGATTTGAGATGATTCTCGACAAATCTAATCCGGAATACAAAAACTTACCAGGAATTGCGGTTTTAGTAGGAGGGCTGTGGGTAGCTAACTTGTATTATTGGGGATTCAATCAGTACATTATTCAGCGAACATTGGCCGCAAAATCTTTAAAAGAAGCTCAAAAAGGGATCATATTTGCTGCATTTCTTAAACTATTAATTCCAGTAATTGTGGTCATACCAGGGATTGCAGCTTATGTTATGATAAACGATCCGGACATAATGGGGTCTTTAGGTGCTGAAGGGTTAATGAATACCCCTTCTTTAGATGCTGCAGACAAAACCTATCCGTGGCTGTTACAGTTTTTACCTGTAGGCCTTAAAGGTGTTGCTTTTGCCGCGCTTACGGCTGCAATTGTTAGTTCTCTAGCTTCCATGTTAAATTCCACGTCTACGATATTTACGATGGACATCTACAAGCAGTATATCAATAAGAATGCGAGTAATAAAGCAACTGTTAACACAGGAAGACTTTCTGCCGCTGTAGCGCTTATTATCGCTTGTATTATGGCACCATTACTTGGTGGCATAGACCAGGCATTTCAGTTTATCCAAGAATACACAGGTGTGGTAAGTCCCGGGATTTTAGCAGTTTTTCTCTTAGGTTTATTCTGGAAAAAGACAACCAACAAAGCCGCTATTATTGGAGTTATCAGCTCTATTCCTATCGCAATGTATTTTAAAGTAGCCCCAAAAGGCTGGTCTGCTTCACCCCTATTTGTAGATATTCCATTTATGGACCAAATGGGCCTAACCTTACTCCTTACCCTGGGTGTGATAGTATTAGCTAGTTATATTCACCATAAAGGTGCAGATGATAAAAAAGGAATTGATATCACCAAAGAAATGTTCAAGACGTCTTCAAAATTTAATATCGGTGCCTTCAGCATTATGCTGATATTGGTGGCATTGTACGCCATGTTTTGGTAAATAAATACAGTTATAATGGATAAGAGTTTATCAAAAAAAATAAGAAAAGGCTTTACCACAGCATTTCATAAGGAGCCATTTATGGTATTTTCTCCCGGCAGAATAAACCTCATAGGCGAACATGTAGATTATAATGATGGCTTTGTGTTTCCCGCCGCCGTTGATAAAGGCATCACCCTCGCCATACAAACATCTGATAGCTCAACATGTACTGCCGTGGCTTTCGATTTTGAAGAAACCTTCAGCTTTAATTTGGAAAACCTAAAAACTTTAGATGGCGGTGGTTGGCGCAATTTTGTTATTGGAGTGATTAAAGAAATCGAAAAAACCGGTAAGTCTCTAAAACCATTTAATATTTTATTTGGTGGAGATGTGCCTTCCGGTGCAGGCATGTCCTCTTCTGCGGCTCTAGAAAATGCAATTGTATATGGCCTCAACGAGCTTTTTCAATTGAACCTTACTAAAAAGGAGATGATTTTTATTTCACAGAAAGCAGAACATAACTATGTTGGGGTAAAATGTGGCATCATGGACCAATTTGCAAGCATGTTTGGCCAAGAAAATCATTTTTTGCTTTTAGACTGCAGAACTTTAGAATACACCCCTTACCCTATTGCTTTACAGGATTATGAATTGGTTTTAATCAATTCTAATGTTCAACATAATTTATCGGACAGCACATACAACAAACGAAGAGCACTTTGCGAAAAAGCTACAGCATTAATCGGCAAATCCAGCCTTAGAGATGTGAATAAAGCACTACTCGAAAGTTATAGTTCAAATTTTTCTGAAGAAGAATACCAAATGCTTTTGTATGTTGTGGAAGAAATAGAAAGAACCATTTTGGCTTCAAAGGCTTTGGAAGACAAGGATATTTCAAGACTTGGCGAACTCTTATTTGAAACCCATAAAGGACTATCTACACAATATAAAGTGAGTTGCGAAGAATTAGATTTTCTTGTGGATTATGCTCAAAAAGACTCTAAAGTTGTTGGTTCAAGAATGATGGGCGGCGGCTTTGGGGGCTGCACTATAAATATCATAGAAAAAGCGCATGTTGAAGAATTTACACAAAATATTGGTGTGGCCTATAAAGAACAATTCGGTTACGAGTGTACCCCTATTTATATTAAACTATCTCAAGGAACAAGCATAATAAGTTAAACTGATGAATTTACAAGATTACTCACATAAACGCTACAATATTTTAACCCAGGAATGGGTTTTGGTTTCACCTCATCGTGCCAAAAGGCCTTGGCAAGGGCAGGAAGAAGAACTCGTTTCGGATGTACGACCAGCTCATGATCCAAACTGTTATTTATGCGCCGGAAATACTCGTGCAAATGGAGAAAGCAATCCTGACTACGAGGATGTTTTTATTTTTAACAATGATTTTGCAGCCTTACAGGATTCATCACCAGATTTTCTTGTTGATGACGGCTTATTGCAAGCAAAATCTGAAAAAGGGATTTGCAAAGTAGTCTGTTTTAGCCCTGACCATTCTAAAAGTTTGGCAGATATGTCTGCTAATGAGATACAATTGGTGGTAAAAGCATGGAAAACAGAATACAAAACACTTGGCGAAAAAGACTTTATAAACTATGTCCAAATCTTTGAAAATAAAGGTGCTATAATGGGCTGTAGTAATCCACACCCGCATGGACAAATTTGGAGTCAGTCTTCCTTACCTAACGAAGTAGCCAAAAAAGACAAGTCTCAACGAGATTATTTTAATAAAAAGCAAAGTTCGTTGCTTGGTGATTACCTTTTACAGGAATTAGAGGCCAAAGAGCGTATCCTTTTTGAAAATGAAGATTTTGTGATTCTTGTGCCATTCTGGGCCATTTGGCCTTATGAAACCATGATTATTCCAAAAGCGCATTTGGCTCATATTGGTTCTTTGGACGACAAGACAGAGTTAGCTTTTGCGGAAGCGATTTCTAAAATCACAAAGGCCTACGACAAAGTTTTTAATTGTTCTTTCCCTTATTCTGCCGGAATACATCAAGCGCCAACTGATGGAAAAGATAACTCACACTGGCATTTTCATATGAGTTTTTACCCGCCACTATTACGTAGTGCCACGGTTAAAAAGTTTATGGTAGGTTATGAGATGTTTGGCTCACCTCAGAGAGATATCACTGCCGAACAAGTTGTTGAAAGATTGAGAGCCTTAATGTAAGGCTGTATTTTTAGTTGTTCTTTCCAATTATCTATTTACTGAAAATAGTTTTATTGGTTTAGTTTTTCCTTTTAATACTACTTCATCTTCATATTTATATTTGAAGTCTTTTTCCTCAATAAGTTGATTATAAATATCTTCAGAGATTAGTAATTCAGATTGATAAGTGTTACACATAGATTGTATTCGTGCAGTGGTATTGAGCACATCGCCCGTAAAGAAAATATCCTTTTTTAGTGCGCCTATTTCACCAATAGTGACTTCCCCAAAATGAATAGCACCTTTAAATTTAGGATGTACGCCATAATTAGCTAAATACCACATTTTACGTTGTTCCAAATCGCTTTTCATGTCAAAAAAGCATTTAACAGATTTAAAAACAGACTCATCTTGATGATATCGCCAAGAAATCACTACTTCATCACCTATGTATTGATAGACTTCACCTTCATTATTAATTATAGATTCGGACAACTCGTTATAATAAGACCTCAACAATTCAAAATACATTTGATGACCTAACTCTTCTGCAATTTGTGTTGAATTTTTCATGTCTATAAACATGAATATCCTCTGCTCTAAAATGGGTGTATGGTACTTTCCGGTAAAGAAATTATAAAGTACATTTTGACCGAGATTGTCTCTGATTTCAAAGAAAAACAACGAAATAACTATCGAAAAACTTAATTGAACCAATGTACTTAAGTGTGTTAAGCTGTAAAAGAACATTATATAACGGTCGAAAACGGCTTCACTGAAAATTGATTTTTGCATCTCTATTGCAGCAGCAAGATTATAGAATACAAAAGACACTACAAATGTGAGAACCAGGTAAAGCAAAGATTTAAAAAAAATTTTTTGCTTAAATGACCTGGATATAAACAACTTATTAATAAATACAACCTCCAAAAACCCAATAAAACAGCCTACAAGAAATACGCTTATACTCGCAAAAACAAAAATCTTTGGGGTAATTTTTATAGCAACATCTACCCCATAATCTTCTAGTGGAGATATTACGGCAAACTCTGTCCATAAAAAAGCCCAACCTAATACAAGAAAAATAACCCCAAAGGGAATTATTCTGGAAATATGTCTTTTTGTCTTAGGATTCAAAATTAAGGTCGTATAAACTAAAAATTGATAACAATATCTGATTTTTAAAACACATCTTGCTTTGTTTTGAAAATAAATTCATGCCTTAAACCAAAGTCGTTTCCAAAACCACTTGATTTTCAAGAGTTCGATGTACCGGGCATCGCGATGAAATTTCTATCAAACGTGTTATCTGCTTTTCTGTTAAATTACCAACAAACTTAAGTTTTTTATCGATATGGTCTAAATACTTTGGAGTATCTAAATTAATATTCAAATCTTTACTATGCTTTCTGGAATGTGTTAGATAAACATATACTTCCTTTAAGTCCCATTGTTTTCGTTCTGCATACATCTTGAGCGTCATTGTTGTACATGCTGCTAAAGCAGTATTTAAGTATTCGTATGGTGATGGGCCAAAGTTATTGCCGCCGCTGTCCTTGGGTTCGTCAGCAATCAGATGATGAGATGTAGTCTGAATACGTGTTGTAAAATTATCTTCTTGTATATCGAGATGAGCGGCCACTTGTTCTCCTCTCAAATCTATTGTTCTGCTTTCTTTTTCAGGAAAGTAGTGCTTCACCCATTCGCCTATCATACGCCCTACATAAGTACTATCTTTTTCATTTTGAAGCAAATGATCAGCATCGTCCAGACTGATAAAGCTCTTAGGATGCATCGCCGCATTGTACAATTGTTCAGCATTTTTGATACCAACAATTTTATCAAATGGTGAGTGCATAATGAGTAGAGGCTTTCTCAACCCCTTTACAATTTTAGGCAAATCTATGGCCTCAAAAGCATTAACAAAATCAGTATCGATTTTGAATGGCCTACCTCCGAAATTAACTTCGGCAGCACCTTTTTTTTCAACTTCTTCTATTCCATGAGAAAACAAATGCTTGACATGCGAAACAGATGCTGGTGCGCCTATGGTCGCCACCGCTTTAACATCCTCTAGTTTTGAAGCAGCAACCAACACTGCTGCGCCGCCTAACGAATGCCCAACTAACAAAGACGGTGCCTTGTATTTGTCTTTAATATACTGATGTACGTCAAGCAAATCTTCAACATTTGCAGAAAAGTGGCTGTCGGCAAAATCGCCTTCACTTCGCCCTAAGCCTGTAAAATCAAATCGAACGACTCCAAAGCCATCTTGTGTCAAAGCCCTACTCACTTGACACACAATATTTAAACTACTACTGCACGTAAAACAATGAGCAAATATGGCGAAAAACTCAGGTTTTTGGTTAACCGGGAAGTCTATACTGGCATTTAACCCTATGCCTTTCCGGTTTTCAATTTTAAGTCTGGTTGATTTCATGGATTTTCTGATTAATCAATTACTTCAACGCCTCTCCAAAACGCAACATAGTTTTCGATACCTTTAGCTTGGTCTTTCGTCTTCGGATAATACCAAGCGGCATCTGTATTTTCTTTTCCATCAACTACAATTGTGTAATAGGACGCGACACCTTTCCATGGACAAGTGGTGTGGGTTTCGGTGGTTTTAAAAAATTCTTTTTTAATGCTGTCGTGCGGAAAGTAATGGTTGCCTTCAATTATTTTGGTATCGTTACTTTCAGCGATTACGCTGTTGTTCCAAATTGCTTTCACTATTTTTTCTTTTAAATTAGTGAAATTTATTCAGAATCAATATTAACCTGGCAGCCTTTTTATAAAAATTTAAGCTTTAAATCCTGGGTAAATCGCCATCACCCTTTAATGGCAAGTCCGAAGAACCCATGAGGTATTTGTCGACATGATGCGCAGCTTCGCGCCCTTCTGAAATAGCCCAGACTATAAGCGACTGTCCTCTTCGCATATCGCCTGCACTAAAGATGCCTTTTACATTGGTTGAATAATCCTTCACAGATGCTTTTACATTTGTGCGTTCATCTACTTCAATACCAAAATTCTCGGGCAGTGTTTTTTCAGCACCTGTAAAACCTAATGCCAGTAATACCATGTCACATTCCCATATCTTTTCAGTTTCAGGATGTTCTTTTAATACAGGTCTTTGGCCTTCTTCAAAAATCCATTCGACTTCAACGGTTTTTAAGCCTTTCAGGTTTCCATTACCATCATCTATAAATTCTTTGGTCGAGATGCCGAAGTGTCGCTCTACACCTTCTTTATGAGATGAGGATGTACGCAATTTCATTGGCCAATACGGCCATGGTTGGTGTGCAGGCCTTTCTGAAGTCGGTTTGCTCATGATTTCAAAATTAACAACAGACTTGGCGCCATGTCTATTGGATGTCCCTATACAATCGGACCCAGTATCGCCACCACCAATCACAATGACGTTCTTGTCTTTTGCAGAAATAATTTTATCAAAATCCAGTTTACCATCAACATATTTGTTATTAAGACTCAAAAAGTCCATGGCCTGATGTATGCCTTTCAGTTCGTTTCCTTTAATGGGTAAACACCTTCTCACCGTGGCACCACCACAAAGTAAAACCGCGTCAAATTCTGCTTTTAATGTTTCTGCAGAGATGTGTTTTCCAACTTCTGTATTGGTTTTGAAAATAATACCTTCTTCCTCAAGAATTCTTAACCTGCGGTCTATGACTTGCTTTTCTAGTTTAAAATCAGGTATTCCATATCGCAACAACCCCCCGATTTTGTCATCTCTTTCAAAAACAGTCACCAAGTGTCCGGCACGATTAAGCTGTTGCGCGGCCGAAAGTCCGGCAGGACCTGAACCAATCACGGCTACTTTTTTCCCTGTTCTGGTTTCGGGTGGTTCTGGTTTTACCCAACCATTTTTAAATGCAATTTCAGCAATATTTTTTTCAATATTTTCAATGCTCACAGGTGCTTCGTTGATGCCAAGTACGCAGGCTTCTTCGCAGGGTGCGGGACAAAGCCTTCCTGTAAATTCCGGAAAATTGTTAGTACTGTGCAAAATTTCTGCAGCTTCCTGCCAGTCGCCGCGGTAAACACTGTCATTAAAGTCCGGTATAAAATTCCCCAAAGGACAGCCGCTGTGACAAAACGGTATTCCGCAATCCATACAACGCGCACCTTGTTTTTGAAGTTGCTTTTTCTTCAAAGGAATAGTGAATTCTTTATAATTCTGAATCCTTTTTTTGGCCTCTATGTAGGCTTCATCTTCGCGTTCATATTCTAAAAATCCTGAAATCTTTCCCATACTTATACTGTTACATTATTTTCACTATTCAATCTGATCAAAGCCTGTCTGTATTCTTCAGGAAGCACTTTGATGAAATTTAAAACCTCAACATCCCATTTTTCCAATAGGCGTTGGGCTAAAGGACTCATGGTGGCGTTAAAATGATTTTCAATGAGTTGTTTGAGTGCTTTCCTGTCTTCGTAGTCTTCAACAGGATCTATATTTAGTCCTTCTTTATTGCAATTGTTATAAAACGTCTTTTTTACATCATATATGTAAGCAATACCGCCGCTCATGCCGGCACCAAAATTTCTGCCCACTTCACCCAATACAACGGTTACCCCACCTGTCATATACTCGCAACCGTGATCGCCAATACCCTCAACAACTGCTTTTGCTCCTGAATTTCTTACACAAAAACGCTCTCCGGCTCTGCCATTAATGTAAGCTTCACCTGAAGTAGCGCCATAAAGGGCAACGTTACCAATAATGATGTTATCCTCAGGAACAAATGTTGCTTCATCGGGAACTTTTACAATTAGTTTTGCGCCAGAAAGGCCCTTCCCGAGATAATCGTTAGAATTACCATTGATGGTCAAGGTTAATCCATGCGTGGCAAAAGCCCCAAAACTTTGTCCGCCCGACCCTGTAAAATTAATTTTCAGAGTGTTTTCAGGAAGACCGTTAGCGCCGTAAATTTTGGATATTTCGTTGCTTAAAATTGCACCAAAGGCTCTGTTTTCATTGGTGATTTTGGATTCCAGAACTGTTTTCTCTTTTCTGAAAATAGCAGGATGAGCAAGACTCATAATTTTGAAATCTAAGACATTTTCCAAATTATGGTTCTGTTTTTCTGTATTGTAAAGTTTTGTTCCGGGTGAAGTTTTCACCTGATGTAAAATCGGACTGAGATCCAGTCCAAGAGATTTATAATGAGCTATGGTTTTGTTTTTGTCCAGTTTATGAACCTGACCTACCATTTCATCAACAGTTCTAAACCCAAGTTGCGCCATAATTTCACGCATTTCCTGAGCTACGAAATACATGTAATTGACAACGTGCTCCGGTTTTCCCTGAAATTTTTTTCTCAATTCAGGATTCTGTGTAGCAATGCCTACAGGACATGTGTTGAGATGGCATGCCCGCATCATAATGCATCCTGATGCCACAAGCGGCGCTGTTGCAAAACCAAACTCTTCTGCGCCAAGCAGGCAGGCAATGGCTACGTCTCTACCGGTTTTCAGCTGGCCATCACATTCCAAAACAACTCGATTTCTCAGGTTGTTCATGACCAAGGTTTGTTGCGCTTCGGCAAGCCCTAACTCCCATGGCAATCCCGCATGTTTTAAAGAGGTAAGAGGCGAAGCGCCTGTACCACCGTCGTGACCGGAAATCAAAATGACGTCGCCTTTAGCCTTGGAGACTCCTGCAGCAACCGTACCGACACCAATTTCTGAAACCAGTTTTACATTAATTCTCGCCTCTCTGTTGGCACACTTTAAATCGAAAATAAGCTGAGATAGATCTTCGATCGAGTAGATGTCGTGGTGTGGCGGTGGTGAAATTAGTCCCACATAAGGTGTGGAGTTTCTTGTTTTTGCAATACTGGGATTCACTTTTTTTCCCGGCAGTTGCCCTCCTTCTCCGGGCTTTGCTCCTTGTGCCATTTTGATTTGTATCTCCGAGGCATTGGTCAAATAATTTGAGGTGACGCCAAATCTACCCGAAGCGACTTGCTTGATGGCCGAATTTTTCCAATCTCCGGTGGCATCCTTATAAAATCGCTCCTGATCTTCGCCACCTTCTCCGGAGTTGCTCTTACCTCCTATTCTGTTCATAGCTATAGCCAGATTTTCATGGGCTTCTTTACTTATAGAACCATAGGACATCGCCCCGGTTTTAAAGCGTTTTACAATATTTGTCCAGGGTTCTACCTCTTCAACAGGAATGGGATCGTAGTTTGTAAATTCGAATAGACCCCTTATCGTCATCAATTGTTTCGACTGATCGTTGATGAGTGCAGAATATTCTTTGTAGGTCTCCGGTTTATTCAACCTTACGGCTTCTTGTAACTTTGCGACTGTAAGTGGATTAAAAACGTGTTTTTCGCCCTGGCGCCGCCACTTGTACTGTCCTCCGAACTCAAGCCTTTGGTGTCTCAGCTTTACATTAGTGTTGTAGGCTTGCTGATGGCGTTTAAAAATTTGTTTTTCAATTTCGAACAATCCTATGCCTTCAATTCTTGTAATCGTATTAGGAAAATATTCATTTACAAATTTCGAGTTTAGGCCTATACACTCAAAAAGTTGAGCACCCCGGTAAGAATTTAAAGTAGAGATGCCAATCTTATTCATGACTTTCAAAATACCTTTACCAATGGCTTTGTTATAATTTTTTATAGCAGCCATATACTCTGCATCTGTGATTTGGTTTTGAAGCACCTGCTCGTAGACGATTTCATTTACAATGTAAGGGTTAACAGCACTTGCCCCATACCCGAACAATAAGGCAAAATGATGAACTTCTCTGGGCTCAGCAGATTCGATGATGATATTGGCTTTTGCTCGTTTACCTATACTGTACAACTCATGATTGATGTAAGAACAAGCCAAAAGGGCAGGAATTGGGGCCATTTTTTCATTCACACCTCTATCTGATAAAATGATGATGCTGCCACCTTCATCAATAAATTCTGAAGCGGTAATTACCATTTGCTGAAGCGCTTTTTCGAGTTGATTTAAGCCTTTTTCAACTTCATATAAAATGGGGATGGTTTTGACCACTAAATCGGGATTGTCGTTGTAATTTTTTATTTTGTCCAAGTCGTGTTTAGATATGACCGGGTTTTGAATTTTGAGTTTTTTACAATGTTCGTCATCGATCTGAAACAGGTTTGCATCTTTACCCAATGTGAGGCTAATATCGGTTATAAGTTCCTCTCTGATGCCATCCAGAGGTGGATTGGTGACCTGCGCAAACAATTGTTTGAAGTAATTGTAAATGAGTTGTGGTTTTTCAGAAAATACAGGGATTGGTGTATCGTTTCCCATGGAACCAATTGGTTCTTTTGCCAGTTCGGCCATAGGCTTAATGATGGTATGCAGGTCTTCCTGAGTATAACCAAAAACAATTTGACGTTTCAGTAAGGGTTCTTCATCGTGAATGATCGGTCCCGGCTTTGGTTCTAAGGTTTTTAGATGTACCAAATTATTGTCAAGCCATTCCCTGTAAGGCCTCTTGGTTACAATGTGAGATTTTATTTCTTCATCTTTCACTATTCGGCCTTTGTTCATGTCGACCAAAAACATTTTTCCCGGTTCCAGGCGGCCATGACTTTCAATATTTTTCGGGTCCAATTCAATGACGCCTGTTTCTGAGGACATGATCACGTAACCGGATTTTGTAACGGTGTAGCGTGATGGTCTTAAACCATTTCTGTCTAAAACAGCACCGATATAATTACCATCTGTGAAGGGGATAGATGCAGGGCCATCCCAGGGCTCCATGATACAGGAGTTGTATTCGTAAAAAGCTCTTTTTTCATCCGACATGTCAGGGTTTTTCTCCCAGGCCTCGGGTACCAGCATCATCATCACTTCCGGCAGGGATCGACCGGTCATGAGTAAAAGTTCTACCACCATATCCATTTGTGCTGAGTCCGATCTACCCGGCAAAATGATAGGAAAAATTGATTTTATGTCTTCTCCAAACCAATCGCTTTCCATAAGTTCCTGTCTGGAAAGTGTTCTCGAAACATTTCCTCTTAG
>CAYNCI010000026.1:16906-21607 GCA_964396065.1 uncultured Mesohalobacter sp. | reverse complement strand
GAATAATTGAGAAATAAAAGGTTCTGTCTTTCTGGCAATTTCGCCTAGAACGCTGTCGTCTATGGGTACATTTCTCCAGCCTAAGACGTTTAATCCCTGTTCTTTAACAAAGCTTTCAAAATAGGTCTTACAAAATATTCGCTGATTTTCTTTTTTAGGTAAAAACACATTTCCCACGGCATATTGGCCATACTCCGGCAATTCAAATTCATTGTTTTCAACAAAAAATTCGTGAGGGATATCGATTAAAATTCCTGCGCCATCGCCGGTTTTCCCATCAGCACTTACGGCTCCGCGGTGTTCTAATTTTTCTAAAATTTCAAGTGCTTTGTGTATAATATCATTTGATTTTTCTCCTTTCAAACTACATATAAAACCTGCACCACAATTATCATGTTCAAATTCCGGATGATAAAGCCCTTGTCTTACTAGCATATGTCTCAGTTTATAATTAAAATTAATATGTCCTTCTAATGGATGAGAATCTCGTCGAGATACAATTTTATCCAAAAGCGAATCTAGAAATAGTTTCTTTCGACTAAAAAATGATAAATATCATAAATTAAAAAGCAAACGCATCTTCGAAAACGTTTGTGTTAACAACTTTTTCTGTTAAAAGTAGTCATATATTGAAGTTTTCAGTGTTTTTGTTTGAATAAAATGCATTAATACGTGAATATATTTAGATAAATATCAAAATAATCAAATTACGAAAACCTTATAATTAATAATTCAATAAAAATGAGGTTGATTTATAAAAATATCAAAATATGAATATGTTTTGTATAGTTTTGACAACTTAATCCTAAAAAATTTACATTATGAAACAAAAATTAACTTTTTTAATTTTAGCCATCTTAATGGTATTAAATGTGCAAGCCCAGGAGACTGACGAAAAAGTAAGTGCAGGTTTAATTCTAAATCTTGATGCATTTTTTGGTTTTACGCCTATGATGACTTTTGGCTATTCTCTTAGCGACACAGACGCTGTAACAGCATATGGCATCCAATGGGGAGCCGGAACTGGTAGTGCCTGGGGGCAATGGACTGAAGTAGGTATAGGCTACAATAAAACTGTTGGAAATTTTGACATTAATCCTCAATTAGGCTTTACGATGGGAAGCTTGCTTTCTAGTGGTGCTGCCCAGGAAGGTGTTATTGGTGATGGTATTGTTCCTAACCTGACTGTAAATTATTCTTCAGAAAAATTTGAAGGCCAATTCTATTTTGGGTATTATGCTGCGTTAACAGACAATACACAGTCAGAAAATGCAACAAACAATTATGTGCATTATTGGGCCAATTTTGGGTATAAAGTATCTCCTTATTTTTCTTTTGGAGCACACTATGAAGAACTGTACCTTTCAGGTGGTTCTATAAATGGCGGTGGCGATTTGGATCGACTTGATGGATACCAGTGGATAGGGCCTTATCTTCAGGTTCAAAAAGGCAATGCCGGATTACGATTTTCTTTTGGAGCCAACAACGTCGGCGATGATGGGTTTGCACAAAATGACTTTTACAAGTTGGCATTTTTTATGACATTATAAATTATTCAGGTGAGCGCAGTCGTATAATTGCTTTTGAATTCGATTGCGCTCATTTAAAACTTTAAATCTAATTAGAGGATTTTTTAGTACTTTTAACTATGTTAAAACAATGCATCTTAAAATTTTAAAATAAGTAGGTATTGAAAACGTTTTCGTACTTTATTTTTAATAAAAATAATAATCTTGTTAATAAAAATTAATATTTTAAGAATTCTTCGCTTTGTTTTTTCTTTGGAGAAACATTAAAAACAATGATATTTGTCTATTAAAAAATAAATAATAATTATGAGTAAATCTAAATTAGAGTACATCTGGCTTGATGGTTATAAGCCGACTCAAAACATGAGGAGTAAAACCAAAATCGAGGAAAACTTTAGTGGTAAATTAGAAGACTGCCCGATATGGTCTTTCGATGGAAGCTCTACCAGACAAGCCACAGGAGATGCTTCTGATTGTTTACTAAAACCTGTCGCTATTTATCCAGACCCTGCAAGAGAAAACGGATATTTAGTAATGACTGAAGTTCTTAATGCTGATGGTACGCCACACGAATCTAATGGTCGCGCTACAATAGACGACGATGATAACGACTTCTGGTTTGGCTTTGAGCAAGAGTACTTTATCATGAACAGAAAAACTCAATTGCCTCTTGGTTTCCCTGTAGGAGGTTACCCTGCTCCACAAGGCTTGTATTACTGCTCGGTTGGTGGTCGTAACACTCATGGTAGAGAAATAGTAGAACGTCATGCTGATATGTGTATAGCAGCCGGTTTAAACTTCGAAGGTATTAACCAAGAAGTGGCATGTGGACAATGGGAATTTCAATTGTTTGCTAAAGGAGCAAAAAAGGCAGGAGACGAAATATGGATTGCGAGATATCTTCTAGACAGGCTAACTGAAGATTACGGCTATTATATCGAATACCACCCAAAACCTTTAGGGCAAGATATGGACTGGAATGGTTCAGGGATGCACGCCAATTTCTCAAATACGACTTTAAGAACTTGCGGAAGCAGAGAAGTCTACGAAAAGATTTGTGAAGCTTTTAGACCAGTTGTGGAGGAGCATATTGCGGTATATGGTGAATTTAACGAGCAACGTTTAACAGGTGAGCACGAAACACAATCTATCCACGAATTTAGTTATGGTATTTCGGATAGAGGAGCTTCTATTAGAATTCCTATCATCACTGTTGAAAAAGGATGGAAAGGTTGGTTAGAAGACAGAAGACCAGCTTCTAATGCAGATCCATACAAAGTTGCAGGACGTATTGTAACGACTGTAAAAAGTGTAGAGGTTTAAAAATTAAATAACTTATAAATTATCATCCGCTTAGGCTTTTGTTTAAGCGGATTTTTTTTCTGCTTTTTTTTGCCCTTTGACCAGATACATTTTCAAGTTACCACGATTTTTAACGGGCATTTCACCACGGTAATGGCAATCGTATTTTTCTTTGACAAGCGCATAGGTGTTTTCAGAAATATTTACTTTACCAACTTGGCCATTAGATTCCATCCTGGAGGCAACATTAACGGCATCACCCCAAATGTCGTAAGCAAATTTTTTAGTTCCTACTACACCTGCCACCAATGGCCCGGTGTTAATTCCGATACGAACATCAAAATTTAATTCGTCTTTAGCGACATCTTTTTTAGTCTGGTCTACAAAGGCAGCGATTTCCAATGCGGCTGCAATAATTTTTTGAGCATGGTCTTCTTTATTGTGGTATATCCCACCGGCACACATATAGGCATCACCAATGGTTTTAATTTTTTCCAAGTTATATTTCTCTATGATGTCATCAAATTTTGAAAAATAAAAGCCTACGGTTTTTACCAAGTCTTCCGGAGATAGTTTTTCAGAATAAGATGTAAAACCTTTAAAGTCTGTAAACAATACGCTTACAGATTCGTATTTTCTTGCTTTTACTTTACCTTTCTTCTTTAGCTCTTCTGCGGTTTCTTCGGGTAGAATATTAAGCAGCAAGGCATCTGTCTTTTTCTTTTCTTTACGGATGGCTATAAAGAAATACACTAAGGATAGCAAGATGGCTCCGGTGAAGCCTAATATAATGAGTTGAGTTTTACTTTTTTGAGCAGCAAGCTCTAATTTAGTTTCTCGTTGCGAGACTTCAAACTCAGTGATGGCATCTGCCATTTTCTCTATGTTATCTATATTTCTAATGGTATCTCTGTAAGAAATATGTATTTGATAATAGTATAAGGCAGAATCCGGATTACCGCTAACCTTGTGCAATTCATATAATCTTAAGTTGGAATCACTTATTTGTTTTTGAAGGTTGTTTTCTAAGGCGATATTTAAACTGTTTTGCGCATACATTAACGCCTTAGCATAGTCTTTTTTATCTTCATAAATATCCGACATATAGGTAAGGTATTCAGCGATTGCGGAGTAATCCCCAAAATCTGCTAAAATCTGAATGGCTTGATTTATTTTTTCTTCTGCCAGTACATTATTCCCTTGTTCGGCGTAGACCATCCCTATATTGCCCAAATTATAAGCTGTTCCTATCAAGTAATCTTGATCTTTGAATATTTGGCCAGATTCTTTAAAATATTCTAAGGCTTTTTCGTAGTTCTCTGAATTAAAATACTCATCACCAGCATTTAAAAGTGCTGAAGCCAGACTGATTGCACTATCGGACTCACGAAGAATTTTAATGCCCTTTTCGTAATAGAACTCTGCGTTTTGGGAATTTCCCATTTCAGAATAAGCATCTGCTATAGAAATATAAGCTCCACCTTCATCCACCTTACTTTTACGTTCAATCGCCACTTCTGCGGCTTTTATATAAGCCTGAAGAGCCTTATTTAAATCGCCTAACAACCGGTAAGTATAGCCTTTTTGGGTATAACCTTCATATAAATAATCATTGTTAGTAGCTTGTTCTATTAATAAGTTTGAGTATTTTAAAGACAATTCTAAATCGTTTACTTCGTTGAAAGCTAATTCAGTAAGTAAATCTAATTTATCTATACCTGTAAGGGTATCTTGTTCAAAAATGGCTTTTAGGCTGTCAGCTACCTTTTGATCCTGTGAAAACGACCATAATGAAGAAAAAAAAGTAAAGCCTACAAGGATGCAGGCTTTTGATATGTTAACACTAAAATTCATTTGTTATTGACCAATA
>CAYNCI010000026.1:0-16806 GCA_964396065.1 uncultured Mesohalobacter sp. | reverse complement strand
AAGGATGCAGGCTTTTGATATGTTAACACTAAAATTCATTTGTTATTGACCAATAGTAGGTCTTAGTCTTATTTTTGGATCTTGTTTATGATTGCCGCCATTTTTGTCTATATAGTAAATGGTATATGCAGAAAAACCATCTCCATACATTGAAGGTTCGGAATTATCGTTTACAACAGCCGACCACGTACCGTCACCTACAGGTGTTGGTCCCGGATCAAAATAAGCATTACTGTTAATCTCTATTTTATCGATTGTTGCAATAGCATTATGTTCCAAATTTATGATCTTCCAAACAACTGTATCACCGTTTAAAACATCCGTTGTTAAATTTTTGTCGTCGTCTTTGTTTCCAGACAAATTACCTTCATCATCTAATATTTTAAGTGTGTCGGGGTCTTTCATCGTGGCGTAAAGACCAATGTAATGTGTTGCCATTTTTTAAGTTTTTTTAAATTGATTTAGGTTTATAATAAATGTCATTCTAAGAACCAATGGTTGGCCTTAGTCTTATTTTCGGGTCTTGAGTATGAGTTAGCGATTCTCCTCTTACCGTATATGTTATACTGTATTCAATAAGTAGACCTTCTTCGGGTATAGGCCCAATTATTTGGGCGTATTGTGAACCTCCATTTTCAATCGAATTTTGATGCATAACAAAATTTTCTGAGTGACTATTAAATGTAATTTCATCTATTGATTCAACATTAGCCGCTTTAGTCCAAAAAATTAAATCTCCTTCTAATAAAGGTGTAATCAAGTTTCTATCATCTTGGTCAGTACGTGCATAACCACCTTGGTCATCTACTAACATAGGAGGGTATGGATTGTTGATTGTTGCAAAAACAAAAATATGATGTTGTGCCATTTTATTAGGTTTTAATAATTAGTTTATTTATGCTTATTTGAGGTAATTTCATTTTACGAGCCAATGGTTGGCCTTAGTCTTATTTTCGGATCTTGAGAATACGCCACTCCATTATTTACTACATAGGAAATGTTATATTCTTCTTCGGTATCATCAGGTGTTTTCGGATTTGGCCCTATTACTCCTCTCCATGTTCCATTAGGTTGCTTTATTGGAGGTTGGAAAAATAAGTCTAAGCCGCCCGTATAGGATATATCTAATAATTCCGTAATATCACCGGTAGCCTGCCAGATAACTACATCTCCGGGACCCACATCGGTCGTCATATTTTTGTCATCATTGGCACTATGGGCGGTATGTCCTTCGTCGTCCGATAAAGCCGGTGGATAAGGATCTGCCAATGTCGCATTGACATATATGTAATGTGTTGCCATCTTTTTTAATTTTGAAATAATTAATAGTCAATAAAAATAGGTTATCAAAAACAAATATTTTTATGATTTGCATCACATATTGATGTGAATTGTACTTTATTTTAACCGATGACTTGTAGTCGGCTTAGTCAGTACAAGTATTGAAAAGCCATTATTCATCAACTAATTTAATCCACATAAGCATTTATTATCAAGCCATTTAAAAGCTCTCTCAATCTTAAAGCTACATATTTAATGTTTAAAAAAGGGGTTTTATTATATCCTAAAGAATTTTTCGATGTCTTCTTGGTTAAAGCTTTTCTTTTCGACATCGGTTCGGATAACTTCTGAGGCTACAACTTTCTTTTTGTCTTGTAAGGCTACGATTTGTTCTTCTATGGTGTCTTTACAAATCATACGATAAGCAATGACATGGTTGTTCTGTCCAATCCTGTAACAGCGGTCTATGGCCTGATTTTCTACTGCTGGATTCCACCACGGGTCTATGAGGTAAACATAATCTGCCTCTGTGAGGTTTAATCCGGTTCCACCAGCTTTGAGACTAATTAAAAAAACGCGAATGTCATCATTGTTTTGAAAACGGTCTACTTTGCTTTCCCTATCCTTGGTTTTACCATCCAAATATTCATAAACAATTTGTTCTTGCTCCAACCTTTCTTTTACTAAATTAAGCATGCCTACAAATTGCGAGAATACTAGTATTTTGTGGTTATTTACTTTTTCGTTAAGATGAATAATGAGCTCATCTAACTTAGCTGAATGATTTCCATAATCTTCATCTTTGCTGGCCAATGCGGTAGAATTACATATTTGCCTTAACTTGGTTAAACCCTGTAAAATATACATTTGAGAACGATTGATGCCTTCTGCTTCAATTTGCTCCTTTAGCTTATCTCTGTAGTAAGTTTTGAATTTATCGTATACTTTTTTTTGAGGCTTAGACATCTCACAGTAAATGATAGATTCGGTTTTGCTTGGCAACTCTTTTGCCACTTGTGCCTTTGTACGTCTTAGCATAAAGGGCTTAATTAACCTTGATAACAGTGCAGATGTATATTCGTCCTGTTCTTTGTCTATGGCATCCGAAAAAGTAGCTCTAAAATGCTTTACACTCCCGAAAATACCCGGATTAAGAAAACTAAATTGACTATACAAATCAAACGTATTGTTTTCTATAGGCGTGCCGGTAAGCGCTAATCTGTTGAAACACTTCAACAACCTTACGGCCTTAAATCGCTGAGAATTTGGGTTTTTTATGGCCTGACTTTCATCTAAAACAACATAATTGTAGGTCTGGTTTTTATGAAATTGAATATCTATTATCAACGAGCCGTAGGTGGTTAGCACCACATCTGCATTTGTAAATTCTTCTGTAAACTCATGGCGTTTGCTTCCGGTAAAAGCAAGTGTTTTAAGGTTTGGTGCAAATTTTTCAAACTCTCTTATCCAATTGAATATCAAAGAAGTAGGCGCAATAATCAAACTTGGGGTTTTTTTTTTGCTTTAGCCTTATCTTTCAAATATTGTAAAAAGGCAATACATTGAAGGGTTTTTCCTAAGCCCATATCGTCGGCCAAACAACCCCCAAGCTTATTCTCATGAAGGAATACCAACCAGTTTAAACCTTCTTTTTGATAAGCACGAAGTTCTGCCTTCAGATGTTTTGAAGGTGCAATAGGTTTTATTTCGCTTAAATTTAATATACGTTCTTTTCGGTCTTTGAGTTCTTTTAAAAAATCCGGTGAATTGTCTAAGTCTTCATAAAGCTCTTCTATGACGTTAAAATTGTAGTTGGATATTTCGATGTGGTCCTTTTTGGTTTGGCCAATCTTAAAGTACTTTTCATATTTCTCTATCCACTGTTTGGGGATAATTCCTAAAGTGCCATCACCTAACTCAACATAATTAGACTTCTTGACAATAGCTTTCCTAAGCTGGCGCAAGTCTACTTTCTGATCGCCAAAGGAAATATCTACATTCATTTCAAACCAGTCTATACCCGAACTTAAATGCGTATTAAAGGTTGGTTTATGCAGATTGTACTTTATCTTTTTTAATTCCTTTAAACCAAATACCTGAACACCTTCAGCTTTAAGCTTATCGATAGCCTCTATAAGCCAAAGTGATTTGAGGGCCTCTTGAGTTTTGATGTAGAAAAAATCATTTTTAGAATAAAAATCTTCATGCAAGGATTGAATAAAAAGCAAAAAATTATCTTCAAACACATAGTCTCTTTTAAGGCTGTTTAGATTTGCATCGTCCAGCCAAATTTTCTCACCACTATTAGGCTTTACAAGTTTACCATCATAATTTACAAGAGGTTGAAATACGACATATTCACCATCATCTGCATCCGATAGGTAGACTTGCTTGATGGGTTTAAAGTTTTGTTTTATAGTCTCTTGTACTTTTAGGCCTTTAAATTTTATCTCGAAAACTTTCGAATAAGGCGCGATTATTTCCTTTTTTAAATGAGATAGACCTTCATTAAAAAACGACACTTCCGGAGTATGTTTCATGATATTTAGTGCCATCAAGGTTTCAGCGTCTTTAACTTGAAACAGCTTATCTTCTAAAAAAATTCCACATATACTTATTTTTATTTTTTTAGAATCGAGTGAATATTTGGCTGAACCAATTTTTACACTAAATTTTAATTGGTAAAATTTTCCAACCTCCTCTATTTCTAGGATAGGTTTTACTTCGGTAATGTCTATATAAAGCTTGGAAAAATTCTTTCTTACAAAGCTATCTTCAACGTTATGCGAGAAAAGTGGCGCTTCTAACTGCCTTAGGTAATCGTAAAATGATATTATAAACCTCGCTGATTCTACTTGATTATCCAGCGAATTGTCTAATTCTTCAAAATGTTCTGCCAGTTGAACTGCTTTAGGCAGTTGTTTTATATCGTCTTCCGGTAAGGCTTGCATGGCATCGTAAACATCAATGTCACTAATTTCCTTAATCTTAGATACTATTTCTGTTTTCTGCTTATTCAGTTTGCCATAAACTGGTGCAACTTTAACTAAGTTCTCTTCGTAAAACTGAAAACACAACCCAAAACCAAAATGTTGTACTTTTGAGGTTAAAGGTTTGTTTATCTGCTTTAAATCGGATGTACTTAAAGGCTCAAAAACTTGCTTTGTTGAGCTTATCAGGTTTGGAATTTTGCTGTAATAAGAGATGCCATTAGTGTCGATTGTTAACTCAAACACCTCATCAAACTCTACTTTTTCAGCGAGTTGATTATCAATCAGAATATCTCGTTTTACTCTGTCTTTATAATCTTCAACAAAGTAATCTAAACCAAAATTTTCTTTAACTTGTTTTATAAACAGATAATTATGAAAACAATTAGCAGCTTGGCCACAATTACATTTTAAGCTAATCTCGTCATTAGCTTTGTCGTACTTTAAAACTTGTTTGTAGTCTTTAGAAAAGGTTTCAAAAATGGCTAAAATTTCATTTCGTTTGATAGATTTTATTATGGTTTCGCCAAACCTATAATTATTTCGTGTAAACCGAATCTTCCCTAAAGCATTACTGTCGATAAAGCCGTTGTCATGCTGAAGTATTAAAGTTTTTTTGTCAATTTGAGCCTTAGCCGCATTAGAGCCGAAAAACAAGTCAGGATCTATAACTTTTTCGTACACGAGGTCCATCACATTTTCCAGTGAGGCCACTTGATGCTTACAAATGCCAAAGCCGTCATACGGGCAAGTACATGAAGACTTAATTTTGGTGTCGGTTTCAAATTCTATTTTGATATTGTATTGTCTTCTCCGAGAGCCTTGGCACTCAAAATAAATACAATTTTTCTCCTGTTTTTTAAATTTTGGATTGTAGTAACCTGCTCTAGTAATGACCAAAAAATTAGCATTGGCATCTATATATGCATTTACAAGTTTATTTATTTCTATACCATCCAATCCGACTGAAATTAAGAGTATTACAAGATTTAAAACTTATTTGCGTTGTCCTACAAATTGCTGGCTTTTTAATTTAAAAAGCACATTAAAGGAAGTGAGGCTACCATAACTTCTGGTAATGTATTGTTGCAAATCTATTTTTTCCTGCTCGTCTAGATTACTTGAGTTTATTTTTTGTTCCATGACACGTAGTCTATCCCTAACCATGGTAATTTTATGGAAAAAAGTGTCTATGGGCATTTCCTTCGATTTTAAGCTGGTATCTCCAGGTTCCATAATGAGTTTTCCGCCTTTCCATTTATCAGCAATAGGAATCACTTCGGATACATCGGACCATTTTTTTAAAATGCTTTTTAAACTTTTTTCTATTTCATAAAAGCTAACAGTGTCCACCTCATCTTCTGCTGCTTCAATAATTTCAAAATCTGAATCTATTTCAATGGTTTCTAAGCCTTTATCTATAAAGGTAACCCAATAATGAATGGATGTTACGTTAGTTACGACGCCTTTGCCGTATTTAGGGTGATTTATGCGAGAGCCTATGCCTAGTATTTTCATTTTTATGTTTAAAATTAAGGCATAAACTTAGCACATTGCGCCTACAATTCAAAGCTTAAATTCGAAGAAAATTATAATTTATAAAACACTGAAATATTCAACTGAGGATCTTATTGAATAGTGTTTGTTTTATAATGGAAAATACTAAGGATAGGATATGGTGATTCTAAAACAATACATAAAATAAAAGAAAGCTTATAGAAATCGCCGCAAGACAAAACTTACTCATTATAAAATCTAAGCGTTTAGAAGACATAGCGTATATATTAAAAATTAAATGGTTAATTGTTTTTTAGACGCTAAGGCTGTGATTTTGTTACAAAACATCCGGAAAACAGTAAAAAGCACCCATCTATGCCCTTTTTTACCTGTTTTCTCATATTTAAATGAAGAAAATAAGACTTGTTAAATCTTAACTTCTTAGCGTTTTAAGTGTCTACAACAGAAGCAGGCTTAAAATAATTATCCCGCTTTGGGATACATAGCGGGCTTACTCATTCATTTAAACACTGAAAACTCCCAATCGGGCTGCCGTCCGGTATTTGTGGAGATGGGATCACTTTAAATTTTTCAGGTTCCTCCATAAACTGTTCGATACGATAGGCCATTTCCTTTTTTATAATTGAGCTATCATTCTCCAGGTTTACTTTCAACTTATGCAAAATAGCATTTGTAATGGCTTTGACTTGTGGTATACTTTGATCGCTGGCAGAAAGGTTCATCAAGTGCTTCAATACATTAAAATTGATGCTGTTTTGAACTTCTCCTACATAATCAAATTTCATCTTTTTATACAGGGTTTGTTCTAAGAGTTGGGTTAAAACGTCTTCCAGACCTAACAACGAATCCTCCAAAGCTTTTTGCTGAATCAAGCGATTGGCACGTTGAGGATGCAATAATAAGACTAAGGTCATGTCGCTGGCTGTAGAGGCTGCTCCCAAGGCGTCGAAACTGACTCCTGTATTACTTTTAAACGACTCTCGTGTACGGTTGTACCCAAATGCTCGAGGCGGGAACAGTTGTAAAAGCCTTTCCGGAATAGCTAAAGTTTCAGCGTCTAAAGTCTTAAGTGTAGCCTGAAGAGCATCGTTTTGTATTGATTTTGAAATTGTTTCGACCGGCAAAAGTCCACTGCCTTTGGTGGCATAACTGTAATCTAGTCCTCCTACTAGTTTTACGGCTGCTTCAGTTTGGTAACGGTGAAAAAAGTAAAGCGGTACAAATACATCTTCTAAAACAGAATAGGCTTCACCCGTTTTGATATTATCTAAGGAAAAGTTGTTAATAGCTTTTGAACGAAGGTCTAAAACACGATTCAGTTCTTGGGCTGGGTTTTTTCCATTATCCCACAGATGAGCATAGCCATGAGCACTACCCTGTGGTCGCGCATCGGCATCGCTTATAAATTGAAGTCCGTCCTCTTTTGCCTGCGTCAATACCTCATTTAAATACTCTTCTTCAGACTGATTTGTTTTGGGGTCGCCATAACTATAGGCTACGGTAACTTTATCCCATTCGCCTATACCAATATCGTAAGCATCAGAGAAATCTATTTGATTGTTTTTTAACGTTATAATGGGATGTGGATAGTCCATAACACTACTCCTGCCATCTGTACTGGCGGCAAAGTTATGCGTAAATCCAAGCGTATGTCCTACTTCATGCGCCGATAACTGACGAATTCTAGCCAAAGCCATTTCCAACATGGGTTGGTAATTATCATCAGACTCTCCAAATGGCTTATTCATCAAGGCCTGAGCAATCATAAAATCCTGTCTGATACGCAGGCTTCCTAAACTCACATGGCCTTTTAGAATTTCACCTGTTCGCGGATCGGTTACACTTGCACCATAGCTCCAACCTCTTGTAGAACGATGCACCCATTGAATGACGTTATATCGTAAATCTAAAGGATCTGCATCATCCGGCAGCATTTTTACCTGAAAGGCATCTTTATAACCAATGGCTTCAAAGACCTGATTCCACCAGCTTGCGCCTTCCAGTAATGC
Organism: uncultured Mesohalobacter sp.; assembly: GCA_964396065.1. Classification (GTDB taxonomy): domain Bacteria; phylum Bacteroidota; class Bacteroidia; order Flavobacteriales; family Flavobacteriaceae; genus Psychroflexus. The sequence goes on along the minus strand of CAYNCI010000026.1, from coordinate 9,008 downwards.
GGACCTTACTGGTTCAGGTGTACCCGGGTCCAAATAATAGACAATTGGCTCTACAGCTTCACTAATTTTGGCATTTGGATTTTTTTTCTCCAACCTATGTCTCCTAATAAAACGTTTAGTCAGTGATTCGTGAATCGGTGAAGAATAATCCTGATAACCTAAAGGATAGACACCACTTCTTGGGTCAAATTTCCGCATCTGGAAACCCTTTTCCGGAAGTTTTACAAAGCTATGATGCTGAATTACTGTAAGATTTGAAGGATCGGGTGCTACAGAACGCACATATTGACCGCTAGGTGTTCCAGAAAATGTCAACAAGACTTCAAATTCTGAGTTTTTCGGAAAGGTCTTTGTGCGCTCCATGGCGATGGCACTTTTACTTTTATCTAAAGTATAACTGCCTTGACTTGTACGTTTTAAAGCTTGAGAAACACCATGAGCATCTTGCATTAAAAAAGGAGTAAAGTCAATTAAAAATTTCCCATCAAGATCTTCTATAATTTTAAACCCATATAAAACAGATGTTGCAAAAGCCTGCTGAACACTACGACGCTCTAAAGCGTTATCTGTAATCGCTCTGTAGTCCTGATTGGGCTGCACAAGCAAGAGCTTATTACCTGCCCGTTGAAATTTAACCACAGCTGTGCCACCCAATTGACCTCTATCCAAACCAATATCATTAGAACCTAAACCGCTGGTCAGAGCATGTACGTACAAAAATTCTTCACCAAGCTCATCTACCTCCAAATAGATTTTATCTTCGTTTTCTGAGTACCAAAAATTAAAATAACCTTCATACTGAGACAAATCTTTTTTATCTGCTAAAGCCTTGAAAGATTGAGCTGATAAGGCTAATGTTAAGAAAAAAAGCAAAACAGTAACTGTAATTTTCATAGTAGAATTTTTAAAAAATTAAATAATCTCTTTGGAATAGAGTGAAATGTTCATGTCAAATATAGTATAATAGGACTTATACAAAATACTTTTAAGATGAATACATACCATTACACCAAGCATTTAAAAAAGGACTTCCTATCTTTGATAATAAATTAACAACTAATAATTAAGATTACCCCTTAACAGATGAAACTCAATCTTAATTCAGGACGTTCCGTAAAAAACCAGGATAATTTTAAGACGTTTCTTAAGGCTTTACAGCATGTCGGAAAACGAGTATTTTACAAAAAAGACGATGTTGTTTTTGCTGAAGGCCAAAAAGCAGATTTTATGCTCATTGTAGAGGAGGGAATTTTAAGAACCTGGAGGTTTGTAAATGATAAGGAGGTTGTTCTTGGCTTCACCTTTCCGGGAGACATCGAAGCATCTCCTGTTTCTTTTATTAAATCAGTACCATGCAAAGATAATATCGATGCCATCTGTAATACTACCTGTCTTAGAGTCTCAAGAAAGGCTTTTTACGAGCAACTAGAAAAACAAAATCTACCTGAAAACACTATTCAGTTTATCCTTCTGGAATATATTGAGGTTTTGATTCAACGCAATTTGGAAGCAAAAGGCTTTACCGCAGAAGAGAATTATATTAATCTGTTACTAGAGCAGCCAAAACTGGTAAATAAAATTCCACTTAAAGATGTGGCGTCTTTTTTAGGCATTTCAAAAGAACGGCTTAGTAGGATTAGAAAAAAACACGATTTGACCTAGGTCAATCGGCATTTGAAGTCGAGGTTTTAGTTTTGCTAAAAATTTAAACCCATGAAAAAACCAAACCTTCTTATTGTACTGTATTTTGTACTAAGTATTGCCTTAACTAATGCACAAGGTCTCGAAAAACAGTTAGACGACCACATTAATACTTACCTGTCATTTAATTCAGAACAACCTGTAGCGAATATTTTAGTGTACTTGGAAAATGCTAAAAAAGACTTTACATACAATAAAGGCTTCGGTCAACTTTCCCTTTCAAACGAAACCCCAGTTGAAGCCAACAGCCCGTTTAAAATTGCCAGTATTACCAAAATGTTTACCGCTACACTTATTCTTCAATTAGTTGAAGATGATAAATTTAAATTGAATGACAACGTAGTCGATCTTATCGGTGAAATCGAATTTGTTGATTTTGATAGGCTTTCAGTATTCAATGGTAAATCTTATGGGTCTAAAATCACCGTTCGTGAACTGCTGAATCATACGTCCGGATTAGCAGATATTTTTACGGATACGGAAAAAGAATTTATGGCAAGGCTTTTTGAAAATCCAGAAAAACAATGGACTACTGAGGATTTGTTTGAATTGTATTATGAGTTTGGCTTAAACACCAGAGCGCATTTTAAACCCGGAAAGGGCTTTCATTATTCTGATGTCAATTACTTTTTGTTAGGCTTACTTATCGAAAAATACACAAACCTGCCTCTCGCAGAAGCCTACAGAACTTACATTCTGCAACCTGCAGGAATGCAAAACACGTATTATGAATACCATGAAACGGCAAAAAATGCGCTTCCAATGCCGAGTTCCTACATTGGCAATATCGAATTAAATAAGGACATCAACACCTCATTCGACTGGGCTGGTGGCGGATTGGTGTCTACCACATACGACCTCAACTTGTTTATGAAAGCCTTGTTCACTAGCGTTTTGTTCAAAAACAAGAATCTGTTTGAAGAAATGATTTCGGAGTCCGATAATCGGTATGGCTACGGGATAATACTTTACAGTTTTGATGATATCCGTTTTTATGGGCATTCCGGCTATTGGGGAAGCGATGTATTCTACAATCCGGATTTGGAGATCACGATGGTTATTTCAGTCAATCAAACCAATTTACCATTCAACCATAGAGAATTTGTAAAAAGCATTTATAACATGATTAAATAATTTTTGACCACACTATTGTGGGATGTTGAAACAAAATAAATGTGAATCTGAGCATTTTTCAGATTTACTTTCTAAACATTATAGCGCCGTCTTATAATTAACTTGGTATAATCACACTGACTTTGATTAATAATTTACAACAATTTGAAGAACTACATAAGTATTAAAACTAGGTTATATCATTATGTAAAACTATAATAATGTCTTATTATCGTAGTTTAAACCGGAAATTATGCTACGATTTATAACTGTAATTTTATTATTATTCTTTATAGAATCCTCTGCTCAAGACTTTGAGGCTTTAAAATACCGTGAATTAGGACCATATCGTGGTGGTAGAGTGACTGCCGTGGCTGGTGTAAAATCGGCGCCTTCGACCTTTTACTTTGGCGCAACAGGCGGTGGAGTCTGGAAAACCGAAGATTATGGTATGTCGTGGAAAAACATTTCTGATGGTTTTTTTTCTACACCTTCAATCGGTGCCATCGAAGTAGCCCAAAACGACCCAAATATCATTTATGTAGGTACTGGTAGTGATGGCCTAAGAAGTAACGTGATTGAAGGTCGAGGCATGTATAAATCGATTGATGGTGGAGCGAACTGGACATTTATAGGCTTAGCAGATGTCGGCCAAATCGGCGCAGTGCGAATTCATCCCAACAACCATAATATCGTGTATGTGGCCGCTATTGGCAAAGCCTTTCAGCCCAATCCGGAACGTGGTGTTTACAAAACCGTTGACGGAGGTAAAACCTGGGAGAAAATCTTATCCATTTCTGACGAAACAGGTATTTATGACATTGAATTTTTACCCTCTAACCCGGAAATACTTTTTGCTACAGCCTGGAAAGCCGAACGTAAACCTTGGACCATTATCAGTGGTGGAAAGCCGGAAGAAGGTGGCATCTATAAATCCATTGATGGTGGAAAAACATGGGATAAGATAACGAAAGGTCTTCCAAATACCTTGATTGGAAAAATAGATTTGGCAGTGTCTGGCGCCGATTCAAAACTAGTATACGCCTTGGTTGAAGCACCAGGTAAACAAGGCGGATTATACAAATCTGTTGACCAAGGGCAATCATTCGCGCAGGTGTCCAGTCATAAAGGTATTCGCACAAGACCATTTTATTACACCAATTTGAGAGTAGACCCTAAAAATCCTGACGTATTATACGCCCTGGCAACAGGCTATTATAAATCTGTCGATGGTGGCAAGACCTGGAAGCGTATGTCTTCTCCGCATGGGGATAACCATGACATGTGGATAAATCCTGATTATCCGGACATCTTTATACAATCCAATGATGGAGGTGCGAACGTGACATTAAATGGAGGAAAATCCTGGTCTACGCAATACAATCAACCGACTTCAGAAATTTATCAGGTCGAGGTGGACGATCAGTTTCCATATTGGGTCTATGGCGGTCAACAAGATAACTACAGCACATTAGCTGTTCCCTCGCAAGCCCCATACGCAGTACAACAGCCGGGAATAGGTTATATCATTAATACAGGTGGCTGCGAGACCGGTCCTGCAGTGCCTAAACCAGGCAATCACAACATCGTGTATTCTAACTGTAAAGGCCGATTTGGTGTATTTAACAAAGAAACAGGAACAGAAAAACAATATTATGTTGGCGCATCCAACATGTATGGCCATAACCCCAAAGATTTAAAATACAGGTTTCAACGTGTGTCACCAATTTATGTATCGCCTCACGATGCCTCTATTGTTTACCACTGTAGTCAGTTTGTACACAAAACTACCGATGAAGGTAAAACCTGGGAAACCATATCGCCAGATTTAACTGCTTTTGAGGACGACAAACAAGTAATCTCCGGCGCGCCAATTACCCGAGATGTTACCGGTGAAGAATTTTACAGCACCATTTATGCCATTCGCGAATCGCCTATACAACAAGGCGTCATTTGGGTCGGCGCCAATGATGGTCCGGTTCATGTCACTAAAAATAGCGGGGAATCGTGGACAAATGTCACGCCTAAAAAATTACCATCCGGTGGACGTGTAGATGCCGTAGAACCATCTCCTCACGACCCGGCAAAAGCCTACATTAGTGTATTACGCTACCAGCTTGGCGATCCTAAACCATACATTTATAAAACAACAAACTACGGGAAGTCGTGGACGCTATTAACCGATGGCGACAATGGTATACCAAACGATTTTCCAACACGAGTGGTGAGAGAAGATCCAAAAAAAGAAGGCTTGTTGTATGCAGGCACTGAATATGGGATGTTTATTTCCTTTGACAATGGTAAGAATTGGAAAGCGTTTCAACAAAATTTGCCTGTAACACCTATTACAGATTTAAAAATTCATCGCGATGACATCGTGATGAGTACTATGGGAAGAGGCTTCTGGGTATTGGATAATGTTTCGACCTTGAGACAATATACAGCTATCAATGCAGAAGAAAACACCTTGTTTAAACCAAAAGACACCTACCGCTATCGTATGCCGGCAGGCTCTTACAGAAGCTCTACTCCTGAATATCCTCGGCCTTCGGTTAAAATTGATTATTACCTATCAGAGAAAGCACAACAGCCGATTCACGTAGAGATCAAAAATGCTTCCGGAGAGCTGGTGTATCATATCGTAAGCGATACAACCAAATTAAAGCAAGAATCTAAAGTTGTCCGCGATATGGCGACTGAAGATGTACGATTCATAACAAATAAAAATTTATCTGTAAAAAAAGGGCTGAATCGGTTTGAGTGGGAGTTTGAAAGTATCGGACCTTGGCATAAAACCAAAAGCAGACGCTACAAAAACGGTCCAATGGTTCCTCCTGGAAACTATTCGGTAACACTACGAGTTGGAGAATGGACAGACTCACAAGAATTTGAACTTCTAGCAGATCCCCGATTGGAAAAAACAGGTGTCACTTTACAAGACTTGAAGGCTCAAAGCGAATTGCAAAAAAAGGTCATGACCTTGTTAGAAGAGTCTCGAAAATTGGAAGATGCTTTAGAAAAACAAATCAAAAAAACTAAAGACGAGACGAAAACAAAAATCTTAAAAGAGACTTTAGCCAAACTTAAAACAGCAGAAGGCATCTACATGCAACCTAAACTTATCTCTCAAATCTCCTATTTAAATAGCATGATAAACAGAGCCGATCAATTACCGGGTAAAGATGCTTATGAGCGTTACGAAGAATTACTGAAAGAATTTAAAGAGATTAAAAAATGGTCTGATTAATTCTTGTTATCTATTACAGCTTAGTTATAGTCAAATATCTCCTATTTATTTATAGGTTTGAATACTATTAAAAATCTCTCGTACCATAATCAAAGCTGGTTTTGAGGCTTCCAACTGGTTTAGTGTACCTGCTACATAAGTGTCCAATTGTGGACAGTACCATAAAAATGATGCTGTACTTCCCGTATGCCCAATAATTTCCAATGAAGTGTCTTCCTGAAATAATTCCTGAAAAGATACTTTTCTAACACCAAAACCATAGGTCATCCCATGGGTTTCATAAACCCAATCCTGCATTTGTAAACGGGTTTGCTCTTGCAATAGCTCATTTTCATGATATGCTTTCAAAAATTGAATCAAGTCCTGTGTTGTAGAAACTGCTCCTCCACCACCCCAATCGGCACTCAAGCTCTTAAATCTTGAAACTTCAAATTCACCTGCGTAAAAGTTAGCCATAGAAAGCTTATTTTCAATTGATTTTGACTTCAAATTGACGTAAGAGCTTTTCATATTTAAAGGCGAAAAAATAAATTTTTTAAAAAATTCGTCCAGAGATAAACCACTCACCTTTTCAATAATTAAAGCTAAAAGCACATAACCGGTATCTGAATAATAAAGCCCATCGCCGGGCGCAAAATGAGGCTTCATTTTGTCTTTGGTAAACTGAATCAATTCCTGAGGTGACCAGAATTTGTCTTTATTCAATAAAATTTGATTGATGATGTTAGGGCTTTTATCCAGGGTTTCATCAGTAAAATAATCCGGCAATCCCGAACGATGTTGGAGCAGATGAGCGATACTTATGTCTTTAGAATAGTCCTTCCCTTCATAAGGGTGTAAACCTTTTATCATAGACGCCGGAAGGTATTCATCAATTTGGTCTTCAAAATTTAGCTGACCACCTTCGTGTAATAGCCCAATGGAAACCGCGGTTAACATTTTTGTGATACTGGCAGTATAAAAAGGTCGTTTTATAATTGAAACTTGCGTAGTATACTGTCGGCTCTTTCCGATGGAAATGTCTATGCCTTTAGAAGGAGAATAAACCTGCAAGGTCGCCATTTCTGTATTTGCCTTTTGAAAATAAGATTCAAAAATATCGTCGATTTTGTGTTTTAGCTCCTCTTGAGCAATGCTTTTAGTTATATTTAAAATAAGGCAAATGAGTATTGGAATAAATTTCATTTTGGAGGGTGTTTTATATTAGAAAAGATAAATTTTTAATTCTTAAAATTTAAAGCCTACATAAAGATTAGGTTCAAAAAGAAAATAGTTTTTCCATCTATTATCAATTTGTTTAAATGCATCAGGTGTATTGGTGTCAAAAACCCAAAATTGAGAATGAAACTGTGGTTCTATAAAAAACCGCTTCTTTTTACCAAAAGCAAAATGGTAACCAAGATGGAACGAATTGTAAAGCTTAAAACCGTTTGCTATTTTTTTGTTGTCAAGGTCTAAATAGGTTTTGTATTGTGGTAAAACTTCAACAGTGGCAAAGAGACCTTTCCATAGCATTCTTTGGTAAGATACACCTAAGCCAGTTTCACGTAAATAACCGGGATAAAATTCAGATTCCGAATCTATTTTGTCTAATAAACCATCCCACCATTGTATGCCCATAGGTTGGAATAATCGCCAGGTAGCGAATTTCACTCCGATGATGTTTTTGGAGTCTAATTGCTTTTTGACATGCAATTCAATGTGTTCGGTGTTGGTTCTTTCTCCACCTTTACCGATATTCCCTAAGATAATAGCAGGAAAACTAACTCTGTATTTTAAATCCGTGTCACTGTGTTTTGATGGTTCTGTGTTGTTTTGTGCAAAAACATTTAGTGTAAAAAATGTTAAGCCGATGATGAATAGTTTTTTCATTGTAATGTGTTTTTAATTGTTCGTTTTTTGTTTTGTACTTTGACAGTGCAAATATTCGTTGAATTGTAGAGGCAATCGTTTTGAATTATAATTTGAAACCTTTTTACTTATAGTTTTATTTAATTGTAATTTCCTTTAAGCAAAACTTTAAGGAGTAGCTCTTGCATACTATTGGATGCTTCCATTGGTATTTGATGACCTACATCTTTAAACCTATAAATTTCCTTTTCTTTAGTTTTTACCCTCTTAAAGAATTTTTCGGATAACTTATAATTAGCTGTATAGTCTTTATCTCCATAAAAAATAATCGTTCTACATGGTATTGAAGGTTTATTTTTTAGTTGGTTCATCTCGTAAAGTTGGCTATACAATAAACTCCATTTGGTGTACCATTGTTCAAAAAAATCTAAGTATTGGCTAAAGGCATTATCACTAATGGGTTGTCCTTGAAACTCAGATAGCCATTTGAATTGAATAGCCATATCCTTTGCATTATGATATGGTATATTTATAGTTTTTAACTGCTCAATCGCTTTTTGCTTTTTAATTTTTCTAAAGTGTTTAATAAGCGTTTTATTCAGACTTTTTTGACTGGATAAAAGATTTATGATTGGACTTATGGCCACCAAGGTTGAAATCTTGTTAGGATATGTTTCTGATAAATGAAAAGCTAATGAAGTTCCCCAGGAATTTGCCACTAAAATAATTTGTTGACGTTGAAACGTCTTTAATATATAAGTGAGCAACTCTTCAGCATCAGATTGCATTAATGCTAATGTTGGAGTTTGTTTTAAGTCATTTTGCTTTAAAGTTTTGCCGGCACCTCTTTGATCCCAATGCATCACTAAAAAGTCTTGTTCTAAGGATCCTGTTATTTTTTCGCTATGAGCAGATGCCGCTGCTCCAGGACCACCATGTAAATACAATACTATTGGTTTATCCTTTATACCTTTAAGACTAATGTATTGGTCGATACCTCCAATTTTTACAAAGTAGAATGTATCTGTTTTTTGAGGTACTTTTTCTATATTTTGCGCATTCATGTTATACATAAACACACTTAGAAGTATTAGCA
>CAYNCI010000025.1:16146-53887 GCA_964396065.1 uncultured Mesohalobacter sp. | reverse complement strand
AAACCAAAGACCTCCACGCACACCTTCTTGGTGCTATTGGTCCAAGGCCTATTGCCTTTGCGAGCACTGTTAATAAGGATGGTGTGCCTAATTTGTCACCATACAGTTTTTTTAATGTGTTTAGCGCCAATCCGCCGATTCTTATTTTCTCACCTGCACGGCGTGTGAGAGATAATACAACAAAACACACGCTTCAGAATTGTGAAGAGACTAAAGAAGTGGTAATCAATATTGTAAACTACAATATTGTGCAACAAATGTCTTTGTCCAGTACCGAATATCCTGAGGGTGTAAACGAATTTGTAAAAAGCGGTCTGACAGCACTGGATTCCGACATTGTACAACCACCTAGAGTAAAAGAATCGCCTGTGCATTTTGAGTGTAAAGTGAAAGACATCATTTACTTAGGAAATGAAGGAGGCGCAGGAAATCTCGTGATAGCTGAAGTAGTGAAATTGCACATTGCCGAAGATATTTTAGATGACAATGGAAAAATTGACCAGCATAAAATAGATCAGGTGGCGCGAATGGGTGGTAACTGGTACACACGCGCCAATCAAGGGCTTTTTGAGGTGCAAAAACCCTTAACAAGTTTAGGGATTGGAGTAGATAATATTCCGGAAGACATCAAATTTTCGAAAGTGCTAACAGGGAACGATTTAGGAAAACTTGGTAATATTGAAAAGTTACCAACCGAAGAGGAAATAAATACATTAATTAAAGAAGAGAATTTAAAGGAATATATATTAAACGAAAACGATGAAGACATACATTACAAAGCACAGGAGTACTTAAAAGGTAAAGACGTGTTTAGTGCATGGTGTATTTTATTAGCAAAAAATTTAAATTAAAATGGAAGTAGAAGGTAAAATAAAAGTAATTGGCGAAACAAAAGAGTACGGTAGTAATGGGTTTCGAAAAAGAGAGGTGGTTGTAACCACAGAAGAACAATACCCACAATTTTTGAATATTGAGTTTATTCAGGATAAAACTGACGTCTTAGACAGTTATAAGGTTGGTGAAAAAGTAAAGATTGGGATTAACCTTAAAGGCCGCGAATGGGTAAGCCCACAAGGTGAAACTAAATACTTTAACTCTATACAAGGTTGGAGAATCGAAAAAGTTGGAGAAACTGTTCAAAATCAAAACATCCCACCAGCAGACCAATTCGAGCCTGTTGAAGATTTGAATGAAGAAGATCCGGATGACGACCTGCCATTCTAAAAAATGGTTACTAACAATAAAGTATCAAAACGCCTAAAGCTTCAATTAAACTGGAGTTTTAGGCTTTTGCTTTTTATAGGCTTGTTTGTGCTGTCTTTTGTGTTTTTCAGGTATGTGTTTGATTCTGAATTAGGTTTCAGCATATTTATGAGTTTCACTTTTGCAGCATTTGATGCTTTGTTTCTATTTGCCGGTGTTGACGGGTTATTTGTAAAGAACAGGTATAAAGATCTAGTGCACCAATCTTCCGTTTATCTAAACATACACACTTTCTTTTATTGTCCGGGTAGGCTTGTGATTTTTGAAGACAAGTTGATTTTTATAACCCATAAAATAAATTTTAAGCCTCATAAAATTGAAATAGATTTTCACCAAATCTCTTCAGTTGAAAAAAGCAAGTCTATTTTATCTAAAAGAAATTTGACTATACATCTTGAAAACGAAAAACCTCTCAACTTCTATTGGGTTGAAAATGTAGAACGATGTGTAGAGTTATTGACTACCGAAAAAGTGAAGCCATAAAAAAAAGCCCATCGTAGTCAATGGGCTTAAATTTTAAGATTGTATTTCTTTTTATTACAGGTGTATCACCTCGCCGTAAGCATCTGCGACAGCTTCCATAACCGCTTCACTCATTGTAGGGTGAGGGTGAATCGCTTTTAAGACTTCATGGCCTGTTGTTTCTAGTTTTCTTGCCACTACAGCTTCTGCAATCATATCGGTTACGCCGGCGCCTAACATGTGGCAACCTAACCATTCGCCGTATTTTGCGTCGAAAATGACTTTTACAAAACCGTCTTTAGTGCCGGAAGCACTTGCTTTACCGGAAGCTGAAAATGGGAATTTTCCAACCTTTACATCATAACCTGCTTCTTTGGCTTGCTTTTCTGTCATCCCTACACTTGCAATTTCAGGATTGGAGTAGGTACACCCGGGAATATTACCATAGTCGATAGGCTCTACTTTATGTCCAGCAATTTTTTCTACACAAAGAATTCCTTCAGCAGAAGCGACGTGCGCTAGGGCAGGACCATGAGTAACGTCGCCAATAGCGTAGTAGCCTGGGATGTTAGTTTGGTAATAGTCATTAACTACTATTTTGTCTTTATCAGTTTTAATGCCTAATTCTTCTAATCCAATATTTTCTATATTGGTTTTAATGCCCACAGCAGATAACACGATATCGGCTTCAAGCGTTTCTTCGCCTTTTTTGGTTTTTACTTTAGCCTTAACTTTGTCTCCAGAAGTATCAACACTTTCAACAGACGAATTGGTCATCACTTTAATGCCTTTTTTCTTATAAATTCTTTCGAATTGTTTAGATACTTCTTCATCTTCAACGGGGACGATGTTCGGTTGAAATTCAACAATAGTTACTTCTGTACCCATATCGTTATAAAAGCTGGCAAATTCTACGCCTATGGCACCAGAACCTACTATTATCATAGAATCCGGTTGTTTTTCAAGAGTCATGGCTTTTCTGTAGCCAATTACTTTTACGCCGTCTTGTGGTAAACTTGGCAGCTCTCGAGATCTTGCGCCTGTAGCAATCACAATGTGGTCTGCTTCGTAATCTTTTGTTGCCCCTTTTGCATCGGTAACGCTAACTTTTTTTCCTGCTTTTAGTTTTCCTGTTCCTTCAAGGACATCAATTTTGTTCTTTTTCATAAGGAACTGTACTCCTTTACTCATGCCATCGGCAACACCTCTGCTTCGTTTTACAACAGCGTCAAAATCTTTATCAGCGTTTTCAACTTTAAGGCCATAATCTTCAGCATGTTTTAAATAATTAAAAACCTGAGCACTTTTTAATAATGCTTTTGTAGGAATACACCCCCAATTTAAACATACACCACCTAAACTTTCCTTTTCTACAACCGCGGTTTTAAAGCCAAGTTGAGAAGCTCTAATTGCTGTTACATAACCGCCAGGTCCACTACCTAAAACTATAATATCGTATTTGCTCATTACTAATTTTTTTGAAAAACAAATTTACTAAATATTAAACATATTTGGTTTGTGTATTTTCGATGATTTTGTTTGTCTGCTAAATTCTACTGTTTTCAAGTTTTTTTTACAAATCACTATTCAAAAATGCCATATCGATAATAAAGAATACTTAATTTTGTAAGAAAAATAAAAATTATGGGAAAAGGTTTTTTTCAAGTTCCGCCAGCTGTAAACGAGCCAGTAAAGTCATATGAACCAGGTTCGCCAGAAAGAGAAGAGGTTTTAAACACTTACAGACAGATGTATAATGAACATGTAGAAGTGCCATTGTACATAGGAAGTAAGAAAATAAAAACGGAGGATATATATCCAATAAATCCACCTCATGACCATAAGCATGTCGTCGGAATATACCATAAAGCCAACAAGTCCCATGTTGAAGAGGCTATTCAGGTTGCATTAGACGCAAAGCAAGAGTGGGCAGATTTACCTTGGGAACAACGTGCAGCAGTATTCTTAAAAGCAGCTGAACTTATTGCGGGGCCTTATCGCCAAAAGCTGAATGCAGCAACAATGATTGGTCAGGGCAAAAATATATACCAAGCCGAAATAGATTCTGCCTGCGAGATTATAGATTTCTTAAGATTTAATGTAGAATACATGACGCAAATCTTCGAAGAGCAACCGGAGTCTGATTCGACAGCCTGGAATAGGGTAGAACACCGTCCTTTAGAAGGTTTTGTGTATGCTATAACCCCATTTAACTTTACTGCAATAGCAGGTAACTTGCCGTCTAGTGCAGCTCTTATGGGTAATGTTGTCGTTTGGAAACCAAGTGATAGCCAAATGTATTCTGCAAATGTGTTAATGGAAATATTTAAGGAGGCAGGTGTGCCTGACGGCGTCATAAATATGGTAAATGGCGATCCTGTTATGGTTACAGATACGATATTGAGTCATCCGGATTTTGCCGGAGTACATTTTACAGGTAGCACAGCAGTGTTTAAAAGCATTTGGGGTAAAATAGGTCAAAACATAAACACCTACAAAACATACCCAAGAATCGTTGGAGAAACCGGTGGTAAAGATTTTATAGTGGCTCACAAGTCTGCCAATCCCCAAGTTGTAGCCACAGCTTTGGTTAGAGGGGCATTCGAATACCAAGGCCAGAAATGTAGTGCGGCTTCGAGAGCTTATATCTCTAAAAGTATATGGCAAGATGTCAAAGCACTTATGATAGAAGACGTAAATTCTTTCAAAATTGGTACACCGGAAGATATGAGTAACTTCATTAATGCAGTGATACATGAAAATTCTTTCAACAAACTTACCAGTTATATCGACAGAGCAAAAGAAAGTGAAGAAGCAAATATCATTATTGGTGGCACTTACGATAACTCAACCGGTTGGTTTGTACATCCTACAGTGATCGAAACCACTAATCCACATTACGAAACGATGGAAACAGAGTTGTTTGGCCCGGTACTTACAGTTTACGTATTTGAAGATGAAAAGTATGAAGAAACTCTGGACCTTGTGGATAGTACAAGTATTTATGCCTTAACAGGTTCTATAATTTCAACAGATCGTTATGCAGCGGCATTGGCAACTAAGAAACTGGAAAATTGTGCCGGTAATTTTTATATAAATGACAAATGTACGGGTGCTGTAGTAGGAAGACAACCATTTGGTGGCGCTAGAGCGAGTGGAACCAATGATAAAGCCGGTTCTAAACTGAACTTGCTACGCTGGACATCGCCAAGGCTTATCAAAGAAACATTTGATCCGCCTAAAGATTATAGATACCCATTCTTAGGCTAATCTGTTGCTTTCAAACAGATAAGTTTTGAAAAATTTGTCTATTTGAATGAAATTTTATTAGTTTTTAAAGTATGATTTTAAGAAGCTGTCTCAAAACTAAATTTCTTAACTAGTTGTCACATTGAGCGGAGTCGAAATGTGTCTATTATTAATACAATAAGATTCTTCGACTGCGCTCAGAACGACTCTTTTTAAGTGCTTTGAGACAGCTTCTTTTTGTATATTACAGTAATTGAAAGCATTAACAATATCAGCAAATCACTAAATCTAATCTATGGATAATTTTACGGAGTTTTACAGGAAAATGAGTCAGCTTAAAGCGCTTAGGCAACACATTCTCTCAGATATTTTAGCTTCTAAAACAATATCCAATAGTCAAATTGAGCAATTACATGCCGTAAAGTTAAAGTTGAATTCCATCCCAAAACAATCCGATTTATTTCTTCTTAAAACAGAAAGTGATAGTGTTGTAAAAATTGAACTCGACTATGAGCTTGAAGAACTTAAAAAAGATGAAATGTTCTTGTCAAACAGTTATGAAGGTTTGGGGAGTTGCCTGAGTGCAAAAGATAAGAAGTTTGATAGCGAAATAGAGCAGGGTCTAAATTTCTTGAATTCCATTAACTTCGACTTCTTTTTTACAGACAGGGATGGTACGGTAAATAATTATTGTGGGCGTTATTTGAGTTCTGTACAAGGTATAAGTAATGCTTTAATTTTGCATGGCTTTTCTAAGGTTATAAAAGAGCATAGCATAATAATTACCGCAGCTCCGTTGCAAAACGGTGGTTTGGTAGATGTGTCTATCCAGCCACAAGACGACTTCATCTTGGCAGCTTCTAAAGCTAGAGAGTATTATGATTATAAAGGAAATTATAACTCTTTGCCGATAGAGTCTGACAAACAAGTAATTTTAGACAAATTATATTTAAAATTAAAAACCTTACTGTCCCAAAAAGAATATTTAGTTTTTAACTACATTGGTTCGGGTTTGCAACAAAAGTTTGGGGAGATTACTCTGGCAAGGCAGGATAAAAACAACTCAATTACAGAAGAGCAGTCGCTTCATTTTAAAGACAAGGTTGTTGAATGTATAAAGGAAGTAGATCCTAAAGATGAGTTTTTAGCGTTAGACGATACTGGAAAGGATTTGGAAATCAATCTAACCATAGATGGAAAAAAAGCTAACGAGTTTAATAAAGGTTATGGGCTTAAGTTTGTAGTGAACAGCTTAGATTTAAACTTACCCAACAAAAAAGTCCTTATTTGCGGAGACACCTTTTCTGATATTCCAATGCTTACAGCTGCAAAAGAGCTTGAGGCAGACGTTTATACCATTTTTGTTACCGAAGACAACGAATTGAAAACAAAAGTAAAACACATATGCAGCAATTCTTTTTTTGTGTCTTCGCCAGATACACTAGTGTTTCTGCTACACAAGTTTACTACAAAGGCCTAAAACTATTTAAAATATTAAACCGTCACTGCCTTGTTTAAATATCTTCTAAAAGGCAGCATTTCCAGGTATACTTTCTTTATGTGGGTTTTAAAGTCTGCTGCGTAAATTTGTTCTTCTGATAAATTGTGCATTACTGCAAAGGTCTTTTGACGTAACATGTCTATATGTTCATGGTCTCTGGGATAGCCTTTTGGAGTAGTTTTTAGTTCATCGTCTTTTATAAATCCGCCAAACATAGATTTAAAACCAGGCTTGTTCATAATTTCTTTTAGCACTTCGCCATCGTAATCTATTGCATCTCTTATGCTTTTTAGCAAATCCGGCTTTGGTCTGTAAAATCCTCCAGCCAAGAAACATTCGCTTAACCCAAGGTGAATATAAAAATCGCTTGTGTTAGGCCGTTTATCCAGTCCTGCTCCAAAGTTGTCTTTGTAAACAGGTTTGTTTGGGTGGTACAGTAAATTATTGTTTATTCTGTTTAAGATTTTTTTGCGAGGTGTTGGGTAATAATCAGGGTCTATTTCTGCCAATTCCATATCTAAATTTACCAGCCAGCTCAAGTATTCATTTCGGATTGTATTGTATCGCTTTCGGTTGGCATCCATCCATTCTTTATGATTATTTTGCTGTAAATCTTTTAAAAAAATGAATAAGTTTTCAAAATTCATTTGTTTGTTTTTATCAGTTTTAGTTGCGCTTTAAGTTCCTCCATAGACGCTTCAAGCTTTTTTAAAATGCTATTTTCAGAATGCTCGTTTACGCTAAAGGTTAGCTTACTGGTTACTTCCCATAACTCCTGAATATCCTTAGTTTCTATAGTGTAAGGAGGATAAATTTCATTTGTTGAAATTAACTTTAATATTTGATTATCTTGTTGTTTTTCAATCTTTTTTAAGAGTACGGAGTCGTACATTACAATTATATGGACCTTGTTGTTAGTGGCATATTCTAAGCTTTCAACAGCTTTGGCAAGCACCCAGTCTTCCGGGTTAAAAGTAGGCAACATGCTATCGCCTTCTACTTGAAACCCTCTGTAAGTCGCATGCCTGTATTGTGGCAAGGGCAAATCGAATGTGGGTAGGTTTTTATACCATTCCGCATCCTGAATATTATGTGGATATCCTGCAGCAGCCCTTTGGTTTACCATCATAATATTGTCGCTACCCTCAGGATTTACTGTTACAACTTTTGGCATGGTATCCGCTTTGTAGAGGTCTATTTCTTTCTGTCTGCTTAAATCGAACAACCACAGTGGGTTTATTTTATATACTTTAAGCAGCTGTGTCACGACAATGCCTGATAGTTTAGTTTTACCACGTTCAATATCAGCAGTAGAGTTTTTAATGCCTAAACTTTCAGCAAACTCTACTTGAGTTAGGTTATGAGATTCTCTTACTTTTTTAAACCGCTGTATCTCTATAGGTAATTCCGATTTCATATATAAGGAAATATTCCATAAAAATAAGGAAATAATCCTAATACGAGTAGAAAATAGCGAAGGTTATTTGTGAAATTTAGCTCAAGTAATTCCAGTTTATTTAATCTCAACTGATTATAGTTTGGCTAAAGGGAATAGTTCTTTTTTTTCTGGTTTTACAAAAATAAAAAACCCCGTTCAAAAAATGAACAGGGTTTGTAGATTTATACTTGAATAATATTACCTGATTTATCGTGAAAATGGTATTCTAGATAAGTGTAAGCGTCTCTGGGTTGGATTTTAATCCAACGTTTGTAATCAAAAAACCATTTATTTCTGGGTGAAGGAAACCCTTTTGTAAGATAAGCAGCAATAAAAGGATGTGCTGTTAATATTATATTTTTATGGTTTTTGTTTATAATTTTTTGTAAATCAGATTGTAATTTGTTGATAATTACTACTGGAGCTTCTACTTCGCCATTTTTGTTTGGATTCTCTTCTCTGGTTTTAATGTCTATTTCAGGTCTAACACGTTGTCGTGTAATCTGTATGAGTCCAAAACGAGAAGGTGGTAATATTTTATGCTTCGCACGATCATCGCTCATTTCTTTTTTTAATGTTTCGTATAGGGTTTTGCGATTTTCTGCATTATGCATATCTATAAAATCGACAACAATTATGCCTCCCATATCTCTTAAGCGCAATTGTCTGGCAATTTCTACTGCACTTAGTAGATTTACTTCCAGTGCGGTGTCTTCTTGACTTTTGGCTTTATTGCTCCTGTTACCGGAGTTTACGTCGATGACGTGCATGGCTTCGGTGTGTTCTATAACAAGGTAGGCACCTTTGGTCATAGTTACCGTCTTGCCAAAAGAGGTTTTAATTTGTCGTTCTATATTATATTTTTCAAAAACGGGTACGCTAGAACTATAAAAAGAAACAATAGATTCTTTGTCCGGGGCAACTTCAGCTAAATAATCTTTAATTTGATTATATAACTCTTCATCGTCTACACAAATAGAAGTAAAAGTATCATTAAAAATATCTCGAAGCAATGACGACGCCTTGTTTAATTCTCCAAGTACATTAGCAGGGAGCTTCTGTGTTTTGGATACTTTTTTACATAGCGTTTTCCATCGTTTAATCAGGTTTTGAATGTCTTGATCGATATCGGCAACTTTTTTGTTTTCGGCAACCGTCCTTACAATTACTCCAAAGCCTTTAGGTCTTATGCTTTTTATAAGTCGTTTTAGTCTTTCTTTCTCTTCAACACTTTCAATTTTTTGAGAAATTGAAATTCTATTTGAAAAAGGGACTAGAACAACATAACGTCCGGCAAGTGATAACTCGCTGCTTAAACGTGGACCCTTTGTCGATATAGGTTCTTTTACTACTTGTACTAGAATGGACTGGTTGGGATGTATAACATCTGTAATGCTTCCATCTTTGTCGATGTTTTCTTCTTTTGGAAAATCTACGATATCATAATTCTTAAGTTTACCGGATTTTAATTTTTTGGTAAACTGTATCATAGTTTTTATCTGTGGCCCTAAATCGTGATAGTGTAAAAAGCCATCTTTTTCGTAACCAACATTTACAAATGCAGCATTCAAGCCTCCGAGGGCCTTTCTTACATCTGCGAGAAAAATATCACCAACAAGAAACTTTGTGTCCTCATCTTCTTTATGTAGTTCTATGAGTCTTCCATCTTTGAGCAAAGCAAAATCTACAGCAGTGGAACTTGTTTGAATAATTAATTCTTTATTCATGCTATTAAGATTTTGTATCAACACGAGGTTGATAATTAGAATAAATTTTTAGTTAAACCATATTGTTTAACCATTTTGAAGATGCTTCATTACCTAATGAGCATCAATGTCAAAGAACTTGAAAAATGTAAAAAAACTAAAACGTTTTATTTCTTTTTGTGTCTGTTAGCACGGCTACGTTTCTTACGTTTATGGTTAGCAACCTTTGCTCTTTTTCTTTTTTTTCCGCTTGGCATATAAATATTTTTTAAAATTAATTTACTTTAACTTTCTCTTTTACGCTTTCTACAAATGTTTTAGCCGGTTTAAAAGCTGGGATATTATGCGCAGGAATAATTATGCTAGTGTTTTTAGAAATATTTCTACCAGTTTTTTCGGCTCTTTCTTTAATGATAAAACTACCAAAACCTCTTAAGTAAACATTTTCGCCTTTTTCTAACGAACCTTTTACTTCTTCCATAAAGGCTTCAACAGTAGACTGAACTTCATTCTTCTCTAAGCCTAATCTCTCTGATATCGAATTAACTAATTCTGCTTTTGTCATAATATTTATGTGATTTAAATTTTGTGGGTGCAAATATAACTAATTAATATTCAATAATTGAACACTTAAGTTTATTAAGTTTGCAAAAGACATTTAGATATTGGAATTTTCAGAAAAAATTATAAAATGGTACAGGCAAAACAAACGTAATTTGCCTTGGCGGACTACAAAAAATCCTTATAAGATTTGGCTTAGCGAAATAATACTCCAACAAACCCAAGTAAAACAAGGTTTGCCTTATTATGAAAAGTTTGTTTCTTCTTACCCAAACGTCCAGGCCTTAGCAAATGCTCATGAAGACGACGTTTTAAAACTATGGCAAGGTCTTGGGTATTACTCCAGGGCAAGAAACTTGCACTATACTGCAAAATATATTACCAAAGATTTACAGGGTGAGTTTCCAGAAACCTTTGAGGAGTTGCTAAAACTTAAAGGTGTCGGCGAATATACTGCGGCAGCCATTGCATCTTTTGCCTACAATGAGGCTGTACCAGTTGTCGATGGGAACGTATACCGTGTCTTATCTCGATTTTTTGGAATAGATACGCCAATAAATAGTCCGGAAGGGGTAACATTATTTAAGCAAAAAGCACAAGAGGTTTTTGATTTTCAAAATCCGGCGGAGCATAACCAGGCCATTATGGAGTTTGGGGCATTAATGTGTAAACCTAAGTCTCCGGATTGTATGTTTTGCCCTCTGCAAATCGAATGTGTTGCATATCAAAGCGGAAAAGTAAACGACTTGCCCGTTAAGCTAAAAAAATTGAAGCGTAGAAAACGCTATTTTAATTACCTTATTATCAAGAACCTCGCAAACGAAATAATTATTCAGCAGCGAAAAGCTAAAGATATTTGGCAGAAACTCTTTCAATTCCCATTGCTGGAAAGTAAATCACAACGCTTTCAACTTGAAGTTGAAGAACTAAACACCAGCCTTGAAAGTAACTTTGACTCTAATTTAGCAATCACTAAAATAAATGAGACGCCTTATAAGCATGTGCTTTCTCATCAGGATATATTTGCAGATTTTTGGTTGGTAAATTATAATTTTGACAATTCAACATTCGAAAAAGGGACTTATATTTCAACTTCGGTAGAAGACCTTAAAAAATATGCTGTCCCTATTTTGATTGATAATTTTATGAAAGAACATTTTAATGAAACCTAAAACTTTTAGTAATTTTACATTTAAATATTTACACATATGGCATCAGGAACACTTAATAAAGTAATGCTAATCGGAAATACAGGAGACGAGGTAAAGATGCATTATTTTGATAATAGCAATTGTCTGGGTCGATTTCCATTAGCCACAAGCGAAGAATATGTAAACAAATCTACCGGCGAGCGCGTAAGCAATACCGAATGGCATAATATTGTTGTAAGAAACAAAGCCGCGGAAATCTGTGAAAAGTACCTAAAAAAGGGAGATAAAGTTTACATTGAAGGCCGAATAAAAACAAGAAAGTGGACCGATGATCGAGGAAATGATAGATACTCTACAGAAATTCACTGTACGGACTTTACATTCTTGACACCCAAAGAAAAGCCTGCTAATCCGTCTGAAAATATGCCGCCTCAGCAAACTCAACATAAACAAAATGAGCCTGTAGCTGATGATAAAGATGATTTACCATTCTAATTTTAAATTTACGTAATTGGACCCAGAGCCCTTTAGTTCTTTACTATTATCTCAAATTACTATACCGGAAATATTCAGCTTAGTGCTTATTTTACTGTTATTAATTTGTTCAGCACTTATTTCCGGATCTGAAGTTGCTTTGTTTTCTTTGCAGCCATCAGATTTTAATAAGGATTTATCGAAATTAACCAGTAAAGAGAAAATAATTATAGCCTTATTAGACAGGCCAAAAAAATTACTGGCTACCATTCTTATCGCCAATAACTTCATTAATATTGCTATAGTCCTCTTATATAGTAGTATAAGCTATTTATTTAAGCCTGAAAATGAAGTGTTTTTTTATGGCGTTTCGCTTACATTTATCGTAGACATAGTTATTGTTACTTTCCTGTTATTGCTTTTCGGCGAGATTTTTCCAAAAGTCTATGCCAATCGAAATAGCCTTAAGTTTTCCAATTTTATGGCTTATCCGCTCGTAGTTCTGGATAAATTCCTCACACCGGTTAGTATTCCACTAAGGTTTATAAGTAATATTTTTGAGTCTAAGTTAGGTAAACAAAGGGCTAACCTGAGTGTGGATCAGCTATCTCAGGCCTTAGAACTTACCAAGGAAAGCGAAACTTCTTCACAGGAAAAGAAAATTTTAAAAGGCATTGTGTCTTTTGGTAATATTGATGCTAGAGAGGTGATGAAGCCAAGACTCGATATTACAGCCATAAATTATGAAGAGAATTTTAAGGACCTTATAAGTCAAATAAAAACCTATGGCTATTCAAGAATCCCGGTATACAAAGAGGATTTTGACAATATTGAAGGCATTTTATACATCAAAGATCTGCTGCCTTATTTAGATAAATCTTCTTTTAAGTGGCAAAGCCTGCTGCGTAAACCTTATTTTGTCCCTGAAAACAAAAAACTCGATGATCTCCTTAACGATTTTAAATCGCAAAAAAATCATTTGGCTATCGTAGTAGACGAATATGGTGGAACCAGCGGTTTAATAACTCTTGAAGATATTATCGAAGAAATTGTTGGCGACATAAGCGACGAATTTGATGATGAAGATATTATCTACTCCAAAATAGATAATAAAACCTATGTTTTTGAAGGGAAAACATCAATGAAAGATTTTTATCAAATTCTGAAATTAAAAGATGAAGACATAGAGAGGTTTGAAGAAGAGCGTGGCGAAACTGAAACGATAGCCGGTTTTCTGCTGGAATACACCAAAGGTTTCCCGAAGAAAAACCAGGACATTGTTTTTGAAGGCTTTAAATTTATTACCGAAGTTATAGACGAAAGAAGAATAAAACAAATAAAAGTTATCCTTGGCGGATAAACGATAACAATTAAGAAAAGCGCACGTTAGTTTTATTGAAAACAAATTGAATGGCCAAAAACTTCAAATTAAATGTTATTATCATTCTGGGATCTCTTTTAGGTATTACGGCTTGTAATACAGAAGATTCCTTACCAAGACCCAAGGCTTTTTTAGCTCTGGAATATCCTAAGGCCCTTTATTTTGAATCCGAATTAGATTGCCCTTTTACATTTAAGTATAATACGCTGTCTAATATTTCGCCAAAACAAAACAACAACTGTTGGTTGGATATAGATTATCCTAAATTGAAAGGCTCTATTTATTTAAGTTATTATCCTGTTGAAGACAACCTGAAAGCCCTGCTTATAGATGCTCAAAAATTACCACTATCTCATGAGATTAAAGCAGATGCTATAGCTTCTCAAACATATATAAACAAAGAAAATGGCACCTATGGTCTGTTTTATGAAATTGAAGGCAATGCAGCCTCGCAAGCTCAGTTTTACTTAACCGATAGTTTAAATCACTTTGTTACGGCCTCAATTTATTTTAAAGCGATACCCAATTACGATTCCATTCTACCAGCGGCAGCCTATCTCAAAAACGATATGCGTGTCATAATGGAAAGTTTAGAATGGAAAGATTAACCAATCTTTATTATTAGTTTCAGCTGAATAATTTCACATTTGCAAAAATTTTAGTTTGTCAAATCATCAAATTAAGTGGTTGTACCTTTTGGTACTTGCCCTTCTATGGGGCAGCTCCTTTATCTTAATCAAAAAAGGGCTGGTTGGCCTTTCTCCGTTACAGGTAGGGACATTTAGGGTTTTTTTAGGTGGGGCTATTTTAGTCGCCATGGGATTTAAAACTTTAAAAAAAATAAATAAATCTGCTTGGAAGTGGTTAGCGTTGTCCGGATGTATTGGGACTTTTTTTCCTTCAATTTTGTTTGCGTATGCAGAGACTGAAATAGACTCTGCCGTGGCGTCTATTTTAAACTCAACTGTACCCTTATTGGCTCTAATTATAGGTGTCGTTTTTTACAAGTCTGTTTTCCAAAGAGCACAATTTATTGGCACTCTAATAGGTTTACTTGGTTGTGTAATACTTATTATGGTTGGAGCAAACATCAATACAAATCAAAACTATTGGTATGCATCGTTACCAATTATTGCCTCACTCATGTATGCTTTTAATGCAAATGTTATAAAAACCCACTTGCAAAATGTACCGGCTTTAGCCATTGCAGCGGGGTCTTTTTTAATTTTAATACTTCCTGCTGCTGCTGTATTACTTTTTTCCGGTTTTTTTAATATGGAGTATTTGTCCCAGCCTAAGGTGCAAACGTCTATGTTGTATCTTGTCGTATTAGCTATTATGGGTACAGTGATTGCAAAAATTATTTTTAACAAGCTTATCCAAATATCAAATCCTGTTTTTTCGACATCGGTAACCTATTTTATTCCTCTGGTAGCTTTGTTCTGGGGCTTTTTAGATGGCGAGCAATTAAATCTTTGGCAATTGTTTGCCGGTTCTATAATTTTATTTGGTGTTTACGTTTCTAATAAAAGACGGTATAAAAGCTAAATTGAAAACATTGCAGTAGTAAATTACAGATTTCTATGGATTTAATATTTTCCATAATTCATCTTTTAGTTCTTGTAGGCCTTGTTGTGCCACCGATGAAATAAATAAAAACTGAACATCTTTAAAGCTAGATTTCAATTCTTCGTTTATTTCCTGTTTTAACTCTTCATCCAACATATCGCTTTTAGAAATCGCAACAAGACGTTCTTTGTCCAACAGTTCCGGATTGTATCTTCTTAATTCATCTACTAAGATATCATACTCTTTTTTAATGTCTTTTGCGTCAGCAGGAATTAAAAACAATAGTGTAGAATTACGCTCTATGTGTCTTAAAAAGCGGTGGCCTAAACCTCTGCCTTCTGCTGCGCCTTCAATAATCCCGGGTATGTCTGCAATTACAAAAGTTTTGAAGTCTCTATATTTTACTATACCTAAATTAGGCTTTAGTGTGGTAAATTCATAATCGGCAATTTTTGGTTTAGCTGCGGTTACAACAGACAATAGTGTAGATTTTCCGGCATTAGGAAATCCTACCAAACCTACATCTGCCAGAACTTTTAACTCTAAAGTGATATTTTTTTCCACGCCCTCTTCACCGGATTGCGCATATCTTGGTGTTTGGTTTGTGGCACTTTTGTAAAAGGTGTTGCCTAATCCGCCGCGGCCACCTTTAGCAGCAATATATTCTTGTTGGTCCTCAGTTAATTCGAATAAAATTTCTTGAGTATCTGTATCTCTTATTACTGTTCCTAAAGGGACTTCAATATATTGGTCTCCACCATCTGCTCCAGTACTGTTTTGTTTTCCACCGTTACCACCGTGTTCTGCTCGAAGGTGCCTCTTAAATTTAAGGTGAAACAAGGTCCACAGGTTTTTATCGGCTTTGATAATTACGTGTCCGCCTCTTCCGCCATTTCCTCCATCAGGTCCGCCTTTAGGAATATATTTCTCTCTCCGCAAGTGTGCCGAGCCTTTACCTCCGTTTCCGGATGTGATGTGAATCTTGACGTAATCTACAAAATTGCCTTCAGTCATTATATTTTTTTTGCAAATATGACAAATAAAAATCCAATAGCTGAAATTTCATTGCATTTCAAATATTTCCAAACATAGTAATTTGTACTTTTGAGGTATGAAACAGATGATAGTTTTAATATGTTTTGTTTTAGTCTCGGCATGTAAAAATGAAGACTTTATTAAAGTAGATGCACAGACTATAGCCCAAAACGAATTAAAATCTATAGACCTAAGTGAAGTTGATAGCTACCCGCTTTTTTCATCCTGTGACGAAACCAGTTCGCTTGAACTGCAAAAATCCTGTTTTGTGAAGGAAATTCATAATTGGCTTAAGCCTTATCTCGATACCATATCCTTAGATATCGTAAAAGCAGACACCATTCAATTGTTTTTAAGTGTTGACAGAAGCGGTCTTCTGGTTCAGGATTCAGCTTATTCTACATCGCTGTCTAAAAGTAAACTTCTAAAGCCGTTTTATAATCCTCCAAAGCTCTATCCTGCGCAAAAACGGGGAGTTCCTGTAAAGGTGTCTTTTCAGATGCCTGTCATAATCACTCCAAATTAGATCTTAAACGCACGGCCTTTCCAGTCAAATTTTCCAGTAAAAGACTTTATCCCAAAATAACTTGTTACAAAAGGATATACAATCAAGGTTTTAAGGCGGTTTTTTAAAGTTGTACTTGGTCCAAAAAATATTTTTCCTGCAAAAAGCACATAACTGTCGACCCCAATTTTTACACCCCATAGCATTAAAGCATAAATCGGATTTTGCAGGCTAAAAGGAAGAACTAAAACCATAAATAAGTTAGTGGACAGTACAATAAGTCCTATAAAAATTAAACCTTTATTTGTATAATGCTTGGATTTGGACGCCCATCGCACTCTTTGTTGAGTAAGGTCATTAAAATTCTGTTGAGGATATGTAGCAACAATAGCCTCTTTATGAATAAGTGCAGAAATGTTTTTTTTTCGTTTTCTAAAGTGCTCTAATGTAAATACATCGTCGCCACTTGTAATGTGTTTATGCTTTTCTAAAGCATTTGTTTCTTTTAAGGCAGTCTTTTTTATACACATATTTGCAGCATTGCACATTAAGAAATGTTTGGGCTTAAAGCTTCCCAGACCAATAACTTGCAGACACATGACATCCAGAATTTGAAAATTTTCCCAAAAGCCTTCTTTGGCTTTTATGCATACCGGACCAGCTACAAAATCGAAGTTGCCATTGCGTAATTTATTGTTATATATGTTTAGCCACGTTTTAGGAACCATGCAATCTGCATCTGTAAATAAAATGTAATCGAATTTTGCTTGCGTTAAAGCCGTTAAGATTGAGCTCTTTTTAGGAGATTTTGCCAGATTTTGATTTTGAAGAATTTTGAAATTGGCCAGTTTGTTTTTCTTAATAAATTCCTGACAAATGCTTAACGAGTCGTCTTCTGAATGGTCATTTACAAGCAAAACTTCAAATAAGTAACCTGGATACTCCAAATTTTTAAGATGTTCCAAAAGGGTTTTTAAATAAAGCGCCTCGTTTCGAAAGGCTATGACTATGCTGAATGAAGTTTTTGGTGAAGAAATCTTCTTTTTATTGAAATTTGACCTGTTAAAATGAATAGCATAATAAACCATGGTAAGGCTATAAATGCTCAGCAAGATAAACCCAAAGCTAATCATGACTTAGTTGGCAAAAAGACGGGTTTGTATGGTAAAAGCCAAATATAACCCAGCAAAGCGGGTAGCATGGCATTAGCCAGCCACATGAAAAAGATTGTAATTAAAACCGGCTCTGCAGCTATACCCATCAAACTGAAAATTGTAACAGAAATGCTGCCCTTTATCAGGCCATCTGAAAGTGCAAAAGAGGGAATTACAGACGAAATAAGGTAAATGGAGAAAATAATGAACATGCTTATGCTATATGAAAGGTCTGCGCCGAAAATCCAAAGTAAAATTAAAAACTGATGTGAAAAAACCAAATACCTGAAAACACTCCATATTAAAGTTTTGCTCAAGGTGGGTTTAGGGATGGTTCTCATTAAAGAGTATAATTTGCTAACATGAAATCGACAATATCTAATCTTGGACATCAGTCCAAATAACAGAAGTCCAATGCCGACTACCCAGAACAAGTTTTTCAAATTCACATCTAATATTGAAATATTTGGGATATTCAATACACCAACAATTCCAAAACACAGTGTTGCGGTTAGTTGACAAATGTGCCCGATACTTGTGTAGGCAATGATTTTATGACTTTCATTCTTATGGTAAAACATGCATTTGCCTCCATACTCACCAAATTTGTTTGGTGTAAAAATGGATATCCCATGACTAATGATGACTTGTTTTGTAGCTTCAATAAAAGAAATATGCCCTACTAATGTTTTCCATTTCATCACTTCGCCAGCCCAGTTAAGGCTTGTAAATACAATTAAGACAATGAATAACCGGCCCCATGCATCTATGTTGTAAAACAGGTCGATTTCCATTAAATCTTCTATTGAGTTTTGACATTGGAAATACAAAAATGCACACCCCAGCAGGACGATAAAAATTTTAATACCAGAAAATAACTTTTGCCGATTTATCTCTTGTATATTTGACATACACAAATAAACAAAAATTATTTACACTCAACTTAATTACAATTATTGTTGAAGGTGTAATGCTAAGATTATTTTAGAATTGAATTTGGTGAAAGAACAAGTCATATTAGGCGTAGATCCGGGAACGACAATCATGGGATTTGGTATTATAAAAGTCACCGGAAAACGTCTGGAGCTACTTCAGCTTAATGAATTAAATTTAAAAAAATACACCGATCACTACATTAAACTCAAGCATATTTTTGAAAGAACAATTCAATTAATAGACACCTTTCACCCTGACCATCTTGCAGTAGAAGCTCCATTTTTTGGAAAAAATGTACAATCGATGTTAAAGCTGGGAAGAGCTCAAGGCACGGCAATCGCAGCCGGATTATCTAGACAAATTCCTATTACAGAATATTCTCCAAAAAAAATTAAAATGGCTATAACAGGCAATGGTAATGCCAGTAAAGAGCAGGTTGCCGGGATGTTACAAAGTTTGCTGAATATAAAGACGTTACCCAAAAATTTAGACTCCACAGATGGTTTAGCTGCCGCAGTCTGTCATTACTACAACCAGAATAAAACAGAAAATACCAAGAGTTATTCAGGATGGAGTGCTTTTGTAAAAGATAATGAAAGCAGGCTAAGTTAATCGCAATTGCTAGGAAACGGCCTTCAATTTTTTAAGTTTAGTCTTTACAAGCTGTTTTTCAACATAATTTTTGGACACCTTTAGAGACTTTTGACCACTATCAGGCAATTCAAACATGGCTTCTGTAAGAACGGCCTCACACAGCGAGCGCAGACCTCTAGCTCCAAGTTTGTATTCCATCGCCTTATCTACAATATAATCCAGAGCATCGTCCGTAAAGGTTAATTTAATATCATCCATTTCAAAAAGCTTGATGTACTGCTTTGTAATGGCATTTTTTGGCTCTGTTAATATAAGTCTTAGGGTATCTCGTTCTAAAGGATCCATATGGGTTAAAACAGGAAGTCTACCAATAATTTCAGGTATTAATCCGTAGTCTTTCAGGTCCTTTGGGATAATGTACTGCAGCACATTGTCTTTGTCTAGATGTTCTCCATTTTTAGAAGCTCCATATCCAACGGCTTGCATATTAAGTCGCTTAGAAATATTTCTTTCTATGCCATCAAACGCTCCACCGGCAATAAACAGGATGTTTTCTGTATCTATTTCTATAAAACTTTGATCCGGGTGTTTTCTTCCACCCTTAGGCGGTACATTTACTACTGTTCCCTCTAAAAGTTTAAGTAACGCCTGTTGAACACCTTCGCCACTAACATCTCTTGTGATAGAAGGGTTGTCGGACTTCCGTGCAATCTTATCAATCTCGTCTATAAAAACTATTCCGCTTTGTGCTTT
The DNA here is from genome assembly GCA_964396065.1 of uncultured Mesohalobacter sp. Taxonomy (GTDB): domain Bacteria; phylum Bacteroidota; class Bacteroidia; order Flavobacteriales; family Flavobacteriaceae; genus Psychroflexus. The sequence continues at coordinate 34,155 of CAYNCI010000025.1, read as the reverse complement.
CTCTACATTATAGTCTGCAGCGGCCAACAGCTTAGTCAATATTGTTTCTACATCTTCTCCTACGTAACCTGCTTCTGTTAGGACTGTTGCATCTACAATAGCAAGAGGAACGTTGAGCATTCTGGCTATAGTCTTCGCAATTAATGTTTTTCCGGTACCGGTTTGACCTACCAAGACGATGTTACTTTTTTGAATTTCAATATCGTCGTTTTTGCTTTTTGGTTGTAGCAATCTCTTGTAATGGTTGTAAACGGCAACGGACATTACTTTTTTAGAATAATCTTGTCCAATAACATATTGGTCCAAGAATTCCTTAATAGCTTTTGGCTTTTGAAGTGCTAAATCTTTATCTAGGTTGCTTTTTTTGTGAGTAGAAATTTCTTCTTGTACAATACCATAGGCTTGCTCTATACACCTGTCGCATATATGTGCATCCAGGCCTGCAATAAGTAAGTTAGTCTCCGATTTTTTACGACCACAAAAAGAACATTCTAGAGTTTCTTTAGGCATTTTTTAATCTCGTTTTAATATTTCGTCTATCATTCCATAGGCTAAAGCTTCTTCCGAATTCATCCAGAAGTCTCTATCGCCATCCTCATACACTTCATCGTAGCTTTTGCCGCTATGCTTAGAAATTATGCTATATAATTCTTCCTTAAGCATAATAATTTGCTTTGCAGTAATCTCAATATCGTCTGCCTGACCTTGTGCGCCACCCATAGGCTGATGTATCATAACTCTGGAGTGAGGCAAGCCTGAGCGTTTTCCTTCGGCTCCGGCACATAAAAGAACGGCACCCATAGATGCTGCAATACCAGTGTTTATAGTAGCTACATCAGGTTTTATAAATTGCATGGTGTCGTAGATGCCAAGACCGGCGTAAACGCTACCACCAGGTGAATTTATATAGATTTGGATGTCTTTTGAAGCATCTGTAGATTCTAAGAAAAGCAATTGGGCTTGAATAATATTTGCAACCTGATCATTAATGCCTGTACCAAGAAAGATAATTCTATCCATCATCAATCTAGAAAACACGTCCATAGCTACTGCGTTCATCTGGCGCTCTTCTATAATGTTTGGTGTCATGCCAATTGGCGTCATGCTCGAAACTATTTTAGAATAATAATTCGAGTTTATGCCTTGATCCTTTACTGCAAATTTTTCAAATTCTGATTTTATGTCCATATACAAAACGTACTATAAGTTTATTTGTAAACTTCGTCAATAAATTGCTTGTAATTCACTTTTTTAACTTCTAAGTTAACATTGTTCTTGTAGAACTCTATCAGCTTTTTGCTTAATACTTGGTCAGATACCTTTTTTGTTTCTTCCTGGTTTTTAAGCATGTTCTGGACAATGCCATCTAGCATATCGTCAGTTATATCGTAACCGCCAAATTGGCTCATTTGCATTTCAATACGGCCTCTTATCTCTTCTTTTATTTCTTCAAATTCAACTTTAATGTTGTTTTCAGAAACAATTTTTTGCTCTATCAATTGAAATTTAAAGCCTTTTTCGCTTTTTTCGAATTGTTCTTGTGCTTCTTCTTCAGTTAGTTCTTTTTCACCGGAAACTCTTAGCCATTTTTGAAGAAATTCTGAAGGCAGTTCGAAATCCGCGCTTTCAATCAAAAATTCTGAAACATCGTTAAGCAATTGCTGATCACTTTGAGATTCGAAATGCTTTTCAGCTTCTTCTTTAAATTTATTTCTTAGTTCTTCTTCAGTCGAAATCTCTTCATTAGGATACACCTTTTTGAATAATTCTTCATTCAACTCTGCCGGAACTTCTTCGTTTATTTCAGAAATTGTGAATGTTACATCCACATCCAGGTCTTCAGCTTTTTCTGCATTAATGCCTAAGTGCTTTGCTAAATCGGCTTTTTCTTTAAAAAGGGAAGCTGTTTTAAACACTACTGCATCTCCAACTTTGGCACCTAAAAGGAGTTTTTCGTCCTCTAAATCTTTTAAAGTAATGGTAGCTTCATTATCAATTTCTTCTGCTTCATTTTCAAATTTACCTACTACTTTGTAGCCTTCCTTAACTTCACTCTGAGATACGAGCTTACCAAATTGTTTTTGTACAGTTTTTACTTGATCGTCCAAAAAGGCAGTGTCCGCTTCAATTTTGTAGTGAACAACAGGTTTTTCCGGTTTTAAGTTGATGTCAAAATTTGGCGTTAGACCTAATTCGAATTCAAATTGGTAATCTTCGCTATCCCAATCGAACTCGTCTTTTGTCTTTGGTAAGGGTTGGCCTAAAATATCAAGTTTTTCTTCAACAATATAATTGTTTAAAGATTCTTGTAACAGCTTATTTACTTCGTCTACCATTACAGATTTCCCAAACTGTCGTTTGATAAGGCCTAAAGGCACATGTCCTTTTCTAAAACCTGGAATATTAGCGGTTTTTCTGTAGTCTTTTAATATCTTATCAACTTTTGGCTGATAATCATCTTTTTTAATGTCGATTGTAATTACGGCATTAAGATCATCGGTGTTGTGTAACTTGATATCCATTTAATCATTTTAATTGAATTTGCAAAATTACAACTTATTTAAGCGGTATCAAAATGATAGAAGCGTTTTACTTTTTTTTAGTAATTGAAAATAGCACAGATTGAAAAAAAGACAATAAAATGCTAAATAACAAGGCATGCCAGAACCCGTCAACTCTAAATCCGGACACCAGTTCGTCGCAAATGAGAATAATGATGGCGTTGATGACTAAAAGGAAAAGCCCTAAAGTGACAATGGTTACCGGAAGTGTAAATATGATTAATATGGGCTTTACAAATAAGTTAAGGACGATAAGCAAGGCCGCTACGACAATAGCAGTTAAAAATCCGGAAACGCTTATGCCCGGTAATATGTAGGATAGGGTTACTACGGCTATGGCGCTTAGTAATATTTCAACTAAGGTATTTACAATACTGTTATTGTTTCTATTATTGTTGTTCATGGTAAAATAATCGCGTTATAATTTCTATAGTTTGTAAGAAATACCTAGACCAAATGCAAACAAGTTAGATAAGTATTTACCTTCAAATGGGATTGTTTCCCCATTTTCGACATACCCTTTGTAAGTGTCGGTAATTTCTTTTTCTCTTACAAATATAAAAGAACTATCGATAGTAAGGTGTTTATTTATCCTTACAGATATCCCGGAAGTATAGCCTTGGCCATCATTGTTTGGGAAAGCAGGAGACAAATTTCCTTTGGTATTGGGACTTTCCTGTTTAAACATACCACCTCTGATTATTAAATTTCTCATGGCATTGTACTGTAATCCGAACCTAAATGTATTAGAATTTTTAAAATTTAAAGGAAGAGCCGTGTTGTTTAGATTTTCATTGTCAAAATTGATGTCAACTTCGTCTAAAGTTTCCCAAAACACCCTGTTGTAATCGAAAGCAAATAAAAAATTGTTTGTAATTTGGTAAGAAAAGCCCAGCCTTAACTCGGCAGGAAGTGGAATTCTGGATTGAAAAGGGACTTGTGTATTTGAAATACCGGAGGCTTCAGAAAAATTAGAAAATATAACAGACGCATCGTTTGTGTCCATATCAATTTCGCCTCTGTAGTTAAAACCAATCTTTAAGTCTTCCGTTGGCGAAAATAAAAATCCTGCACTCCAACCCCAATTGGATGTTCCGGATTCCTGGTAAGTGATATTCGATCTCGTGCCGTTTTCGTCAATACTTGAACGGTCTACGTTTCTGTTGAAAGAAAAATTTCCGGTGGCTAAAATTGGACCACCACCTACACTAAAGTATTTGGATAATTTAAGCGCTAGCAACGGCTGAAAGAACACAGTTGAAATTTCCATTTGATTAATTAGATGCGACCCTTGCCAATCCCTTTGCCATTCCATGTTTGAAATAAAAGGCGTATAAACTGCTATTCCTGTAGAAATCCAATCGTTTAATTTGTATGCAGCATAAAGATAAAAAGAGCTTACGGAATTGCCTTCTGCATCAAGAATGGTTTCCGAATTTGACTCTTGCCACTTTGTAGTTCCAAAACTGCCAAACCCGCCAACAGAAACGTTTAGTTTTTTACTCAAATAGGGTAGAGCTGCAGGATTAAAGAAAGCAGACTCTGCAGAATTGACAACTGCTACGCCGGTATGTCCCATAGCCAAAGCCTGATTTCCCTGCAGGCTAATTCTAAACCCATTTCCAGCATAGCTTGAAAGAGAAAAAAAGAGTAAAAAAAATAGATAGATTGTAAATTTCATCTAGTCTGTTATAAAATCCATAACTGTTTTAAAAAACAATTTAGGTCGTTCTGCGTGTACCCAATGCCCTGCTTTTTCTATCGTAGCGATTTTAGCTTTAGAAAATTGCTCTGCTATAAGGTATTCGTCTTCTTTTACGATATAATTAGAATTTTCCCCTTTTATAAAAAGCGTCTCAGAATTGACGCTTGCATTTTCGTTCAAGGCTTCTCCAATATTGGTTTTGTTTGCTATAAAAGCATCGATATTTGGTTTTAAACTTAGCGTATTGTCTTTGTCTCTGCTTAAGTTTTTTAAGAGAAATAACCGAACACCTTGGTTGTCTATTTTTTGTTTTAAAACAGCTTCAGCATCTTTTCTGGATTCTAGCTTTTGTTCTTTTAATGCCAATAGACAGTCCAGTATATCGTCATGATGTGGCTTGTATGCTTTAGGCGAGATATCTACAACAATAAGTTTTTGGATATATTCCGGATATTTAGATGCAAAATGCATTGCGATTTTGCCACCCATTGAGTGACCTATAAGCACAGCCTTTTCAACATTATGTTCTTTAAAATAGGCTAAAACATCCTCTGCCATGACTTCGTAAGAGAAATTGTCGTCATGGGGACTTTTGCCATGATTTCTCATGTCTGGCGTATGAACTCTATAACCCTCTTCGGCAAAAGATTTTGATAATGTTCGCCAATTATCACCCATTCCTAAAAACCCATGAATGATTACCATGTCCTTACCTTGTCCTAAAATCTGAGTGTGTAATTTCATTATGATAATTTTTTTAAATAGGATTTAATAACATCCTCGAGCCCCTCGTAAAGTGCTTCACAAATTAGAGCGTGACCTATAGATACTTCTTTCAGGTTTGGTATTTGTGTAGAGAAAAATTCAATATTGTCTAGGCTTAAATCGTGACCTGCATTTATGCCAATATCTAGTCTGTTTGCCTCATTTGCTGCTAAAATGTAGTTTTTTATGGCCAAATCTCTATCTTCTGAAAAATTCTTTGCAAAATCTTCAGTGTATAATTCTATGCGGTCTGTGCCTGTATCTTTGGCATGTGTAACCATCTCTACTACAGGGTCTACAAATATTGAAGTTCTTATGTTGTTGGATTTAAACAGGCTAATTACCTCGGATAGATAGTCTTTGTGTGTTATGGTGTCCCAGCCCGCATTCGAAGTGATGGCATCTACGGCATCCGGCACCAAAGTTACCTGATCTGGCTTAACCTCTAGTACCAAATCTATAAATTTGGGGTTAGGATTTCCTTCGATATTAAACTCTGTTGTAACGACCCTGGACAAGTCTCTTACATCTTGATAGCGGATATGTCTCTCGTCTGGTCGCGGATGAACAGTGATGCCTTGTGCACCAAATTTTTCGATATCTAAAGCAGCTTTAACCACATTAGGCATGTCGCCACCTCTTGCATTTCTTAAAGTCGCAATTTTATTAATATTCACACTTAGTCGAGTCATTTCATAAATTTTTCTTACATGAAACAAAAATACATTCTTAAAGTGCTATAAGCTTAAAATTTTAATTATTTTGCATACAATTATGACTAATAAACTATACATAAATAATCAAGATTTTTTGGATATAAATGTTGATGTAGCTAAGGCCAAAGCAGTATTTTCTGAGTTGAATACAAATGCTTTGCCGGTTGTGGAAGAAAAGGCTTTCAAAGGAATGTTATTTTTATCTGCAATTGAAGATTTTGACAATTCAAAACCTCTAAGATTATTAACACATTTATTTCAAGACATATCACTCAAAAATGGGTACACTTTTTTCGATTGGTTTAAGATGTGCTCTACTTACGATGTTACCCAAATTCCTTTAGTAAACCCAAAAGGTTTTCATTTTGAAGGCAATGTAGGTCTAAAAGAAATTTTAGAGATTTACAAAAATTCCAGTCTTACATTAGAACTTTCTACAATACTTGTTGTAGAAAAGGATTCTGAAACCTTCGCTTACAGTCAGGTTTTTCAAATCGTTGAAGCTCACGGCGCGAAAGTATTAGCTACATTTATTGGCAATTCCAATAAAGAAACTACAGAAGTAGTTCTTAAGATTTTGCACACCGGCTTAAATGAATTGCTTCAGTCTTTTAGGCGTTACGATTATGATATCATTAGTTACCACGATGAAGATTTGCATCATGAAACACTAAAAGATAATTCTGAGTATTTATCCAAATATTTAACTGTCTAAGCATGAAAGTAGCCATTTTTGGTCAAGCGTTTTATCCTGATTCCATAAAATATTTAATTCAAATGTTGAGCGTTTTTAAAAAGCGCAATGTCAATTACGTTTTTGAAGAGCAATATTTTGAGTTAATTCAGCAAAGAAATGTTGAAGTTGAACACACTAATACATTTAAGACCTTAGATAATAGCTTTGATTTGTTTTTTTCTCTAGGTGGTGACGGCACCATATTGGCTTCGGTGAATTATGTTAGGAATATCAGTATTCCAATTGTAGGAATCAACACCGGAAGGTTAGGGTTTTTAGCCACTATTCATAAAGATAACATCAATTCTTACATCAACGATATTCTTGATGGGAAATACAGCATATCCAAACGTTCTGTGTTGGAAGTTACATCAGATTCGCCATCCTTCAACAGTGATTTTAATTTTGCGCTAAACGAAGTTACATTATGTAGAAAAGACACAACCTCTATGATTAGCATAGATGCTTGGGTAGAAGAGGAACATGTTGGCAAATACTGGTCTGATGGTTTAATTATTTCTACCCCAACAGGTTCTACCGGTTATTCTTTAAGTTGTGGCGGGCCAATAATAAGTCCACAGACAAAGGCTTTGGTGCTTACCCCAATTGCACCACATAATTTAAATGCGCGCCCGCTTGTTGTTCCGGACGATTCGAAATTGAAGTTGAAAGTTTCAGGACGAGAAAAAGACTTTTTGCTTTCTATGGATTCTCGAATAAACACCGTATCTCAAGAGTATGAAGTTTTTGTGCAAAAGGCCAATTTTGAAATTAGTTTAGCCTTACATAAAGACAATAGCTTTATCAAAACCTTGCGTAAAAAACTCTTATGGGGAGAAGATCAAAGGAACTAATTTACGGCTTGTAAATCTTCTTTAATTCCCTCATCTTCAAGTGTATTTATGATAAAGTCTTTATCCAGCTCTATCTTTAAGTCTTTTATATAACTTAAGTAAGAGGGTTTTAAATCATCAGGCATAGGTTCTGCTTGAGGTAATTTTTGTTTATACGGGTCTACTTGTACGCCATTTACCCAAAACCGGTAGCAAACATGAGGACCGGTTGCTAAGCCTGTACTGCCAACATAGCCTATAATTTCTCCTTGCCTTACGCGATCGCCAACTTTAACTGCTCTTTTCGACATGTGCAGGTATTGCGTGGAATACTTGTTTGTATGCTTTATTTTTACATACTTGCCATTACCACCTGTATAACTGGACTTAGTTACAACGCCATCAGCGGTTGCCCATATTGGTGTGCCTCTTGGAGCGGCATAGTCTGTACCTTTGTGCGCTTTCCAGCGTCTTTGTACAGGATGAAACCTTCGCGGACTGTATCGAGAAGATATTCTGGAATATTGGACAGGTGCTTTTAGGAAAAATCGCCTAAGGGTTTTAGCTTGTTCGTCAAAATATTCTGTTCTTTTTGTCGTGGAATCCACCATGAATTCGAAAGCATAATAAGGGTTGTCGCGATGTTCAAAAATTGCAGCATCTATGCTATGTATGCCTGCATATACTGTATCATTGATATATTTTTCTTTAAAAATGACTTTAAAACGGTCGCCTTTGTTAATTTTAAAAAAGTCGATAGTCCATTGATAGATATCCGCCATTCTATTTGTTAGCATATAATCTATACCGGCTTCGTCTATAGCAAGAGAAAGCGAAGAGTTTATCACGCCGGAAGCAACTCTGGTTTTAAGTGTTACAGGTTTTCTGTCTCTTTCGCCATAAATACTATCGTCTAAAAATACTCTGGTATATTCTATTTTGTTATTCTCATAAATAAAAGCCAGCGGCTTAGCAAGACTATCTTTAGATTTTAAAATGGTGTACGGCCTACCTACATTCAACTTTCTAAAATCGAATATGGTATCTGGTACAGACTGTGTAATTTTATAGACTTCTGTTGGCGTAACGCCGTGTTTATCCATTATAGATCCAAAAAAGTCGCCGTTAGATACTGTATCGTTTACTACTTCATAATCATTAAGTTTAAAACCATAAGCAACTTTTTCAGCTTCAATATTTTTCAGATTTGAATTATTATTTTCAGAATTTGACTCTGGGTTTTGTTGGCAACTTAATGCGAAAACGAAACTTAGAGCCAAAAGACAAATTTTTTTAAACATTTATACTATAAATTTTATTTTACAAATTTAATTAAAACTTGATATTCTAAAGCATTAAACGGCACTAAGAGGGTTTTATTAGATTAAAATTGATGAGAAATAACATCTTTATGTTATGGTTTATTAAAAAATGCTATAAATATTTAAGCTATAATTGTTTATATTTGAGAGCGAGTATTAGTAACTAGGAGTGCAGGTTAAACTTTATTAGTAATTTATAATATGGAAGTTAGGTCTGAATTACCAGTTATTTTCTACAAACAGTTAGTTTAAACCATATAAAATATCTATTTTTCCAAAAACAATTAAAGCCTTTAGAAGTAATCAAAATTTTAAATAACAACATAATTCACAAAATGACTATTAAGAACCAAATAAAAAGCCTGGTAATTTTCCTGATGTTTGGAATTACCTTAAGTACTTTCGCACAAGAAAGACACACTATTACATTAACCTGTCAGTCGTCTGAGCTCACAGAACAAAACATAAATGACATGTGTCGTTTTGGTCAAAGTTCAAGTGTTTCCAATAAAGATTATACCATCGAAGCGCAAGTAAGTGATATTATTTTATGGAATGGTAAATATGCTGAGCCGGGACAAGGCTATATTGATATAGTAAGTATAGATTTTGAGTCTGGCACCAATATTTTTAAAGATAGACGTATTTTAGATCAGGATGATGGATTGCCTAACGGGACTATTGTTGCCATTGTTAAAAAAGGCGAGGAAAATGATGAGATGAAATACAAAATTACATTTGATGCATACAATAGAGATGGTGATTTTATTTCACGTTTTAAAATAGATCCTAAAATTAAAATTAGACGACTTACATCAAATCAAATACAGCGGAATTAAATTTGAAGTATAGATTTAAAATACAACTCAATAGATTTCACATCTTTATTAAAGCCACTTTTATTGGCTTTTTTTTTATTGGACCAACATTTGCTCAAAATACAGCGAATGGTATTGAGAAACTAGAAAGACAGTATCTCTCTACTAATTTTAATCCTGAGGATGAATTATCGATACTTAATGAGCTTGCGAGTGAGTCGATTGATCCGGATAAAATCATAAAGTATAGTGATTTACTGATTAAAAGAGCTAAACAACTAGATTCATCATATTATGTTTATGATGGCAATCTTCAAAAAGGAAATGCATACAGGTTGAAAGGAGACTTTGCGGAGGCTTTTGAATTTTATCAAAATGCATTAGAAATTGTCACTCAAAAAAATGATGAAATCAATATAGCTATTACAAATATTACAATTGGAGATGTACATTCTGAAATAAATAATCACGATAATGCTTTAAAGTACTACAGGAAGTCTATAGATAAACTTAGGGAACTTATAAAAGGTTATGAGAATAATACTATAAATGACGAGTTGCTTTACTACCTTGGAGCAGTATTGTACAACTGTGGAGACGAGTATTATAATGTTGAAGACTACGAAAAAGCATTAAGTTATTTCTATGAGTCTAGTTCCCTTTTTAAGAAATTGAACAACAAACAGGGTTCTGCCTACAACTTGGGAAGTATAGGTATGGTTTACATAAAACAAAATAAACTTTCTTTAGCCGAAGCAAGCATAAAAGAGGCTATTGCTATACTCGAGTCTGAAAGAGACTATCCGCCGATTTCTGAATATTTGTACAGTTTATCTGAAATTTATTTCCAACAAGGCAAGACTACTTTGGCTTTAGATTATGCCGAAAAAAGTCGGGAGTTGGCCATAGAGTATGAGCTAAAGAATGAAATGGACAAATCTAATGTTCAATTGTCTTCAATTTATGGAGAACTAAACGACTACAAAAACTCTCTTTTTTACTTAAAAAAACACGTTGTCTATTTTGATAGCATAGCAAAAGTCACCAAAGAAGTGGCTAAAAAAGAAACTGAACTACAGCTGGCAAAGAAACAACTAGAATTAGACTTGCGTGTACAAAGAAATAAGAACGAAAGGGTTGTGATGTACTCCTTTTTAGGCGGTATGGTACTTGTTTCTTTTTTAGCTATTGGGTTGTACCGAAGAAACCGTTACGTCAACAAAACAAAATCTATAATAGAAGAGCAAAGAAAAAAAGCAGACGATCTGCTTTTAAACATACTCCCAAAAGAAACCGCTGAAGAATTAAAGGAAACAGGAAAAGTTATAGCTCAAAAATACGAGTCTGCAACCATAGTCTTTACCGATTTTAAAGACTTTACTAAGCTAGCAACTACGCTTTCACCAGAAGCCTTAGTGGAATCAGTAGATATGTATTTTACCAAGTTTGACGAAATTATAAAAAAATACAAACTGGAAAAAATAAAAACTATTGGCGATTCTTATATGTTTGCCGGAGGCATCCCAACGCAATCTGACAACCACGCCAAACAAGCCGTATTGGCTTCACTAGAAATGATAGAATATACGGCAAACTTAAAAAAAGTGTACAAGGTAAACGAAGTTCGTTTTGATATTAGGATAGGAATACATACCGGACCCGTGGTTGCCGGTGTAGTTGGGAAAAACAAATTTACTTATGATATTTGGGGAGATAGTGTAAACATCGCATCTAGACTAGAATCGAGCTCGGGTATAGGTAAAATTAATATATCCGAAAGTACTTACAGGCTCGTAAAAGATGATTTTAAATGTGAGCCTAGAGGCAAGATTGATATTAAAAACAGAGGTCAAATAGACATGTATTATTTGTCTAAAAAAAGCGTATAAATTATGATAGAACAACATGATACTAACAATTACTGGGAGCAATTAGAGCGCTTAGAAAAGTTAATTAGAGCTTCAGAATTAAAAGCTGGTATTTTGTTTTCCTTCCACAGTTTAATCCTAGGTCTTTTTGTAGATAAAATTCAGAATTTTGAAGAATTGCTCAAAGGCAACATCTTATTTGTTATACTGGTTGTTTTATGGTCAATAGCTGTATTTATCTCGATATTTTACTGTTTTAAATGCTTTCAACCTAATATGAAACTAAAGTACAGAAGAAACGTATTCTTCTTTAGAGACGCTGCTAGAAATTTCAAAGATGTAGATTCTTATGTAAAAGAGATTACCAAAATATGCCAAACTAACGAGGAAATTGTAAAGCGATTAAGTGAGCAAATTCATGCAGAAAGTGTGATTATAGATAAAAAGTTCTACAATGTAAAACTAGCCATTCAGTTTTTTTTGATTAGTTTTATTTTTATTGTTTTGATGGTGGTGTCCTGGTTATTTGTTGAGTTTATTTAAAAACACTTTGTTTTTGTCATCTACAAGTATTTTAATCTTTGGATTACACTATCCCGAGCCACAATCTACTGGTGCTGGTGTAAGAATGATGCAGCTTATTTCTATGCTGCAGGCCAATAATTTTGATATTCATTTTGCAACGACGTCTCCAAAAGGAGAATTTTCAAGCGATATTTCCGGTCTTGGCTTAAAAACCTACAAAATAGCCTTAAATGACAGTAGTACAGATATTTTATTAAAATCCGTAAAGCCGGACGTTGTGATTTTTGATCGGTTTATTACCGAAGAACAATTTGGCTGGAAAGTAGATAGCCTTTGTCCTGAGGCTTTAAAAATTTTAGATACAGAAGACCTGCATTTTCTTCGTGAAGAAAGAGAATCTGAAATTAGGGAAAAATCTATTGATAATCACTTAAGTAATAAAGCAAAGCGTGAGCTTGCAGCTATGTATCGCTGCGATTTGAATTTAATTATCTCTACATATGAATTCAGGCTGCTAGTTGAGCATTACAATTTTCCAAAACATCTTCTCTTTTACATCCCTTTGCTAGTTGAAGATAATTCAATTCATTATTCTCATGAGTTTAAATCTAAGAATCACATTGTGAGTATCGGAAACTTTAAGCACAAGCCAAATTTAGATATGGTGCTGTTTACTTATAAACACATTTGGCCCTTGTTAAGACAATACCTTCCTAAGGCAGAATGGCATATTTATGGCGCCTATCTTCCTGTTTCGGTAGCTCAGCTTCACTCTAAAGCAAAAGGTGTGATTGTAAAAGGTAGGGCAGAGGACGCTGTAAAAACCTTGAGCAACTATAGTATTTTGTTGGCTTATTTACGATTTGGTGCAGGTTTAAAACAAAAATGTATCGATGCCATGGCTGCCGGAACACCAATATGTACAACAGTAATCGGTGCTGAAGGTTTGTCAGAAGATGAGAACTGGCCAGGAATTATTGAGGATGATATTGATGTTTTTGTACATAAAACAATCAAACTATATCAAAATACCGCATTGTTGGAAAAGCATCAAGCATTAGGATTTCAGATTTTAAAGGATAAGTTTTCCAGACACTTATTTGAAAATGAATTCGTTTCTAAAATACATTCAACTTTTAAATCGCTCAGCGAAATGCGTGCTAAAAATATAACGGGCCAAATCTTAAAACACCATACACTTCAAAGCACAAAATACATGTCCCTTTGGATAGAAGCGAAAAACAGAGCACAACATGAGAAATAAAAAACCCCGCTATAAGCGAGGTTTTTCAATGTTTTGAAAGGAATGAAGGACTATTTAAAATCTTCTTCCGAAACCCCTTCGTTTATTTTTACTTCTTTAAGTTTAAACTCTACAGACTGCCCCATCATTGTTGCAGATCTGGTTTCCGGAAATTTAATACCGTCAAAGTCTTTGTAATCTTTTAAAAGTGCATCTTGAGACTGTGTTTGTCCTTGCATGCTTGTAGTTTGTATTTCTTTTACTTTTAATCCGCTTTCTACATCGTAAAATAAGGTGTAAGAAATGACTTCGCCTGGAACTTCAACAACATAAGCGTCTTTTCCATCCACACTTTCTATACCGGTAATTTTAGCATCATCAGTATTTACTAAATTAAGCTCCATGAATAGACCAGCGTTTAATTTAAAGTCATCTACCATATTAGGAGGTAGAGGTTGGCTATTTGCTTTAGCTATGTCTTGAGTTAGAACCATGTTCATCATTCTATTTCCGCCCATGTAGATGTTTTGTACAGTTTTTCCATCCATACGTTTTTCCTCACTCATCACAGCACCCATTGGTGTTTGTGCCTCATATTGAGTCATTATAGACGTTACATTGTCTAATTTACTCATGACACCTGTAGCTTCTAAGTATTTAGTTAACACAGATTTTGCATTAACACCTTCCGGTAGTTCTATTTCGAATTCCGGCTTTTCTGTTGCATTGGCGTACTTGTCATAATATTTAATAGGTAAGCCAATTTTTTCAAGGTTTTCTAAAGTTTCACTGCCTTTACCTACCACAATTACTCTTGCATTGTCTGCTTCAATGTATTTGTTAGCAACACGCTTTACGTCTTCTACAGTAACTTTGTTTATATTGTCCAGGTAATTTGCGTAAAAATCCTCTGGCAAGTTATTTCTCTTAATACTTAGCGCATAGTTTGCTATAGTTTGCGGACGCTCTAAGGACATCACGAAGTTTCCAACGTATTTGGTTTTTGCGTTTTCTAATATTTGTGGGTCAACAGGCTCTGTTCTAATGCGTTTTATTTCTTTTAGAAATTCTACAACAGCGCTGTCTGTAACGGCATTTCTTACTTTTGCTGTTGCAGTGAAGCGAGATACACCATATCTGCTTGAACCTAATCTGGAATATGCTCCGTAAGTGTAGCCTTTATCTTCTCTTAAGTTTTTAAATAAGTAGCCTTCGCCACCACCACCAAGAATATTGTTTGCCATAAGGGCTGCAAAATAATCAGGATCGTTTTGTTGTAAGTCTACATTATTTGTAACAGTTATATAAGATTGCGTAGCATTAGGTAAATCCACAAAATTTATTTCGGTAGTATCTACATTTTCAGGTAATTCTGGTGTTGGTATTTCAGGTAAATCTACCTTTTCCCATTTGCCAAAATACTTTTTCAGTTGTTTTTTTGCTGTTTTAGCATCAATATCTCCTACAACAACTATATAAGAGTTGTTTGGTGCAAATCTTATTTTGTAAAAATCTAAAACATCCTGAAAAGTAACATTATTCAATGTTTCTTCTGTGGTATATTCACCGTAGACGTGGTCTTTGCCGTAAGATAACGCAGAACTAACTCTACTGGATACTTCATCTAAACTTTTCTCTCCGGTTTTTAGGTTCTCAATTAATTTTTCTTTTTGCTTTTCAAATTCTTCTTCTGTTAAGAGTGGGTTTATGGCAGCATCTGCCATAAGTTCTACGATACGATCAGCGTACTTTACCAAACCGCTTCCAAAACCACCGCTAGACCCAAAACTAATGTTTGCGCCCAAGAAGTCGACTTCGTCATTAAACTCGTCTTTAGAAATATTTGTAGTTCCATTTCCTAACATAGAGGATAAGATACTAGCCACTCCGGCTTTATCACCTTCTTTGTAAGGTTTGTTATCTATGCTCAGCTGGTAGGATACTCTTGGTAGTTTGTTGTTTTCAACAACCATTACAGTAATCCCGTTTTTCAATTTAAATTCAGTTGGCTTTTCTAAATTGATTTTGGGTTCCGGTCCAGGTTCCGGCATTTGTGATCTGTCTATTTGCGCATTTGCTCCAAACGAAATTAAAGCAATAATTAAGAGCGTGAAATATGTTGATATTGTATTTTTCATTTTAACTTTCATCTTTTTTTGGTAAATATTTTATTTCTACACGTTGATTTGGGCTCAGGTACTTTTTGGCAACATCTCTTATTTCTTCTCTAGTAATAGATCTGTAAATTTCCAGTTGATTATTGATGAGGTTAACATCGCCGTAGAGTAAATAATATGTTGCTAAAGAGCTCGCAATACCGGCAACACTTGAGTTTGAGCTTACAAAACGATTTTCAAACTGATTAAGTAATTTTTGATAATCACGTTCCGAAATAAGTTCGGTTTGCATAGTTGAAATTTCTTCATCCATTTCGGATAAAAGGGTATCCAATTCTACTTCACCTTGTGGAATTGCAAAAAGTGCAAAAATGTTATAGTCCATCTGCGGAATGTTTACAGCCTGTACCGCTAGGGCCTGCTTGTTGTCGTCCACGATTTTCTTGTATAAAACAGAACTTTTACCGCCACTTAAGTATGTTGATATCATATCTAATACGTAAGCATCTCTAGTGGCTTGTCCTGGAAGTCTGTAAGCCGCAATAATAGCAGGAATCTGAATGTTAGGATCGAAAGCTTCAACTTTTACGGTTTCTGTAATTGGCTCTTCTTCAGGGAAGTCTCTTTCTGGTTGAGGTCTTTCTTTAACTTCGCTAAAGTATTGAGTAATTAAGTCTTTAGTTTCGTTATAATCAATGTCTCCGGCTACTATTAGTACAGCATTATTAGGTGTATACCATTTGTCAAAATAGGCGTTAAACTCTTCTAACTTAGAGGCGTCTAAGTCTTCCATGTAGCCAATATTTGGATATTTGTATGGGTGTTCTGTAAATAAATTTTCACCAATAACTTCCAATAATCTACCGTAAGGCGCATCATATCTTTGGCGCTTTTCTTCCTTTACAACTTCATTCTGTGTGTCAACCCCAATTTGGTTTATAACAGGGTGAAGCATACGTTCTGATTCTAGCCATAATCCCAATTCTAATTTGTTTGAAGGGAAAATTTCGTAATAGTAAGTTCTGTCTTGCGATGTGTTGGCATTAAAAGTACCTCCATTTGCAGGAATGATTTTCATGAATTCACCACGCTCTATATTTTCAGAACCTTCAAAAAGAAGATGTTCGAAAAAGTGAGCAAATCCTGTTCTGTAACCGTTTTCTTCTGTCCCACCAAGGTCTTTTCCGCCTACATCGTACATTACAGAGGTAATAACAACTGGGGCTGAGTTGTCTTGGTGCATAATGACATGTAAGCCATTATCGAGATCAAATTCTTGAAATTCGACTTTTTGAGCTGTGGCAAAGTAACCCACAAACAAAAAAAGCGCTAAAGCAAAAAACTTTTTTTTCATTTTTATTGAGTATTTAATTTTTATGTTAGTAGTCAAAAGATGTAATTGTTACAAATAATTTCTATTTTAAGGGATAATTATAATAATTGGTACCTCTAATTGTAAGTTTTAATCAATTTTATAGTTTGCTTTCAAATATATAAATTCGGTTTATGCTTTTTTCTTTACAATAACATAAAATTTTTCAAAATTGAAATAATTTTTTTTAAAAACTAAAGTTGTATCAAATTGTTACTTTTGCACTTTTCAATATAAACTTATGGCAGGATTACCTTTTTCTAAATGGAGCAATATAATTGCGTGGCTAAGCTTTGGTATTGCTTTTATAACATATGCTTTGACGGCAGAACCCACTGTAAGTTTTTGGGATGCAGGAGAGTACATAGCGACATCATCTAAACTGCAAGTAGGTCATCCGCCTGGAGCACCACTATATCAGATGTTAGGTGCTGTTTTTTCGGTTTTTGCCATGGAGCCTTCGCAGATTGCCTATATGGTAAACCTCATGTCTGGTGTATCAGCAGCTTTTGCTATACTTTTTATGTTTTGGAGTATTATTTTATTGTTTAAGAAATTTTACCCAAATCTCGAGAACGATTCGCCTTCCAGACAAATTATGGTGTTAAGCTCTGCGCTTATAGGTTCGTTAAGCTTAACTTTTTCTGATAGTTTCTGGTTTAATGCTGTAGAGGCTGAGGTTTATGCCATGGCGTCTTGTATCATGTCTTTAATGTTCTATGTTGGCCTGTTATGGGATAGAGACATGCTTAAGCCTCGTGGAAACAGATGGCTAATTTTGCTGAGCTTTATAGCAGGCTTATCATTTGGAGTGCATTTTATGGGTTTACTTACAATTCCAGCCCTAGGCTATCTGTACTATTTTAAACACACAAAAACCATAACAGTCAAAAATTTCATTATTTCTAGTGCGATTAGCATTGGTATTTTATTGTTTATATTCAAATTTTTGCTTCCTTACACATTAACTTTCTTTGCAAAGTCCGAACTGTTTTTTGTCAATTCTTTCGGTATGCCCTTTCATTCGGGTACAATTATAGCAGCAATTGTATTAATAGTTCTTTTTGTGTTTATTCTAAAATTCACTCGTCAAAAAGGCTATCCTATTTTAAACAACATTGCTCTTTGTGTCTTATTTATTTTTATAGGTTTCTCAAGTTGGATCATGTTGCCTATACGGGCTAATGCCGGAACAACCATTAATGAAAATGATCCGAGTAGTGCCCAAGCTTTACTGGCTTACTACAACAGAGAGCAATATCCTGAAGTAAAGTTGTTTTATGGTCCTCAATTTACAGACATGTATGCCGGTTTGGATCCAGACAACCCCTATTCTGACGAAAAGCCTAAATACGAAAGGGACGAAGAAGCGGGAAAATATGTTATCGTAAACGACTATAAAAACGCCAAACAAAATGCTAATAGTGC
>CAYNCI010000025.1:8330-16046 GCA_964396065.1 uncultured Mesohalobacter sp. | reverse complement strand
GATGAAAATGCCATTTTGTTTACAATTGGAGACAACGACACTTTCGCATTGTGGTATGCACAAGAGATAGAAGGTTACAGAACCGATGTTCGTGTTGTAAACACACAGCTTTTTGCAACAGATTGGTATATCGACCAAATGAGAAGAAAAGCCTACAAAAGCGAGCCACTCAAAACCTACTTAGAACATGAAAACTACAGCTATGGAACAAACGAAGCAGTGTGGTATAGTGATAACGAAAATCTTCCAGACACCTTAGATATAAATACATGGATTAAATTTATAAAAAGTGATGATAAACGTACTAAAGCAGAATTGCAAAGCGGTCAATGGGTAAATACTTTTCCATCACAATACATCAATATTCCGGTAAATAAAGCAAACGCTATCAATTCCGGAATCGTCAGTGCTAAAGATGCCGATAAGATTGTGGGCGATATTACCATCAAAATTCCCGGGCAAATCCTTTACAAACACCGATTGTTAATGCTAGACGTTTTAGCCAATACGGACTGGAACAGGCCTATTTACTTTACAGGAGGAAGCTACGATGATGCAGATTTCTTATGGATGAAAAGCTATCTCCAGCTAGATGGTGTGTGCTACAAACTTGTTCCTATAAAAACACCATTTAATCCCAAAACAGATGTAGATATGGGAAGAATAGACGGGGACAAAATGTATGATATTGTAAAAAAATGGGATTGGAGAACTAGTGGAGAAGAAGACATTTACTACGATCAGGAAACACAGCGTAATTCCATAACTTACAGGAACAATATGGCTAGACTTGCAGATACATTGAGATTGGAAGGCAAAGTAGATAAAGCCGAAGAAATGCTGGATCTTGCTATGGAGAAAATGCCTATAAAGCATTTCGGATACCTAACGCTTCTTAACCCTATTATGGAAGTGTATTACAAACTGGATAAACCCGAAAAAGCTAGAGAAATATGGTATCAAGTTGCGGAGCGCTACCAAGATAGACTTACGTATTACGCAAGTTTAGATTTTGAAAAACAAGATGCCTTAACCGATGAAATTTCAATGGATGTGCAACGCTATCGCTCGTTGGTAGATATGTTAGTTTATGTTGGCGATGAAGACATTGTTCAAAAAGAAGCAGAAACCTTCAATAGCTATTTGGAGAAGTTTAGCAGCCCTTCTGATGAAATGGAAGCGCCAGACGAAGACCAAATGTTCCAAGAGCTATTAAATTCTGAAGATAAAGCTGTAAACGATACCTTGTAAACACCTATGATACCTGCTAAAACACCATCTATCGTAAGCAGGACATTAAATAGTTTTGTCTGGGAAAGGCCAAATGCTGCTAATGAGATTTTTCTCACTTTTGATGATGGACCTGTTCCGGAGGCTACGCCTTGGATATTAGAACTTTTGAACAAGTATAATATAAAGGCCACGTTTTTTTGCGTTGGTGAAAATGTTCGTAAACATCCGGGTATTTTTGAAAGACTTGTAAAAGAAGGCCATTCCATAGGTAATCATACGTATAATCACTTAAACGGGTGGTTTGTAGATTCTCATATCTATTTAGAAAACATTATCAAAACGGAACAGGTTTTTGAATCGCATGGGCAGAAGTCTAATCTTTTCAGGCCGCCTTATGGCAAAATTAAATCTAAACAAATAAAAGCTTTAAAAGCCAAAGGCTATCAAATCGTTATGTGGAATGTCTTGAGTAAAGATTATTCGCAAAACATTCGACCAGAACAGGTTCAGCATAATATTTTACATAACACTACGTCAGGGAGCATCGTTGTCTGTCACGATAGCGTAAAAGCATTCTCAAACTTAAAAGTGGTTTTAGAACATTGTATTACAATTTTATTAGATAAAGGCTTTGTGTTTAAAGGCTTGTAGATAAATAATTACTAATAGATATCTTTAATTGAAAAACTAATATTATTTTAGGGCATAAATCATTTATATGTCTCAAAACTCTACCTATACTGAAGATAATATTCGTTCCTTAGATTGGAAAGAACACATCAGAATGCGTCCAGGGATGTATATCGGGAAACTCGGTGATGGTTCTAGTGCAGATGATGGAATCTATATTTTATTAAAAGAAGTTTTAGACAATTCTATAGACGAATACGTGATGGGATCCGGAAAAACGATTGAGATTTCCATACAAAATAATAAAGTGATTGTAAGAGATTACGGCCGCGGTATTCCTTTAGGAAAAGTTGTAGATGTCGTCTCTAAGATGAATACGGGCGGAAAATATGACACCAAAGCTTTTAAAAAAGCAGTAGGCTTAAATGGGGTAGGAACCAAGGCAGTTAATGCCCTTTCTGAATATTTTAGAGTAGAATCTACAAGAGACAACAGGTCTGTTTCTGCAGAGTTTGAATATGGAGAGTTTAAAGACAAAGAAGAGCTTGAAGAAACCTCCAGGCGAAGAGGTACAAAGGTGAGTTTTATTCCTGATGTTCAAATTTTTAAAAATTATAGCTACCGAAACGAGTATATTGAAAAAATGCTCAGAAATTACGTCTATCTAAACCCAGGGTTGACGATAGTTTTTAATGGGAAGAAGTTTTATTCTGAGAATGGACTAAAAGATCTGCTAAGCGATAATATTAGACCAGAAGAACGCTTATTTCCTATCATTCACTTGCGAGGTGAAGATATCGAAGTAGCACTAACCTACAGTAAGGCCCAATACAGCGAAGAATACCATTCGTTTGTAAATGGCCAGCATACTACTCAGGGTGGTACACACTTAACGGCCTTTAAAGAGGCCATCGTTAAAACCATAAGAGATCACTTCGAAAAGCAATACGATCCAGGTGATATCCGAAAATCTGTTGTTAGCGCCATCAGTATAAAAGTCATGGAACCTGTTTTTGAAAGTCAAACCAAGACAAAACTTGGTTCAGCTGATATGGGTGGAGATTTACCAACGGTTAGAACCTACATACTGGATTTCGTAAAACGCAAACTGGATAACTTTTTGCATAAAAATCCCGACGTCGCAGAACGCTTGCAGAAAAAAATTCTTCAAGCCGAAAAGGAACGTAAAGAGCTTTCAGGCATACGAAAATTAGCTAGAGAGCGTGCAAAGAAAGCGAGCCTTCACAATAAGAAGTTACGCGATTGTAGAATTCATTTAGGAGATACCAAAAAAGAAAACTACCTGGATACAACGCTTTTTATCACAGAGGGTGATTCGGCAAGCGGAAGCATTACAAAATCCAGAGATGTAAACACACAAGCAGTGTTTAGCTTGAAAGGTAAACCACTGAATTGTTATGGCTTAAGTAAAAAGATAGTTTATGAAAATGAAGAGTTTAATCTTCTTCAGGCTGCCCTAAACATAGAAGATAGTATTGAAGATTTAAGGTATAATAATATTGTTATTGCCACAGATGCCGATGTGGATGGAATGCACATCAGGCTATTAATCATCACCTTCTTTTTACAATTTTTTCCGGAAGTTATCAGGGAAGGACATTTATACATTTTACAAACCCCGTTGTTTAGGGTTCGTAATAAAAAAGAAACCATCTATTGCTATTCAGAAGACGAACGACGTCAGGCCATCAGGAAACTAGGAAAAAAACCTGAAATTACAAGATTTAAAGGTTTGGGAGAAATTTCTCCGGATGAGTTTAAGCATTTTATAGGAGACGATATTAGACTTGATCCTGTAATGCTGGATAAATCTAAAACTATCGAGGAAATTCTTAAGTTTTATATGGGAAAAAATACGCCTGATCGACAAGAGTTTATCATAGACAATTTAAGACAAGAACTCGATCTTGTGGAAGAGCTTGAAGCCGAACTGCACGAATAAGTGTTTGTTTTATAAGAGGCCTTTTATATACAATCCTAAGCGTTCTTTACGAAAACATAATTCTTGAAATAGGATTGAGTATCTGTGTAGCTGGAGTAGACCTTAAGGCCTGATTCTTTAGCAAGCCATTCGATAATTTCTTCGTCGTATTTTTGAGATATTTCAATGTGTATTGTTTCCCAGGCTTTAAAATCCACATGTAGGGATAGTCCTTTTATCTCAACTTTTTGTTCAATTTTACTCACTAAATAACTCATTGCGGTACCTGTCTCCGGATTATAGGTTTCCCAATGCAGAAAATGATCTGGATTAAAGTCGGCAATAAAGGTCTTATTTATTCTTAAAAGCAAATTTTTATTAAAACGCTCTGTTATGCCGGACTGATCATCATAAGCATCTAGTATAGTTTGCGGATTTTTCTTTTGATCAAAACCAATGAACAACATGTCGTTGTCATGCATGTTTTTTCGGATAGCTTTTAAAAATTTAATGGCGTTTTCGTGCAAAAGATTACCAATATTGGATCCCAGAAATAAGATAACTTTCTTTCGATGCCGATATTGATCTAATTCGGATAAGACCTCAAAATAAGTACCTTGTTTGGTCTCAATCTTAACTTTTGGGATTTCAACAGAAATCGAGTCTGCTAAAACTTCAAGAACACTTTTACTTATATCTATAGGCAGGTAGCTGAAATCAGAATTCTGTTCGATTAATTCTTTTAAAAGAATTTTAGTTTTTTTACCATCACCGGCACCTAATTCAATTAAATCGAAATCACCGTCTTTTGCAAATGCTTTACAAATAGCAAGCTTGTGTCGATTTAAAATTTCAAACTCACAGTTTGTCAGATAATACTCAGGCATTGCCATTATGTTCTGAAAGAGCTTATCGCCATTTTTATCATAAATGTATTTTGAAGGCAATGATTTGGGAAAGCTAGTTAAGCCTTTTATAACATCTTCTCTAAACGAATTATGGATTTTAGACATAAATTTTGTGCTTATTGGGCTAAACGAATACCGTTAAACTGCCATCTGAGTTGAGGGTGAAAAAAATTTCTATACGTTGGTCTGGCGTGTTTTATAGGCGTGGCAATAGATTTACCTCGCAACACTTTTTGATTTACCATAAATTTTCCGTTGTACTCACCCAAGGCTCCGTCAGCCTTTTTATAGTCAGGGTAGGGCAGATAAGCGCTTTCTGTCCACTCCCAGAGCTGTCCCCAGCTTAATTGAGGCTGTGCAACTTCCCACTCGAATTCTGTGGGTAACCTGCATCCTTTCCATTGTGCGAAGGCAAAAGCCTCAAAATAAGAAATATGGGATACCGGCAAGTCTAATTTTAGTTCTTCCAAACCTCCTAGACCGTATTTCATCCATTTATCATTAATTTTATACCAATACATAGGGGACTCAACATTATGGTTTTTAAGCCAGTCCCAAGCTTCAGAGTGCCAAAGCAGTGGCTGCTGATACCCTTTGTTATTTATAAATTCTAAGTATTCTCTGTTGGTTACGAGGATATTGGACACCTTAAATTCATGTAGGTAGACTTTGTGAACACCAAGCTCATTGTCATAACAAAAAGAAGTGTCCTTATGTCCAATATTGTAGGTGCCTTCAGGTATTGTTATCCACTTATGTTCAGTGTTCTGAGCTTTAGTTTCAACAAAATCTGTTTTATACTTAGGAAAAAGTGGATTGTGGCCTAAAATATATTTTATATCGGTAAGCAGCAGCTCTTGATGTTGTTTTTCGTGATGAATGCCAATCTCAATTACACTTATAATATCATCATTTATTCCATTTTCTATAAACTCTTGTAACTTTTTGGTTACATAATGTCTATAGTTATAAACTTGAGAGACGGTTGGCCTGGAGAGGTTACCTCTGTTGGTTCTCACTACTCGTTTTCCAACACTTTCGTAATAAGAGTTGAAAACAAACGCAAATTCATCATGGAATAGTTTATATTCTTTACTGTATGTTTTTAAAACAAATTCTTCGAAAAACCAAGAGGTATGGCCAAGATGCCATTTAGGCGGCGAAACATCTACTATGGGCTGTACTACATAATCTTCTATTTCTAATGGTTTACAGATGCTTTCTGTTTGTGTTCGGGTTTCTAAAAATAAATCTTTGAGTTCTTGAATACTCATGCTTACACAGCTACAATTCCCTTGATGTGAGGATGTGGGTTGTAATTTATAAGTTCGAAATCCTTGTATTCAAAATCAAAAATTGATGTTACATCAGGATTAATTATCATTTCAGGCAGAGGTCTAAAGTCTCTAGACAACTGCAATTCTACTTGTTCTAAATGATTCAGGTAAATGTGTGCATCTCCAAAAGTGTGTATAAAATCGCCGTATTCCAAACCACATACTTGTGCTACCATCATGGTTAGCAGGGCATAAGATGCAATATTAAACGGCACACCTAAAAATATATCGGCACTGCGTTGATAAAGTTGACATGACAATTTGTTGTCTGCTACATAAAACTGAAAAAAGGCATGACAAGGCGGTAATGCGGCTTTTCCGTTGGCAACATTTTTTTCAAAAGAAAGAGACGTATCCGGCATAACACTTGGATTCCAAGCACTCACCATCATTCTTCTGCTATTTGGATTCTTTTTTATAGTGTCTATAATTTGTTGAAGTTGGTCTATGTCTTCGCTATTCCAATTACGCCATTGGTGGCCGTAAATAGGCCCTAAATCGCCATTGCTGTCTGCCCATTCATTCCAAATTCTAACTCCATTGTCTTGAAGATACTTTATATTGGTATCGCCTTTTAAAAACCATAACAATTCATGAATAATGGATTTGGTATGAATTTTTTTGGTAGTAACTAAAGGAAAGCCTTCATTTAAATCAAACCGCATTTGATATCCAAATATGCTTATGGTTCCAGTACCTGTTCGATCTCCCTTTTTAATGCCGTGAGTTAATGTATGTTTGATCAGCTCATGATATTGTTTCATAGACTTTGATTATTATAAAGACCTAAAATTACAAATATTTTTACTCTTCTGTGATGATAGTTTATAAAACTTCTAAAGCTTTGGTTTTAACTTTGAGAAGCTGTTTCTTCTTTTTCGTCTTCTTCTGTATCAATAATGTTGATTTGTGGTTTTTTAAGTGTTTCTTTATTTGCGATACTACGTTCTAAAGATAACAACAATGAAGGCAATAGCAGAAGATTAGACAGCATGGCAAACAATAATGTGGCTGAAACCAATCCACCAAGTGCAACAGTACCTCCAAAA
Organism: uncultured Mesohalobacter sp.; assembly: GCA_964396065.1. GTDB lineage: Bacteria > Bacteroidota > Bacteroidia > Flavobacteriales > Flavobacteriaceae > Psychroflexus. Next base: position 8,947 of record CAYNCI010000025.1, on the reverse strand, counting down.
CTACTGATCATAAACACTGAAAATCCAAAATAAAGAACAATAGAAGTGTAGAACATACTCACAGTTGTTTCTCTCAGTGCAGGGTATACCGATTTCTTTATGCTCCAATTTCTGGCTTTTAGTTCTTGTCTGTATTTGGCTAAAAAGTGAATGGTATCGTCTACACTTATTCCAAAGGCAATACTAAATACAAGAATGGTTGAAGGCTTAATAGGAATACCTAGAAATCCCATCATTCCGGCTGTCATTAATAATGGCAGTATGTTTGGAATTAAGGAAATAAGAATCATTCTGAAGGATCTGAACATCCAAGCCATGAATAAAGCAATAAGAAGTATGGCTAAACTTAAAGACAAAACAAGGTTATTAATCAAGTATTTGGTGCCTTTTTGATAGATCAGGGCTTTTCCGGTCATGCTTACTTCATACCGTTCTTTTGGAAATATTTTTTCGAGTTTAGGGCCGAGCTGGGCTTCGATTTGTTCCATACGCTCTACACCAACATCTTTCATAAACACCGTTAACCGCGCAAATTGTCCAGTCGAGTCTGCATAAGCATTTAACTTACCATCTGCCTTAAAGTTTTTAAAATAAGGCAACATAAAATTCTGTTCCTG
>CAYNCI010000025.1:0-8230 GCA_964396065.1 uncultured Mesohalobacter sp. | reverse complement strand
GAAATTTTGATAAAGTATATTCCAATAAAACTCAACATCAGCACACCTACAGAAGTAAAGTAAATTGTAATGCGCCTGGTTCTTACCATCGACTCAATCCAGTTCACAAAATTTTCAATCCAATTTTTACCTAAATGCCTAAGGTGTTTGTCCTTTGGCGGCGGCATGTAGCTATATGCAATAGGAATGATTAGAAGACTAAGTACAAAAATGGAAATAATATTTATAGACGCTACCGTACCAAATTCTTTAAGCAATTCGCTTTGGGTGAAAATAAAAGTGGCAAAACCAGATGCTGTAGTCACATTGGTCATCAATGTAGCGTTTCCTATTTTGGCAATAACCCGTTGTAAAGATTTGGCCTGATTGCCATGAAGTTTTATTTCCTGCTGGTATTTGTTAATCAGAAAAATACAATTAGGAATACCAATTACTATGATTAATGGCGGAATTATGGCCGTAAGAACTGTAATTTCATAATTGAAAAGACCTATTACGCCAAATGCCCACATTACCCCGATAATTACAGTAAACATCGAAATGAAAGTGGCTCTGAAAGACCTGAAGAAAAAGAAAAAAATAAATGACGTTACTAATAGTGCAGCCAATACAAACCATTTGATTTCGTCTATGATATTTTGCGAATTCAACGTGCGTATATAAGGCATTCCTGTCACTCTAATATCTATGCCACTTTCCTCAGAAAAGCTATCAATCAAGGGTTTGAACTTGTTTAATACAAAATCCTTTCTAACTTTAGTATTTACTATAGAATCTTCTAAAAATATGGTGGTCTGAATGGTTTTGGACGTAGAATTATAAACTAAACCGTCATAAAATGGCAGGGAATCAAATAGTTTTGTTTTAAAATCAGATAGTAACTCATCCGCGTAATTATTCTTGTCTAAAATATCGATAAACTCGAAGCGCTTTGGGTCAGTTTTTCGGACTAAATCTTTCAAATCTGTGATATCCACAACGCTTTTTACTTCAGTATAGCTTCTTATGGTATCAGATAACTTGGCCCATTGCTTAAATTTCTCAGCGGTGAACAAATTATCATCTTGTGTAGCGATGACAATCACATTTCCTTCGTTACCGAATTTTTCCAGAAATTTTTGATATTGAACGTTAAGAGGGTGCTTGTCTGGGAGAAGGTTTGCTTCTGTAAAAGAGAATCCGATATACTTCCATTGCGATACAAGACCGGCAGTAATAGCAATTATGATAGCTATAAAAGTAATTCTGTTGCGCAGAATTGTACCTGCAATAGTATTCCAAAATCCAAAGCTAAAGAGTTTTTGCATGCGCTTTTCTAAATCGAAATTTTAAATAACAAAAATTAATTCTAAAGATTAAAGTTTGTTATATCATCATATTGGGCGGCAAAGGTATGAAACCTAAGATATAAAATTGTAATAACAAATGGTTAATCCTGAAATATTTACAATTCAAAGTTGAAAGTAAATTTAAAAGCTAAATTATCTTCGAATTTTGGGAGGTGGTACGCGCCGTATCTATAAGCAAAACTTAACCCAAATCCGTAAATCAATTTATTGAGTTCTAAGCCGGCTTCAGAAAAACCTTTCTCCAAGGTGTTAAAATTTATGCCCAGGTGCCGTTCTGGATTGTTGAAGTCTCCGATGGCATGTCTGGAAATTAAAACCAGTTGAGGCCTAAATGTATTTGAAATTTTAAAAGGTGAAAGTTTATGCTTAATATGTAAACTAGCCAGTTTTGTGCTAAAAAATTCGCTAAAAAACATGGTTTCAAAACTCTTTACACCTGCAACAGAAAAGCGTTGGAAAACGCCATCTTTATTTGGTGCATTAGGAAAAGCATGGTAGGAGTGGGTAAGTGGCACGTCGCCGGCAGCATAATTGCCTTCCAGAATTACTTCTGTTTGATTATTGTTGATGTGGTTTACAACATATTGTGCCTCTAAATTAACTTTAGTAAAGGTTAAATCTCCACCAAAAGCCTGCCCAAGATATTGCTCAATTTGTCCTGAAAATACGGGATAACGTTCGTTGTAGTTTACAAACTTGTTGTTAAATTTTAGAAATTTACTCTTTGGAGACCATCTTACACTTAATACTGCTCTGGTAAGGTCGTAACTTTGAAGGCTAATGTCACCATTTAAAAATGAATAATTTTCGGTTTGGAAAATCCTATCATGCGCTACTTTAAATTCGGATAAAATATCAGACGAAATTCGTTTTTGAATGCTCAGCGAAGAGGTTTTTTCTTTGTAAAAGAAAATAATATTTACCAATCTTGGTTCAAAGAGCGAGTACACTCTTTCATCCGTGAGGTAGGCATTGCTGCCAACTTCTCTCACATCGTCTGTGTAAGCCAGGTTAACCCAGGTATTAGTGTCTTTGTGCAGAAGCAGGCCTGTGTTTAGGCCGTATTTGATGGCTCTGTCTTTTGTTCCATAAGCAACATAGCCTCCAAATCTAAAACTTTCAGAAAAATCTTCATTGGTGAGTCCTCCGATGCCTAATCGAAACCCTTCGTAGTTGTTTAGTTTTATAAGTGTCTTAAGATCAGTTTTCCATTGCAGTGTTGGAAAAAAACCTTTATTAAAACTTTGTACCCTTTTGATGCGTTGTACAGTGTTTTCCCTTTCTACGGTTTCTTTTATGCCTTTAAAAAACAAACTATCCTTAGATGTTAAAGGAATTTTTCTGCGATTTTCCCAATAATTTACACCAAATCTATGCGCATACTCGTCTACTAAGATGTCGTAATCTTGAACAGGTTTTGGTAAACTGTGAAAATTATAATCGTAAAATATGGATGTAGAAGTCAACGCGTTGTTGATGTCTTCTTTTGCAATGCTTCTTTCTTGTAGTTTTCCAATATCTATATTGGTGCCAAATAAACTTACAGGTTTTCCACCTTTGCCAGGTGTCATGGTGATTTCAGTTTGCTTTGTTAACCAAAGTTGTTTTGTTGTATTGTAAGTAAAGCTTTGGTATAATTCCAGTTTTACTTCATCACTTTTATTTACATAAATACCGGCAAGGGCATAGTTTTTATCAATTAACATCACCCCTTCAAGAAGCCTGTCTTTTGTGTGTTTGTTAGGAGAAAATTTTATGTAATAAAAGTTAGAATCACTGTGAAACAAATGATAGGTGTATGCGCTCAGGTTTTCTTTATGAACTGGCGATACAAAATCGTTTTCGAATATAACGTAAGTCGGATCGTACCAATTTAAACCATGCATACGGTGGCTTAAGATTTTAAGCACTGGTTCCTCAAAGCCCTGATTTTTTTGGGCGTTTACATATTCTTTGATGTTGTTATTATACACATCATAGGTTGAAATTCTTTCAGAAAACAAATTTTCATTGTTCTCTTTGTGGGCGATGCTGTCCCTTTTTACGAGTGTTCTATTGTATCTTTTAAATTCAAAAGAACTTAAAATCTTAAAAGGATTATTTTCAAATTCATTTTCAATTACTTTCTTAAGAATATTATCAGCATTTTCAGGGATTAGGGTCGTTTTATCCAACTGAACTATACGACTTACCGGTTCTAATTCTAAGGGTTTGTAGCCAAAGGAATATATACTCAACTCCTCCGGTTTATTAGAGAAATGAAATTCACCTAAAGTGTTGGAAAAAACGATAGTATCTTTGGTGACACCTACAGCAAATGCGACAGGTTGTTTACTTTGATTAACAAGTTCTATGGAGAACCCAGTCTGGCTAATTGCTTTATAGGGAATAAAACAACATATAGTTAAGGCATAGGCTAACCATCTCATTAATAAATAAATAAACTATTGAAGAAACAGTTCTTAGACTGTCATGATTTCTTTGTCTTTTACTGCGTAGATTTCGTCAATAATTTTGATAAATCCGTTTGTAATCTCTTGTATTTCTGCTTCGGCATCTTTTTTTAGATCTTCTGACAGGTCTAAGTCTTTTAGCTCGTGCAAGCCATTTCTCCTATCGTTTCTAATGCTTACTTTAGCGTCTTCTGTTTCTGCTTTAGCTTGTTTAGATAGTTGTTTTCTGCGTTCTTCTGTAAGTGGTGGGACATTAATGATTACAGTTTCCCCATTGTTCATAGGGTTAAAGCCTAGATTAGCATTCATAATACCTTTCTCAATCTCTTGAATCAGCGATTTTTCAAAAGGCTGAACGGTAATGGTTCTTGCATCTGGTGTGTTTACATTACTTACTTGGTTTAATGGGGTTTGAGCGCCATAGTATTCTACCATTACAGAAGCTAGCATCGCTGGGCTAGCCTTCCCGGCTCTAATATTTTGAAGTTGTTTTTTTAGGTGTCCCACAGATTTTTCCATGGCTTCCTTTACACTTTCAAATACAATGTCTAACTCTTCATTCATATTTTAATACTTTTTAAATATTTACGGTTGTTCCGATATTTTCTCCAGAAACCACTTTTAAAAGGTTGCCGGGTTTATTCATATCAAACACAATAATTGGTAATTCGTTTTCTTGACTTAAGGTAAATGCTGTGGTGTCCATAACTTTCAAACCTTTATTTAAGACATCTTCAAAACTTATAAAGTCAAACTTTATGGCATCTTTATCCTTTTCCGGATCTGCAGTATAGATGCCATCAACTCGTGTGCCTTTAAGAATTACATCTGCTTCGACTTCGATTGCTCTAAGAACAGCAGCAGAATCTGTAGTAAAATAAGGGTTACCTGTACCACCACCAAAGATAACAACTCGACCTTTTTCTAGATGTCGCATTGCTCGTCTTCGGATAAAAGGTTCTGCTATTTCGTTAATTTTAATGGCCGATTGCAATCTGGTTTTAATGCCTTGTTCTTCGCATGCACTTTGAAGCGCCAAACCATTTATAACTGTAGCGAGCATTCCCATATGATCGCCTTGAACCCTATCCATACCTCGGGACGCGCCAGCCAAACCTCTAAAAATATTACCACCTCCAATTACTATAGCTACTTCGATACCTTTGTCCACAACGCCTTTTATTTCTTTGGCATATTCTGCAAGACGATTAGGGTCTATACCATATTGTTTTTCTCCCATCAAGGCTTCTCCGGATAATTTAAGCAAAATTCTTTTGTAAGTCATAGCAATAATAATTGTTACAAATATAAAGAATAACTACTTAGAAAAATAGCACCCAAATGGTTTTATGGCGTTTAATTTGTGTATAGGTTTTGTGTTTTTGAAAGCTTTCAGGATGTGGATTATGCATTTAAATCTAAAAGGCCTTCAGGCAAATCCAGTGTAATTTCTAAATTTTCTTCGTCTATATCCAGAATCCATTCTTCATTAACGGGAATTAAAACTGTAGAATCTTGAGATTTTATTTCGAAAATGGATTGAATTGTTAAAGAGTTGATATGAATGATTTCGCCAATTTCGTTATCACTTGAATCGAAAGCGGTATAACCAATAAGATCGTTTAAGCTGAATGAGTCGTCTATATCTACTTCAGATTTTAAAACATACACCTCTTTTCCAACTAGACTTTGGGCATCCTCTTCGTTGTTGATGTCTTCTAGCTTAAATCTATAGCTGTTTTTTTTGCTCTTTTTTGTAAACTCTACAAAAAAAGGAATCCGTTTCTGTTCAATTTCAACAAAAACGGATTCTAAATGTTCAGGTAAGCTGTCTAGTTCAGGGTTTAGCTGCAAAACAACTTCTCCCTTAAAGCTAAATTTTCTGGAAAAAGTACCTAGATAAAAATGTTCATTTTTATCCATAAGGAATTATTCCTCAGTTTTTTCTTCTTCTGTAGTTTCAGCATCGGCTGTTGGTTCTTCTGAAACCTCTTCAGCTTTAGCTTCTGCAGCTCTTTTTTGGTTTATTTCTTGCTCTTTAGCAAATGCTTCAGCTTTAGCATCTGCTTTAGCTTTTTCTACTTTTGAAGATTTGTCAAGAATCTTACCTTCTTTGTCTTGTAGCCAAGCTTCAAATTTTTCGTTAGCTTGTTCTAAGGTTAATGCTCCTTTATCAACACCACCTAATAAGTGTTTTTTAAGAAGTGCACCTTTGTAGGATAGAATTCTACGAGCAGTGTCTGTTGGTTGAGCACCATTTCTTAAATGCTTCACAGAATTGTCTACATCTAATTCGATAGTTGCAGGATTTGTTGTTGGATTGTAAATACCAAGTTTTTCGATAAATTTACCATCTCTTTTTGCACGAGAATCGGCTGCAACAATCCAATAGAATGGTTTTCCTTTTCTTCCGTGTCTTTGTAATCTAATTTTTAAAGGCATAATGTTTAAATTTTGGGTTCGCGACCCGTTTATTAAATTTTGGTTTGCAAAAGTAGTTTTTTTAATTTGATTTGTAACAATTTAGAATGCAATTTTTTTGAATGATTTCAGTTATTTGCCTGCTATTTTATGCCTATTCAATTCAAATTGTAAAAGTCTTATCTAAATATCGGTATCTGTAAATGTCTTCATAAAGCTTATAATAGCTTTAATTTCCTTTTCGGTAAGATTTAAATTTTCAAACGGTAAGGTTTGGTGATCTAATTCGAATCCCAATCCATTCCCGCCACCTTTGTTATAAAAATCCATTACTTCTTCTAAGGAAGAGTAAACACCATTATGCATATAAGGAGCTGTTAATTCGGCGTTTCTTATTGTTGGTGTTTTAAACATGAATTTATGGATACCTGTTTTGTATATAGAATAGAATCCAAGATCCTCATCCACTTCTTGGTTTTCAGCAGTAGCGGGAACACCAATTATTTCTTTCTCTGTGTCCATAAACAAAGGAGGCACCGTTCCATTTGTTAGAGGAATAAAATGGCATGTGGCGCATAATGCCTTACCCATATAAAGATTCATCCCTAATTTTTCCTCGGTTGTAAAATCGCTGGTTTCGCCACGCATATTCCTGTCAAATCTAGAGTTCATTGCATTTAACGTACTAACGTAAGCCGCCAATGCCCTTACAATATGAACCCGACTAGGTGTTTTGTTTGGGAAAACTGCTTGAAATCTTTTGAGGTACTCTTTATCGTTTAAAACTTTACTCGTCTTTATAGAGTGAACAGAATTATTGAATTCATTCTTGTTATCAAAAACATTTGCTATTTGATGTTCTAGTTCGTCTACACGCCCATCCCAGAAGAATTTTTTTTGATAAATGGAATTAATAAGTGTTGGTGTATTTCTAGATAACAAAATATCTGACTCTCCAATTGCAGTTGTTAATCCGTCTTGATAAGCCTTGTTAGGGTCATGACAGGTAACACATGACATCGTCCCGGATGCGCTAAGTGATTTTTCTTTAAATAACAATTCACCTAATTCGATTTTGCTATTGGAGGGGTTTCGTGTAATAGCTGATCTAAAGAAGTCTAAGTTAAATGAGTCTTCTTCAAAAAATGTTGGGGCTTCAATATTTAATGCTAAAGGTCTATTTTCGATATATCCATAGGCTTTTGCAATAGCTGACCAGTTTTTGGTGAGTTTGTTTAAAAACATTCGTCCAAAATGATACCTGTCAAAAGTGTTAAAGTCAGAATTGATTCTTAGATAATCTAGTGTTTTATTAATATTATTTTTAAAGTCAGTGTTAAGATTAGAATCAACATCTTTTATGGTTTCTTCGATAGAGATAGAATAAACTTCGGCAATACTTTTAAAACATTCTAAGGATTCTTCTATTCCGTTTAAGCTGATTGGGGTGTCAAAACCGGTTAAACCTAAAGCATAAATTCTTAAAAATTGTTGATGTACTGATGGAAAAAATCTGTTAGCATTTATAGGAAATTCTTTCGTCTGTTCAGCAATTCTAATCAGATAACCTGTAGCAATTTCAACTTGGTATTTTAAGTCTTCAAGATTAGGGTTTGTGCCATAAACAATTTCTTCAATAGCTTGATATCCAATAGAAGGCAGTATTTTTTTGTTATCTTCTTTGAACACAGGCAAAGGAGGACCATTAACTCTTAGGGTGTTTTCTGGAGAAATGTAAGCCGCAAAGGGTTCTGCTTTTTTAAAAGCCAATCGCGATGTTTTAAAAAGAGCAATCCTATGCTCATTAGTTTTTGCATCTGATAATTCTTTAAGTGTTGTAACAGCAATTGAAAGGTGTTTTTGAATATAAGCATCTACATTTATAAACGAATCTTCAGCAATAGGTGCGTAATTTTCCTCTTGTGTGAAATCTTTTTTCAAAATAAATAAGCCAGAAAAAACTATTACTAATACAATTGAAATGTACCTCATGGTTTGAACTTAATA
>CAYNCI010000024.1:35091-54420 GCA_964396065.1 uncultured Mesohalobacter sp. | reverse complement strand
TGTAATACTATTTTTTACATTACAAAATATATTTTTTGAAAAATATCAAGAAAAATGCATTTGTTTTTTGACTAGAAAAATATGTATCTGAATATCAGCAAATACTGAAAATTTTAAATAAATATTTTTTTATTTTTTTAGCTTTTTATTAAGATTATTCTCATTGAATGATGATGGTAATATGTTTGGAATCATCTTTATGATGAGTGGTAATAATATTGTTCCTCCTGGTAAAGCGAAAATGGCTAACGATGGAATAGTTTTAAGAATGTCTAAAATTTGTGTTTTTACTTTCTGTTTTTCATCTTCATTAAGTTCGCGATGATTAGAAATAGTAAGTAACCGCATTAATTCTTTACTTTCTGATATTTCTTTTATAATTCTTTTCTTGTTACGCCTTAAAAGTACAGAAACTGTCCTTAATGTGTTGTCGTAAAAATATTTTACCGGATGAGATATATTAAAGTAATAGATTTCTGATTTATATTTTTCTATAAAAGAGTAAAGAAAATCTATAGAGCCTTCAATAATCGATTCTGGCAGACCTAATATGTTTGCTAAATTTTCAATAAATAGTTTTTCATCTTCATCTATTATCTCATCAGAATAAAGCGTCATACACGTAATGTCTATTATATAGTACTTTTCTATATCTTCAGTTAATAACGTAAAGCTCAAAGAATCTAAAGTGCTAAAATTATTGGCTTCTATCTTATAATACCTTAAAGAGCTTTGTATAAGCTTTATAATCATTTCATCGTATTTACCCTTTAGCTTCTTTTCCTTTAAGGCTAAATACAGCGTGTTCACGATAAACTCTTCAAACAACAAACTGTAATTATGAGGTTCTGTATGATTTCTTAAATAAAATTGAAATGATAACACATCAATGAAAAGAAGTGCGTTGGTTACAATATTGCTGAAATTTTTTTGAATAAATCCATCATTAGTCTGTATACGCTGTTGAAGAATATTTTCTAACTGCTCTTCCGGTTTTGCTTTAATCCATGTAAAACTGAAGAGTTTCTTATGACTTTGATTTAATACCTTATAAAATTTATTTATTTGATTTATACAATCATTTTTATTTACGTTTCCTGTCTCCTTATAATATACGATACAAAGTGCTGCAAATAAATTAACCTTGGCTTTTTCTTCTTGAGTTAATTTAAGTTGATTTTCATCTTTCTGTACCAATAATTTGACATTAGCTCCATATATAAAGCCAGATTCTTTTAAATATTTATACAATTCTTCAGAAGATTTATTGGAATATGTAATTAAACCGTAATTATTGTCAGCTATGTAGCTATTAATCCAACCTGATGCTGAAGGGTTCATTATTTGTTTAGTTGAAAATGCATTAACAATATTATGATAAATTTTGGAATAAAAAAATCCCGCACATAGCGGGATTTAAACGTATTTATGTTTTCTACCTATTTTAAAGTAACTGTTCTAGTAACATCGTTAAATGGTCCTGGAATTAAATTGCCATCGGCGTCTACTAATTGTAATCTAATTTTTACTTCACCTTTTTCTAATCCTTTAATAACATAAGGTGCCCACTCGGTTAAAGTAAATTCTTGGTCTTGGATGGTAGCAATAACTTTATTTCCGGTTTCAGAAATCTCTGTGTTAACTAAGAAAAAATCTAACAACAGGTTTTCGGTATCCTTACCAGTATAAGTTCCTTTTGGTCTACTGTAAAACATATGAGGCGCAGATAAATCCGGGCTTTCTCCTTCTACTACATCACCAACTTTTAATGGCGTTACTAAAAAGGCATTTTTTACAGACTCATGGTAAGACCTTGAAAGAAATGCCAATAACACATGATTACCTGCGGGAATTTCTTTACTAAATGATGACTCATAGTATGCATGATATGGCTGGTTATTAAGAATAAAGTGAATATGTTGACCTTTTCCAGAATTGGCTAACATATTTTCAGTTGCTGTTGGTGTTTGCTCTCCTAAATTGTAGTTTTCGACTTTAAATTCAAAATCTACTAAAGCTGTATCGTTTTCTACACTACCAACACTAGCTCTATCTAGTTTGATGGTTGCTTCTTCAAATTTGGGAGAACTTTCATGTTTGGAAATTGTGATGGATGCTTTTTTACCTTCAACTACTTCAACCTCCTCTTCTACTGCCTTTTCTTCTTGTTTATCGTTTTGTTTGCAAGATGATAAGGTAATGCTTAAAAATATAATACTCAGTATAATTTTTTTCATAACTTTTTTTATTTTTAAAAGTAAGAACACTGGGATTACTATAAGGTACGTTTAATAAAAGTTTATACTTAAAGTTTTATTGTGACATTAATACTATTATGATAATTTTTAGAGATCGAAAGGTAAGATTATTTACTTTTAAGCAAATTTTTGAATTATGAAGTTTTTTGCATTTATTCTTTCAATAGTTACTTTATCTGCTTGTGGCCAAAATGACCCTAATGTTGAGGCTTCAACTATTGAATACACTTACGAAACTATAACAGACGAATTATTTATACCATGGGGTTTTGACTTTTTTCCAAACGGAGACATTATTGTTACAGAAAAAACCGGTGAAATGTATGTCATCAAAAACAAAAATTTAGTTGAAATTGAAGGGTTTCCTAATGTATTAGTAAAAGGACAGGGTGGCCTTATGGATGTAAAACTGCATCCGGAATATCCAAATTCTCCATGGATTTATGCCACTTATGCTGTAGCTTCTCCTAGCGACGGCAATTCTGGGAATACTCGCCTCGTTAGGTTTCAGTTGTCCGGTAATAGTGTTTCTAATATAGAGGTTCTTTACCAAGCTGAGAACTACTCTGATAAAGGGCAACATTTTGGGAGTAGAATAGAGTTTGACAATGATGGATTTCTTTACTTTTCGATAGGAGATCGCGGATATCGAGATATAAACCCTCAAGATATTACGAGAGATAATGGTAAAATTTACAGATTAAATGATGATGGCTCTATACCGACCAGCAATCCTTTTTATAATGAACCAAATGCTAAAAAAGCTATTTACTCATATGGACATCGCAATCCACAAGGAATGGAAATTCATCCGGAATCGGGGAAGATTTGGGTTCACGAACATGGCCCTCGAGGTGGCGACGAGGTTAATATTGTAGAAAAAGGTAAAAATTATGGCTGGCCGGTGATTACTTATGGTATTAATTATTCGGGAACTCCGATTACAGACATTACAGAAAAAGATGGAATGGAACAACCTTTTCATTATTGGGTACCTTCTATTGCCCCAAGCGGAATGGCTTTTGTAAGATCTGATAATTATACTGAAATTGATGGGCATTTATTAGTTGGTTCTCTAAAGTTCCAATATGTTGAACTTTTAACCATAAAAAACAATAAAGTAAGCTCAAGAAAAAAACTTCTTGAAGGCATAGGTCGGATTAGAAGTATAGAACAAGGTCCAGACGGTTATATTTATGTTGGTGTTGAAGGCATTGGAATTGTAAAACTGATAGAAAAATAACAGGCTGCATATTATTCAACAATAATCTTATAGGTCTTCCTGATTATATCGGTAAGCTCGATTTCTAATAAATAAGTTCCAGCTTGTAAATCCTTAGTGTCTATTTCAAAATATTTTTGATGTATATGCTTCTTTTTTATAGATCTGCCATACATATCATAAATACTTATCGATTGCATCGGGTAATTAGATCTTAATTTTAATATATCTTTTACTGGGTTAGGGTAATATGCAATATTCGGACTTTCATAACCCGTTAAACTTAAATTTTCGCAATCTATAGGGTTAGAACTTTGAGTTCCTAAAGTGCCCTGGTTTACCCACCAATTTTCCCACGTACCACCATTGCCAGACTCCCATGTATTGAGGTCAAAACTATTAGAGCCACTGGCATTACCTTGAACGATATAAGCTTTTATGGCCTCTTGATTCAGATTCCACTCTAGAGCTTGGTTTGGACTGAGGTTCTCCGGGATAGTATTATCCAGACAATTAATCTGAACAAAATATGCAGTATCGTTGAATGTTGGGTATTCTCCATACACATGAGCTATTCCGTTTGAGTCTATACAGGCAGCAGTAAATTCATCTAAACCTATACCATACACTCTTTCTCCTGTTAATTCTTGCAATCGTGCTAAAAATACAGACTGACGCCCTTTTCTATCCGGATTGTCGTAATGCGTATCTGTAATAGTGTTTGATAAAAAAGGTACGTCAACAAAATCGGAAACGCCAAGAGAAACTTTACTATTATATGGGTTGTTTAAAGCTTCGGCAGAAGTGACAGTTCCATTAAGTGCATCAAAATAATATTCTCCCATAATAGCCATTCCTGAACTTATACCCCCAATAGGATATTGTTTTACATTAATATGAGTATTAATAGCATCTTCAAAGTCTGTGTTTTTAAAGAAAGATACATATTCGGATTGATCACCACCTGCAAACCAAATGGCTTCTGCCTGAGAAATCTTCTGCAATACGTAAGCATCTAATGCACCGTTTGCATTTTCTATTCTTATTGTTTCAACCGAATTTAGATTTACACCTAATTGATTAAACATATAATCATTATAGCCATCGCTACCGGACGTTCTAATCACTACAACATCTCCTCCATCGGCTAAATTTAAAAACCATTGCATCGCTGCATCGTTTTCACTTGCGCCACCCATTAAACAAATCCCAAATTGAGGATTTGTGCTTACATCATTAGAACTTCCAACAAAAAAACTCGTATAATTTTGAGAATAAGCGCTTAAGCTAACTAAAAATATTAAATAAAATAATTTCATAAATCAATTTAAATATATCAAGAATACAAAAATTAAAAATTCTTATGATTTTTAATTAATATATAAAAAAAAGTTAATTAAAAATTTAGAAAAGATGCGTAGTATTCTTATTTTTGAATTTGTAATACTATGCTTTGAAAACAAATTCCTTATTAATAAGTAAAGAATTTTCTATTCTCTTCGAAGGGATTTCCGAAGGTGCAATTATTGTGAATTCTAAAGGTACTATAATCCAGCATAATTTGTCAGCTGCTAGGATGTTTGGCTATCAAGAAAATGAGCTTATCGATAAGCACATAAATAGCCTTATCCCTTCACAGCAGCATAAAAAGCATGACAAACTGGTAAAATCCTTTATAGAAAAGAACGAAAGCAGACAAATGGGAACCAACAGACGTATTTACGGATTACGTAAAGACGGTAAAACTTTTCCATTGGAGGCAGGCCTAAACCCCTTTAGCTTTAATGAAGAAACCTATGTAATGTCCTTAATTACGGATATTACAAAGAGAGTGAATGACGAAAATGAAATAAAATCCTTAAATCTTACTTTAGAACGCCGTGTGGAACAGCGTACTAAAGATCTTTTAGACACCGTAGACGACCTTTCTGAAATAAATAAACTGCTTAAAGAGGAGATTTCTAAACGAAAAAAAGCAGAAGCGAAAATAAAATCTGCACTTGCAAAAGAAAGAGAGTTAAATGATTTGAAAACAAAATTTCTTTCCCTTGTATCGCATGAATTTAAAACACCTTTAAGCGGAATTTTAACTTCTGCAACTTTGGCTAAAAAATACACAACAGAAGTTCAACAAGATAAGAGAGAAAAACACCTTAACACTATAAAAAACAAAGTACATTACCTTACAAGTATACTTAACGACTTCCTGTCTATAGAGAGGCTTGAAAATGGAAAAGTAAACTATAAGTTTGAAAATTTTAGTTTAATTAATCTGGTAAACGAAACAGTATACAATGCTAATGTTACTTTAAAATCAGGACAGTTTATAAATTATCCACATCATATGGAAGATGTGGAGCTCTACCAAGACCGAAGAGTAATGGAGTTAATTCTCTCTAATTTACTTAGCAATGCAATAAAATATTCTCCTGAAGACAAGTCCATTACATTAAGAATAGACAAAGATGACAGTCACATCTATTTCGAAGTTGTAGATCAAGGTATTGGAATCCCAAAAAAGGACCAAGTTCATATTTTTGAGCGTTATTTTAGAGCAGAGAATGCACTATTAAACCAAGGAACGGGCATAGGTTTAAACATCATTAAAGTACACTTAGAAAACTTAGGAGGCCAGATTTCTTTTGTAAGTAAAGAAAATAAAGGGTCGACTTTTAAAGTTAAATTACCAATAAATCTAGAAAAAAAATGAGTAAAAAAGTTTTATTGATAGAAGACGATATAACAGTAAGAGAAAACACAGCAGAACTTTTAGAGCTTTCAGGTTATGATATAGAAACTGCTTCGGATGGCTTAAAAGGCGTAGAACAAGCTTTGCGATTTAAACCTGATATCATTGTTTGCGATATCATGATGCCGGAACTTGATGGCTATGGTGTTTTAAAACAATTATCAGAGCTGAAAGAAACCCAATTTACCCCTTTTATTTTTCTGAGTGCAAAAACAGACCACAAAGATATACGCAGAGGTATGGATATGGGCGCGGACGATTATTTAACCAAGCCTTTTGAAGAAGAAGAATTAATAAGTGCCATAGAAAGTAGATTGGCTAAGACCGAAATATTAAACAAAAGAGCCGAATCAGAAACAGTTGAGAAATCCAATTTATCAGACTACGAAGAACTTAAAAATCAACTTAAAAATTACAGTACAAAATCATTTAAGAACAATAGTATAGTTTACGATAGCAGTTCTGGCAATAATTACGTCTATCTTATAAAAAGTGGTGCTGTAAAAAGCTACCTCATAGATGAAAAAGGAAAAGAACTCATTACCTCTATCTATAAAGTAGATGATGTTTTTGGCGATTTTACACTTAAGCAAAATTCAACTAACGAAATTGCGCAATGCTTAGAAGAGACAGTCTTATATTGTATACCAAAACTTGAATTTAAGGCCTTTTTGGATTCTAACATTAGCATGCTATATAATATCATAGAGGTCCTAGACAATAGCTTAAAAGACACCAAAAGTCAGTTATTAGATATGGCTTACAGTTCTGTTAGACGAAAAACAGCACAAACCATATTGCTATTCGCAGAACGATTAAAACGAAATAAACTGCAGCAAATAAGAATATCCAGAGCAGACCTTGCCGCTGTAGCCGGAATAGCTCAAGAAAGTTTAATTAGAACATTGTCCAAACTAAAAAGCGAAGGCTTATTAGAGATTGAAGGACGAAATATCAAAATTCTAGATTTTGAAAAACTAAAAAACATTTCTTAACATCTTTACCTTCAATACATTGTTTTACATTTTAAAAGCAATACAAGTAAACATACAAACACTTTTTTATCACATTTATCTCCTTTATAAACTATAAACTGATTTATATCATAATAAATCAATCCTTCGCACCTTAGCTTTGTAACAACATAAGGGCTATCATGCAAGTATTACTACTAACGGATTTTTCAGTTAATTCAAAAAAGATGCAAGAATATGCATTAAACTTTTTTGAGGAAACTCCTGCACACTTTACTTTGCTGCATTCAAAAAAACCTAATGCAGATAGAGATAAAGACCCAAATTATAAAGATTGTAACACACACAAGGAGCTAGAGAAAGAACTTTACATATTAAAGTCTAAACTAAAACCCTTCCACACAGCATCCAAAGTGTTTATTAATCAAAATCTTGTTGATTCGGTAAGAATGTTTATTAAAAACGCTACAACCGATATGATTTTTATGGGTGGTAAAGGCAGAACTTCTGATGCAAGTCGACAATTTGGAAAAAATACGTTTGATATTGTCAAAAAAGTGAGATGTCCTATTATGGTAGTGTTTGAAAATTCTAGCGTTAAGATACCACATAAAGTTGCTTTCCCTTTAGACAATACTAATCTTATTCAAGAAAAATACTTAAAGACGCTAAGAAAGCTATCCTTTTGGAAAAGCATAGAATTATCTATTTACGAAGTACCTAATAAAATGATAAGAAGTCATTTGTTAAAAAACTTCAACGAACAGGCTTTTTCAAAAACATTTTCTGACCTCGATTTCAAGCTAGAAAAGCCTCATATGAGAGGAGATAAAGTCTGCTATAATTGTATTAAAGCAGACATGATTATGTTTATGGCAAAAAACTTAAGTATCAGTAATCAAATCTTTGATCAAATAGATACTGAAACGACAGACAGACAGACGCCACTACTGGTACTACACGCTTAAATTTTAAAAGTAACAATTGGCCTTTTAGCATGATTGACAAGATCTTCGCTTAAACTTCCATTTATAAAATGGGCAATACCTTGTCTACCATGTGTACATACACCTATAAGATCTGCATCAATTTTTTTACCATAATTTAGAATTCCAGTTTCAACGTTTATATCATTATATAAAATAAAATCGAAATCGTTTTCGTCTACATCTTCAGTATAAACTTTTAATCTTTCTTCTATTTGTTGGGATGTCCTAAAGTTACTAGCCGTGTTAATCATAACAAGTTCTACTTTAGTATCCATTTTATGGGCAAATTCAACCACTTCTTTAAATTTTGGTTTAGTTTCCATATCCAAATTTGTTGCAAAAACAAATTTATCAACCTTAAAGTCAGGTATATCTTTTTTAATAACAATTACAGGTATTCGGCTGTTTCTAACAACCTTTTCTGTATTAGAGCCAATAAATATTTCTTTGATACCAACAGAACCGGAGGACCCCATAATTATAACATCGCATTCATGTTTTTTACTTATTTCCATAATGCCATCAAAAGCCTGGTGAAATTCTACAGTCTCATGAACTTTAATGCCTTTCAGATAATCTCTTTTCATCACCTCTGTAAAACGTTGGTGAGCAAGTTTCATAAAAAACAATGCTTCCGGCAAATCTCCACTTGAGGGCTGCGAGGGATCTATAAGATCTAATGGCAACTCTAGCAAATGGAGTAAATAGATTTCACCATTAAACTTTTTTGCTAATTGAGCAGCAACTCTTAAGGCGTTTTCGGCTTGGTCAGAAAAATCTGTAGGAACTAAAATTTTTTTCATGTTAAGACAGGGTTTAAAAATTCTTAATAAATATATAAAAAAATTGAAGAAAAATAGGCTTTTCTAACTGATTAATTAGTTGTATATTTGCAAAGATTTTGGATGAGGGGACATGATGTCCCCTCTTTTTATAATTACATGCAACCCATAGAAAAAATTAATAAGGTTATCGAAGAGGCACTCGCTACAAGAGGTGATTTGTTTGTTGTAGATTCTGTTATATCTACTAATTTGGATATTCATCTCACCATAGACGGGGACAAGCTTGTTAATATTTCCGATTGTATTGATATGAGTAGAAAAATTGAACACAATCTCGACAGAGAAGAGTTTGATTTTTCTATAAAAATACAATCCCCAGGTGCTGATGAACCTTTACTTTTACCTAGACAGTATCATAAACATATTGGTAGAGTGATTAAGCTTAAGACTAATGAAGGTAAATTTGAGGGTAAACTTGAAAATCTAGACGACGATTCTATTACATTAGTATGGAAAACTCGTGAAAAAAAACCGATAGGAAAAGGAAAGGTGACTGTAAAACACGAAAAACAAATACCTTTTAAAGATATTGTGAAGGCTAACATCAAATTAACTTTTAATACAAAATAAGTAATGGAAAATATTGATTTAATCAATTCGTTTTCAGAATTTAAAGATGATAAATTAATTGACAGAGTTACTCTTATGGGCATCCTTGAAGATGTATTTAGAAATGCCCTAAAAAGAAAATTTGGAGAAGATGACAACTTTGATATTATTATAAATCCTGACAAGGGCGACTTGGAAATATGGAGAAATAGAGTTGTTGTAAATGATGGTGAAGTAGAAAACGAAAATCAGGAGATTTCTCTCTCTGATGCCCGAAAAATTGAGCCGGATTTTGAAGTCGGCGAAGATGTATCGGAAGAAGTTAAACTTGTACAGTTAGGGAGAAGATCGATTTTAGCCTTAAGGCAAAATTTAATATCCAAAATACACGAACACGATAGCACAAATACTTTCAAATATTTTGAAGATCTTATTGGTGAAATATACACAGCAGAAGTTCATCATGTTAGAAGAAATATGATTATCCTCTTAGATGACGATGGTAACGAATTGATTATTCCTAAAGAACATCAAATTCCTTCTGATTTTTTCAGAAAAGGTGATAATGTTAGAGGTGTGATAGAGAAAGTTCAATTAAGAGGTAATAAACCAATAGTTATATTATCCAGAACTTCACCAAAATTTTTAGAAAAATTATTCGAGCAAGAAATCCCTGAAGTTTTTGATGGTTTAATCACTGTAAAAGGTGTTGTTAGAGTTCCTGGCGAAAAAGCTAAAGTAGCTGTTGATACTTACGACGACCGTATAGACCCTGTTGGTGCCTGTGTTGGTATGAAAGGATCTAGAATACATGGCATTGTTAGAGAATTGGGTAACGAAAATATAGATGTAATAAATTACACAGAAAACCAGCACCTATACATCACAAGAGCATTAAGTCCGGCCAAAGTTGTTAATGTAAAACTTAACCCGGAAACAAAAGTTGCAGAAGTCACTTTAAAACCGGAAGAAGTATCAAAAGCCATAGGACGTGGTGGTCATAACATTAGACTAGCGGGCAGGCTAACCGGTTACGAGATCGAGGTATTTAGAGACGGCATAGAGGATGAAGATGTAGAATTAAAGGAATTCTCCGATGAAATCGAAGCATGGGTTATCGATGAATTTATGAAAATTGGACTAGACACAGCTAAAAGTATATTAGAATTATCTAAAGAAGATTTAGTTAGAAGAACAGACCTTGAAGAAGAAACTGTTGAAGAAGTTATAAAAATATTAAAAGAAGAGTTTGAAGATTAAGTAATTATAGTTAATCTTTGCAGGTATCTAAAAATTAACTAAACTGTTATATGGCAGAAGTCAAAAATATAAGATTAAATAAAGTATTAAGGGAATTTAATGTTTCACTTGATAGAGTAGTAGATTATCTAAAATCAAAAGGTCATGAAATAGATGCAAGGCCTACTACTAAAATTTCCGGTGAGATATATGATATTCTCTATGAAGAATTTGAAACTGATAAGTCTAAGCGAGCAGAAT
The DNA here is from genome assembly GCA_964396065.1 of uncultured Mesohalobacter sp. Lineage (GTDB taxonomy): Bacteria > Bacteroidota > Bacteroidia > Flavobacteriales > Flavobacteriaceae > Psychroflexus. The sequence goes on along the minus strand of CAYNCI010000024.1, from coordinate 43,334 downwards.
CTAAAGAAGTAACGGAAGAACTAAGAAAGGAAAAAGAAATGCTTAGGCTGGCTAGAGAACAAGAACTTCTGCGAGTTAAAGAAAAAGAAGAAAAGGAAAGGCTTGAAAAAGAGAGACTTGAGCAAGAAAGACTTGAAAAAGAAAGGCTGGAACAAGAACGTGCTGAAAAAGAAGAAAGAGAAAGTCTAGAGTCTGCTAAAGCTGCCAAAGAAATTGAGAAGGAAGTTGAAAAAGAATCTCCTAAACAAGAAAAGGCACAAGATATAGATCAGCGAAGAAAGCTGGGTGGATTGAAAAAAGTTGGTAAAATTGATTTAGATTTAACAAAACCAAAGAAAAAAGAAGTTGCTAAAAAAGTAGAGGAAAAAGAAAAACCATCTAAACCGGTAGAACCTGTAAAAAAGGAAATACCTCAAAAAAAGAAAGAGGTTACCACTACAAAAGAAGAGCAGCCGAAAGAGGAAAAACTCGAAACTCAATACACCAAACTCAAAGGCATTAATGCCACAGGCCAAGTAATAGACTTAGATAAGTTTAAGACAAAGCCTAAGAAGAAGGAAGAAAAGAAAGACACAGATAATTCTAAGAGAAAACGCAGAAGGCGAATTTCTAAAAACGAAAACAAAGGCAACTTTGATAAACGTAAAACTAAAGCTAATAAGCCTAAGCGTATTGTAAAAGAAGAACCGACTGAAGAAGAAGTTCAAAAACAAATTAGAGAAACACTTGAAAAGTTACAAGGTAAATCTAACAAAGGTAAAGGTGGTGCAAAATACAGAAAAGAGAAAAGAAAGCAACATCGCCAAAAATCTGAAGAAGAACTAAATCAAATAGAAAAGGATAGCAAAATCCTAAAGGTTACAGAGTTTGTTACTGTAAATGAAGTTGCTACAATGATGAGTGTCTCTGTTACAGAAATTATCTCAGCTTGTATGTCTCTTGGTATGATGGTAACCATGAACCAAAGACTTGATGCGGAAACCCTTACTATTGTAGCAGAGGAATTTGGCTTTGATGTCGAATTTGTTGATAGCGAACAACAAGATGAGTTAAATGTTGAAGATTTAGACAACGAAGAAGATTTAGAGCCAAGAGCACCAATAGTTACGGTTATGGGTCACGTAGATCACGGTAAGACTTCCCTACTCGATTATATTAGAGAAGAGAATGTTATTGCAGGAGAAAGTGGTGGTATAACTCAACATATTGGCGCGTATGGTGTTAAACTAGATAATGGTCAAAAGATTGCATTTTTAGATACACCAGGTCACGAAGCCTTTACAGCAATGAGAGCGAGAGGTGCGAAAGTAACAGATATTGCCATTATTGTTGTAGCAGCAGATGACGATGTTAAGCCACAAACTAAAGAAGCAATTGCACATGCTCAAGCAGCAGATGTGCCTATTATATTTGCCATAAATAAGATTGATTTGCCTACAGCAAATCCTGAAAAAATCAAGGAGTCTTTAGCTAATATGAACTTATTGGTAGAAGATTGGGGTGGAAAAATCCAGTCTCATGACATATCTGCTAAAAAAGGAATTGGAGTTGAAGAATTACTAGAGAAAGTACTTTTGGAAGCTGAATTATTAGATTTAAAAGCAAACCCAAACAGACTTGCTCAAGGGACAGTAGTTGAAGCTTTCTTGGATAAAGGAAAAGGATACGTTTCTACTATTCTTGTACAGACAGGAACACTAAAAGTTGGGGATTATATTCTGGCCGGCACAACATCTGGTAAAGTTAAAGCAATGCAAGATGAACGTGGCAATAGAATAAAAGAAGCTGGTCCATCCACTCCTGTATCTATCCTAGGTCTAGACGGAGCACCTCAGGCAGGTGATACTTTTAGAGTGATGGAAGACGAGAGAGAGGCCAAAGAAATAGCTTCAAAAAGAACTCAATTACTTAGAGAGCAAAGTGTAAGAACACAAAAACATATAACACTTGATGAAATTGGTCGACGAATAGCACTTGGCGATTTCCAAGAGTTGAACATTATACTAAAAGCAGACGTTGATGGTTCTGTTGAAGCATTATCGGACAGTTTACAGAAACTTTCAACCGACGAAATACAAGTCAATATAATCCACAAAGGTGTTGGAGCCATTACAGAAAGTGACGTATTATTAGCCTCTGCATCAGATGCCATAATAATAGGGTTTAACGTTAGACCTGCAGGTACAGCTGGAACTTTAGCAGAAAAAGAAGAAATAGATATCAGAACTTATTCTATAATATACGATGCTATCAATGATATTAAAGATGCTATGGAAGGCTTACTTTCTCCTGAATTAAAAGAAGAGGTAACTGGAAATGCTGAAATTAGAGAAACATTCAAAATCTCTAAAATCGGAACAATTGCAGGTTGTATGGTGACTTCTGGAAAAGTATATCGCAAATCTCAAATACGATTAATTAGAGATGGTATAGTTATACATACCGGAGAATTAGAAGCACTTAAACGTTTTAAAGACGATGTGAAAGAAGTTTCTAAAGGATATGATTGTGGTATGCAGTTGAAAGGTTATAATGATATCCAGATTGGAGATATTATTGAAGCTTTCAGAGAAGTTGAAGTTAAAAAGACACTTTAAAAAGGAGATTTTTAAAAAGTCAATTTAGGATAAATCAAATACAAAAAAACCCGAACTTTAAAGTTCGGGTTTTTTTATTTAGCTAAACGGTAAATTTCTAATCGTATATCTTAGTGGAATCTCGATTAGAAGGTATATCTAGATACCAATCGGTATTTAAACTTCCACCACTTGTTGCCCAATTAGCGAAGTTTAAATAAGCTTCATTTACAGGTATGGTTTCTATAGGATAATCAAAAGGCTCTGAAATATTTATTGCCCATGGCAAGCCATTTTGTGTTTTATAATAATAATCGCTAGAAGGAACCGTTGCATCAGCAGACGTCCCAAACAAACTTAAGTCGGCAAGATCTGTCGCATCCTCACCTGGTAAATGTACTTCTCTTCCTCTATCCGCATTTACGAAAATGAATGAATCATATGGTGGAAATCCAACATCGCTTAAAGGTTTCGGCGTGCTAAAGCTAATAACAGTATTTAATGTTACTGGCGTTGTATAGGGATTTGATGGAATAGTATTTATAAATGCACCACCTGCACTTTGAATTTGATTAAAAACATTTTCAAAAAATATTATCGTTGCACTAGACTGTCCTTGCTCGGTACCATTAAAGCTAGTAGATACAATATTTTCTTGAAGATTCTGACCACTTACGCTAGCAATATCACCTGGAAGAAGATCATCAAACTGAACACCAAATCCATTCTGAAAACCAGCACCTACAGCTTTAATTGTCCAATCTGCTTCAATATCTACCAATAGGTTATTCCCGTTCAATATATGGTCAATATCATAATCTATAACCATATCATTAAAATCATAATCACCTTGGGAGGGCCAAAGATCTTCATAAGCAAGAGAGCCACCATAGGTATTCCGTAATGCTCTAGTAGGATCATCTGGAAAATCGTCGTTTTCATCATTTATACCGTCTCCATCGCTATCAGTAGAAGGAGTAGTTTGTGGTATACTACCAGTTTCTATAGCTTCCCACGGATTGGCTGAAACATAGAATACCAAATCATTAAAATCATCATCGCTACCACCACCACTTCGTAGTAGGTCCTCAAAACCATTTAACAAACGTTGGTTTCCAAAGTCAGCCAGTTGAACTGTGTGCTGACGTAAGCTTGGATTAGATTCTATAGTATTGAAATCTGTTCGAGAATAGAATTTAGGCTTATTTACACCTACTGTTCCTGTTGGTCCATTCCATGCATTTTGGAACAATACCCATGATATGGTTTTTCCGGCTTCAAATGTTCCTAATTTAATTTTATCGCCAGGATTAAGTTCACCTCCACCACCATTTGCTAATGATGCATTTGGCAAAACCACAAATATAGAGTCTATTTGACTAGGATTCGCAGGTGGATTGTTCGTGTCAAAAACATAATAACCTAATGAATTTCTATATCCGGCACCTTCAGTAACAAAAGTAACCCATACGTCACTTAAGTCATTTATAACCACATCTAATTCGTTACCAACTGTCAAATAATCTGGATTTGCAACAGGAACCGGGTCTCCTTCTGGTAAAGATGCATTTACGTCATCTAAGAATTGTTGGGTTAAATTATCTCCTGTTGGTTCAAGATAATCTGGTAATCCATTTCCATTATAACTTCCCATATAGTAATAATTGTCAGAAATTGGAATCGCTGTTGTACTCGATTTAGTATTAAAAGATGGACGTTGTTGATCAGGAATTCCACCAAATTCAAAATTCATAAATGATGCCATTGGCTCATGCTTTTGATTTGCAAAACCTATACTATGCACCTGCACAAATAAACTATCTAAATAAGTTGGAACTTTAATTTGAGTGTTAATAGAACCATTAGAATCTGTAAACGCTGAAGCCAAGTACTTTCCACCGAAATCAGGATGTTTTGTATGAAAACTAACTTTTACACCTTCTAGAAACTGATCTGTTTTACTTTTTACTTGCACATCAACATCAACTTTTGTACTAGTTTCAAAATTAAATTCTTGTGGAATAACTAACTCTGAAATAGAATTATCGTTTGGATCATCGCCATTATTATCAATTTCTTCAACCTCTGAAATGCATGAGCTAAAAACAAAAAGGATGAAAAACGGAACAAATTTTATTAGTTTCATGATTTGAGAGTTTATATATTAAACATATACAAAATTACGCTAAATTATTTGTTAAAATGTAAATAATTCAATAATAAGTTAGGCGTAGATTTTAGTATTAAAATTATAGCTAATGTGTATTTTAAACTATAATAAGATCTTAGCCTATCTTGTAGAGAAGGTAATTAGCAGATGTGTAAGCGTTAAAAAGTAAGCTATTTAAATAGCTTTTGTCTAATTAGAATAGCAATTCAATGATACGATGTCGCTATTTCATATTAAAATATTATATCACCGAAATTACCCGTCGGCCATAGGCGGATATTTTAAGTTACATATATTCTACACAAAATAACCACGAAATCTAAGATTATGGATTATAATTAAGCACAATGACATTTTACTAAACAAAAAACCCCGGATGCTTTACACACCCGGGGCTCACCTTACTTAACCACTTAATCAATCATAAATTTTTGTTTCATCTCGGTAACCTGGCAAATCCAAATACCAATCAGTATTTAATGTGCCTCCACTTTCAGCCCATTGGACGAAGTTTGTATAAGCTTCATTAATTGGAATATATTCTATAGGATAATCAAAAGTCTCCGGTATATGAATTGCCCATGGTAATCCATTTTCTGTTTTGTAGTAATAATTCGTTGCTGGATCAGTAGCATCTGAAGAAGTGCCAAACAAACTAAGATCTGCTAAGCTTGTAGGAGTTTCACCAGGCAAGTGCACCTCTCTACCTCTATTCCCATTTACAAAAATAAATGGATCATAAGGAGGTAAACCTGTAAGACTTTCGTCAACTGGAGTAGTAAAATTTATTACTGAATTTAGAGTTACAGGTGTAACGTATGGATTTGCTGGTATAGTATTAATAAAACTACCTCCTGCACTTTGAATTATATTATCTACGTTGTCAAAAAATATTATCGTTGCATTTGACTGGCCTGGCTCCACACCATTAAAACTAGCACCAATGATGTTCTCTTGAAGATCCTGACCTGTCACACTAGCGATTGCATTTGGTGACAAACCATCTATTTCAATACCAAATCCATTATCAAACCCTGCTCCAACTGCTTTTACAGTCCAATCTGCTTCAATATCAACTAAGGAATTACTACTATTAAGGATATGGTCTATATCGTAATCAATCACCATATCGTTGAAATCATAATCTCCTTTAGATGGCCATAAGTCCTCATAAGCAAGTGTTCCTATATATGTATTACGCAAAGCTCTTTCCGGATCATTAGGGAAGTCGTCATTATCATCTGAAATGCCATCACCATCTGTATCTTCATCGGGAGTAACACTAGGCACGTCACCGGAATCTATACCATCCCAAGGATTTGCAGAAACATAAAATAATAAATCATTAAAATCTTCATCACTAGAACCATTAGAACGAACCTGATCTTCAAATCCATTAAGCAACAATTGATTAGCTATATCAACTAATTGAACACTATGTTGCCTTTTATCAGGGTCTTCCATAGTATTAAAATCGTTTCTTGAATAAAATTTAGTTGCATTAACATTAACATCAGTTCCATTCCACGCATTTCGAAATAATACCCAAGATATTGTTTTACCTGCATCAAATGTTCCTATTTTGACTTTATCTCCAGGGTTAAGTTGTCCGTTAGAATTAAGAAGTGAAGCATTAGGTAATACAACAAATACAGAATCTATCTGACTTACGTCAGACGGAGGGTTGTTTGTATCGTGTACATAATATCCTAATGTGTTTCTAAAGCTTGCGCTTTCACCTATAAATGTAACCCAAACATCACTTTTATCCACCACCACAACATCAAGTTGGTTTGATGTAGCAAGATATTGAGGGTTATTAATTGGCACGGACTGGCTAGAAGGTAATGAGGCATTTACATCATCAAGAAAATTTTGAGTAATAACATCCGGTGTGGGTTCTAGATAATTAGGTAAACCTTCGTTTAATCCAGTGCTAAACTGTCCTATATAATAATAGTTTCCAGAAATAGGTATACGTGTTGTTGAAGACTTGTTAGTAAATGAAGATCTTTCCTGATTAATTAATCCCCCAAACTCAATTGACATATATGGTGTAACTGATTGTGATTTTTGGTTTGCAAAACCTAAACTATTAACTTGAATGAAAATTTCTTGTAAATAAGTAGGTAATTTTATTTTAGAATTCAATTTGCCCTCAGAGTTGGTAAATAAAGACGTTAAATAATTACCTCCAAAATCTGGATTATCAGTATAAAAGGATACTTTAACACCAGACAGTGGTAATCCTGAATTACTTTTTACATCTATGTCAACCTCAACTTCTGTTGTAGTCTCAAAATTAAAACTAGATGGTACGTTGACGTTAATCAGATCTGAATCGTTGCTGTTTGAATCAGGATCGATAGTTTCGATATTCTCAACACAGGATATCGTTATTAAAAGAAGTAAAAAAGGTAAAAGTATTTTATGTTTCATATTAAACAGGATATAAGTAAGGATATACAAATATTAATTTATTACATAGTTTATTGAAGTTTATTCGATTAGAAATAATTTTAACCCGATTAAAGCTTATTTTTAGGGGATGAATGGAAATTTACAAAAATCTTAAATTAATGTTTTACCTTCATAAATGCATAAAAACACTGATGAAATTCAGTGTTTTATAATTCGATTTTATTCTTAATCAAAATCATTATGATGTTTAAAATTGAAAATGTTTACGAGCTATGGTTTACTTAATTTTCATCTTTTAAATAGGCCTAGACGACTAACAATTTCATAATAGTTATTCAAATTGCCTTCAAAATGGATTTAATGATATCAACGCAAGAAACCATTTGAGCATTTTCAAACATCGACTGATATTGTCTTGCAATTTTTTTTGATGCCGACGCATGGATTTCCTTCAGGCCTATCGTTTTGAATTTTTGAGCATTAGAGGCATTTATTCCAGCTCCGGCCATTATTGCGAGTCGTCCTTTTGCATGAAAATGTAATTGCTTCAAAAGCTCTAATCCTTCTTCGGCAGTTGGTTGTTGACCTGAGCTCAATATCCGATTGACTCCTAAATCTATCAATTGATCCAAAGCTTCAAGTGGATTTACAACCTCATCAAAGGCCCGATGAAAAGTGAAGTCCAAAGGTTTTGAACGTTCAACCAAAACTTTTGTCCGTTCTACATCAATTGTTCTGTCCTTATGTAAAATTCCTGAGACAATGCCTTTGCATCCTAGTTCTTTAGAAATTTCAATGTCCTTTTTTATGATTTCGAATTCTGCATCAGAATAGTTAAAGTCACCACTCCGTGGTCGAATCAACACAAAAACCGGGATTTTTAAATGGGCAATGACTTGTTTAATCAATCCGTATGAAGGCGTAATACCACCAACACTTAATTCCTGACACAACTCCACACGATGTGCTCCGGCTTCTTGAGCATTGATGGCGGATTGGTAGGAGTTAGCGCAGATTTCTAAAAACATGATGCTAAAGTAAGAAATTTATATTGTCAGTCCGATGAAAGCGATGCG
>CAYNCI010000024.1:0-34991 GCA_964396065.1 uncultured Mesohalobacter sp. | reverse complement strand
GTAAACGTTTTGATAAATCTCGTAACGATGTAACTTTGTTAGACATCTCTGTTACTTCTAAATTAAATTCATCAATAATAGTTACTCCATCTGCTAGCATGATTAACTTAAGTTTATTTGGTGCATAAATCCATTGCCCTGGGCCATGGTAAAACCGTGTAGTTATGGAATTGATTTCAATTGGTTGATTAAAATTGATGGTCACTTCAATATCTTCTCCCCAAAAGCCCAGCCATTCGTTATCTCCAAAACGTGAATCACTGCCAAGTACACCATTCACCAGCCCCTCAGCACCACTTCCGGAATAGGCTCGATGTGGTGTTTGGTCGATACTAATCCTTTGCCCAACCGCTTTATGAGCCTTAAAATCTAACGAATATACGCTTCCTAAGCGATTGGCACCATCAAACACTGCAGCTTTGATAATTTTACTCTCCGTTAAAGGAATTTTAGAGGAATAAATTTCAGAGGTTTGAATGGGTTCGCTGCCGTCGGTCGTAAAGCGAATCACTTTTCCTTCTGTTAACGCAGATAATTCCAAATAAGTGGATTGATCTTCGGTAATGATCTCACCTTCTAAATCGTACAAATGGTTTGCATAGTTAATCTCCAACACATCCAACCTATTATTGAAATGTTCAACGCGTTTAACGAAATCCTGGTAATCTTTTTGTTCGGGTTTTGACCATCCTACTTCGCTCATGGCCAGAATGCGTGGGAACACCATGTACTCCACTTGCTCTTCGGTCGGCATGTATTCGGTCCATACATTACCCTGAACACCTTTGATGTATTGCTTTTCATCTTCGGTTAATTCTTCCGGAATCGGATTAAATTCGTAAACTTTTTCTAAAGGTAAAAAGCCGCCAATGGCAAGAGGTTCGTTGTCATTTTCCGACTGGTAATAGTCGAAATAGCAATGCGAGGTCGGCGTCATGACCACATCGTGCTGTTGTTTGGCGGCTTCAATCGCACCTTTTGTACCACGCCAAGACATCACCGTTGCATTTGGCGCCAGACCGCCTTCCAGAATTTCATCCCAACCAATGATTTCTCTGCCTTTGGAATTCAAATATTTTTCTATTCTTTCGATAAAATAACTTTGAAGGCCTTCTTCATTTTTTAGGCCTTTTTCTCTGATCAGTTGCTGACAAAAGTCTGACTCTTTCCATCTTGTTTTTGGGGCTTCATCACCACCAATATGAATGTATTTGCTGGGGAAAAGTGCCATCACTTCATCTAAAACATCTTCCAAAAAAGCAAAGGTTTCTTCGGTTGGGCAGTATACTTCTTCAAAAACACCCCATTTGGTAGCCACTTCAACAGGTTCGCCTGTACAGCCTAAATACGGATATGCCGCTATGGCCGCTTGTGAGTGGCCGGGCATTTCAATTTCAGGAATGATGGTAACAAAACGCTCTTCCGCATAGGCCACAACTTCCTTTATTTCCTCCTGAGTATAATACCCGCCATAGCGTTTACCATCAAATTGATGCGGTTGATCGCTGTAATGCCCAATCAATGTTTCTTTTCTATAAGCAGCTACCTCTTGTAATTTGGGGTATTTTTTAATTTCAATACGCCAGCCCTGGTCCTCAGTAAGGTGCCAGTGAAAGGTATTGTATTTTAACATCGCCAACGCATCGATGTAGCGTTTGATAAAATCGACCGAAAACAGGTGACGCCCCACATCGAGGTGCATGCCACGATACCCGTATTGTGGTTCATCCTGAATCGACACCGCAGGGACAAGTATATCTGTCTTTGTATAACTTCCATTTTCCAATTCTGCCGGTAACAATTGACGGAGCGATTGCACCGCATAAAACGCCCCTTGATCTGTGGAGGCTTTGATCGCAATTTGAGACTCGGATATGTTTAAATGGTAGGCTTCTTTAGCTAAGCTTGACTCTTTTTTAAACACAATAGCTTTTCCCGACTTCAACTCAATTCCACTACCCTCTTTTAAGTACGACTTTAAAAAATTAGCGCTCACTTTAAACTCTTCATCGTATGCAATACCGGTTTCATGGTTCAAAATAAAAACACCTTCCTTCTTGATGAGTTCATTGGGTTGTGGAATAATATAGGCTTTGGGTGGGTCTACAGGTGGCTTTTGGCAGGATAAAAAGAGAAGGATTAAAATTCCAATTGGCAGGAAAGACTTGGGATTCATTTTAGTATTTTTGAAAGCATAAATATACTCCACTTTAAATGAAATTCGATTTTGCTTTCACTTATTTAGTCCTTTTAATTCTGTCTTTTAGTTGTACAGATTCTCCAATAACTTCAAATCATGATGGTGAGTTAATTGAATTCGTTAATCCGTTTATTGGCACTGGTGGTCACGGCCACACCTTTCCCGGAGCGACCATGCCATTTGGGATGATGCAACTGAGTCCAGACACGCGTTTAGACGGCTGGGATGGTTGTTCAGGGTATCATTATTCAGACAATTACATCTACGGATTTTCGCATACCCATTTAAGCGGGACTGGTGTTTCTGATTATGGTGATGTGTTATTGATGCCGACAAATAAAATTGAATTCAACAATGGGTCGGACGGCAAAGTAGGCTACCGAGCACACTTTTCGCACGACAATGAAATCGCTGAACCAGGGTATTATAAAGTCAGACTCGACAGTACCAACATCGAAGTCGAATTAACTGTTTCTGAACGCAGCGGGATGCATAAATACAAATTTCCTTCAGCAGAAAATCAGGTCGTCATTCTGGATCTTGTTCATCGGGACAAGGTTCAGGATGCAAGAATTGAAAAGGTTTCCAATACTGAACTCCAAGGCTACAGGTATTCTGAAGCTTGGGCAACAGACCAGCGTTTGTATTATGTGATACAAACCTCTCACCCCTTTCAGGATACGTTACAATCGTCAATAGAAACCGGCAAACCCGGAAGACGTTCGGCTTTAAGCTTTAGTAATCCCAATAACGAACCCGTAATCATCAAGGTAGGTATTTCAGCTGTGGATGTAGATGGTGCAAGAAAAAACCTGGAAACCGAAATTGGGGACAAGTCATTCGAGGAAGTCAAAACCCTGGCTCAAAACACCTGGCAAAAACAGTTAGAAAAAATTGTCATCACCACAGACAACGTCGACGACAAGACCAATTTTTACACCTCACTTTACCATACCACGATTGCTCCAAATTTGTACCAGGATGTGGATGGGCGGTATCGAGATATGGATTTGGATATTTATCAATCTGATGACCATCAACACTACACCGTGTTTTCACTTTGGGATACCTATCGTGCCACTCATCCTTTGTATACGATAATTGAACAGGAACGCACTAACGATTTCATCAAAACCTTTATCAAAAAATACGAATCCGGTGGCATCATGCCCATTTGGGATTTGTCAGCAAACTATACCGGTTGTATGATTGGGTATCACGCGGTACCTGTCATTGCCGACGCCTATTTAAAGGGGATTCGTGGTTATGATGTAGACAAAGCCTTTGAAGCCATGAAACACTCAGCTACCAGAGATAAGTTGGGATTAAAAGACTACAAATCGCTTGGTTTTATCCCTGTGGAAAAAGAGTCAGAATCGGTGTCCAAAACACTTGAATATGCTTACGACGACTGGACTATTGCCCAAATGGCAAAATCTATGGGTAAGATGGATGATTATGAAGCCTATTTAAAACGGGCGCAGTACTATAAAAATGTTTACGACCCGGAAACCAAATTCATGCGTGGACGGTTTAGAAATACCTGGTTTTCGCCTTTTGATCCTTATGAAGTTAATTTTAATTATACGGAAGCGAATTCCTGGCAGTACAGTTTTTATGTGCCTCAGGACATCTCCGGACTCATTGACCTCATGGGTGGTAAAGACAAGCTTGAAGAGCAATTGGATAATTTGTTTACAGCAAAACGGGAAACCTCTGGTCGAAATCAGGCAGACATTACAGGTTTAATTGGTCAATATGCCCATGGTAACGAGCCCAGTCATCATATGGCCTACTTGTACAATTTCATCAATAAACCTTCGAAAACCCAGGAATATGTGCATCAAATCTTAACCACATTGTACCAAAATGCGCCCGATGGTATTTCAGGGAATGAAGATTGCGGGCAAATGAGCGCCTGGTATGTATTGAGCAGTTTAGGCTTTTATCCGGTCACACCTGGATCAAACAAATACATTATCGGAACACCTTTGTTTGAAAAAGCCACTATTCATCTGGAAAATGGAAAATCGTTTCGCATTAAAGCGAATAAGGTTTCAGATGAAAAAATTTACATCCAATCTGCAACTTTAAATGGTGAGGCTTATCCATATTCTTATTTAAAACACGAAGATATTATGAAGGGTGGTGAGTTGGTATTTGAAATGACTGATCAGCCATCAACTTGGGGAACGAAAGATGATAGTATCCCTGAAACTAAAATCGATGAGCACCTCATCGTAACCCCTCCATTTATCGCTAAAGGAGAAATTGCATTTAAAGACCTAACGGAAGTGGTTTTGAAGAATCTGGATAAGGAGGATAAAATCTACTATAAACTTGTAGAATTGTTTCAACCCCTAGACGCTGAATTCAAAGCATACAAAGTGCCTTTAGTGATCAAAGAGAAAAGCCTATTGGAAATCTACAGCCAGAAAGATGGTGTGAAAAGTCCAATCATATCGACCCATTTTTTTAAAATCGATCCTAATTTGAAAATATCTCTGGAAACTGAATATGCCAACCAATACAATGCAGGAGGCGATAATGCCTTGATCGATGGGATTCTGGGCACTGAAGATTTTAGAACAGGAACCTGGCAAGGCTACTGGAACGAGGATGTGATTGCAACGGTAGATTTAGGACGTGTAAACGGCATGAATTCCATAGAAATGAATTTTCTTCAGGATCAAAAATCGTGGATCTTTTTACCAACTGAAGTTGAACTCTTAGTGTCTAAAGATGGACAGAATTTTCAATCGATTTATAACCAAAAACTAGACGCTATAAAACCATTAGATAAACCTGAGATATTTCATTTTTCACATGTGTTTAAACTCAAGGAGTTCAGGTATGTGAAAGTCATTGCAAAAAAATTAGGCGAACTCCCCGAGTGGCATTTAGGACATGCTCATGATGGCAGATCCTGGATCTTTATTGATGAGATTGAGGTAAATTAAGATTTCAACAATTGATAGTTGCAACAAGATTTATTTCACCGCAAAGGCGCAGAGGGCGCAAAGTGAATTCTATTGTTTAGTTCAACTCCGCGAACTCTGCGCCTCTGAGGTTAAGTTATTATTTGAAAAATTCTCAGGATTAGTTTTACCGCAAAGGCACGAAAAACACAGAGATGTTTCTCTAAATTTTCTCAACTCTGCGTACTCTGCGACTCTGCGGTTAAGTTATTATTTGAAAAATTCTCGAGATTAGTTTTACCGCAAAGGCTCGAAGGACACAGAGATGTTTCTCTTAATTTTCTCAACTCTGCGAACTCTGCGTCTCTGCGGTTAAGTTATTATTTGAAAAATTCTCAGGATTAGTTTTACCGCAAAGGCGCTAAGGACACAGAGATGTTTCTCTTAATTTCCTCAACTCTGCGAACCTTTAGATTAGCAAAATAGAAATCAATTGTTATAAACTCATTATGATTATGATGGTGATCTTTCTTTTTTTGCTCTGCGGTTGAATAATTTGAGGATTTTTTCATTTCGTTTTTAACCGCAAAGTCTCGTAGCACGCAAAGTTTATTTAAATACGCAAGAAATCTCTATGACTATGCGGTTACCTAAATTTTAATTCATGTTTTACCTTTTCTAAAATTTAAATAGTATTTTTAAATTTTATCAACCTTACTAACTTACACATTGAATCGACGTAAATTTATCCAAAACACAAGCCTATCAGGAATTGGGATTGCAGCAGCTACAGTTGGCGTATCCTGTTCCAAAGAAACAAAAGAAAAAGCAGATGCTCCGGTGGAGATATCTGAATCTAACTTAGCAGAACTGCCCATCGTTATAGCAACATGGAATGTGCCAAAGGCCACAGCAAAAGCCTGGGAAGTACTTCAGGAAGGTAAAACAGCTTTAGACGCTGTAGAACAAGGCGTTATGATAGAAGAGGCCGACGAAAAAAATCTAACCGTTGGAAAAGGCGGTTTACCGGATCGAGATGGAAAAGTGACACTTGATGCCTGTATAATGAATAGCAATGGCGATTATGGTGCAGTTCTCGCCATGGAAGACATTACACATGCCATTTCTGTTGCGCGAAAAGTCATGGAAGAAACCCCACATGCTATTCTAGCTGGTGAAGGTGCCAAGAAATTTGCAATAGAAAGTGGTTTTACAGCAGAAAACTTATTGACAGAAACTTCTAAAAAAGAATGGGAAAAATGGAAAGAAAAATCAGAATATAAGCCCATCATTAACATTGAAAATCATGATACCGTCGGTATGTTGGCTATGGACAAAAATGGTGATATTTCAGGTGCATGTACTACAAGCGGCATGGCCTATAAGATGAGAGGACGTGTCGGAGACTCCGCCATTATTGGTTCAGGTTTATTTATAGATAATGACATTGGCGGCGCAACAGCAACTGGTCTTGGTGAAGAAGTCTTGAAAACAGTAGGCAGCTTTTTGATTGTAGAGCTTATGCGCCAGGGGAAATCGCCTCAGGAAGCTTGTGAAGAAGCCATCCGAAGAATCGTAAAAAAGAATAAAAACTATAAAAACTTTCAAGTTGGCTACATTGCAATGAATAAAAAAGGAGAAGTTGGGTTTTATAGTATTCAGGAATGGTTCAGCTGTACGATTTATCAAAATGGAGAAAATAGGAATGTGAAATCTGATTTTTACCACAAGCCTAAAGATTAAAAAACTAATTAAACTCGTAAAACTTAACAAAATGAAATTTCGTAATCCAAAGAGCACTTTAAGTGCAATCTTGCTGAGTTCATCTAATGTGTATTCGGCATTCATTTAATTAAAAATATTATCTTCTAAAATATTTTAGTTTTATTATCATCATCATTTACTCACTTTAAAAATAATACAATGACCAACCAATCCAGTTATAAAAGTGCATTTGTATTTGTTACCATCTTGTTCTTTTTATGGGGATTTATAACTGTACTTGTAGACAGTTTAGTGCCGCGACTTAAGGATGTATTTGAAATGTCTTATGGGAGAACGATCTTAGTGCAATCTGCATTTTTTATTGCGTTTTTTGTCGTGTCTTTACCTGCCGGGAAACTATTATCCAAAATAAGCTACAAAAATGGAATTATCATAGGGTTACTTACTATGGCCACAGGTTGTTTATTATTTTATCCTGCATCTGCATATCGAAGTTTCTTTATATTCATAGCTGGTTACTTTATCTTGGCAAGTGGGATTACCATTCTACAAGTCGCCGCTAATCCGTATGTTGCTTTATTAGGGAGTGAAGAAGGCGCAAGTAGTCGATTAAATTTATCGCAAGCCTTCAACTCGTTAGGAACAACCATTGCTCCGATTGTAGGAGCTTTGTTTTTATTGAGTAGTTCCGTGAAATCTTCATCTGAAATTGAGTTGCTTTCCGAATCAGAAAAATTAAACTATTATGCTGAAGAGGCCAGTACAGTTCAAGTTCCTTTTTTAGCTATAGCGGGATTTATAGGTCTTCTAGCCTTAACATTTAGGTTTATAAAACTTCCCGAAATTGTTGAAAAAAGTCCGCAAAAAGGGTATTTAGAATTAATAAAAAACAAAAAATTAATGCTGGGAGTCCTAGGGATTTTTGTCTATGTAGGCGCTGAAGTGGCTGTAGGCAGTAGCTTTTTAGTCAACTATTTTCAAAGCATGAATTTAAGTCCTATTGTAGCTTCAAATGAAACGATGATGGGTATTGCAAACACTATAGCAGATGTATTTAACCAATCATTTTCTAACTCGGACCCAAAGTCTTTATTAGGTATTTTCATTACCTTTTATTGGGGTGGTGCGATGATTGGTAGATTTATCGGTTCCTATCTCACTCGAATCATGTCGCCAGGAAAGGTTTTAAGTATTTTTGCTTTATCCGCCATTAGCTTGATTATTATCTCTATTTTTACTACAGGATTAATTTCTATGTGGAGCATTTTAGCTGTGGGATTATTTAATTCTATTATGTTTCCAACTATTTTTACATTAAGTCTAGAAGGATTAGGTAATTTAAAATCCCAAGCTTCAGGCCTTTTGTGCATGGCCATTGTAGGAGGAGCAGTTATTCCTTTCATTTTTGGAAATATAATCGATGGATTCGGCTTTAAAGTTGCTTTTGTATTTACAATCCTTTGTTATGGATACATATCTTTTTACGGCTACTACAAGTTTAAACTAAAGTAAAAACATGGATAACGGGTTTAATATCATAATGGTCATTGCCATCATTTTGTTTGCAAGGCTGGCTATTAGACTCATTATACGATATATAAGAATTAAAAAAAACGATACATCAAAAAACAAATAAATTATGGGGCTATTTTGGGACTTGTTACAAGAAAGTAAAATTGAAGATCAAGAGCGTAAATCAGAAGATCTTGAAGATCGCGTAAAGATATTAGAAGATGAACTTACTCGCACTAAGCAGATATTACATAAAACTTTAAGTGCCTTAGAGATGCATTTAAATAAAGATATCGATGGCGACGGCATTACAGGTTAGAAATTAAAGAGACTATGTTTAGTTTTTTAAGAAAATTAAGGTTGAAAATTATAACCGAAAACAAATTCTTAAAGTACTTAAAATATGCTGTTGGCGAGATTATATTGGTTGTTATAGGCATTTTAATAGCTGTGGCTATAAATAGCAAATACAACGAGGCTCAAGATAAACGTAAGATTAAGAGCATCTTGTTTCAAATTCAAAGAGAGCTCCTAACAGATATTGAAGACTCTAAACGCATCTACAACGAATACATCGCAAAGGATTCTATCTACAGAATGATCATGAACGATACTTCATTGACTTATCTGCATAAGCAATCTCCATTTTCATTTCGTATAAACACGCGTTATGTTTCATTTAGCAATAAAAAAGGAGGCTATAACAGGTTGTTAAATAATATCGAGGTTATCCCAGAGGAATATAATTTTTTAATCTCAAAACTAAATTTTTTACATGTTGAATTACAAAATGATATTGACGATTATAATGAGATGATTAAAAACTCGGTTTTAAATTATTTTGAAGAAGAAAACAAAACTAAACCAAACTTTTCACAGCTTCTGTGGGAAAACGATGCTAAAAAAACATTAAGTTATTATGAAAATGATGCTTTTTTTAAAAATAAAGTGACTTCTTATATAAATGCATTAAGAAACATTCAACAAGTTGCAAATGATTATAGGATTGAAAGTATTGATGTTTATAATGCTATTGATTCCCTAACCGGCAATACCTCTTCTGAAGATATTTCAATTTTAAATACAACTACTCCAGAAATGCTGATAAAAGATTATTTAGGTGAATATTCTGATGGTCAGGATTTAGTTAGTCTTAAACTGAAAGGTAAAGATTTAATGCTTAATGATATAAAGCTCTTTTGGCATGAAAACAATTATTATTACAACAGAAATAGTTTTAACATCATAAAACTATACAGAAACGCAAATGAATTTTTCATTAAAACCAGTAACACAAACACAGTAAAGCTGTATAAAAAAACAATCCATTGAAATCTATAATTCGTAAATATTTCATTTATATATTTTTAGGCATTCTCAGTTCATTTTCAGCTTGCACTGATCAAACAGCATTACCGGACCCTTTAGAGGCGGGCTGGAAAGGAAAGAAAGTTTGCGAAATACTTGAAGACAATTCATCTGTTAGAGTTTTAAAGTGTACATTTCTTCCTGGCGTGGGTCACGAAAGGCATTTTCATGCAGAGCATTTTGGGTACACGCTGGCCGGAAGTAAGTTTAGAATTACAGATGAAACCGGAACACGAGAAATGAATGTGCCTACAGGCTATAACTTTTACAATAAAAGGATCGACTGGCACGAAGTTCTAAATATCGGAGACAGTACAGCGGTGTTTTTGATTGTGGAGCCGAAATGAAAATAATGCATCTTTAATCCTATGTTTCTCCCCTTCTGGAAGGGGATTAAGGGGTAGGTCCAAATGAGAAAGATAATTCCATATAATCCAAAATTAGTCGAACTCGCCAAAAAGCTGAGGAACAATATGACCTATGGCGAAATTGCACTTTGGCGTGAAACAAATAAAAACAAGCTTGGAGTGAGATTTAGCAGGCAAGTACCAATAGACCAATATATAGTAGACTTCTATTGCAAAGATTTAAAGTTAGCTATTGAAGTTGATGGTAGTATTAATCTGGAAGAATCTCAAGTAAAAAGAGATAAAATTCGACAAAAAAGACTTGAAAGTTTAGGGGTAAATGTGATACGTTTTGAAGATTTTGATGTTAAGAATAATCTGAGTTTTGTATTGGAAGAATTGAAGAGTATAGTTGAGGAATTGAAACCCACCCCTGGCCCCTCCCAAGAGGGGAGTTAACCCACCCCTGGCCCCTCCAAGGAGGGGAATTGACCCACCCCTAGCCCCTCCAAGGAGGGGAATAATTAGTGATGCAGGCTTTTCACTTTCACCAACTTCACGACTGAATACAAAAGGTATCCGATTGGTCCCAGCATAAAACAAAAGAACAAACACGGAACAATAAGGTAGTGTTTAATACCATGCTTTTGCGCATTGTTCAACACCCAGTTACCGACTAACATGTCAAACGCCAGGTAATGCACCCAGCCGGTAAGCACGGCAATATCTGATGTAAACATCGCTTTAAGGCCTTCAAGTTCTGTAAACCCTTGTAAATCCAAATCGCCAATGCTGGAAAACAGAAATGCAGCATAGCTAAGTGCAAGTAGCATTGCTAAAGCATAAACAAAAGTGTTGCGCCAGGCTAGCTTTGGAAAAAAAATCATCATAATCCATCCTGGTAATACCAAAGCATTTACAACTTTAAATAATAGTGAGTAGTCCATATTTTTAGATTAAGGCTTATTTGTCAGTCGGTTTATAAGTTCTGTATGCTGAGGAAATAATGTGATCAGGTCTTGTCTAGGTATCATTTCAAAATCTTCAAAACTAAAACCTGGAGAGACTGTACATCCAACCAAAGCATAGGTATTTTTTTCTTCTATTTCTGCTGCAAACCAATAACCACCGGGCACAACATACTGAGGCACTTCTCCTCTGCTCAACTCATCCCCGATATAGATTTTTTGGTATTTTCCTTCAGGAGAAATAGTATGTAATGTAATGGTAGTGCCTTTATAAAAGTGCCATATTTCATCTTGAATAATGCGATGAAAAGCAGAGAAGTTGTCTGAAGTCAATAAAAAATAGATGCATGTGCTGTAATTTCTATTACCACTGTAAGACTCTCCTAAAGCTGATTTATTGATGACGCCTTCACTCCGGTAGGTTTCTTTGTAATAGCCTCCTTCCGGGTGTGGTTCTAGATCGAGAATTTCTACGATATCTTTAATTCTTGAATTCATGATAGATATTAGGTTTATTTATTCGCAATCTGCCTGTATGGTTTTGTTTTGCCATTGTATCCAATATTCCTGAAGGCCTTCAGGGGTTGTTTTTAATAGGCTTATGTATAGCTGTTTGCCTTTTAACACGGCAGACTGCAATTCTTTCTTTCTACGCTCCAGCTCTGGTGTATGGTTCCATCCACCACAATGGTCAAACGAAGTGTAGGCTTCACATTTGGTTTCAACAGGCATAAAAGGGATGGTTAATTCATAAGTTACTTTTCCAGAACCCATGCCTTTAGTGGTCATATCTATGTTGTTGAAGTCGACTTTTCTGTATTGCTTATTGTTATACAATTCTTTCAATTTATTGCCTACTTCATGAGACATTTTATTCGAAAACTGATGGGCGATATCAGACCCATTAACAAATTCAGGCCCTTCATATTTGCCTTGACATTTACTGTCATCACAATCAATTGCAAAGGTTTGTGCAAAGGTCAATATGGGTAAAACCAGTAAAACCTGCAAAATGAGTATTTTCATAATTGTACTATTTCCTATAGCAATTCCCAAATTAATACAAATAAAATACAACACGGCACATTTTAGAAAAATATATTTTAATTCATTTAAAATCAATGAATTATTAATGTACATTTAAAAAGATCAAAATTTAGTGTTATATAAGCTCAGGTTTATACGTTATTATAACAAATGGATACATTAGACTTCAAGCAAAGGGTTTTTGATTTTTCGGAAGAATTGTATCCGATGGTATATAGAATGTTAGGCTCCCGACAGAGTACAGAAGATGCCATACAAGATATTATGATGAAGTTATGGATAAAACGTAATAAAATAAAAAATCATCCTAATCTTAAGGGCTTTATTATACTAACTGCAAGGAATCACTGTATAGACCTTTTAAGAAGAAAAAAGAAAGTCGTACCTATTTTGAATGAGGATATTAAGGATGTGCATGGCGACAAAGATTCGACCTTCGAATGGCAACAATTAAACAATGTTATAAATACTATTCTTAAAAAAGCTCCTGAGCAACAAAGAGAAGTGTTTTTAATGCGAGATATAGACGGCTACGATTTTAAAGAAATAGCATATGCGCTAGACATTACAATTGAACATTGCAGAGTGCTGTTGTCACGTATAAGACGATTTATTGCAAAAGAATTAGAAACAAGGTATCATTATGAAAGAGGAACGTATTAATACATTAACAAGCAAATATAAAGCTGGAGAAACTTCAAGGCAAGAAGAATTGTATTTGCAGAAAAATTCAACTAAAATTGAAAATGCACAAAAGGATATCTTTAGATACATTCAACATCATAAAAAAAAGGCTCCTAGAGACTTTAACGAAAAACAATGGCAAATTTTTGAACTTAAACAGAAGCGAAGAAAAATCCGAAGATATTCTATTATCTCTGTTGCCGCCTCGGTTTTGATTGTGGTGTCTTTATTATTAATAAACACTCCACAGAAGGAAATGGACTACCTGGAAAAACAAGCCCTGCTAGAAGAAGCTTTATTAATGATCGAAAACGCAGAACAAGATAATCAAGAAACTGTTCTTTATGAAGACGAAATGGTAATCATATATACCATAAAATAAAAAATAAACTCTAAAACAATGAAAAAAACACTTTTTACACTGCTCATTTTGGTATTAACGACCTCTATAATTCAGGCTCAAAAAAAAGAGCAAAAAGCTGAAGATAAGACATCTCTACATTTAAAAATTAAAAGCGAAGCCAATCCTGTTATTTATGTCGATGGCAAAAAATTTGATTTTCCGATTTATATTATAAATCCGGATAATATTGCGTCCATGAATGTCATAAAAGGTGAAGAAGCCATAAATAAATACAATGCGCCAGAGGGAGTTTTACTTATAACTACCAAAAAACCAAATGATGATGGTACAACTTCTTTTGAAATAAATGATTTTAACGAAGTTGATTTTGACAAAGTAAAAACTAATGTTAGAATAAGACAAAGTAAGACTAGTGAACCAATGATTATTATCGATGGTAAGGAGGCGTCTCAAGATGAATTAAGACAATTAAAAGCAGAACAGATTGAAGCTATTGAAGTTTTAAAAGACGAAGCTGCTAAAGCATTATACGATGCTGACAATGGTGTGATAATCGTAAAAACTAAAGATAGAAATAAGGAAAAGGAAGAGAAATAAAAAATATTTATGCTTATTGCCAAACTCAACTTGTTTAAGCTTCTCTCAACTTTGAAATTTGGTATAAGCGATATCCAGAAACAAAACCATAAAGATATTATAGTACTAAAACTAATCGTATTCCTTTATCTCCAATCTTTTAATCTTATCTTTGCAAACCATGGAAGTAAAGAACATAGAACAACTGGTTGAGACAGGCGAATACCTGCCATTGATGGAAGCCTTTTACACCATTCAAGGTGAAGGCCATCATACAGGAAAAGCAGCCTATTTTATAAGAGTAGGCGGCTGTGATGTAGGTTGCCACTGGTGCGATGTTAAGGAGAGTTGGAATCCAAAAATACATCCGCCTACAGACATTCAAAGCATTATTACAGAAGCAGAAAAATATTCTAAAACCATTGTCATTACCGGAGGCGAACCCCTAACTTGGGACATGACAAAACTCACTAATGGATTAAAGGATAAGGACTTTCAAATACACATAGAAACATCCGGCGCCTACCCACTTTCAGGCACTTGGGACTGGATTTGTTTATCGCCAAAAAAACGTATGCTTCCCAAACCTGAAATCTATAATCACGTAGACGAATTAAAAGTTATTATTTATAATAAAAGTGATTTTAAATTTGCTGAAGAGCAAGCAGAACTTTTACAAACAGAAGCTGAACTCTACCTTCAACCTGAATGGAGTGTTCGTGAAAAAATGATGCCACTGATTGTGGACTATATCATGGCCAACCCAAAATGGAAAGTCTCTTTACAAACGCATAAGTATTTAAGGATTCCGTGATGAGTCAGTAGAGGGTAGACGGTAGTCAGTAGATGGTAGATTTTTTCATATTCATTTTAGTAGCAGTGGTTAGTATTGATTTGGATTTCCATTAATTGTCAAATTAAAATTAACTACTCTCTAAAGACTATTAACTACTTACTGATCAGGGTACCAAAAACTGTCCTTTCCAATCATCGGCTCTTTCAAATTTGCATCGAATGTGGTTAGGCCGTTTAAGCTGAAGCCCTTCTAGAGTGTCTATTTTTAAAACCAAAACACAAAAATTTACATTCTCTTCATCATATTGCACAAGATCCGGGTTTTTAATAGGGGAAGATGGTGGCGATTTGGTAATATAGTCATTAATTGATGGTCCTTGAACTTTTTGTTGGTAGTATTTTAGCTTCTCTTCATCGTAAAGTAGAGATATAGAGCCAGAGGCTTTTATTTGAAGTAGTTTTTTGGGATGATAAAATAAAACTTCCGCGTTTGGATTAATTTGAAATTGTTGCACTTTTTGAGACCTGGAATCTGTAAAAAAAACCAACTCGTAGTTTTCCATCATATCTCTAAGTACAACCGTCCGGATTATTGGCTTATTTTGATAAACACTAGACAAATAACAATATCTGAATGGATGTTTACGTTTTAAATACCCGAACTTAATTTCATTGATATGGGATTTAAAAATTGCATTTAGCATGAGTTATGATTTTAATGCAAAATATAGATATAAAATTGAAAGGAAGTTAGCCTTTGAAAATTTTAGTATTTCATAAATAGCTTTTGAATATTGTAAAATTTTCTATGTAAATACCATTCAAATCTTTACTTTTGTCCATGCAAAAAAATATTCTAATTCTCGATTTTGGTTCTCAATATACGCAACTGATTGCGAGACGAGTAAGAGAACTTAACATTTACTGCGAAATAAAACCCTATAATAAAATCCCTGAGGATCTATCCTCTTTTAAAGCAGTAATCCTTTCTGGTAGCCCTTCTTCGGTAAGAAATCAAGACGCTCCTATTCCAGATTTATCAAATATCAAAGGAAAAATGCCTCTTCTAGGCGTGTGTTACGGCGCTCAACATCTGGTGCAGCACTTTGGCGGCAAGGTAGAGGCTTCCAATACGAGAGAATTTGGCCGTGCGCATTTGCAAAATATTATACATGACAATCCCTTGTTTGATGGTATTCATACCAACTCTCAAGTGTGGATGTCTCATAGCGATTCCATAAAAAGCTTACCAGAAAATGCACACCGTATAGCTTCGACAGAAGATGTAGAGATGGCTGCTTTTCAGTTTGATAATGAGGATACTTACGGCATACAATTTCATCCAGAAGTTTACCACACCACAGATGGCTTAAAGCTGCTAGAAAACTTTTTAGTTAGAATAGCACTAGTGCCTCAAGACTGGACACCAGCAAAATTTGTAGATGAAACAGTCGATAGACTAAAAGACGAAATCGGAAACGAAAAAGTGGTCTTAGGACTTAGCGGCGGTGTAGATTCTACAGTAGCTGCAGTTTTACTTAATAAAGCTATAGGCAATAATTTGTATTGCATCTTTGTAAACAACGGTCTGCTTAGAAAATATGAATTTGAAGATGTTTTAGACCAATACAAAGGCATGGGGCTAAATGTAAAAGGTGTAGACGCATCTGAAAAATTTTACGAAGCCCTTGAAGGTGTAAAAGACCCTGAGTTAAAGCGTAAACGCATAGGAAATGCATTTATAGAAGTCTTTGACGACGAAGCGCATAAAATTGAAGATGTCAAATTCTTAGCACAAGGAACAATTTATCCCGATGTTATCGAGTCTGTTTCTGTAAATGGACCATCCGTAACAATTAAGTCTCATCATAACGTTGGTGGTTTACCAGACTACATGAAACTGAAAGTGGTAGAACCTTTACGTATGTTGTTTAAAGACGAAGTAAGACGTGTTGGTAAAGAGTTAGGGATATCACCACTACTAATTGGAAGGCATCCGTTTCCTGGACCTGGTCTTGCCATTAGAATTCTCGAAGACATTACTCCGGATAAAGTCAAAATCCTTCAAGATGTCGATCATATATTTATTCAAGCTTTGAGAGAATGGGATTTGTACGATAAAGTATGGCAAGCAGGTGCGATGTTGCTACCTGTGCATTCTGTCGGAGTCATGGGCGACGAACGAACTTATGAGAAAGTAGTATCTTTAAGAGCTGTAGAATCCACTGATGGAATGACAGCCGATTGGGTGGATTTACCTTACAAGTTTTTACAAAGTGTTTCAAACAAAATTATTAATCAAGTAAAGGGTGTAAATCGGGTTGTGTATGACATCAGCTCAAAACCACCTTCAACCATAGAATGGGAATAATAATGAGATTAAATAGTATTTTTCTTTTTTTGAGTTTGTGTTTTACTTTTTCATTGTCTGCACAAAACTATGTGTTGTACGATGTAAAACCCTCTGATACACCAAAAAGTGTTGCACAAACAAATAACATAGAACTATCAGAACTATACAAATACAATCCATATTTATCAGGTAATGCTAAAATAACTAGCCCAAAAATTGTAATTCCTAAATCTAAAAGCACTAATTTTAGCTTTATACGCTATCGCGTAAAGCAGCAAGAAACCCTGTATAGTCTTTCAAAATTATATAACTTAAGTATTGAAGATTTAAAGGCGTTTAATCCTCAATTGTATGATAATGAACTTAAAGCTGGAGAAATATTAAGAATCCCTGCCTACAAGTTGCCTAAAGAATATCAAAATGTAGACTTTAACCAATCGCTAAAGAATTCAACCTTTGATGCTTATAAGCATATTGTACTGCCACGAGAAAACAAAAGTAGTATTTCAAGCATGTACGGCATGTCCACTTCAACTTTTGACAGTTTAAACCCAGGCATTTTAGAAGTGCAAAGCGGGCAACTGGTAAAAGTAAGACCTCCAAAAACTAAAGACAAATTTAGCCCTAAAGACTTAAACTTGGAAGTTGAGTTTTACGAAGTCCCGCCAAGACAAACCATGTATAGCCTTAGTAAAGAATTTGGTGTAAGTGAAGAAATTCTTTACAAACTAAATCCTATTTTAAGACGAGAAGGATTGAAATCTAAAGCCATTATTAAAGTACCTAAACAGGTTAATAGCTTAGATGAAAATACTACTATCGTTAATCTGGAAAATTATATTCAGAATTATAATGAAAAGAAACTAGCTTTATTTTTGCCGTTTTCGCTTCAGCGATTTGAGAAAGATAGTATTGATAAAAATCGTATTATATTAAAAGACAAACTTTTAAATATATCCTTAGAACTTTACGAAGGTGTAAATTGGGCCATACAACATGCAAGAGAAAAAGGGATATACACAGATTTAAAAGTTTACGATACAAAGCGAAATTCGAGGTCTTTGGATAGTATATTAAATCAGATAGATTTAGAAGACCGGGATGCTGTAATTGGGCCACTACTGGATTTTAATATAGACGTATTAGCCAAATATTATAAAAATTCGCAAACACCCATATTTCTTCCAATATCGAATTACGAAAAAAGTGAAGGATTTATCTTTAACACTATTCCACAAGATAACATTAAAGCGGAAACTCTTATTACATATCTAGACAGTATAGTTACACCAGAACAACACTTAATATTTATAACAGATAGTACGTCTGAGGCTACGTTTAAAAAATATAAGTATTCTTTTCCAAAGGCTTCTTTTTACAATGTTCCAAAAACGTATGTAGAAGTTGATGTGCTGAAAAACTTACTAAATCTTAACAAAGAAAATTTGGTTGTTTTAGAGACAAATCAATTAGGTGTTACAGAAGGTGTGATAAATACGCTACATAACTTTCTCAATTTTGAACCGGAAAATACAGACGAGCCTAAAACAGATGCTCAAAAAGCATTTGAAGAACGTTTTAAAGATGTGAGAATTAGACTATTTACATCCAATCAAAATCAAAATTTTAATAATGTAATAAGTAATAAAGCCTTATGTGACTTACAATTTACTGTTGTTACTGCGTCAAAATATAATGTATTAGAAACAAGCGATCTTATAGAAAGCTACAAAGAAAAAAACGGTACGATGCCAAGTCGTTTCGTACTAAGAGCTTTCGATCTCACTTATGATATATTGCTAAGATTGGCTTTTAATGGAACATTAAAGGATGAGGAAACCTTAAAACCTATTACGGAATACAACGAAAACCGTTTTGGCTACAAAAAACCATTTTTATCTAATACATATTACAACCAGGGGCTGTACATCGTAAAATACCTTCCGGATTTCGAATTCGAAGTTATAAATGCAGATATGCCATAAATTTATTAATGGCTTTAGCTTTTAAGCTGTAATAATAAAAAACGATAATCGAAAGGGTGCAAATTTTCTACAAGAAAGTGAGTAAAAGACTTTCCGTATATGGTATAATACTCTGTAAAATTTGACACGCGTTCTTGTAGATTTTGTTTTGGAAAAAGGCTAAGCTGTAAAGCTTCTAATCTTTGTAAATCGTCACTCATTTTACGTCGCTGTGCTCTAAGCAATCGCTTTTCGAGCTTATCTAACCCGTTGTGTTGTTTCTTTTCCTGAGCGGCTACAGCACCCAGAAATGATTTGTCTGTTTTTTTTGCTAAATCGTAAAGGTCTTTAAACTGCAGACTTAAATGTTGTTTCTGCTTGGAAAAATCAATATTAATTTCAGATGCTTTCTTAACGTACTTGTTTTTCAGGTCTTGTGAATTTAAAAAGACGTCTTCAAGACATAAATCCATTTTTTCAATCTTACGTTTTGTTTTTTGAGTAAATAACAAGACAGAATTGCGAAGTTGCAGTGAAGGAAAAGTAATGTTAAATGCTTTAAATGTGGTTTTTAACTCAAACCAATAAGCCAACTCACCTCCGCCACCTATATAGGATAAATTAGGTAAAATCACTTCCTGGTATAATGGTCTTAGCAAAGCATTTGGTGAAAAACGCTCAGGATGCAATTCAATTTCGTCAATCATTTCAGCTTTAGTAAATTCTAAAGTAGTGTTATTTACAAAATAGTTGTCACCTTTTTTTACAATTCGTTCTCTCAGGCCTGTGGTTTTATAAAAAAAATTGATATCTCGAGGGGTAACCTGTTCATGGTAACCAAAACTTTTTAGCGCTTTAGCTTGAGTATGTACTTTTCTATAGGTTACCTCTTCTAATATTTCTTTTCCGATGTATGGTTTAAAAAGCGACTTTAAGGCCTTTACATTTGGCTCTAAAACGACTAAACCAAACTCGCCAAACAGTTTATTATATAAGTATATTGATGCTTCAGATAGTGTTTCGTGATTAAGATAAGCCTCTTTAAATAAGCTTAAAATTTCATCTGAAAATGGAGACTTAGGTAATTGTGATTTAAAAATATTTAAAGGATTATCTAAATTGTGTAACGGCTTCTCTCCTACTGCTCCATTAGACTCAACATCCCACTCGATTTTGGTGTTTTGGCAATTAAAAAAATTAATTTCGTCAAAATCGTGGTCTTCTGATGCCAACCAAAAAATGGGAACAAAATTATATTCAGGATAATTGGTTTTAAGTTCTTTACATGTATTTAAAACCGAAATGATTTTATAAAAGGTGTACAAAGGCCCAGTAAACAGATTTAACTGATGGCCTGTCGTGATTGTAAATGTATTAGATTCCTTTAATAGATTTATATTAAGTTTTGTAGCGTTAGAAACTGCATATTTATCGTATTGACTGTTTAAAACGTCGACTAACGTCAATCTATATTCCGAATTGTAATTCTCAAGCTTTTCTTTAATTTGATCCTTAAAATTTTCAACAATCGGAAATCGATTATAAAAAGATGAAAGTTCTTGTTTCTGTGCTATGTAATCGAGAATAAGTTTAGAAAAACGATGAGTTTTTTCAAATTCTAAACTTTGGGACATATCAATTTTTTTTCAAATATAAAGTATTGCTTAAACAGACTTATGTTGTTAAGTATATTTTAGAAGTTAATGGTTTTTAAATCTTAATTTTAAACACTTACAGGGGTAATAATCTAATTACTTGATAAATAATTTTCTTTAAACTTTTTCAACTAAGCTGTAAAACGATTTTTGGTAAACTATTCTGATTTACCAAACCTATAAATCCATTTTTTAGTACAAAACAGATATTAGCAATTCAATCAAGTTAGAATTAATTGAATATATTTGTTAAGGAGTTAATTAGTTTTTTTCAATTTACCATCATACATACCAACTAATTTATAAGTCACCAATGCAAAGCAAAAGAAGTATTATTAAAAATTATTTGAAATTTTCACTATTAGCCGGAATATTAATGGGGGCTGTTTTTCCTGTTTTCTCTCTTCTTTTTGTTTCAAAATTTAAGAGTGATGCCATGTTCATCATTTTTGCTTTGTCCTGTGTTGTAGCTGGTATTATTGTTGGGACGATATCATATCTTATTGGCAAAAACACAATTATCAGCTTTATAAAACGTGTATCGGAGGAGTTAGAGGATATCGCAGAAGGAAGTGGTGACCTCACAAAACGTTTGAGTGTCAAGAGTGACGATAAAATTGGAGAGCTTTCTATAAACTTCAACAAATTTGTTGAAAAGCTACAAAGCATTGTAAATTCTATAACCATCAATGCAAATAATGTTGCGCATTCTGCCACAGATTTGCTAGCTGTTTCGACCCAAATTGCCTCCAACACAGAAGAAATGAGCTCTAAGACCTCACAAGTTGATACGGCAACAGATCAAGCCAACGTAAACGTAAATTTTATTTCTACAACAGCAGAAGTCATGGCGGCATCTGCAAACAATGTGGCCTATGCTATAGAGCAAATGAGTTTATCGTTAAAAGAAGTGGCCAAAAATTGCCAAAAAGAACTAAAAATAGCTGAAGAAGCCAACAACCATGCTAAAAGCAGTAAGGAGCAAATGGACAACCTGAGTGAGGCAGCTAAATCTATTGGTAAAATTATTGAGGTGATAAAAGACATTGCCGACAAGACTAATCTCTTAGCCCTTAATGCAACGATAGAAGCAGCTCAAGCGGGCGAAGCAGGAAAAGGATTTGCCGTGGTTGCCAAAGAGGTTAAAGAACTTTCTGTACAAACTGCAGAAGCCGCAAAAGAAGTGCAAAAACAAGTAAAAGAAGTACAATTTAAAACCGCAAAAGCAGTAAAAGGAATTATTTCAGTTTCCGATGTTATCGAAGAAGTAAATCAAATATCCAAAACTATTGTAAAAGAAGTTGATCAGCAAAATGCAACAGTGAATGAAATTTCTATTAATGTTACCGAAGTAAGTAAAGGTGCACAAGAAGTGTCTCGAAATGTTGCAGAATCCGCATCAGGACTTTCAGAAATTGCATCATCTATTACAGACGTGAATAACGCAGCGGCACAAACTGCAGACGAAATTGTAAGGATTAAAAGAAGTGCCGAAGAATTATCTAAACTATCTGCTGGTGTTACAGAACTTTTAGGACAGTTTAAAGTTTAGAAATATCAGATGCGTTTATTTAAATATTACAGCACGCGTTATAAGATTTCTTGTAACTAATAAATTGCTAAAATAAACTTTAAACTGACTATTATCAGCTTAAAAAAAGTCCCTCTCTAAGACATTTAATTATTTTTGCAATAAAATATATTGGCTTGAAAAGAGCTTTCTCCATTTTTCTATCTATTTTAATAATCTTACCGAATTTAACAAGATTTGGAATACTGGTTGATTTTAAATTAAATCAGGATTTTATTGCAAAGGTATTGTGTATTGAAAAGGAGGTTCCAATGTCCAATTGTAATGGTAAGTGTTACCTAGCCGAATTGCTGAAAAAAGCTGAAAACAAAGAAGAACAAAAGCAAATTCCCGGAAAAACTGAAAGCGAATTCTCTAAAGTTGTTTTCTATTTATCAAAATGCACCTATCAAGGTACTGAACCAAACCATATTTTCTTTAAAAAGACAAAAAACGTTTACAGCACATCATTTTACGTTTTCGACTATACCGCCGATGTGTTTCATCCTCCCAAATTTCATTTAGCTTAAACCCGAATTATGCATTAGAAAATCTATTACGAATAAAAAGCACTGCAAATCAGTCGCTTCGCTTCGTTATATTCTCTAACCATAGCGGTGCTATGCTTTTCGAATCTAACATCCTGATTTATTGTGTTTTTTATTCTCATCACAAAGTTCTAATACATAATCCGGGTTAAACTTTACAGAATTAATTGATTTTCACAAAAATCAATCAACAGCACTCTATCTAACTAGTAGTGCAACTTATTATGCTATACATTAAAATGAAATTTAAAAAAAATGAACACTAAATATTTATTATTAGTAACGCTGCTCTTTCTATTTACAAAAGTATTTTCACAAACTACAACATACGAAGTAAAGCTACTAGATCTTGACACAGCCCTTCCTATTACAAAGGCCGCTTTTACATATGGCACACAAAACGGAGTAACCGATAATAGCGGTATTATACTATTTAATTTTGAAGAAAATCTAGTCATGACCATTTCCCATATCAACTATGGAACATGGAACTTAGATGAAAATGACTTGCAACAGGCTATAAAAGACAAAGTGATTTATAGGACTAAAGAAACCATGAATCTTTATCCTGTTACCGTTATCTCATTAAAACCTCATAAGTCTCAACCGGAAAGCACTTTGAAAATAGAATATCAGGACCGCATGCAGCATGATGCAGCGCAAATACTTAATCAACTCCCAGAATTTAATAGTATTCGTAAAGGCGGAAACTATGGGTTCGATCCTGTTTTTAGAGGATTTAAATACGACCAATTAAACGTTGTGTTAAATGGTGCTCAAAGCGCTACAGCTGCTTGTCCAAACAGAATGGATCCGCCGACTAGTCAGATGGCTCCTAACATGATAGACCGAATTGAAGTTTTAAAAGGGCCTTATGCATTACGTTACGGCACTGGATTTGGAGCTACTTTAAACTTTATTCCTACAGGTCTTCGTTTCTCTGCAGAAAATGATGTATACGGTAGATTATCTACTGGGTTTGAAAGTAATGGTGACATTGCAAGAGGAGAAAGTCAAATAGGCTTTAGCGGAAAAAATCATGACATTAGCTTTTTTGGATCCTGGTCTCAAGGCAACGACTATACGGCTGGAAATGGTGAGATTGTACAATCCGATTTTCAAAGAGGAAGTTTTGGTACTAACTTAGGTTTTAAGCTTAGCCAAAATCAAGAAGTAAGAATTTCAGCCATATACAATAGTGCAAGAGATTCTGATTTTCCGGCTTTGGCAATGGATTTAAGAACAGACGATACATGGTTATTTAACGCAAGGCATGATATTCAATTTAATAACGAAAGACTAAAAAGCTGGAATACTACCGTATATGGCTCGTTTGTAGATCATCTTATGGACAATTTGCTCAAGCCTTTAGATCCTAGAATGCTTAATGCACAAACTGCAGCTACAACTTACAATTATGGTGGAAGAACAGAAGGCGAATGGCGCTTTAATAACGCAAAAATGTACGCTGGTGCAGACTTAAGAGTTGAAGGCGCCGAAGGGACAAGGATTAGAGAATTCCTAATGGGGCCAAATGCTGGCAATAGCGTAGAAGACAATGCTTGGCAAGATGGGAGAATAACCAAAACCGGAGTTTTTGCTGAGTACCAGCTTAAAGGTTCTGGTCTAGATTATGTCTTTTCAGGCCGATTAGAACTCAACAATGCAAAAATAAATGATGCTGCAAATGAATTTATAAATGTAAATTCTGAAACGAGTGTAACCCAATTAAACCCGAGCTTTAGTGTTGGTCTCCTTAAAGATTTGAGTAACACTGTAAAAACCGGCTTATGGCTAGGTAGAGCTCAAAGGAGTGGTGGTCTTACTGAACGTTTTATCAATTTTTTTCCGGTTGGCATAGATCCATTTGAAATGGTTGGTAATCCTGAGCTCGACCCTGAGGTGAATAACCAAATTGATTTGACATTTACATGGTCTCCATCTGATAATACGGTTATAAATTTTGATGTTTTTGGTTCTTATTTGCAAAATTTTATTTCCTCGGTAATAAATCCTGATCTTGACCCAAGATTACCTATGAGCCCTGGTGTAAGACAATTTATAAATATAGATGAAGCCTTTAAAACAGGTTTTGAAATAAGTTGGTCTCAAAAACTATTTGCAGGATTGCAGCATCAACTAGGCATTGCATACACTTATGCAGAAGATTTAGAACGTGATGAGCCCTTACCGGAAATCGCTCCATTGGATTTTAGATACATTCTATCTGGAAGTTATTTAGATAATAAACTTACACCAGAACTGGCATTTCGTTATGTGGCTGAGCAAAACAGAATTTCTAATGAATTTGGAGAAACTGCCACGCCATCATTCGCTTTACTTGATGTGAATATAAGTTATCAAATTACTGAAAAATTATCTGTAAACGCCGGTGTAAATAACTTGTTTGACAAAAACTACTATGAACACCTTAACCGTTCTGTAAGAGGAACAGCCAATCCTATTTTTGCGCCAGGCAGAAACTTCTTCACCAATTTAAATTTTAACTTCTAACAAATTAAAGAATTAAGGTGATGTGCTTTCAGCCGTCACCTTAATTATTTATGGATATTTAACATATTAAATATAAAATAGAATCCATATAATTAAGTATTTATATGGCTGAAATTCAATTTTTTAGATATAATAAAATTTTAGTTTAATTATAATTATATTTTATTTATCAGTTTTACAATCGCTATATAAAGCGAAAAATTCATTATATTCACGAAATACAACATTACAACCTATTAATATTTTTATTTAAAACTATTAGTGTTGAGCTTAACATTTTGTTTTTATGATGTCTGAAGACACAATTAGCTACATCAAATCTTTAGAAAATAAACTTAAAGACTATGAAAAACATATAGCTCAACTAGAGTTGAAATTAAAATCCAAAGAAAAAAAAACAACCCTAAAAGAAGACGATTTTCTAACAACTACAGAAGTCTTATCTAATCAGGGCTCTTGGAAATGGAATATTCTTAAAGACAAATGGACATTTTCTAGAAACTGGCTTAACATTCATGGTGTAGACTCAAATTTTGAGAGTATTGATGAACTATTGAAAGTTGCTCACCCAGAGGACAGGGATGGGATAAAAAAAATCTTGGAAAAAACTCTAGAAACGAAAGAATCTATCACTGCAGAGAGTCGTATATATAAGCAAAATACGAAAGAATTACGTTGGATTAGAGCTACAGCAGGAGTAGAATTGAATAACAATGGTGAAGTTGTCGCATTAATTGGTGTTGCCAGAGATATTACAGACGAGAAAATAATCAGTGAAAAACTTATAGAAAATCAGGATTTTCTTAAAAAAACAGGAGAAATTGCAAAAATAGGCGGATGGTACTTGTCTTCAGATTTTAAAAAATTGTTTTGGACAGAAGGCACTTACGATATACATGAATTAGCTTACGATCAACCTGTAAAACTTGAAGAAGCAATAAATTTCTATCATCCAGACGACCAAGAATTGGTTTCCAGATCTGTTGATGATGGAATTAAAAGTGGACAATCCTATCAATTTGAAGCTCGAATTATAACTGCTAAAGGCAATATAAAATGGGTATACGCTAAAGGCGAACCGGAAATGAAAGATGGCAAATGTGTTAAGCTATCCGGAATATTTCAAGACATAACTGAGCGAAAAAAAGCAGAACGTAAGGTAAATATGCTTACAAGAGCTGTAGACTACGCCATAAGTGGATTTGATATTGTAAATCATGAAGGCAAATTTATTTATGTAAATAAAGCCCATAGTAAAATGTTTGGCTTCGACAAACCTTCTGATATTATTGGAACTTCTCCAAGTAGGTTATGTGCAGATCCTAAATTTCCTGAAATCCTTATAAAAAACCTTCGCGAGCATGGTGAATACGTATGTGAACTAAAAGGAAAACGTAAAGACGGGACTAAATTTGATCTCTTAATGCATTCTCGAATAGATTATGATGAAAATGGCAACGAAATTTATCCAACGACATCGATAGACATAACCGAAAGGCTAAAAAACGAAAGGGAACTAATTGAGAGCAAACAAAAGTTTGAGAGCATTTTTAAAAACTCTTCCGTAGCAAAAATTTTAGCTGACGACAGAGGAAACTTTATTGATGTAAATGATAAAATGTGCGAACTTTTAGGTTATACATATAAGGAGTTTAAAAAAATTACTGTTTTAGATATTATTCGCAACAAAAGCTCGATAGAACTCTACAGAACCTTTAATAAAGAGCCTATAAGAAATGGAGAGATTGAAATTGTTCGCAAAGATGGTGAAGTAAGAATTGTTGAATTTTATGAAAAGAAAATAAGTAAAAACAGGCATCTAAGTACACTAATAGATATCACTGAAAAGCGAAAAAATGAAGAAGAAAAGATAAAAACCCAACAACAGTTAGAAGACATAACTAACTCTATACCTGGAACTATATTTCAATTTGTCTTTAAAAAAGATGGTACTTTATCTATGCCTTATTTAAATAGTAAGGCCAGCAGTCTGTTTGGTTTTCAAAATAAGAAAATGAGGGATCCAAAATTTCTCTTTTCCCGAATTTATTCAGAAGATTACCAAAGCACCATTAACTCCATCTTCGAAGCAAATCATGATCAGGCGAGCTGGAGCAAAGAGTTTAGAGCTGTAAACAACCAAAACAAAATAGTATGGATTCATGCTCATTCTTACGGCACAGCAGATAAAAATGGCAATATTATACACAATGGTGTCTTTTACGATATTACAAGACGAAAAGAAGCAGAGAAAGCTCTAAAACAAAGTCAGCAACAATATAGAAATCTTGAAGACAATCTCCCTGGTGTGCTTTCTAAAATAAAAATGAATAAGGATGGTAGTGACGAGCTACTCTATATGAGCAAAGGTTCTACAAGTTTATTTGAATTAGAACCGTGCCAGGTTGTTGAAAATCCACAAATTATTTGGGATAGGATTCACAAAGACGATTTGGAAAATATGATGTCTTCGTTTAAAACATCTGCTAAAAATCTAACACTTTGGGAATCAGAATACAGATTTCTTTTTCCAGATGGAAGACAAAAATGGATAAATATACGTGGAGTACCTTCTCAACAAGAAGATGGAACCATAATTTGGGATGCCATTGGACTTGATATTACCAAAAGGAAAGAAGCTGAGCAAGAGCTGGAAAAAATAAACAAACATCTTGAAAACCTCGTTGAAGAAAGAGCTCAAAAAGCCATAAACCTTTCAAAAGAGTTAGAGCTATATTGGCTTGCTGCAAAACATTCTAAATCTGGTGTTTGGAGTTATGATATAGAATCACATCAATTAAAATGGGACCAAATTCTTTATGATCTATTCGGCGTAAATAAAGGTGATTTTGACAGCGATTTCGAGGCATGGAAAGCCATTCTCCATCCGGATGACAAAAACAAAGTAATCAATCTGTTTAAAGATGCAATAGAAAACAAAACAGATCTAGATTCTACATTTAGAATTATACAATATAATACCGGTTATGTTAGATATATTAGAGGTAAAGGAAAAGTTAAGCTGGATGAAGAAGGAAAAATAATTTCTGTTTTTGGTACAAATTGGGATATTACCAACGAAATGCAACTTGCGGAAGAAAGAGAGTTAACTTTAAATAACTTAAAAAGGACACAGGAACAGCTTGTTGAAACAGAAAAAATGGCTTCGCTAGGTGTTCTGACTGATGGTGTTGCACATGAACTTAACAATCCTTTAAACTACATAATGGGTGGCTATACTGCCATACATGAGCAGCTTGAAGATTATAAAACCTTGAACAGAAACGAGCTTAAAGAATATTTGAATTGGATAAAGTCGGGATCCGATCGTGCGACAAAGATTGTCAAAAATTTAAATCTATTAAGTAGTAAAAGAAACAATAATTTCGAGACATGTGATCTTCATCAAATTATAGAAGACTGTCTGCTATTGCTTCATAATAAATACCAAGACAACATTCGTATCGTAAAAAAATTCTCAGATTCTGTATTAAAGATAGAAGGTAATTTTAAAAAACTACACGAAGCATTTTTCAACATACTGTTTAACGCAATTGATGCCATTGAAGAAAAAGGAGTGATAGAAATTATTACAGAATCTAAAAACGATTGGGTTATAATCGATTTAATTGATAACGGATGTGGAATACCTAAAGAAGTAATGAAAAAAATAATGGACCCTTTCTTTACAACAAAACCACCAGGAAAAGGAACAGGTTTAGGACTTTCCATAACCAATTCTGTAGTGAAAGAACATAAAGGTCATCTTAAAATAACATCAGAATATGGTATAGGAACCAAAGTAAGTATTCATTTCCCAAAATAAATAAAACATGGATAGTAGAAAAAAAGTTTTGTGCGTAGATGATGAGGTAATTAACCTATATATACTTAAAAAAATACTCGGAAAAAAATTTGAAATAATCACTGCACAGCATGGCCAAGAAGCTCTTGATATTTTGGAAAAAGACAAAGAAATTAGTCTTGTTGTTAGTGATATGAAAATGCCAGAAATGTCTGGTTTAGAATTTATTAAAACAGCAAGCAGCCGATTTACTAATATCAAATACTTCATGCTTTCAGGTTATGCCATAACCGATGAGATACAAGAAGCACTGGACTCTAAATTAATAACCAAATATTTTGAAAAGCCTGCAAATTTCGAAAAAATAGAAAAAACACTTGAAGAAAATTGTTAAGTTCATTTGAAAATTAGAATAAATTTATTGTGTACGTTTATCGTACTTCAAACTAAAAACACAGCATAAATAAGCTGATTAACAGGTTAAATAATAAAATAGTAGAACATCAATCCTTGTGAAGATTGGAGAGTTAAAATATTAAAATTAAACTGAATCGTTTTTATTAAATCGCCTATTTTAGACTTATTTCACCTACAATACTAGTCTTTCAAAAGGGTACAATTAATTTTAAAGCTGAATTAATATTTTATTTATATTAACAATAGTTTAGAATTTAGAATATACGTATATTCACCAATCAATTATAAGATTAATTATTTTAAAGATGTTTTATTGAAAAATCATCAAGAGATTAAATCTTATTTGTAATATCCAAAATCCAGTTAATTAACCAGTAATATGAAAATTCAATTTGACAAATCAGGAAAAGCTAGTACTCTTGATGTTTTATTAAATTCGTTTTCGAAAGATGAGGATATTAATAGCATATTGGTATTAGCGGGAAATAATGAAGAGTTTGAGCCCCAAAAAATAGACCCTATATTAAGGAAATCAAAGAAAACAGTAATAGGTGGTATATTTTCGTCTATCATTTATCAAAAACAAGTATATCTTTCAGGAACAATTGTTATTGGTTTACCGTTTGAAATTTCTACACATCTTGTAGAAGACTTAAGTGATAAAAGTCAGGATTTAGATGCAAAAGTAGAGGAAATAGCCATGAATGTGGATGCTAACAATGGTGGTACGTTTTTGGTTTTTGCAGACTATTATTCAACTGAAGTTGGCGCATTTATAGATAGTTTGTTTTCAATTTTCGGTGTTATAAACAACTTTATAGGTGGCGGTGCCGGCTTTTACCATCCGAGCGACTCTATGAAATCTACTCACTGTATAATAACAAATGAAGGCATAAAAAAAGATTGTGCAGTACTTGGATTTGCAGATACATCTAGCGAGATTTGCGCAAATCACGGTTGGGAAAAAATTAGCAAACCTTACAGAGTAACTTCTACAGAAGCCAATAGAGTAAAAACAATAGACTGGCAACCTGCCCTAGATTTGTATATGAAAATTGTTTCTGAGGACAGTGGAAAAGAAATGACCGAAGACAATTTTTTTGAAATTGGCAAAGATTACTCTTTAGGTATTGACCGCCTGGGTTCTAATATTATCGTTAGGGAACCTATAGGCATTCATGAAGATAGATCTATGACATTTATAGTTTCAATACCTAATGAATCTTATGTTTATGTACTTAAAGGCAGCACAGAATCTATGTTAAAATCTGTTGAAGATACTACTAAAGAATTTTATACTCAAACAAGTATTGATAGTGAAAAATTTTTATTTTTAATAGATTGTGTTTCTAGATATTATTACATGGGCGAAGATTTTGAAAAAGAAATTTCGCTTATATCTCACAAAGACCTTCCTGTGGTAGGCGTTCTCTCTATGGGAGAAATCGCAAATACAGGCCAAAGGTTTATAGAAGCGTACAACAAAACTTTTGTAATAGGCGTATTAGATGCTAAGCAAAGATGAAATAATTGAGA
The DNA here is from genome assembly GCA_964396065.1 of uncultured Mesohalobacter sp. Classification (GTDB taxonomy): domain Bacteria; phylum Bacteroidota; class Bacteroidia; order Flavobacteriales; family Flavobacteriaceae; genus Psychroflexus. The sequence continues at coordinate 4,125 of CAYNCI010000024.1, read as the reverse complement.
TTCAGTACGAAATAGCCATGTCTATTGGATCAGATCTAAGTATGAAAAAAATGCTTAGATACAGTCTGCCCGTAATACAAAAGCGTCTTAGTTGCCCTATAGCTGGAGTCCTAAGAATTAAACAATGTACAAAGCATATTTCTGTAACACCTGTTCTATCCATACCTTTTAGAATTTCAGGAGTAAAAGGTGTAAATGAAACTATTTCTAATGCGATTTCTAGAATTTCTAAGTCTGGTTATAATTTTAGTGTAGAAACCTTAAATGTCGAACCAAAAGGAATTATACAGCTTCATCCATTACCTGGGTTTGGATTGTTATATATACATTCTACAGAAAAGGAAATAAATCAGGATGCAAAGAAAGTTCTTAGCGCTCACCTATTACAAAAATTAGCAAATGCATGCAAAGCATGCGAACAAAATGAAGAACTGAAACAAACATTACAGAACCTTAAGGTTGCCCAATCTCAACTTATTCAATCTGAAAAAATGGCATCTTTGGGTATTTTAATTGCAGGTGTAGCACACGAACTTAACAATCCATTAAATTATATAACAGGTGGTTACTCCGTAATAAGCGAACAGCTTAAAAATATGGAAACAGTTAAAGCAGAAGAGATTGAAGAGTACCTGTATTGGATAAAAACCGGTTCTGACAGGGCTACTAATATTGTAAAAAGCCTCAATCTTTTTAGTAGTAGTAATAAAGACAGATTTCAAGACTGTGATCTACATTTAATAATAGATGACTGCATGTTGACTGTGAAAAACAAATTTGGTGAAAGTATTAAGTTCTGTAAGCAATATACACCTCATCCCGCAAAAATAATTGGAAATAACGGGAAGTTGCATCAAGTATTTCTAAGCATTTTATTCAATGCAGCTGAAGCAATTTATGAAAAAGGTAAAGTTGAAGTAAAAACTGAAGTAATAGAAAATAAAATAATTGTCACCATTACAGATAACGGCTGTGGAATTAGTGAAAATGATTTAAAAAAAGTAGTTGATCCTTTTTACACCTCCAAAGCTCCCGGCGAGGGTGCTGGATTGGGATTATCTATTACAAATTCGATTATACAAGAACACAATGGAAGCTTTTTTCTAACCTCGGAAGTAGATAAAGGGACTTCTGTAATCGTAAGCTTTCCTAAATAAAACAAGAACATGGATAACAAAATAAAAGTACTTTGTGTGGATGATGAACAGATTAATCTTCTTATTCTTAAAAGGATTCTTGGAAAAACCTATGAAATTTTAACAGCAGATGAAGGAAAAAAAGCACTTGAATTATTAGAAAATGATCCTAGTATAAAATTAGTAATAAGCGACATGAGAATGCCTGTGATGAATGGTTTAGAATTTATTAAAGAAGCAAACCAAAGATTTTCTAAGGTAAAATACTTTATGCTTTCCGGTTATGCCATAACCGATGAAATTCAGAATGCTATAAACTCTAAATTAATTACCAAATATTTTGAGAAGCCTGCTGATTTTGACACTATCATAAAAACCCTTCAAGAGCACAGCTAATAAGCCTTAATAGAATCCTGAAACAGGTACCAAAAAAATATTATAATATTATACTTTTAAAGTATTCATTTTAAATGAATTTTATCATATTCAAAAACTACAAATACTGTATTTTATTGATTATCAGAAGTCTTTGAATAGTTGTAGTCTAAATCAAAATAAAACATTGTACCTTTTCCCAGTTCTGATTCAACATGAAGATTTGAATCTAAAAGGCTAATAAATTTATTACAAAGAGTAAGTCCTAGTCCAGTTCCTTTTTCATTTCTACTGCCTTTTGTAGTAAAACCTGTAGAAAATATTTTATCTATATCTTCTTTGGCTATACCGGGTCCTGTATCAGAAACTTGAAAACGAATAAAATTATCATTACAAATAACGTTTAAACTAATCTTATCGCCACTATTACAAAACTTTATGGCATTGGAGCAAAGGTTTCGTAAAATTAATTTCAAAACTTCAGGATCACTTGCTAAATTAGATGGATGAGAAGGCATATTAGTTTCGAAGGTAATCCCCTTCTGTGAGGCTTGTTTTCTAAAAATGTCACCCAAATCTTTTACAAAACTAATGATATTAATGTCTACGGGTTTAATTTTAAATCCATCCTGCTGTTGCTTTGCCCAATTTAATAGATTACCTAGCATGATTTTATTGTCAGCGAGTGTCGCCGCAATAGATTCAAATATTTGTTTGTATTCGTCGGGGTTTATATCCGGAAAATCTAACAACTCGAGAGCTGACTGTAGATTTGTTAAAGGTGATTTTAAGTCGTGAGATATGATGGAAAATAAAGTTGTCATAGACTTATTAGCCTCTGCCAATTCATGATTTTTGGCTAAAATATCTCTTTGATATTGTTTTATGGATGTAACATCCGTAATTACAGACAAATGTTTTCCTGGTAGAACATTGGCTACTGCTCTATACTTGCCATAAACTACAGCTCCAGACTTTTTAATCAACTCAATCTCACCAATTTGAGTTTCCTTTTCTATAAAGTCATTCCACAAGTAATCTGCCATCATCACTTTTCTGGTGTACTGCATTACTTTCATGCCAATCAACTCGTCTTTAGTATAACCTAACATTGTACAAGCAAAAGGATTTACATTTCGGACAATCATATCGTCGTCTGCAATGATAATGGTCACCTCTGCATTATCAAAAATAGACTGAGATAGCTGGTTAGCTTCTGTAAGTAAACGTTCATTTATGAGACGAGATCGTGAAACTCTAGGTTGGATTGCATAAAATCCTATGTGATTATTAAAGTCGTCAAACACTGGTTCACAACTTATTTGTGTCAGGTATTGTTTACCAGACTTTGAATAATTTACTATTTCAGTTTCAAAACCCAGTTTTTCCTTAATGGCATTGGCCATCATTTTTATTTTTTCACGGTCAGAGTCTTTACCTTGTAATAAAAATCCTGGTGTTTTTCCTTTAATTTCATCCAATTTATATTCAGAGAGTTTTTCGAAAGCAGAATTACACCATATAACTTCGCCATGAACGTCAGTAAAAATTACAGGGGAATCAAAATTTTGAAATGCATATTCAGCTATTTTAGATATCTGAAGAGTCGCATTCAACATAAGTTAACATTTATAACATTTGTAAGATTTATGCAAGTTACTTCAAAAATTTAGTGTGATGTAATTTTTAATGCAAATTTTGTATAATTAATGGTAATAATGGTATTATAAAATTGTGTAAGTATTTAGTAAGGCACTCTATAGGATTATGTATTCGCTAGATCATATTATCATGTTTACATCATAACACATCAAAAACAATTTTGATTGAACTTATTGTTAATAATATAAGTATTTAACATGCATGAGTAAAAAAACAATACCCATCCGGTTACAAGTGTCTAGCAAAACCTGATGGGTATCTTTAAAAAGGATATGTTTTTAAACCAATCCTTATTAATCTTGTCTTAATTTACATAATGCCATATCGCATTAAGAGTACGTATATCTTCTTTTATGATTTATAAAACTTTATAGTTTCTTGATCTCCTTCTTCATTTTCGTAACGTAAAAGATAAAGTCCTGTAGACTTAATAATCTCATTAGCATTCAATTGAACTACTGAGTTAAAATGATCTATTTCAACATCCATATTGTAAACCATATTTCCTGCAGCATCAAAAATCTTTATATTTTGTTTACCATTACCATTGCTTGTAGGTAGTTTTAAATTAATATTATCTCTAACAGGGTTTGGGTATAAAATTGGTTTTTGTATGGAATTATTTGAGTTCAAATCCTTTTTATTAGTAAGGTTAGTATTTATTCTATTTGAAGTTGCTCCACAAGAGCCCCAATTAGGTTTATAAGCTTCATTGAGCGATCCAAAAGCGGAAAAGCCATCAGGTTCAGAATTTATTTGGATCACACACCAGTTAGAGATATCCTGGTTAAATGCGGAGTTTTGGAACATTCTAGTCATATTAATAACATTGGCGACATTCCAATTATCTAAAGGTTGGTTAAAAGGCGTATTTCTAAACATCATTACCATATCCTCAACATTAGAGACATTCCATGTATTAATGTTTTGATTAAATGAAGAATCAAAGAAC
>CAYNCI010000023.1:0-55332 GCA_964396065.1 uncultured Mesohalobacter sp. | reverse complement strand
CAGAAAAAACTATTACTAATACAATTGAAATGTACCTCATGGTTTGAACTTAATATCTAAAGAAGCTAACTATCTCGGAAGGCCTTTTAGAATGAGTATTTGTGATCCCAAATTTGATTCTTGTGAATTGGTGAGTCCATCAAACACACCATCGTGTTGAGTAAAGTCTGTTAGTACATGACCATCTATACCTTTAAAACTATTATTTGACCAGTAGTTAGGCTGTAAACAAAGCACAAAAATAGATGTGTCAGGATTAGTGACTTTGTCCGTTATGTCAATTAAAGCACCAAACTCTCCTGAAAAGTTTGAGGTTATAGATGGCTTGTTGATTTGCATAACTGGTTTGGCGTTATTGCCATTTAAATCAGTCTGCCAGATATAGGCCTGATGACCTCTGCTAAATGTTGTTGGGTCTTCCTGCCAATAGATATAATTTTCTGTAACACATACGTTGTCTGGACTACTTAATAATGGCATATTCCCATCCATATTGTTGGTGTCTGTATTGCCGCTAATGATTTGAGTGAGTGTTCCAACCAATGGATTTGCAGGATCCAAAACCAATTTGTAGCCTGCGCCCCAGTTATTAGAAGTATTATTAGTCCCTGTAACTGAAAAATAGACTGTCCTATTGGCTCCCGGAGAGCCCTTGCCATAATCAAGGTCTTCCGCTCTTATAAATTGAAAGGCATTAGCATTTATACAAGCTTGTTCCATTTCTCCTTTTGTTAAAGATGCTCCATTAGGGATTTCCACAAATTCTACATCGTATTCTGTGCCAAATGCCAAATCTTCTTCATTTTCGATAGCGTTTGCGCCTACTCTTTTTAGCACATATACGCTACCGCCATTTAGATCGGCATCTCCAGCATCGCTATAATATTGTATTATCTGGCCTTTCGAATCTGTACGGTCGTCATCGCCTCCAATAATAACGGTTTTGCCAGGATAAGCTACCGCAGGAAGAGGAAGAGCATTTTCCCAATTAAAACGGCCAAATGCTGTAAAATTATCACTAGAATCGCTAGGGTTGGGGATTTCCTCGATATCTATGCGTTTTGGTGTGTGGTGAAAATATTCAGAAGCAGAAATAAAAAAGTCTTCTGCACCACCATGAATTGCAGATTCCCACATCGTCCCAGAACATTGTGAAGCATAATCACTTACGCTGGAATTTAGCATGTAGTCGCCTTGAATAGGCTTCAATGTCTGAGGGTCTAAAATTAGTCGACCTACAGCATAGTGGCTTTCAAAATTGACTATAAGTGCAATATTTCCATCGCTGTTAATTACCGCTCCTGCACCATCAGCTGCACCGGCAATTCTAAATATATTTCCATCATATGTCGGTAAAATGTCACCTGTGGAAATTAAGGCAGAAACATCTACACTAGAAAAATCTGGAAACGTACTTACTAAAGGTTCTACAACGGAATAGTCATATGTCCCCACAGGATTTTTAGAATCTAAACCTACGCATTCCCAACTCCCATTAAAAAATACATTTATACAGCCATTACCATTACAATCTGTACAAATTACAATCAAGCCTTCGGCCGGGTTTGGAATGTTATTCATTTGTGCTCTTGTCATTCGGGGCGCCAGGAATCCTGCACTTGTAGAATTGATATCCAAGGCAGAGGATGGGTCTGGTGTATCTGTGTCTATGCCAATCTGTGCGTAGCCAGTGTTTAAACTCACCAAACCTACAAAGAGAAAAAATGAAACGATAAACTTCTTAGTCATAAAACGCTAGTTTATTTTTAGCTGTTTTTAATATTAACATACTAATAATTAAGGTTATAAAAATACATTATTATATAATTAATCTTTAATTTTAAAAAAATAATTTTTTAGAAAAAACGTGTTTAACAAATGTTTACTTGTTAAATAAGCACTCATGTCTTTAGCACGATTGTAAAAATTGAATTTAAGAATAGTGGCTAGCCTCAATTTGTGTATTGAAACAATTTTCTAAAATTTAAATCAATATATCAATCCTTATCGATCATGAAGATCTGTTATTTTGTTAGCTTTTTTCAATTAAACTGAAACTTATCTTTGTGTGTAGGTGATTTGTTTTATATTTTAACACTGAAATATTAGAATTCAATTTTAATTGAAGATGCTTAATAAAATTCAACTTAAACATATTCTCTTTTTGGATATCGAAACAGTTCCTGAATGCCAGGATTTTGAAGCCTTATCCAAGATAAGACAAGATTTATGGGAGCAGAAATCTAAGTATAAAAGAGCTTATGAATCTAAACAAGGCGAAGAGGTTTCTGCAGCAGATTACTATAAAAAAGCCGGGATTTGGGCGGAGTTTGGAAAGATTATCTGTATTTCTGTGGGATACTTTAACATAGATAAAAATTCTGTCGAGTTTAGAGTGAAAAGTTTTTTTGGAGATAACGAAAAGCAACTCTTAACAGAGTTTTCAAACCTCTTAGAAACTTCTTTCGAAAAAAAAGAACACTTACTCTGTGGTCATAATATTAAAGAGTTCGATGTGCCGTATATTGCCAGACGACTTCTTATTAATGCATTGTCCTTGCCAAAGTCTTTAAATTTAATGGGCAAAAAGCCATGGGATGTTCCTCATCTGGACACTTTAGAGCTATGGAAATTTGGAGATTATAAACATTTTACATCGCTTAAATTACTTACAGAGATTTTAGGCATTCCATCTCCAAAAGACGATATTGACGGCAGTCAAGTTAGGGACGTGTATTATGATAAAGGAGACCTTAATAGAATAAAAACGTACTGCGAAAAAGATGTTGTTGCAGTCGCTCAGGTTGTTCTCAGGCTGATGAATAAACCATTATTGTCATCTCATCAAATTATATCTGTAGAATAATGTTACTTGAGGTAAAACATTTAAATATCGGTTTTAATGACAAGCAGATTGTTAGGGATTTCAGCTTAAACCTAGAACATTCTAAAATTTTGGGAATTGTCGGTGAGTCTGGATCGGGCAAATCGCTTTCGGTTTTATCCATGATGGGGCTTTTGCCAAAACAGGCCAAAGTGGATGCAGATTATATTAAATTTGATGGTCTAGACTTAAAGTTGGCCGACAAAAAAACACTACGCTCAATAAGAGGTTCTGAGATGTCAATGATTTTTCAGGAGCCCATGAGTTCTTTAAACCCTACCATTACATGTGGTAAACAAGTAGCAGAAGTGCTTACCAATCATAACATCTGTAGAGCAAAACACGTAAAAGCGGAAGTTTTAAAACTCTTTGAAAAGGTAAAGCTCCCAACACCAGAACAAACTTACGATAAGTACCCTCATCAAATTAGTGGTGGGCAGAAGCAAAGGGTTATGATTGCGATGGCTATTGCTTGCAAGCCTAAACTTTTGATAGCAGACGAACCCACAACGGCCTTAGATGTAAGCGTTCAAAAAAGCATTATCGAGCTTTTAAAAGCGATTCAGCAAGAAACAGGAATGAGTGTAATTTTTATTTCTCATGATTTGGCTTTAGTAAAACACATTGCAGACGACATAATGGTGATGTACAAAGGTCAAATAGTTGAATGTCAGTCCTCAAAAGCTATATTTGAGCATCCTCAAGAGGCTTACACCAAAGCGCTTTTAGCTGCTCGTCCACGACGAGATAAAAGATTGAAGCGATTACCTACAGTAAAAGATATTATAAATGATGAACTGAAGATAGAATACGAAACTCAAATTGAAAGACACAAACGGCATGATGAATTGTATAGCCGTAAGGCTATACTACAACTTAAGAATGTAGAAAAAGTATATCAAGTAAACTCGGGTTACTTTAAACAAAAAGCTTTTTTTAAAGCTGTAAACAATGTGTCTCTTGACGTTTTTGAAGGTGAAAAATTAGGTGTAGTAGGCGAGTCAGGTTGTGGTAAAACAACTTTAGGATTTTTGATCAATAGACTAACTACAGCGACTTCCGGTAACATCTTCTACGAAGACCAAGACATATTACAATTAGACAAATCTTCGTGCAAGAGGATAACGAAAGATATTCAGATCATTTTTCAAGATCCTTATTCGTCTCTTAATCCTAGACTGAGTATAGGTGCTGCTATTTTAGAACCCATGATGGTTCACAACACCGTACAGACCAAAAAAGAGGGTGTAAAAGATGTCTTGCAACTATTAGAAGCTGTAGGTTTATCCGGTGAACATTATAACAGATATCCACATGAATTTAGCGGAGGACAACGACAACGTATCGGTATCGCCAGGTGTTTAGCTCTAAGGCCTAAAATTATTATTTGCGACGAGTCGGTATCCGCATTGGATATTTCTGTACAGGCACAAATTTTAAATTTGTTGGAAGATTTAAAGGACAAATTTAATTTAACCTATATTTTTATTTCACACGACCTTTCGGTTGTTAAGCAGTTTTGCGATAGGATTTTAGTCATGAAAAGCGGAAATATAGTCGAAGAAGGCGAAGCTGATATGCTATATAAACATCCTAAAAACAGCTATACTAAAAGCTTATTAGCCAATATGTATGATTAAAAGAGCATGGTAGAAAAACCAACATTTACGCCCCAAGACCAGTCTGTATATTTATTTTGAGGACCAATAGGACTCAAACCATCTACTAAATCGGAACCAAACAGCATCCAACTGCTTTCGACAAACAACCCCGTTTTTGGGTTAAAATTATAACGCAATCCAGCCCGCAAATTCAAACTTCCTACAACGCGATTTCCAACTACAATGCCATCGTCTGTATCCAGACCTACGAATGTAGGAAAGACGTTATCGGGATTTGCTAAGCCGCCATCCAAGCTAGATTCAGCTTCGTTGCTTACGAAATTTAAACCTACAGCAACGCCGCCATAGGGTGCTAGTTTTTGAAAGAAGTAGTACCTGGTATTAAAGCCTTGCAGCATGATGCCAAAAGGATAATATTCCACACCACCACTTACGCCAATGCTCCAAAACGACCCTGTCATGGCCATAAGCCTTGGGTCGTCTGCGTAATCGCCATAATGCTGTAAGTCGGCATCCATGTAAAGTAAATCAAAGCGGTATCTTGTATGTTCTTTGAAGTAATTGGTGTTTCGTCTCGAAGCTCGGTTAAGGTAGTACGTTATTGCGTAAATATTACCGGAATTCTCATTATTGGTTTCTCTGTCAAACCTTTCGCCATAGTCACTCCTTAGCTGATAAACACCTGAATGTAACCCAAATTCATGCTCCTTAAAATATTGAGCCTGAGTAGAAAAGGTAAATAAAAGGCATATAACTGCAAAAACGCTTGATAAAGATTTCATGTGCGCCAAATGTGAACTGTTTGGTAAATATCTTGTAAATCAAATATAAAATAATTTTTAATTACCATATATTTTCTGAATGTTAAGCTTTAAAAGGTCTTTTTTGCAAATAATAAAAAAGTAATACCCCAACAAACAATCCAAATACTATCACCACCTGATGGTGGCGGTGGCGGATCTTGGTTTTGAAATACTAGTCGCCAAATAAAAACTATAATTGCCAATTTTTAAACCTGTAAATTATCTCTCTTTTCATGCTCTATAAATGAGTTACTCTTTAATTATTTTAAAGGTTTGGTTTATTTCTTGGTTGCTTATATTTAAAAAATAAATGCCGGATTCTAATACTAAATTCTTAAGGACTATCTCTGATGTGTTGGTTTCAATGTAATTGCTGTACACTTTTTTACCCAAAGCATCGTAGATAGAAATACCAATAGACTGTCCTATATAATTACTGTGAAACTTAATTTTCAGATGATTATTAAAGGTATTGGGATATACATCTATTTTAGAATTGTCTAGATGTTCGGATGTGTTCAGAACTTCATCATCAAAAGTTAATGCAAATCTATTAGGATCTATAGATTCTGGAATAGTAAAATTAAATTGAACAGGTAAAATTAAGCCATCGCTAAGCGTCGTGTAGGTGTCCGTATATTTGTCCCAAAGTAAAACCCCGTTTGGCAAGTTTCCAAAACCATTTAACTCAACACTCAGGCTATAGTTTTGTGCTTCAATATTATTGATGTATAGGTCAATTTTTTCGCTCAAGTCTATCGGAAAATTTCTTTTATCTGCAGTTAAAAAATTATTCCCATACTGTATTGCTAAATTTTCATTGTTATTAAAAAATTTTTCACCATCATCGATATCTAGGTTTGTGTTGTAATTATTGTCCATAAGCAATAACACACCATCATAAGCAACATCTACAAAAGGAATTTGATTAGCACCATAAAGACCTATTCTCAAAAAGTTGGCTGTTGAAGTATTATTACTAAAAACATCAGTCAGGTCCGAAACTGTACCTTTATGAGTCTCTCTGTAATTTACATTTGGATTTGTGTTTGCTGCCTGAAGAAATATAGCCTGAAAGGGCTGTATGTATTGGGTTGAATGACTACCCGGCAGAGAATTTAAACCTGTACTTGGCACAATATACACATACTGACCGGAATTGTTAGCAAGCGGCTCCCAAACCCACATCTCGTCTGTGAAACTGTTAGCACTGCTTTGTCTAACATCAGAAATGTTTACTGGCGCTTGGTATGGGTTTCCTGTAGCAAAAAATTCTCCAGTAGAAATCGATGGAAATTGTGTGTCAAAATCACCAATTTTGAGTGTTCCGGAGCTTCTTAATACAGTTTCTGGTTCATAATTAAAGTCGTTCACATCTAAATCAACGCTCCTGTCACCTCTTACTAAAATGTAGTAGTTATTTCCGATTTGTAAGTTCGTTGCATTTGTGTTGGTAAAAGTTTCCCAGCTGGATGAAGCATTGTTACGAGTAAATAATGATGGACTACCCGAGGTATTTTGATCAAATCCATCAATTGTTGAGCCGCCAGTAATGTGCGTACCGATATTAGGGGTAAACGTACCTGCATTTTGCCAATTAATAAATATAGAATTATCAGAATTTACCGGACTTGATAAAAAACGCCATGCTCTGTTTCCTGGGAAAAAACGCTCTACTCTAATACCGTTAAGTGTACCGCCTTGACTTTCTGGAACTATAGCAGTTTCCGGATATAGAGCTCCTGTACTTAACAACACTACACGGTCTTCAGCATTTAAGGTGCCGGAAATAGAGGTGAGTGTTTCCGTCACTTTTAAAAACCCATTACTTAACACGTTAAAAGTTCCATTGTGATTGAGCTCCGCAAATTTAACGGTATCGTCGTTGTTGTTGAAAGTAAGTTGATGAACACCATTGGCATTCGACGTGCCGCTGCCTAGTTTTAATACTGCATTATTTAAATTTAAAGCTCCCGTAGAATTGTCAAAACTCTTTTCTAAAATCAATTCTCCATCAGTGTTGTAACTGATAAGCCCATCATTATCGAGATCTTTATTTACATACAATGATTTGCCATTATTTACATGTAATTCTGAATTTGGAGATACAAAAAACTGACCTGGACAAGTGCCAAACCAAAATATTGATAGTAAGAGAATAATTGCTCTATCCAATTTTTAAAATTTGGTTGAAATTAATAAAAAAATTTGATTGGTGATTATCGTTCCAAAAGAATTGGCTTTAGCTTCAGCCTATTAGCGTTTTCTTCCTGAAACTACATTCTAAAATCACAGCTTTGTAAAAAGCAATATCTATTTGTGTTTATACTACTTTTCCTGGTGAGCGGGCTTTAAAAGGTCTGCTACCGTTTTTACAGGATTAAAGGTGCTTACGGGTACTTCAACAAAAATACTGTGCCAAAATTCCATCGCGCCGTTCCATAAGCCTGGTAATTCCAAAGCTTTAATTTCGTTGCCTTCTACAGATTTGTTGGCAATAAACCCTCTTTTAGGATTGATGTGTTTTTCTAAATCGAATTTTTTGCCTTCGTAATCTTTTACACCACAAACAATATCAACCGGATTAAAATGTGTGGCGTGTTCTAGTAGTTGTTTTTGGTCTTTCTTGGAAGTGTCTATTTGCGAAGTTTCAATAATTTGAAGCGAGGTATGGCCATTATCTTCAATCCAAAATGGTCCACCACCGGGTTCACCATCGTTTTTTACCATCCCACAAACCCGTATGGGTTTTCTAAGTTCTTCAATCAATTCCTTAGACGTGTGTTTTGGGTTTTTGACATTCAAACTCTCCATCATAAATTGTCTGCATTCTTCTATCAGCTTGACGTCTGTTAAGCTTGCTAATTTTTTTTGGAAATCAAAAACTTTGTTTTGAATGCTTAACAATAGTCCAGCTAAAACTTTTTTGTAGAGCATTGTGTCTTTTTTGTCCCTAGCACGTTTAGAAACATTGTCTATATTTTTTATAAAAATTAAGTCGGCATCAATTTGATTAAGGTTATGAATCAATGCCCCATGGCCACCTGGTCTAAACATGAGGTGTCCTTCTTTAGTTCTGTAAGGTGTATTATCAGGATTAACAGCTATTGTATCCGTTGATGGTTTTTGAAAAGAAAAATCAACCACATACTCAATACCTGAGGTGCCGTTTTTGAGGTGATTTTCTAGTTCAGCTTTAAATTTTTCTTCGTGGTCTTCAGAAATTGAAAAATTTAAAAAAGCTTTCCCGTTTTTGCTAGCGTAGTTTAAGGCTTCGTCTAAATGTTCCTGAAATGGCGTGTACGATTTATTTTCATACTCATGAAAAGGGATAAGTCCTTTGGGTAAGTCTCCCAAGTTAAGACCGTCTTTATCTATAGCCGCTTTAAGAATTAGAGCCTTTTGTTCGATTTTTGAATAATTTCCGAAGTTAGAATACAGTTTTTCAGCATGCTTAAGTGCTTCGTTGTAAAATGCCAGGTCTTCTATACCATCAAGTAAATTTTTAACTAATTTGAACTCTTTCTTTGTTAAAGCCTCATTGATATCGTCTTCTTGGATTGACACCGAATTAAAAAATGAATGTACAGCTTTAAACATACGTGTTGCTGCACCACTAGCAGGTGTAAATTTCACAACTTTGAGTTTGGCGCTATTGTAAAAATTTACAAATTCTTCTTTTTTGTCATCATCTATTTTGTGAATGCCTTCTCCGATTTTTGCATAGGCGACAATATTCACGAAAGGAACGCCGGTTTTAAATGTTTCTATTTGGTTTTTTAGTGTAGCTTCACTTATGCCTTTTTCTTGAAGTAATTTTAAGTCTGCTGTATCTACTTTCATTATAATTAATTGTCAATTATTCGCTTTACGGTAGCTATTCGTTCTTCTAAACTACCCCTTAAAATTACAAACTTTTTGTCATATTTTATTAAGAAATCTTTAAATGTTTTGAATAAGTCCTGTCTTTCATTGGGTTTGTCTCTCAAGTCGTCTTTCACCCAAGGCACATCTATATCTGTAAGGAAGTAATAATCAAAATTTTCTACTGCTGCCATTTGTTCAAGCTCAGGAAAGTCTACTTTGGGAAAATAAATCTTGGAATACACGTAGGTTTCAAGCACGTTTGTATCACAAAACAAAAATTTGTTTGCTTTTTGTATTTCTTCTTGCTCTAATTGCAGCTGTCCTTTCCCTATGGGTAACAAATCATGGGCTTCGCAAGGTAATTTGGTCTTGTCAAATTTTACTTGTAGATAATCTCTTGCAAATTCCGGTACCCATGTCGTTTGGTATACTTTAGCCAAAGTTTTGGCCAGAGTTGTCTTACCGGTAGATTCCGGTCCAAAAAATACTACTTTAATAATGTCTTGTTGGGTTCGTTTATGTGTTTTTGCCATGCCTTTAAACCATAATAAGCTATTATCGTAAAGATTACGTATTGAAATGCTGAAAAGATTAAACCTTTATACAAATATAGAGGTATAGATATAATATCACCAATAATCCAGAACGTCCAATTTTCTACTTTCTTTTTTGCCATAAGCCACATGCCAATAAAAAATATGCCTGTGGTCAAAGTATCTGCATACGCTGTCCAAGTCTGCCATTTATCAAAAACCAGATAAACAACAATTACAAATACTAATGCTGCAATAAAAAGTAGAATCGTGTTTCTAATTTCGATTGCTGTTTTTAGTTGTGTGATAGGTAAATAGGAGTCTTTATCACCCTTTCTTGTCCACAAAATCCAGCCATACACACTCATGATAAAGTAATAAGCGTTTATGAGCATGTCACCGAGAAGTTCGTACTCTAAAAGAATGTATACAAATATGAGCGTGCTTATAATTCCTGTTGGAAAAACCAGGATATTATCTCGTTTCGAAAACCAGACACTTAATAACCCAAAGATTACAGCAATAATCTCTAAAACTATAAAATGACCGGGAGTATTTTGATATTGGCTAAAAAACCAATCAAAAATGTGGCTCATAGTCTTGTCTGTTGGACTTTACAATTTTAACATAAAGCAAGCCATGCTCTACCGCAGAAAGGGCTTTTTCAAATTCTTTAGACAAAATGTTCATGACGTCTTTATAAGGTCCGTAAACATGAGTGCTCAACGGATTTTCCTTCACATGAAGACCGCTATCCCGCAATGCAGTTATTAAATCTATGATCGGAGGCTCAAAATTGTCTTGAAGTGGAGAAAATGTAAGTTCTACTGAAATTTCCATTTTTAATCAAATGTACATGAATTTTTTAAACTCAAATCAAAAACGAAAAGACTTTATTTTGAAATACAGTTTCTATTTATACCGAATGTTATTTTAATGTCTCCCGTACGAACGGAATCCTTAATGTACCTGCCTGCTGATTGTAATATCGGAATTAACGAGTCAAATTGGTATGACTTAAAAATAATTCTAATTTTTTTAAAATCGAGAACTAATTGATGCTTATTAAGTTTTTTGAATACAACATCAATTTTGAAGTGTGATTAACTTTTCGAAAATATTCAACAAAAAATTTAGCCTAAATTAAGATGATAGGCACAACTAGTAGCCACCAAAACGCCATCCGTGGATATCTTCAGCTCTATTGTACTGGATATCCTGGAGTTGTTTTTTGAAGAATGCCCCATAAGGATTATCAAGCTCAGGAAGTTCATGAGTGTAACCGCCGTGCTCAAAACCTAAAACCTGGGCAATAGTAGCAGCTGTTCCAGTACCAAAGATTTCTAGTAATTCGCCATTTTTAGCTGCTTCTTTAATGCGTTTAACTTCTACCGGAGCTACTTCAATTTCAATGTTGTTGTCTTTGGCAAGTTGGATGACACTGTCTCGGGTTACACCGTTAAGAATTCTATCACTCACAGGAGCTGTAAGAAGTTTGTCTTTTATTCTAAAAAATATGTTCATTGTTCCGGCTTCCTCCAGGTATTCATGCGTATTTGCATCTGTCCAAATGATTTGCTCGTAGCCCTTGGCTTTAGCTAGGTTCGTAGGGTAAAATTGTGCACCATAATTTCCCGCTGCTTTTGCAAAACCAACACCGCCGTTAGCGGCACGGCTGTATTTTTCTGAAAATAAAACCCTGATTGGTACATTGTAGTATGCTCTTGCAGGACAAGTTATGATCATGAACCTATAAGAGTTCGATGGCGCAGCTGCAACACCATTTTCCATAGCTATCACAAATGGTCTTATATATAAGGTGTTACCCTGACCTTTTTTTACCCAATCGTGGTCTAATGTAAGTAAGGCTTTTAAGCTTTCAAAAAAATATTCTTTTGGAAATTCCGGAATAGCAAGTCGATTTGATGACTTATTGATGCGTTCAAAATTCTTTTCAGGTCTGAAAAGCCATACTTTATCATTATCGTCTTTAAAGGCCTTCATGCCTTCAAAAACAGCTTGACCGTAATGAAATACTTTTGCAGATGGTTCAAATTCCATTGGCCCATAAGGTACAATCTGTGGTTGCTGCCACTTGCCATCAACAAAATCACAGTACATCATGTGGTCTGAGAATACCTTTCCAAAAGGAAGATTATTAAAATCAACTTGATTTATCTTAGAGTTGGTAGTTTTTGTGATGTGAAGTGGTGCCGTATTAATTTCCATTTTGTATTTTTGTATTTTGCAAAGATACTTAATTTTGATGTCTTTCGAAATAGGTCAATTATTAATTTTTTCATATTATCAATACTTAAAACCCCTTAAAAATTATGAAATATTCAATTATCTGCTTATTTTTTATCGTTTTCATATCGTGTAAGCAAACAGAAGAGCCCAAAACAGAGGCTGTGACAGAAGCCAAAACGGAGGAAGTTGCTTTAGAGGACACTCAAAAGTTCTTTGGACAAGAATTTGACATCGCTGCTTCTATGAGTGCAGATGATGCTTTCGAGAAATTTAAAAACCTTAAACCCGGCGATACCATAGATGTGGTATTTCAATCCAAAGTGAATTCTGTATGCGAGAAAAAAGGATGCTGGATGAGATTGGAAATGCCAGAAAACAAAGAAAGTTTTGTTAGATTTAAAGATTACGGTTTCTTTGTTCCAAAAGATATTGCAGATAGCCAAGCTGTTGTTCATGGTAAGGCTTTTGTAAGTGAAACGTCGATTGAAGAGTTGAAGCATTATGCGGAAGATGCAGGCAAATCTGAAGAAGAAATTGCAGCCATCACAGCGCCTGAAGTCACTTATGGCTTTACTGCAGATGGTGTTTATTTAGTGAAATAGTTTTTTGTTTCATTGTGTTAGATTTCATTCCTCTAAATTGTTTTTTAAACAGTGTAGAGGAATGTTTTTTTTAGTTCTTAAACATTGAAAACACAACTCATTACTACTAAAGATGGTTCGAAAACCATTCATTTTCCAGAATGGAATGAGAGTTACCATTCTAAGCACGGTGCCATAACCGAAGCATTGCATGTGTACATTAAAAGCGGTTTGACTTATCTGCTAAATGCTAACCCAAACAAAAAGCATATTTCTATTTTAGAAATGGGCTTTGGTACAGGGCTCAATGCTTATCTTACCTATAATTACGGACAAGAGCTTAATTTGGAAATAACTTACACTTGTATTGAAAAATACCCTTTGTCTGAAGAGGTTGTAGAGGAGTTGAATTATGCAGATGGAAAAAATCCTCAACTTTTTAAAAACTTACATGCTGCACCCTGGGAAGAATTCGTGTCAATTTCCGATAATTTCAAACTAAAAAAACACAACATAGATATCGATATTTATCAATCGGAAGACAACTTTGATGTGATTTATTTTGATGCCTTTGGGCCCAGAGTACAGCCGAAATTATGGCGTAGCAGTATACTAAAAACTATGTATGACAGCCTTAACCCTAATGGGGTTTGGGTGACATATTGCTGTAAAGGAAGTGTGCGAAGGGATTTGATGGATATTGGATTTCAGGTAGAAAAAATACCGGGCCCACCTGGAAAACGGGAAATGCTAAGAGCTATAAAAGTACAGAAAAACATATGAAAAATTATAAACTATTTATCGCTTCAAGAACATGTTGAGGGGATAGATTAATCTTCTCTAATAGCTTTTCTGTTTGGCCATGTTTAATAAACGCGTCTGGGATTCCTAAACATTTCACTTTAAGTTGAGGGTGGTGTTGAGAATAATAGTTGCGGATGCTTTCTCCAAAACCACCACTAAGCACTCCGTCTTCGATAGTGATAATATGTGTATAATTTCTGGAAATTTCATCAAGTAAATCAGTATCTAAAGGTTTTATAAACATCATATCGTAGTGGCCGATATTTTTTTCAGAATCTTCGATAGCTTTTTCGGCATACCATCTCATTTTACCTATAGAAAGAATGGCTATTTTTTCACCTTCCCTCAAACGTATTCCTTTACCAATTTCTACAGGTTGAAATTCCATATCCAATTGTTTTACGTCGCTATTTCCACGAGGATACCTAATAACTAAAGGATGTTCCAAATACATAGTTGCGGTGTAAAGCAAATTCTGAAAATCCTTTGCACAGGACGGCGATGTTATAACCAAATTTGGAATACATTTCAGAAATGCAATATCAAAAACACCGTGATGCGTCGCACCGTCTTGTCCTACTATTCCGGCCCTGTCTACACAAAATATAACTGGTAAATTCTGCAAAGCCACATCGTGAATAAGTTGGTCATATGCGCGTTGCAAAAAAGTAGAGTATATAGTGCAAAAGACTTTAAAGCCTTGTGTGGCCATGCCAGCAGAAAACGTTACAGCGTGCTGCTCTGCAATTCCGACATCAAAAGCGCGCTCAGGCAATTCTTTAATCATGTATTTTAAGGAACTGCCCGTAGGCATCGCAGGCGTAATTCCGATAATTTTTTTATCTTTTTTGGCAAGATGGAGTAGTGTTTTACCAAAAACATCTTGGTACTTTATAAAACTGTCTGTTTTTGGTTTTTCAAAAAGTTTGCCTGTAATTTTGTCAAAACGGCCTGGTGCATGGTAAGTCACTTGGTCAATTTCGGCAGGTTTAAGCCCTTTACCTTTTTTGGTTAAAACATGTAAAAATTTTGGGCCTTTTATTGTTTTTATTTGCTTTATGGTGTTTATTAGAGCTTTAATATCATGACCATCAACTGGACCAAAATGCTTAAAGTTTAAGGCTTTGATGATATGATTTTGATGGTCATGATCATCAAAGCCTTTTTGGGACAAATATTCTTTAAGTGCTCCAACACTTGGGTCTATACCAATAGAGTTGTCGTTTAAGATCACAAGGAGATTAGCGTCTGTATCTCCGGCATGGTTTAATCCTTCAAAAGCGACTCCGGAAGCAATTGAGGCGTCGCCAATCACAGCAATATGGTGTCTATCTCTTCCTTTTAGCTTGTTTGCTATGGCCATGCCCAAGGCTGCAGAAATCGATGTAGAACTATGCCCTACGCCAAAGGTATCGTAAAGACTTTCTTCACGAGAAGGAAAACCTGAGAGGCCTTCGATTTGCCTGTTGGTATGAAAATTGTCCCTTCTGCCGGTTAAGATTTTGTGACCATAAGCTTGATGGCCAACATCCCAAACTAAAAGATCTTCTGGCGTTTTGTAGATGTAGTGCAAGGCCAAAGTAAGTTCGACCGTGCCTAAACTTGCGCCTAAATGTCCGCCATATTGAGACACATTCTCTATGATAAATTCGCGAAGATCTTTAGCAATTAGGGGTAAATCTTCAACAGGATACTGGCGAAGATCTTTAGGAGAATTGATATTTTTTAAATATTTGTAAGTCATTTTTGCAAAAGTAGATATTTAATTTTTTGTATTTTTAGTTTTTATGATTTTAGAATTAGACGATACCTATTTTATGCAAAAGGCCATCGAAGAGGCCGAAAAAGCTTACGCGATCGGTGAAGTTCCTGTCGGTGCGGTAGTTGTGATTGATCAGACCATTATAGCAAGAGCTCATAATTTAACAGAAACGCTAAACGATGTCACAGCTCATGCAGAAATGCAAGCCATCACCGCAGCGGCAAATTATCTTGGCGGCAAGTATTTAAATCAATGTACACTTTATGTTACGTTAGAGCCTTGCACGATGTGCGCCGGAGCAGTATATTGGAGTCAACTTAAGCGTTTGGTCTATGGCGCAAGTGACTATAAAAGAGGATACGAAGCGATGAATATTAATCTGCACCCTAAAACCAATATCACCAAAGGTATTTTAGAAAAAAAAGCCTCTCATCTGCTGAAAAAATTTTTCTTTGAAAGAAGGGGGTGATTAAGCTAGTAGTCGCTAGCCATTAGCTTTTAGAGATTTTGTGTTGTGAAATTATATGCATTGGGTTTTACGCGTTGAAGCTTAACAGCTAAAAGCTTATCACTACAATAAATACACCTTTTCATAATACGCCCAGCAACAAATACCGACGCTAACAGAAATGTTTACAGAGTGTTTTGTGCCAAACTGTGGAATTTCAACAACGTGGTTACTTTGGTCTACAACCTCTTGGCTCACGCCTTTTACTTCGTGGCCAAAAACCATGGCATATGTGTTGTTGGCGTCAAATTCAAAATTTTGAAGCATAGTGCTTTTCTCAGCTTGTTCTATGCTGATGATTTTCACCCCTGAACGTTTTAAACGCTTTATCACATCTGTGGTTTCTTTGGCGTAAGACCATGAGACACTGTCTGTCGCACCCAGAGCCGTTTTTTGAATGTCTTTGTGCGGTGGTTTTGCAGTGATGCCACACAAGTAAATATGGGAAACTCTAAACGCATCGGCTGTTCTAAATACCGAACCAATATTATTAAAACTTCTGATATTGTCCAGGATGAGAATAAGGTTAGATTTTTCGGAAATTTTAAATTCTTCTACCGATAGTCGATTTAATTCTTCATTTTTTAGCTTACGCATAGTCTTCATTTTCTGCTTTCAAAAATAGAGTATTTGATAATTTTTAAGCTATAACTGGATAATATTTACTTTTGAAACTAAAGCTTTATGTTTAATTTAGTCAACTTTTAAAAACACATCCTTTGGCAAAGAAAAAATCGACAGTTACACCACTAATGCGGCAATACAATGCCATTAAACAAAAACACCCAGATGCGCTTCTGTTGTTCAGGGTTGGAGATTTTTATGAGACCTTTGGCGAAGACGCTGTAAAAACTGCACAAATTTTGAACATTGTGCTAACCAATCGGAACAATGGAAGTGAACGTACGGAGCTCGCCGGGTTTCCTCACCATTCTTTAAATACGTATTTGCCTAAACTAGTTAAGGCTGGACAACGCGTAGCGATATGTGATCAATTAGAAGACCCGAAACAAACCAAAAAAATCGTGAAACGAGGAGTAACCGAACTGGTAACCCCTGGTGTAGCGCTCAACGATGAAGTGCTTCAAAGTAAGTCTAATAATTTTTTGTGTGCCGTTCATTTTTCTAAACAAAAATTAGGTGTTGCCTTTTTAGATATTTCAACTGGTGAATTTTTAACATCTCAAGGTTCATCAGACTATGTGGATAAGTTGCTGCAAAATTTTTCGCCAAGCGAAGTATTGATTTCCAAAGCACACAAATCTCATTTTAAAGATGTTTTTGGCAATAGTTTTCATACATTTTTTCTGGAAGATTGGTTGTTTAAAATCGATTATGCACAGGATACACTCAACACACATTTCCAAACAACTTCTTTAAAAGGTTATGGCATAGACCATTTGGAAGAAGGAATTATCGCATCGGGAGCAATAATGCATTACCTTTCTGAAACGAGGCATGATAAACTTCAACACATTAACACAATTTCGAGAATAAGTGAAGAAGCTTATGTCTGGATGGATAGATTTACAATACGAAACCTGGAATTATATTACGGCAATGCGCAGCAAGCAGTGACCCTCTTGGACGTCATAGACAAAACCATCTCGCCAATGGGTAGTCGATTGCTTAAACGATGGTTGTCACTCCCTTTAAAGCAAATCGATAAAATTGAAGAACGACTAAATGCTGTTGATTTTTTTAAAAGCAACCAAGGCATATTGCATAACATTCAGTTACAATTAAAGCAAATTAGCGATTTAGAGCGTTTAATTTCAAAAGTAGCTACCCAAAAGGTAAACCCTAGAGAACTCATACAGCTTAAAGATTCTCTCGACGCCATTATTCCTATAAAAGAATCTTTGTCAAGCCTGGACAACGAATCGCTAAAAGTTATAGCTGATAATATTCATACTTGTGATTTATTAAGAGAAAAAATAAAAACAGCTATTCAGGATAACGCACCTGTCTTAGTTAGCAAAGGCCAAGTTATAGCAATTGGGTACAACGAAGAACTTGACGATCTTCGCAAAATTGCATTCTCAGGTAAAGATTACCTTGATGAGATGTTGCAGAGAGAGACAGAGCGAACAGGAATTTCTAAATTAAAAATTGGTAATAATAATGTTTTTGGGTATTATCTTGAAGTTCGTCACGCTCATAAGGATAAAGTCCCGGACGATTGGATTAGAAAACAAACACTTGTTAATGCAGAGCGGTATATTACAGAAGAGCTAAAAACTTATGAAGCCAAAATCCTTAGTGCTGAAGAAAAAATAGGTATTTTAGAATCTCACTTGTACGAAGGTATTGTAAATTGGTGTCAGGATTATATAAAACCTGTGCAACAAAATGCAGTATTGGTGGCTAAACTCGATGTCTTAAGTGGTTTTGCACAATTGGCATTAGAGGAGCAATACAATCGACCTGAAATAACAGATGATTATAGCTTAAATATAACACAGGGGCGTCATCCAGTAATCGAAAGGCAATTGCCGGAAGGCGAAGCTTATATTGCCAACGATGTTTTCTTAGATAGAGATGAGCAGCAAATTATAATGATTACCGGGCCAAATATGAGTGGTAAGTCGGCATTGCTTAGGCAAACGGCTATCATTGTGCTCTTAGCACAGATAGGTTGTTTTGTGCCGGCAGAAAAAGCTCAGATTGGGATAGTGGATAAAATTTTTACTAGAGTAGGAGCAAGCGACAATATTTCTATGGGCGAATCTACGTTTATGGTAGAAATGAACGAAACTGCAAGTATTCTCAATAATATCTCTAAACGTAGCTTAGTGTTGCTTGATGAAATTGGTCGTGGCACTAGCACTTACGACGGTATTTCCATCGCTTGGGCTATTACAGAATACTTACACGAGCACCCGTCTAAAGCCAAAACACTTTTCGCCACACATTACCATGAGTTGAATGAAATGACCCATCAATTTGAGCGCATTAAGAATTATAACGTATCTATAAAAGAGTACAAAGACAAGATTCTGTTTTTGAGAACTTTAAAACCTGGTGGAAGTGCCCACAGCTTTGGAATTCACGTCGCAAAAATGGCAGGTATGCCCCAACATGTTATCCGTAAGGCTGAAAAAATATTAAAAAAACTCGAAGAAGCCCATTCTGTTGAGGATAATAAAGAAACACTTCAAAAAACAGGTTTGGACGCTCAATTAAGTTTCTTTCAGTTGGACGACCCCTTGTTAGAAAGCATTAAAGAAGAAATATTAAACCTGGACATCGATGTGCTTACTCCTGTGGAAGCGTTAATGAAGCTGAATGAAATAAAAAGACTTCTCCAACCTCATAAATAATATTATAAATGAAGTTTCAGTGTTTTTTTGGAATGAAATATTTATGGAGCTTTTCTGTTTTGATGTTTTTGTCAGGTTTTCAAAGTGATGCTTTTGCACAATTGATCAATTCAAATTTTGGTTTGCGCCAAAAAATGGGGCTTAGTATTAGTCAACAAATGTCTAGTGGTTCTTTTGATGATTTTGATTTGCAACAACACCATACAAATTTTCAAGCCTTTCTCCCTTTACTTATCAAAGTTGATACATCTGCCTCAAAACCAAAAATTGCACTTCTCAAAGCAGAATATACCTTTAGAAATACAGAAAATGTGTTCAGCGATAATTTCGTTGAACCTTTTCCAACGGATTTTTTCGCCAATTCACTAGCTTTAAGTTTTACACATACTGTAGGCTATCCATTTTTTTTGAATTACTCTGTACGCTTTACTTATTCTGGAGATTATAAAGCTTACAATCCTTTGCATTTTACAGCATCAACATACTTTATTTACCGTATAAACAAAAAATTAAGTATTGGAGCAGGCATTGTATATCAACAATCCAACTCAGATTTTCCAAGGTTTATTTATATTCCATACGTCGATTGGCGCATAAATGAAAATTGGTTTATAGATATAACGTCGCCTGTTCGATTTCTATTTGGGCGAAATTTTGGTAAAAACAAAGTAACTCAACTAGCATTAGCGTCTTATTTGGAGTTTATTACGCGTTATGCGTTTCGTGTACAAGATACCAATCAAATCTATGAAAGTACAGACATTGCAGCAGGTTTAGATTTTAGAACACAGCTCCACAATAAGCTGTTTTTTAATGCCTTTCTTGGCAGTAATGTTTATAAACACATTAATTTTATTTCAAATAATACAGACTATACAATTATATCTAATTCGGGGTTGAATTTCAAACTTGGCTTAAGTTTGAATTTGGAGTAAATTTTTGTCAAATAATATCATTTTTTACTTTGTGAATTGCTTAAAATGCTTAAATTTGCAACCGCTTTAATAAAAGCTTTCTTTGAAATAATACTATGCGAAAGTAGCTCAGGGGTAGAGCATCATCCGCCCGAGGCGGATAAGGGTCGCTTCTTGTAGTTCATTGAAAAATAAAATGCGAAAGTAGCTCAGGGGTAGAGCATCACCTTGCCAAGGTGAGGGTCGCGGGTTCAAATCCCGTCTTTCGCTCTTTTTTATTTAAGTTCTTTTTAAAATAATTGACATTAAAAAATTGAGTGATTTTATAGTACTTGCCTTGATCAAAAGGCGGGTTCCCCCGAAGCTTCGGGGCCGTCTTTCGCTCATCTACCGCTCGGATGGTGGAATTGGTAGACACGTTGGACTTAAAATCCAATGACCATTGCGGTCGTGCGGGTTCAAGTCCCGCTCCGAGTACTTGATTAAGCCGTAAACACTTGGTAAACAAATGTTTACGGCTTTTTCTTTTAGTAATATTCCGATTTTATTCCGAAATATAACCAACTTTAGTTGAATAGTAAAAAGTTGTTTTTATTCTGAAAGCCATATTTTTAACTCTAATAAATGACTTTTTATCATTTTTAGGACTCTCATCTTATCCTTTTGTGAAATAAAATATTCCTGCATTATTGATACCACATCTTGCATTTCTGAAACTGTTAAGTTTTGATAAGGAATCCCCAGTTCAGTGTACACGTAAAAAAAATGTCTTAGAGATGGGTTTGAAGGTAAATTCGATTTTAGCGGCATTATGGGTATATTCACAACATTATAAGGCCTTAACCTTTCTCTCATTACCTTAATTTCTTTGTAGCGCATTTTTTCTTCTAAGGTTATTTTAAGTTTCCTTTAGAGCTTTTTTATGCAGCCTGTCTAAAACCACACCTAAGTAGTACTTTTTATCTAAGGCACTTATTGTGTTTAGTATTTACCTTTTTTAAGTATTCTAAATAGATATTTGTATAAGTAAATACAAAGCCAGGCTATAGAAAAACAAAAAATGCCTATCAAATTATACATAACATCTACTTTATCAAAATTACCATGAATCGCTTACCTATTAATTGGTTTGAATATTCTTGAGCAAACTCTACAAGTACACCAGAGGTAGCCAAAAGTCCAAAAATAAGAGCATGAGTTTTTAGATCTCTGACTTTAAAAAGAAGATTTAGCAAAGCAGAAGCTGTAAAATAATACATAGCGTGTAATTCTAAGTCTATGCCTCTTAAAGGGACAGGCAATTTGATCATGAAACCACTTATGGAAATAATAATAAAACACCAAAGTAATAGCCTTTTTGAGTACTTTTTCATTTCTAGGTTTTTGTTAGCTTATGGTAACGCCTTTTATATTTCCTATATAAACAAAAAAAGTAAACCGTTAAAGCCGGATGTATAACCACAAAAATCCAAATATTGGCAGCTTTATAGCCTAATCCTTTGGTGTCGCCTATAATTTGTAGAACTCTAACGCAAATATTAAATAGTAAGTCCATTTTTAATATGTTTTAATTTGTAAATTATTTTAAAATTGTGGTTTTTAATTTAAAGTACCATAACGTTACTATGACCATCATGACAGGCTTGGATAAGTTTTCGTTTATGGTTTTCGAAACTCTTTTCTTTAATAGAGTTTAAGATGCGTATACTTTTATTAAAATTGCCTAAATTTCTGTGTGCTTCAGCTGCTAATTTAACATGTATCGGGTTATTCATAAAAAGATTTTCTAGTAAAGATTTGAGGTTATCATAATGTCTGTAGTCTTTGATTTGCTCGGCTTGAGGGTTTCCACCGAACCTAATATTATCGTTATATGCCCAGAGCAGTCTTTGTCTGATATAAACAATTTCATCATAAGTTCTATAAATCCTATGCTTTAAAGCTTGATGAAAATCGTCGATTTGCAATGGTTTTGGTGATTCTACATATTGTAAAGGATGATATTCTCCAAGTTTATATCTAATTAATTCATGTTCTTCCTCGAGCCAGTAGAATGCATCGCATTTGCGGCATTTACTAAACATAAGAGAATCGGACATCATTGGAGTGGCATACTTGCCATCAGAAAAAAAAGTTCCGGTGAAAGTATTCCCTGATGCCATGACATTCTGCTGAATTAAATGATCGCATGCAGGGCATTTGTAAACAATTTGTGGTCCTGGCATCATGATGTATGACGTATTAAAAATTATTTCATTAGGCTGACAGATAAACTGATAGATCGCTTTTACCATCATATTCTATCATAGGGTCTATTATTATTACCGTGCCATCTTGAGTTGTTAAGGCATTTCCGGTATGCATATCGCCTATGGTGATGCCGTCTTTGTTTTTCCAAATGTAGTTTCCCGTCACAGAATTTTCAACTTCAAAGCCCATATCGGTTAAATAATCAAAAATTTCCTGCGGTGTTGAATTTCTGGCTTGTTTTACAAAGTCTTGTTGTAAAACTAAATTTACCACCTTGCCTTCTTTGGTAAATCCAATAAGCGTGTAAGCGGTCTCAGGGAAAAAGCTATTGTGCATTTGTAATCTGCCTAACAAGCCGGCATAACCGTTGTAGACTCCGGGGTTCATGTCTTTGATGATGACGTTGGTATTGCCGTATCGATATACAACTCACATTCGGCACCACCGAATTCCGTAGACAGGTAATGATCAGCCAAATTTTCGATGAAATAGCCTTTGTCTTTAGCCCATTGTTCGATGGCTATGCTTTCCCTTTCGAGTTGTGCTCTGTTTGTTATGGGGTGGTCTCTTTCAACTGTTTGAGCATATCCTCCAATGAATACTTCAAATTCTTTTTGGATTGCATCTCTTTCATGGCTTTTTCTGATCGCTCCTTGTGTTTTTTGGTTAGGTATTTTGGCATTTTGATTTGGGTTTTTCATTCGCAAAACTTGATTTTTAAGATGCGTATAAACTTTAATTTTTGATGTATTTATTAATTTCCGGATCTAATTCTTTGCTCTTTTCAAACATGACGGTTTCATCAAGATATTCTACTACAACTCGGTTTTGTTTAAATTGTTTCATCAAATAGCTTATGAGTTCTTCAATTTCAATTTTAAGTTGAGTATAAGTCAAAGGGAATTTTGGATAGTTGATGATTTTTAATTCGAGGTGCGCTTCTTTTTGGTCGGCCAAAACAATCAGGCTTTCTCTTACTGAAATAGATAAACTCACTCTCTTTTCCTGTAATTGCAGCTTTTGATAGTCTTGTATAGAATTTATCACCTCCCGCTTTAGATTTAAGCTTTTAGTGTAATGTTTTTGTAATCCTAGATTTATGGTTGCCTTGAAGGGAAATGTTGAGATTTTATTTTATATCATAAAAAAGGGATTTTTATAAATTAAGATGATACACATCGGTTGTATTTCGCTTTATGTTCTTATAACAAAATCCACCGGATTCAGGTATTTGTTCTATTAAATCAAAGTGAGTACAAGATTTTGGTAAAGCTGAAAAAATTAGAGTAAACTTTATAGTTTGTCCCAATTTAACTTGCATCCACTGTGGATATAAAGCAATATTATAATGATGGATTAATTTACTTTTATGAAAACTATCTTTTGAACATAAATAGGTGGTTTTCCATAACCGTAATAATGAATTTTCAAGTCTTGCTGTATAACTAATGTTAATGGTAACTTGTCCTTCAATAGCCATGTTTTCTTTAATCTTTTCTAAGGTTTCTTTATCTACTTTGGGTTCAAGTGTGGTGATACTGTCTCTCATTTTTAATTCATCTTATTTTGAAGGTTATTGTTTTTCCACAAGCCTGTATTCAGATGATCAGGCATATACTTTAGATTGTCTATAAGTTTCTCATCTACATAACAGGGAATAATACCCTTATACTCTTTGCCAGACAAATATACCATTCCCACTAACCCAATGGTTTTATTTTTAAACACTTCCAGATCTGTAATGTCTTGCCCAGGTTTATCCCCGTATGTGCCCACTTTTGGAAAGATACCGAAGCGAGTGATTAACACTAAAGGTATTCTTCCATCATCTTCTAAAAAGGTTTTCTCATCAACGAGATCATAAGTCCTCGTGTCTAAAAAACGAGGTCTTGGGATAAAGTCAAGGTATTTGTATTTGGCTAAATTTGAAATTTTCTCCATAACTTGAACTTAGATATTTTTAAGTTGAATTATTTGTTTAAAATCATAGGCATATGGATTATTAAGTACTAGTATGTTTTTATAAGCTGTACTTATAACATAACTCCCCTTACTCTTTTTACTGAAATGGGTTATACCTACAAATTTGTAATGGTCATCAAAAAAAAGTATTGTAACTGGCGCTGTTCCTGTAAGGTTTAACCATGTACATTGAAAACTCTCGTCAATACAAAGTAATATCTCCTTCTTGGTCGTATCCAAAATCGGCTTGACAATAATGTTGTCGGTGTTTGTAAAGCTTATCATATTAACCTCCAACACATAACTTGATCCTGATGTTAATAATTCAATAGTTGCGGTCTTCATGTTTTTGTCTGTTGAATTTGTACTCATATAACATGTTATTATAGATTAATTTAGAATGGTCTATGCTTGTAATAAGAAATCTAGTGATCTTTGTTTTTTCTCAACCGTCTGTATATTTCCGGGGTTAGCTGTTCTGGATTTTCGAAATACATTTTCATCATACATAGTTTTTTAATAAAAAATATGCATCAGGATTAAAATAAAAATGGAGGGTTCATTTATTTTGACTGAACTGTCCGTATTCTAAACCACCGCGGCTTTTGTGCTCGGTTGGTACACCTAAAGTGTTCCTGATACTATTGCAAATATACAATATTTGTATTGTCAGTTGTGTTAAAGCAATGCTTATTCAGCAGCTTCATCACCATACATAGAATCGTTTAGCGTATCGGTTTTTTGGTTACGCCATTGCATTTTTCCGGATTGCAGAATTTTAATACCTGTGAAAGCTAATTTGTTTCTTATGTCGTCTATTGGGAAATTGCTTATAAGAATACCAAAATTATATTGATTCTTTTTAAAGAAAATATTGCCAAAATCATCTTTAATATTACAGTCCCAGTTATTATAAACCCTATTGCTTTTTTCAGAATAACCAGAAGCAATACGGACAGTTACATTGTCCTGTTTAAATCTAACACCTTTAGAGTGGAAATTATAAAAATCTGATTCAAAATAAGATAATAGCCTTTCATAGGCATCATCATCGATAAAAGATACCTTTTTTCTGCCGTTTTCCGTCTTTAAGTTTTCATATGAAACGGTTCTAATGTTTTCAATAGGGATAAACTTTCCTGCTGAATTGTGCTGTACGATCTTAGTGTGCGTGCTAAGACCTTTTACCTTGCTGTTATAAAGCTCATTTCGCCAATTTTCATCTGCAAAAATTTCCCAATCCTGCTCAAATTTAGAATAATGTTCTAAAATACTTTTACTGGCCAATAGCTTAAAAGAACGATTATTATGATAACCACAAAAACGCCCAGTAATGCCTTGAGCACCATTAGCTAATTGCTTATCTCTGGGTTCTATTCCAAACCTTACTTTTTCCTTAAGCATACCGAGATCTTTTCCGGCTGTTAAAGCCTGCACAATTATTAAAACTACTCTTTTCCCTCTTTTTAATATGAGATCATACAACTCTTTTATACCTTCTTTGATACCATAATCACAAGCATTGTCCGCACCAATTAAAATAGATTCAAATTCGCCATTATATTTATCTTTCAATAAATTTCTTAATTCTATCGCTCTCGAAGTACTGGACTCTCTAATTATACCCAAGCCATTGTCGAAAGTATTGAGGTAATCAACATAGGATACTGTCTTAGGATGAAGGTTAAACACCTTCTCACCATTAGACTTTTGTTGCTGTATAGGCTTAAAACCATCTGGTAAATTTTCAATAACATCATCTTCTAACATTTCTGTTATACCGTAATATTGTGGTGGTCTTACGCCAACTATCACATCAACATCTGCCTCCTGTTTTATGTGAGCATCTAGTATATCGTAAGGTGTTGCGCTTACAGCAAGTAATTTGATGTCCTTCATACGCTTTCTCAATTCATCAAAAAACGTAATTTCAAAAGATGATTCAACCCCTGAACCATACTGATCTTCATCTCTTATAACAAGTTTTACTTTAAAATCTTTGACTACCTTATGTGGATTTGGTGATTTAAAAAATTCGTTCATCTTCATCACCTTTATAACAGACTGCTGCATGGATTGTTTTGATACATCGAAAAAATCTTGCTCTAGAACTCTGCAATTTTGCTCATACAGATCAGTATCTCTCATACTTGTAACGAAAAGTATAGATTCATATTCGTCTATAAAATTTATTGCAGGTAATACATAGTTGCACAAAAAGTAGATAGTGCCAGATTTACCGCTTTGCATAGAAGCCACAAAAGCCATATTGGTATTTCCTTTTTTAATAGAGATGCCTAACCTTAACGCATTTACAATTTGATTTGAAAAAATACCGGTTCTCTTTGAATTATTGAGTGTGTCAACAATATTATCGTGAAGTGATTGTGGGGCATCAATTTCATGAAGTAAAGATTCAATTTCAGAATTCCAGAAGTTTTGATAAGCAGTCATATACAAGGGATTTTAAATTAACACTGCAAATATATGACTGAACTATGCAGTGTATTTGCACGGTTTTAAAACCCCCACTAGTTAGCCTTATTAAACCCTCTTACTATGTCAAAAATCTTATCGGCCTGTTTTTCATTAAAAACGCCATCAATACCGGAAGAATGGTAGTTTTTAAAAGGTGAATCGTAAAGTTTTTCGGGATATATTTTGCCATTTTTGGTGAGAAATTGCTTGATGGTTTCTAGAAACTGAATCTGTTTAGAGTTGAGTTTATATGCATTGGTAAAACCTGCAAAAGCTTCATTTACCTTGTCTTCGCTCAAGCCGACAAGGCTGATTATAAATTCCACAAGGTTAAATTCGCTACCCATTTCATTTTCTAAGCTTTCACGATCTATATCCACAAAAAGCATATTTTCAAGCTGCTGAAGCTCTTGCTTGGTTATTGTTTCACCGTTATGCAGTCTAGAAATGGTAATATGATCTTTGTTTTTACGAATAATTTCTTCTAAACGGTGAATAT
The DNA here is from genome assembly GCA_964396065.1 of uncultured Mesohalobacter sp. Taxonomy (GTDB): domain Bacteria; phylum Bacteroidota; class Bacteroidia; order Flavobacteriales; family Flavobacteriaceae; genus Psychroflexus. The sequence continues at coordinate 28,292 of CAYNCI010000023.1, read as the reverse complement.
TACTTTTAAAAGGGTTACTACCTGAATAAGTTTTTGCTTCACCTTCTTCACTAACTATACCACTGTCTTTTATTTTATCTTCTAGAATAACATCATCAAAATCGGTGGTCACATAGCGCTGATCTTCCGGATTAATATATTTTACCAATTCACGTACGCCCTTTCTTAGTTTTTCTAAGTGCGTAATACCATTGATCTTCCAGAAATTTTCATCTAAGGGTAATTTTATCAAGTCTATCTGCATTTTTACTGCTGTTATCCTTGTTTGTTTCAATAATTTCTGAGACGTGGTAGCCACTTTAGAAATAGGATTTATAAATGCAGAAAAGTATTCCTCTCTATTGGGAGTTTCTAAGGCTTTCTTTATCAGTGTGAATAGTAATTTATCGTAATACCTCGCCAAATCTGAATCGCCTGGCTTTGGTTTTACTAGTGGAGATAAAACCTTTTCAATGGCATGAATATCCTTTTTGTTTAAATGGTTCCAGACTTCTCGTTTATCCTGTCCGTATTCATGGACGGTTTTAAGATGCATTTTGACATCAAATCGCTCTAAATCTAAACTGGCTATGTCCTCATGCAGATCATCAAGCAATTCTTTTCTAAAGGCTTTCAGTTCGTCATTATCTTTAAATTGATTACTTCTTAAGTATTCTGCAAGTTGTAAACGAATTTTAAACAAGATCTCAGTAAGACTTTCTTGTGCACTGGCTTCTATACCTTGCGGATTTTCCTCAAAAAATTCAAAGTTTCCACATAAATCAAAAATGATAAAATGGGTCTTATCTTCACCTTTTCCAAACAAATTAGGTCTAAGCCTGGAGCCACGCCCAATCATTTGCCAAAACTTAGAATAAGATTTTACGGGTTTATAGAACACTAAGTTTACACAACTGGGCGCATCTATCCCAGTATCCAGCATATCTACAGATATAGCAATTTGAGGCAAACGGTCTTTTTCTTCATCACAAAAACGTTCTATAAACTCCTGAGCTTTTGGTTCGTTATGTGTAATCACCTTTACATAATCGTTACCAAATAGTTCTTTGTCTAACTCTAAAAACATGTCTTTTAGAAATTGAGCGTGCTTCCGATTTTTGGCAAATACAATTGTTTTTCCCAGCTCGTCTCCCCCTTTCTTCTTTATGCCGTATTCGAGAATATAACGGAGTGTTTTGATGGTTGTAGGCTTGTTAAATAACCATGAGTTTAATTCAGATTGGGATATCCATTCATTGCCTGTAGCTTCTTCACCTTCTAATATTTCATCTTCAAATTGCTCTTTTTCTTCTTGTGATAAATCTTCAAACTTTATCCCCTGGGTTAAAAATTTGGTGGGCAACTCAATAGATCTGTAAGGTACTAAGTGCTTACTTTCTACAGCTTCATCAAAGGTGTAGGCATCGGTTGGTGATTTATCAGGCAATCCAAAAACGTGATAGGTGTTATGGTCTATTCTGTTTTTGGGTGTGGCGGTGAGTCCTAAAAATAAGGCGTCAAAGTATTGGAAAATGGCCTGGTATTTTTTGTAGATGGACCGGTGTGCTTCATCAATAATGATCAGGTCAAAATGGCCAACCCCATAAAAACGCCCTTCATCATTTTTACTACCATCAATCAGGCTCATCATGGTATTATAGGTCGAAAAGGCAATTCTGGCATCCGGATTATCCTTTTCTTCCAGGAGGTTTACGCAGCTGTGCTCTGGCAACAGCTTTACAAAATTTACTTTGGCTTGCTTGACTAAACTTATCCTATCGGCCAAAAACAACACTTTTTTGGCCCAATTGCATTTTAAAAGTACCTTCGAAAAAGCAATTGACGTTCTGGTTTTTCCTGTGCCCGTGGCTAGAACTAAAAGCGCACCTCTGTTAGTACCGATTAGCTTTCCATTTGATTTGTCCGTGCCAGCAAAATGCTCCGAGATACTTCTAATGGCTCTCATTTGATAAAATCGACCAGCTATATCTGTATCTATTTCTGCTTTACGAATGTCTTTTCGGTGTTCCCTGCGAAACATTATAGTTTGAAGTTCAGGCTTGGTATAAAAGCCATGTACTGGTCTGGATTGTTTATAGAATTGGTCATCCCATAAATAATGTTGATATCCGTTGCTATAATAAATCACTGGACGGCGGCCATACATTTTTTCTAAACTATCCGCATAAAGCTGTGCCTGATTTTCGCCCTTAGTTACATTTTCTAAAGTGCTTTTGGCCTCTACTAAAGCTAAAGGCAAACCTTCGTCATCCCAAAGCACGTAATCCACAAAACCTGTTTCAGAGGTGTTGGTTGACTTAGGCATATACTTAACCTTAAACTCTTTGTCATTCACTCCCATCAAATCCCAACCAGCCTCTCTTAGTGCAACATCAATAAGGTACTTTCGAGTTTCATATTCATTTCGAGGCGTGGTCTCCTGGTCCAAAGTATTGGCCTCCGCTTTTCTATATTGAAGTTGTTTCTGCTCTTCCTGCCTTTTTAATTTGAAGAGTTCATTTTCTCTCTCAAGCTTTTCATTTTTTTCAATTTGTAGTTTTAGGTCGTCCTGATATTGTTTCAGTTCAGTATCAAGTTGTTTTTGAATTCTATGGATTTGCTTTTTAGTAAAGGCTTCAACGTCCTCTTTTGGAATAACTTCGAAATTGAAAAATCCCGGGTCTTCAAAATTTTCTGTAGCGTAGGTTTTTACAAACCATTTTGAAAAATAAAATAAGGCTTCAATGGAGTGGTTTGAGTCGATATCACTTACAGGATTATTATGTGCGGCAAGATTGCCACTTTTCTTGATTTTAAATAAGTCGCTGTATAATTTATGATTCAACTGCGCTTTAAATTCGGGCTGAACCAGCAAGTTGTGTAAAGTTGTATCATGCTGAATTCCCAGTTCATGATCATTGGCATACATCCAATTTACACCGTATTCCAAAGCCATTCTGCTGTATATCAAAGACGTTCTTGGGTCTGTAATGACCAACTGCTCTGCTTTTACAGAAAGATTAAAGAAATCTGTAAATGTGTTTTTTAAAAATTGAAAGTTGGATGTATTTTGCATAACAGCGTGTAATGAGTCCTAAAATTACATTTTTTTATCTAAAGTATTTTTGCCAACATTATAGGCATAAGTGGCACAGGGCACAAATTGAAGTTTTACGCCTTTATACTCTTGCTGCGTTTTAACATCAATACTTGTGATTAATGCTGAAGAAAGTGAATTCACAGTACAAAAATCGATTAGGCTGGATAATTCATTTGGTTTTTCCACGTACCTGTTGCTCCATTTAATTTCTAAAGCCCATATGGGTTTTAAACTGCCATCATCAACCCCTACCATATCAACCTCGCCTTTACCCCAGCGGGCGTAATAGGGATTAAACCAGTCACGGTGCATCCATTGGGCATAAATGGCGGTTTCTACCAGGTCTCCCATTTTTTTCTCGTTTGTAATAACTACAGGAGTGAAAAGCGCGGCATACAAGGAGGGATTGGACAAATAGAGTTTAAATTTGACTTCCCTTTGAAAGGTTTTCCCGGTTTGGTTGACTCGGCTTATCTTTTTGACTAAAAATGCCGATTCTAAATATTTGATATAGGTTTTAATCAGGTGCTTTTTTACACCCGAGGTTTTGCTTAAATCATCATAACTGAACTCATGAGCTGTATTGAAGCAAATGGTGGTAAATAAACGGTTAAGTTCTTCTACATCTTTGATGCCGTACAGACTGGGTAAATCGCGTAATAATACTTTGTCTACAATATCCTGTTTTATGTATCGTCCGGGATTTTTCTGCATTTGAGGTGAAAAAATTATCTCAGGATAACCTCCAAAATTGATGTATTTAACAAAGTGTTCGTTGAGTATTTTTGAATCTACGGTGTCGTAAAATGGCTGCGCTTTATTTTGCCACAACAGCGTGCTTTCTACCATTAAATGCTGTAGGTTGTTGATATGAATGTATTCATAAAATGTAAGTGGTGGTAACAAGAAATCTGTAAAACGTCCGGCACCACTTTCGTTACTTTTAAACTTTAAAGCGGCTGCAGCACTACCCGATACAATAAATTTTGTGCTACGATAACTATCTACCAGCGTTTTGAGATGAACCTCCCAATCTCTCAGGTATTGTATCTCGTCAAAAAACACATAACAATCTTCCGGATCCTGATTGCCAATAGCTTCTAAGGCATAATTAAACAACTCCTGCAAAGGAATGTTGGTGTATATAGGATTCTCTACTGTAATAAAAATAATTTTTCGAGCAGAAATCCCTTGATCTATTAAGGCCTGAATGCTGTGGTGGAGCATGACTGTTTTGCCTACACGTCTTGGCCCCATGAGTACTACAGCACGCCTAAGACTTCTATCGAAAACCAGAGGTTTAAAAATATCAAAATACAAACGGCGTTGCATGCTGTTATAATCGTCTTCAATAGCATTGTTGCGCCACCAGTAATTTTCAAACTGAAGGCGCTCCAGAACCTGAGATTTAGAAATTTTTTCAACCATTATTTCTTTATTTAGTCCAAAAATAATAAAATAGACTAAATTTTTTCGCTTATTTGCTTATATATTTTGATTTAAAACAAAACAGATATCTATTTTGTCTTATTTTAAGTTGCTTTATTTAATCTTAAACTTCGTCTTCAGCATTTTCATATAAGATTTTACCTCAAACGGTTTTAAAATAATATCTTCTACTTTACCCACATGACAATTTAAACTTTGTGTACTGGGATGAAAAGGATGACCACTTTTGGTTTTTTTGATACACAAATAATTTAAGTCATACTTCTGTAATCTATCTAAAATAATGTAGGCATACTTTTGTAAATATGGTTGATTGAAATAATGGTCTAAATCTCCCCAGGCCAGTAAGACATCTTTTACATTCAAGGTATTCTCAATTAAAAAGGCCTCTAGTAGGTTTGTATTATCTGATAATAAAGTAACATGTTCTTCTATTGACAAAATACTGGGATGCGTTTGCCGTTCGGGCGTAATGTTGGCCAGCACCCAACCGTCATAGTCATTAGCTGTGGCTATTTTATCTACGTTTTTTGAAGTAGGGTCTAAACTATCTGCATTCGCGGTGCTAGGATTTAAACCTATAACCAATATGTTGTTTTTACCTTTTTTGGACAAAAAGTATCTTAAGTTTTGGTCGTTTTCAGGTAAGCAGAATAATTGTCGATTCATGATTTTATTTTTAATGTGTTCTGAAATTATTCCATTTAGTTTTAAATAATGCAGCTAAAGCAACTTCATGAAAATACAAATCATAATCATTTTTCACAGGATAAATAGCTACTTTAAAATTCCTAATTTGCTCTTTTTTTGGTTCTAGTGTTGCAATATTAATTTTTGATCTGGTTAAAGCATTATTTTCTTCTCTTGCCATTAAGTAAGCTAGTGAACACTCATTATGATATTTACCCCAGCCATGTTGTCTCAATCGTCTAAATATTGTCCTGCTTATTCCAATATAAACAGGTATAACTTTAGCATTAACTTCTTTTGCAAAAACATACAGTCCTTTGAGCTCATTAATATTCTTTGAGTTTTTAAGTTTCACATTAGGTATATATTCTAAGCTATTAAATAATTGAGTATTTCTATGAGTTCTATATTTTAAATCCCCGTTGGATGATATTTGCTTTCTGATATAAATATTAGATAGTTTCGGACAATTCTGCGCTGATAGTTTAGCATAAATAACATCTTTAATACTCTTAGTTTGATCTAGGAGTTCTGATAAATTATCTGGATATTTCATTCTATTTTCCATCAAAGAGGTGTTTATATTTTTCAAAAACTTTCTTTATAAAACCTTTAAGTGGCTTGAGATTGTTCATGTCTGTGTCAATTTTTTTTAGATACGAAATAGGGACTGTTGTCTCAATTTGATAGCCAATTGATAGCGTTAGATAGTTTCTATTTGAATCAATAAAATGTCTTTTCCAATCTGAATGTCTTCTCCAGTCATAATTGTCAGTAAATGTGTTATCTAAAAAATCTTCTAAATTCTGCCATTGGTTTCTGTCATATTTACCAGTATGATTCCAATGTATATGATCTGAAATTAATTTTATTCCTGGTTTTATTTTAGAATTACCAACTATAACATTTGTCACATAACCATTAAAGTGACAAAACTTAAATTCATATCCAGAATCTACATCAAACTTATTTGAGTCGATTACCAAACTTTCAGGTGGAGACCAATCTTTATTATTTTTAAGAACTTTTAAAAGTTTGGTACCTTGTCCCTTTGTATTGCCAGGCCAAATACCAAGTATTAGATTTAATTCATTGTTTTCTCTTTTTGATAAATATAAAACGACTTCTTTAGCCCAACCTTCTTCAAATTGTATGCCTATGCGGTCATTATAGCTTAGTATTTGAATATCATCGTCTTCAAGTAATTTTAAGGCAGCATTGATTCTCTGATATATTTTAAATTCATTACCGCTTCTATTTTCGATGCTTGATAAAGGCGCAATAGGTATCCAATTAGGATTATGTGCTTGTACGAGTTCAATAAAATCTGATAGATAGATTGAAGGAAAGCCTTTAAGCTTATGAAAGCCGTTTATAGAATTAATGAGCGACATTAACTTTTTCCAATTAAAATCAACTGGGAATATGACATCTTCTATTTTATCATGTTTAGAGAATAAACTTGCTGCTTGTTGGAAAAGCTGAGATACACAGTTTGTATTATCTCTTTTTACCTCAATGCAGATTGCGATATCTCTTATAGTAATGAATATGTCTGTTATGTGTTTTTTGTTGGGATTTGTCTTTGTGTTAAAAAAATTACTGAAATCTATCTTTAATCCGCTCATAGCGACTGCATAAACTTTCGTGAATTGATCCTGAAAATTTAAGGTCTCAACTTGTATATCCATTGACCATTTATCAAGCTCTGTTACATCTGCGTATAAGTTTTTGAAATCTTTTTCCTGGTTACAAGCAACAAAAATTTGTTTTAAAAACTCAAACAAAAGTAAAGAGTCATTTCTTAAACATATGACTAGTGCCCTACTTAGGTTATCTTCTATATTTTCTTTAGAAGGGTTTTGATTAAATGGTCTAAATATGTTAAGATGTCTATTCAAGTTCTTGGTTTTTCGATTTTAGACTTTTTTTTAGTCTGTCAACTTTAGTAAGTGCACTGATGATTTTCAATTCTTTATTCTTTAAATTATTTATCTGTTTTATAGCTAAATTTAAATCATTATCATCACCGTTAGAAAGATACTTACTTATAACTTCTAAGGCTATATCGCACTCCTTAACTTTTAAAGACTTTTTAATTAGTTTTTCCAAATTTTCACTTTCCATAATAATTTTTTTTAAGAATTTACCAACTCCCCCTTAAACGCCCGCTGCAACAAACAATTAAACAAATCTTCACTCTCCTGCAATTCCTGTTTGGCTAAGGCCTTTTGCTGTTCGATTAAAGCGATTTTTTCAGCAAATTGCTTTTGGAGATATTCCGGAGGCTCAATGAATTCCATTTTTTCGAATTTACCCTTTGTAATAATGCCTTTCATACCACTTGTGGAATTATTTTGAACATATTTTTTTGCCGTTATAAACTGATAATACCAAAAAACAGAAATTTTATTATAAGGTTCAAAAGCGTTAATCTGTTGATTAAAAGACACCGTTCTGTCAGCTATAGATACATTTCCTATCACTTTCCTACTACCTGCAATACAAGTAACTAAAATCGCTCCTGCATTAACCTTGCGTCCTTTTGCCAATCCTTTTTGAGATAGATATTCTTCAGCACTTGTAAGATACATATTAGGAGTGTTTATATTATCAGTTTTTATCCACTCAATAAATTCTCCATAATATTCACTTATTTTTCTAGAAGGTGTATTTCCAGTAGTAATTTTACCTAATTTCTTCATTGCTTTTTTCTCCCAACCCTTCGGATTCACCACCGGATCCCCAAACATCTCTAAAAAGATACTTTGTGCCAGTTGGTCGTATTCGTCTAAGAGCTGTTGGGTTTTGTCGCGTAAAGCCGCTGCATCGTCTAATATTTGAGCGATGTGTTTTTGGGTTTCAAGGGGTGGGAGAGTTAATGGGAACTTCCTGACTACTTTTACATTCAAATTTTGAACACCAATGCCACTAGTGCTATTTATTGCCAAATTTTTAATATATGGATTATTCAAATAATGCATTAAATATCTTGAATTCAAAACATCTTTTTTTGGCTTAATCAAAGTTAGGCTTACAAAAATCGCAAATTCAAAATCGAAATTTACAACTGCCGCTTCTCCAAAGGAACCAACTCTAGTATACAGAATATCGCCTTTTTCTGGTTTATTATGCTTGGTAAGTTTTTCATAATCCTCGTAGGACACACAATTATAGCTGTTTAAAATAAATCTATTTTCTTTTACGTTTTTTGATGAAAGAAAGGGCACACCATCTTCAACATATTCTGGTCTTTTTGCTACACCACATGTTATTACGTTGCAAGCATCATTTAGTATCATCATGTAATGATTTTAGTTTTTCCATTAATTCATTTCTTTCTTTAGTAAATTTAGTGATCCTATTAATAATCAATTCCGGCGCATCATATTCCACTTCTTCATAAACAATTTCCTTATACCGGTTGATGGATAAATCCCAGTCGTTGTCTTTTATTTCCTTCATGGGCACCAAAAAACTTTGGCTGGTACGGTCGGCAAAATCATGAGTGCAGGTGCCGTCTAAAAAGTGCTTAAAACCTAAATTATCCGGAACGTCGTGTACATGTATAACAGAGCCGTCTTTATCGTGCATTTTATGAAAATAGTCACTCTTGATGTAGCGGTAATGGTCAAGGACCTGAGGCAAATTAAAATGCTCGTGCGCCTGAGCCAGTTTTGCCAGTTTTTCGGCTTTCAGGTCTTTGGCAAAAGCAAATTCGTTAAACAGGTCTTCGTCCACAATCAGGTTACGTTTTTGGTCCAGGCTTTTGCCGTCGGCTTTCATGTCGTAAAACCAAACCTGGTCTGTACCGCCGTTATCGGTCTTGGTAAATAACATGATGGCTGTACTCACCCCGGAATAAGGTTGAAATACGCCACTTGGTAAAGAAATCACGCCTTCCAGTTTGTGGTTTTGTACAATTTCGCTCCTTATACTTTTAAACGCCTTACCGCTGCCAAACAATACGCCATCCGGTACAATCACTGCCGCACGACCGCCTTTTTTGAGTTGGCGTAACATCAGGGCCAAAAACAATAATTCGGTTTTGGTGGTTTTGGTGACATTGCTAAGGCTGGGCGCAATACTTTCTTTATCAATCGTACCCTTAAACGGCGGATTGGCTAAAATCAACGTATAGGCATTGCTTACGGTATTGTCTTTACTTACCGCATCTACATCTTCAATATTGGGTTCTTCTACGCCATGTAAAAACATGTTCATGCTGGCAATACGCAACATGGTCGCATCGAACTCCGTACCGTTAAACATGTATTTATTGATGTGTTCGCTGTATTTATCCAGTTCGGTCACATCGTGGTGTTTATCGATGTATTCTTTAGCCGCTACCAAAAAGCCGGCAGTTCCCACCGAGGGGTCACAAATCACATCATCCAGCTGTGGTTGCATCATTTCTACCATCAGCTTTATGATATGCCGTGGTGTCCGAAATTGACCGGATGTACCACCACCTTCCAGTTTAGACAGCAGGTATTCGTAAATATCGCCTTTAATGTCCTGGTTGGTCATGTCCAATCGTTCCAGTTTTTCCATCACCTGATCGAGGGTCGCCACTTTATTGATGCCAAAACTGGCATCTTTCATGTGCTTGCTAAACAAGCTCTTTTCGCTTCCCAGACTGCGGATAAACGGAAATATACCATCGACAGTATTGCTAAAAATCTGATGCCGTTGCGGGGCATCCATCTGGATCAGGTTTTTCCATCTAAAATCCTGCTGATCTTCCCCAAAAATAGGCGTAATGGTTTTGCCTAGACGTTTGGCCATACGCTCATTTCTGGTTTCGGTCTCATCCAGGTTCTTGATAAAAATGAGGTAGGTGAGCTGTTCTACAATCGTTATGGTGTTGGATATGCCACCCGTCCAGAAAGTATTCCAGATTTGGTCGATTTGTGATTTAAGTTGTCCTGTGATCATTTATGATATGTTGAATTTGAAATTATAAATTTTAAATGCGTTGAAAAGTTACTGATTATCCTTTAAGGCATCAAACTTTTCTTTCATTGTAGGGTTGTTATAGGTCAGTTTTTTGATGGTCAGGTCATCTGCTTTATTGTTGGCTAATCTTAAATTATTTACAGATGATAATAAAGCGTCTTTGGTTTTTTGAAGATGTGTCATGGTTTTATCAATTTCATCTATAGCCGTTTTAAATTGACGACTGGCTAAATCATAGTTTCGAGCAAAGCCTTTTTTAAAGTCATTAATTTTTTCTTCAAAATTGGTAATATCGATGTTTTGGTTTCTAATGATGCTTAGCTCTGCTTTGTACTGCAAAGATTTTTTACCCGCATTTCTCAGCAGTGTAATGATAGGAATAAAAAATTGCGGGCGCACCACAAACATTTTAGGGTATTTGTGCGACACATCAACTATGCCGGTGTTGTAATAATCGCTATCGCTCTCCAGCATAGACACTAAAACGGCATATTCACAATTTTTAGCGTTTCGGTCTTTATCCAATTTGGCAAAAAAGTCTTCATTTTTCTTTTTGGTGGCGGTCTGGTCGTTTTCGTTCTTCATTTCAAACATAATCGAAATGATTTCGATGCCGTGCTCATCTTCCTCTCGATAAATATAGTCGCCTTTTGTCCCATCGGTGATGTCGTTATCTTTTTCGAAATACGCATTTTGGAAACCTGTTGCTCGTAGTTGATTAAAGCTATTTTCACAATGTAGCTCAAGCGTTTCACCCAGCATTTTGGTAGATTGCTTTTGTTTAAAATCTTTAAGGCGTTCAATCTCATCATCTTTTAGTTTGAGAAAGTCTTCCTTAAGTTGAAGCTTATTTTGATATTCAGACACCAGAGATTTTTCTTTGAGCTGAAACTCCAAATCTTTATGATTCAGAGCGTTTGAAAGCTCATCGTTTTGCTTTTCAAGCGATTTTATTGCCTCAGCCATTTCCAGTTTTTTCTGTGTTTCAGCATTCTCAAGTTTCGACCTTAAGGCCCTTATGGTTTCTTCTTTTTCAGAAACTTCTTTTGCCAACAGGGTTTGGCTTTGCAGTTTAAGGTCATTGATCTCTTTGTTTTTATCTTCTATAGATTTTTGTAGGGTTTCACGAAGTTTAGACTCGGCTATTTTAATGGCACTTTGTTTTTCTTTTTCAGCCAGGGTCAATCGGTCTTTCAATTCCTCATCAAATTGCTGGTCTCGAACTTGTTTGACGATATTGTTATAGATGGTATCATCTACTTTAAAGACTTCCTGGCATTTTGGGCATTTTACGTTATTGTTGCTCATGGCTTTGAATTTTTTAATATATCATTATTACAAATAAAAAACTAAGCTATACAATATATCCGCATAGCCTAGTCTTTTGGTTAGTCCCTATTTCTTAACATAGGTTTTATTGCCATTACTATTGATGTAGTAAGTGCCGCCCCTGGGTCCGGTTTGATACGTTCTGGAATTACTCACTGAGGTCGATGGCAAACTATATGAACTAGATGAAGAGCTACTGAAATCATAAACATCATAAGACGTTGAGCTTTTGATATAACTCGAACTGCTAAGCACAGATGGTAAACTGGAAGAAGAGCTGTAATAGCTAGGTAAGTCATACGTGCTGGAACTGTTAGAGGAAGTGGACGTGTAAGCTCTTTCTCTGGCTGTTTTTGCCTTATGCTGTTCTACCGTTAATAATTGCATATTATTAGGTGAATCGCTGCCACCCTGAGATAAAGGAATAATGTGGTCAACTTCATAGCCATCCGGTACAGAAGAATAGCCTTGGCTTCTCAAAAATTCCATTTTGTTGGAATAACTGCGTTTGACTTTAGGTTCACCGGTTGTTGAATAATAAGAATTGTAATAGTATTCTGTTTCTCCTACCGTGTAAGTGTCTTGTGCAAATACAAATGGTGACACAAAAAATAGAATCCCAAAAAAAATTTTAAAAGTACTCATGAAAAAAAGGTTTTAAGATTAAACATGATACAAATATAGGGTGGTGGTGTGCAGTGGATTTGCGTGGTTTAGTCTTCTATAGTAATATTAAAAATTAAGTCATGTTTTACATCTTTTCTTATCTCAAAAACTAAATCGTTCAAAGGCATTTCAACAGACCTCAAATACTCCTTAGGCTTTAAGCCGTGAGCTATACCACCATCTATTCTTATCATAAAAGAAACATCATCAGAAGTGAATTTGAAATACCTGTAATGCGGTAAATATCTTTCATTTATCAAGTTGACACTAAAATTATAGCTTTTTGAAATATGGTCTAAATCATAACTATAATCATCTAACTCTTTATAATTGTGAATCACATACGTCGGGTATCTATTATTTTGAAAGTCTTTGCCAGCTAAATGTACTGATAAATCAGAAATTTCGATTGATAAAAATTTACTCATTTGATTTACAAACTGAAGCATTAATCGTAAAGAGAATTCAGACTGGTTAAATTTATCGAAATAGTCTACACTATAATTATGACCAGAAACCTTAGATATAAAATCATGACTGTTTTTTAGATTGGAAATCATGATTTTTAACAATTCATTGCTTTTGGTCCCTACAGGCAATGAATTTTTGATTTTAGATTCATATAAATTTGATGAAGAAAAAATTGGCAATTCTAAATCTTTGAAATCTTGTTGCTTTACATTATTTACTTTGTAGATATTAAAGCCTGGTGAATTATGCCATTCTTCTGTCAAAGCTTCAAATTTTATTTTAGAGACGTAAAGAGAACTTTTACCATTCATCAATCTTACAGACAGATGGACAGGATAATCATGAAATTCATTACCTGTTCCTTGTAATAGATTGAAATGATAAGACAATTTATAGACAGAAAGTTTTTCTTGAACACTACTATAATTTAAGTCTCCTTCAACTATTAAGTTAACATTTATATTATCTCTGTTCAAATTATCAAGCCATTTTAAATCATCGATATTCCATTGGCTAATGTTGTTATTAATGTGTATATAGACATCCTTAATACCATAATGATAGTTTAATTTTTTAATCTCATCATTTAAAGAGCCAAATACTAAGCTAGCACTATCATCTAAACTTTTTATTTTATCTGGCAATTGATTTTTCAATGTGTTTGTCAACCATGAAATTGCATCAAATCGATTTAAGTCTTCAATGTGCCATTGTGACTTTCTATCTATTAAACATTTTGTACATGCCACTTCACAATTACAATTCTTTAAAACATCTAAGGATAACTCTAGAATTTTACCAACATAAAACTTAAACTGGGAAGCATAACCAGCTCCTCCTTTTGCTGTATCATAAATAAAAATAGTTTGATAATCTTTATATTTTTTAATACCGAAACCTAGTTCAGATTCTTCAATAGCTAGGTGTTCTGCCAAAGACTTTGTAAAAATCACTCCTAATGAATAAACTAACTTTTTATCATTAACATATTCATTATTTACATTTTTAAGTCGAATTTCAGTGAAATCTGTAATAAACTGATTGCCTAAAACAATATGTTCTTTAATGTTTGAAGAAGTACATATGTTTTCGCCATCATTATTTCTTCCTCCTCTGAGCCGTTTATGACCATCTAACTTGTCCGTTGACGTTTCAACTTTTCCACAATCTAAACATAAACTATAACCATCTCCATTACCAGTATTATAAAAAAGAATTTTAGCATTATCCTGATTTGAGCTAGTTCTAAAGTCAATGAAATTATTTTGATTTTTATTCCAAGGTTTTATATTTAGCAATAGTGGCTCTAAATATTGTGGCTTACTTCTATCAGATACTCTACGTGTAGGAGTTTCGTATATATCAATTGAAAACCCAACTGGCTCAACTAACTCCGTAAAAGTATCTTGATGCTCACCTAGCTGTATTCCTTTAAAAGTATTCATACCACCACACCCAGGACAATCGCTTTTTATCTCTTCATTTATTTCGACTATTCTTTGATAACCACAATTACTACATCCTTGGACTATTTCTTTTTCTGTAGAGTTGCCATAGGTGTTTTTCATTATAATACCTGAGGATTTATAATTATAACCATCTATTAGGATATTGTTCCCTGGCGCAAACTCTGTAAGGGCTCTGGAAATCGGATAACTAGGATTAGATTGTATTTTATTTCTACTTAAACCTTTAAGGTCTTGAATCGTAATTTTTTCAAACTCCACAATACCAGTAGGAAGACCAGCATTTGGCAGAAAATTTTCATCGGCTAAATAATTTAGTATATTTTTATTTAGAAATTGTTTTTTTCTATATGTTACAGCTTTAAAAGCTGCGCTTGAGTTGCCAAATTCATTCTCCAGAATTTCAAGCTTTTCTTTATATGCATTTAATTGATCTCTTACTTTTGAATAAGTTCTACTAAAATTATCTTTTACTTTAAGGCATAAGCTATATGAATTATTAGATGACAATGGTGTGTTATAAATAATATGTTCTATTTCTTTTTGAAATGATTTGGTTTCTAGTCCATCAATCCAGCTTAAAAATTTAAGTGCTAAATTATTTTCACCCTCTATGTAAAAACCTTCAACATTGTTCTTAACACTCAAACCCCTGCCTTCATTAGATTCACCTCTTACAAATTCACCAAAAAGAAAAGAATTGATGTGCCTTTGAATAATATTTTTACTATCAAAAGAAAGGAAAGGTGACGCAATCTTATGTTCTAAAGCCCATTTTGGATTCCTGATTGTTCTCAACCCTACAGGATTAGGAGCACATGAAGTTAAAGCTAAAGACTTACTCTCTGAACGTCTTCCTGCCCTACCTGTTCTCTGCAGGTAGTTAGCTGGCATAGGAGGAACATTACTCATTACTACTGCAGATATACCCCCTATATCAACTCCCATTTCCATGGTTGTAGAACAACTTAGAATATTTATTTCTCCTTTTTCAAATTGATCTTCAAGTTCTTTGAGTCTTTTTTTATCTTGTTGTGCAGAATGCTCCCCTGCCAAATAGAGCTTTTCTTTGTTGAAAATACGTTCATGTAAATCATTCCATAATCCTCTTTCTCTTGCTCCATAACTGTTTTCGTTTAACCACTGATTGATATTATCGTCACTCACGTTATCACTTTCTTCATTCTTATTAAAGGGATAAGGGTATAATGGGAATTTAAATTCTTTAGACTCGTCAACTTTATAATTATTAATATTCTCAAAATCTAAATTGCCTTTTATATTTGGAGAATAGCCTTTAAAAACTTTATCTATTAATCTACTTGTTACTGGACATAAATATACTTTTCCCGCTATCTCAAAATTGGTCTTTTCAAAAAAATCAAGCTTAAATCCATTACCATCTGGTAGCAGAATTTTTTGTTTAATAATTCTCCATATTTTTTCTAATAACTCATTCAATAGATCTTCCATATCCCGAGTAATTTCATTTTTATCATGCCACCCTAAACCTGCACAAATTAATAGAACGAGTCTAGACTGTTTTATAGAATTAGAATTAAAAGTTTTCCACTTAAAACTATCTGAAATCTCACTATAAGAGGGATATATTAGTTGGGAACGATAAAATTTAGATGTAAATAAATACATTTGATTATCAAATGAAAAGCAAAAATTATATCTAATAATGTAGTCTAAGGCTATTTTTAGTAATGAACGCCATTCTTCATTAGTTATGTATAACTTTTCAGCAATATCAGGTAACATAACATCATCTAAGTCTGGATAAACTAAATTCACTAATCCTAAATTTTCTAAAGATCTTTCTCTAGGAATTCTTCTGGCAAATTGATCATAGAGCAAAGACTTAGCATAAATATCGCTTTGTGTTTCTAGGCTTTTACCCCTTGCTCCCTTTTTAAATAGTTTTTTAAACTCGCTACTAACTTTTATGTGGTCAATAATATCTTTCCATGAGCACCTACTATTTGATAATTTGTTACCACCATCACTTTCTAATAAAGCATTTATTTCTTCAATGTCCTTTTCTATTTTCTTTTTCATGAATAGAGGAGCCTTTTCCAACTTTTCTGAATACATTGCTTTTGCCTGCAATAATTCATCATTACTAGCGTCAACTTCCTTACCCTTTAGTTTTTTTAATAAGTAATGGTACACTTGATATCTTATCCAATCACTTTCACTATCTATGTTAATAAGTGCTGATATTTTTGCAGTACCCTGTCTACTATCTGTAAATGAAATATATTTTTTGCCTTTATATAATGTTTTGGGTGTTTGTTTAGAAATACTATCAGTCTGATCTAAAACTATGTCTGAAAAAATTCTATTGGTGAATGCCGACGAAATTCTAAAATGAAGAGGAAACTCATTATTATTTCCACAGAAAAGACAACTGTTTTCATCTGAATAATAAAAATCTTCACCATTATGGTTTATAGTATTATCCTGATTAATATCACATGTTAAATAGTCTATTTCTCTTTTAATATGAGATTTTTTGACTAATCTTATTAAGTTATTATCATGACCTGTACTTGTATTAGAGTCTTCTACATCGTCATTAATATCAATACTAAATGCTTCGTAACCAACACTAGTTTTTTGATAAATATGTTTTTTTTCTTTAGTACCTTCTAACATCATGTTTCCACAGCTCCTGCAAGCTACAAGTTCTAATAATGGGTGGCCACAATTGCAATTTTTACTGGCTATTGTATGCATAGTGCCAATTGCAATATTTGGCAAATGTTCTTTATGTTGGTCACAATTTTTATTTGTACAAACATAAACACCTCCAATACCCCTAATAAAAAAATGAGCTCTTACCGGTAAAAGGTTATGCCCATTAATTTTCTTTTCAGATAGTTTATCTACGATATCAAGCTGATCAAATTTATTTTTTACATTAAATACATCTCCTATTTCATTCTGAGAAATTGCATTTTTATCTAGAAAAAGTTTTCTAAGATGCTTTATCTTATCCTTGGTGATTAACTCATTTAAATTAGGTATATCATCATCCAAAATTTGATTTGATACTCTCTTCCCTTCAATAACTTCAATTTGATCAGGTAATATTCCACACAAATCTGACATGAATTTTTTTAAATTATCTGCGTTTCCACTACCCACTGTGGCTGAAGTAATTGCAAATCTTATTTCATTGACATCAACATGGAATGCGCTTATAATTCTTCTTATGAGTAAAGCCATTTCTGTGGCTTTAGAGCCTGTGAGAGTGTGTGCCTCATCTAATAATATCCATTTGAGGGAACCTTTAGATTTATTTAATATGGATACATCTTTATCCCTAACCAGCATATATTCCAGCATTGTAGGATTTGTAAACAGAATCTGTGGTGGTTTTTCTCTTATTTGTTCTCTTGAAATTAATTCTGGTAATGCATTTCGTTTTATCTCATTGCTTTTAGTTCCATCAGGAGTCTCTCCAGTTAAAATTGCGTAATTAACGCCATCCAAAGCTGAGCACCAAGAATGCATCCGTTTTCTTTGGCTAGCAATTAAAGCATTTAATGGATAGAGGAAAATAGCGTTAATACCTTCTTTGTTCTTATTATTTTTATAGATATCATGTATAACAGGTAGCATAAAGCATTCTGTTTTACCTGAACCTGTTCCAGTTGTAACAGCAATGGATTTTTTCTTATTTAATAGACTATTCCAACTTTTTATTTGATGTTTATAGGGATATCGAGTTTTAGGAAATTGATATTCTTCATTTTTTATTGCATCTAATGTATTTATAAAATCGATATCAAATTCATTAGTACATTCTCCAAAAGATTTACTGCCTTGTTCCCAAGGAAATGTATTTTGAAAGACTGCTTCTGCCATTATAGGCTCTTTTGACAATATATATTTAAAATAATCTTGTAGCTCCTTATTACCTGTTGCCCACAATGACAGAATAGCATCAGTTAATCTGTTTTCAGTTTTTTGATAAAAATCTTTAAAATTCATTATTAATTTTTTTTAGCACGTGATAAACAACTTTTTTATAAAATTCGGGAACTAGATATTGAGTGTATTGAATATTACGTCTAATAATTTCTCTTTTTTCATCACCTCCCCAAATAGAATATTCATCATCGATATTATCAGGTAAAATAGACTCTGAAACTGCTACCGCAGAAAGCAATAGAAGTTTAACTTTAAAATGCTCGTCTATTGGAATATTATAAAACTTAGAAACGTAAGGAAATTTACGAGGAAGCTCTCGTAAGACCCTATTTCCAAGTTTTGCCCTTAATTCTAGAATATCTTGATGTGATATAGATTTAATTTCTATATTACTTTCATTACATACAAAGCTATATAATTGTTGAAGGCCAACTTCCTCAAAATATAGTCTGATTAAGTTTACGGTATCTTTTTGAAATTCATAACCAATAAGATTTAATATATTGCCTATGGCATTTCCCCAGTCTTTTCTTCCAATCCAGTGAAAACAAAAGCCTAATTCTCTTTCCATTTTTGGTATAATTAGCTGTATATATCTAGATGAATCTTGATTATTGATACCCAGAAAAAAGAAAGCTCTTGCTGCAACTTTGGAGGATCTGGAAATTGCTCTTATTTGATCAAATGTTGAAAACGGTAAATCATTATTATTACAAATTCTAAAATATAATAACATTTCATTCCAACAATCACTATCAAAACCATTTTCTAGAAGTTGTTGATGGTAATTACCAATTCGGGTATCCTTATCTTCATATTCATAATTTTCTTCCAGATTAATAAATCTAGGCATTAGTTGTATATCATTATTAATAGAAGAGGCGACTATATATTGTTTACATATTTCACTTAGTGGAATTTCATATTTGCCATGAGAATATAACAATGGTATGGTTTGAATATATTCTAAACTACAATTTAATGGTACTGCAAACAACTCAAGTATATCATCAGAGTCAAGAATTCTTAATTCGTTGTTTTGTAGTTTACTTATATCAAGTATATGACTAAAACCTTTAATTGAATATTTTTTTTTGGCGATACCATTAGACAATTCAAAACATACAGTATTCATATGATTCAGCGGATCTTGTAAATAAAAAAGCTTGATAATTTCATCTTTAAAGGAAATTAATGGATAAAAAGCTTCATTAATATTCTTACTAATTATAACATCCGGTTTCAACTTATTGTATAGTCTGATACTAGTAAGGTTATCATTGCTACTAACAATTCGTAATCCATATAAATTTGAAATAGAAAGCTCATCACTTTGATCTATCTGCTCTCCATTTTTGTCTACTATTGTAAGTCCTTTGAAAGGTGCTATATCAAAAAACAGCTTTTTCTTAGCATTGTATCCAAATGATGACTTGATATTAGTAGGAATTTTTGAAAATTCTGTTTTTAGTCGTATTTGGATATTTTCATTTTCATGGTTCACATCAATGAATTCTGATTCTTTAATAGAAAAAGAAATATGATCTAGATTTTCAAAATTTAATTTTGCCTTGTTAATTCTCTGTTCTGAAAAATTTAATTTTATATTTCCAATATTATAAAATATGTCATAAGCAACAATTTTATTTTTCTCAATACGAATATCATAGCAGCCCTTATCGATTTTTTTAATTTTTGCTATATCTTCCCAAAGCTGATTTGAATTATGCAACTTTACCTTTACACTATAGGTCTTATTACTGGATAGGTTTCCATTTTCATCATAGACATATACTTTTGGAATTCCTTGAACTACTTTTAAATTAGGCTTTAATAACCAATTAGGCTTTTTGCTTTCTATTGTCCAATCAAATGAACTAACATCGCTTACATAAACCCTTTTTTTGTCTTCACAGTAAATGGCAACCTCACCTTCAAAAGCTAAGTAAAATAAATTTTGACTATATAATTGAATTTCTACTTTTGGGAGTTCAGCGTTCCAATCATTTGGCAATAGTAATAGAGCTTCTTTATTAGGTACAACATTACTTTTCGAAAATCTCCACAAGTTATCATCAAACTTTGACCATAAGGTTGGTTCTGTTATGTCCGGTAATGTTTGAATAAAATCTGGTAAACTAGTTTTTGTACCCTCGCTTAAAACATAGGTATCAGGAGTACCTTTGGCTAAGTCCCAATTATTTTTGCTTTTATCATACCAATCTGTTTTATAATCCCCTTTTGGTAATCTTCGAAAAACGCAAATTAAATCATCATCTAGAAATAACTGGTAATTACTATTCGCAGGTTCAAATCCTAAAATATTACTAATTTCGTCTTTTGAATATTTATCTGCCAAGCCAAATTTGAGAGTTATTTTATAGTTATTGTTTTTACAACTTAATAACCAATAATTTTTTGGTTTTTTCAACCTAACCTTTTTAGGCAATTCTCTTGAAATAATCCTTAAAGATTTTGCTATAGATTTTATGGTATCTTCAGAATCTAAAAGTTCCTTATACTCGTCGTCATCATTAATAATTGACTTTACGATATCAAGACAATTTTCATAAATAACTTCATTTTGGCTGGATCTTGGCAATAAATTGGTTATGTATGGCTTAAATATGAAGTCTTCAATGACTTGAGGTTGCTCTCTTAATACTGCCTCAAGGAATGATTTATAATATCCATGATTTTCTGAAATTTGTCGAAGAGGCAAACCCCCTTGTAAAAGTAAAGTCCTAAAGTATAATGTATTTTGTTTTTTAATCCATTTAATTCCTAATATATCTGCACCTCTTCTGGCCAGTTTGTAAAACTCTTGATGTGACATATGATATTGAATATTTCCCCCGATTGTATTAAACACATCGCTTTTACTTGGTTTTCCTTCATCATAAGCTTTGGACCACCAATATGAATAATATAAAGTAGCATCTCTTGCATCAATTGTATAGGGTTTAGCATATTGCAAAGTTTCTTTTAATCTTTTCAATTCTTTGTGAGTTAAAAAATATTTCCATAAAGGTCTTCCATCATGGACTTTTAAATTTCTATCTCTTAATAATGTTGAAAAAAAATTCATGTTATATACGTTTATAGTAGCAATAATAATAGACTATTGTGCAATATGCCTGCACACTAATAAATTTTCACCATTTTCTGTATTTTTGCTTTCATTTCTTTTCTGACAATTTCTGGTGCAAGAACTTCTACCTGATGCCCAAAAGAAAGTAATAGCTGGTACATTTCGTTATTTGGTATAACTTCAATGGATATTGATAGTCCGGAAGGATCATCTTTAAGGATACGTTGTGTACTATGCAAGGGTTTCGTTTTGACATAAGATATGCGCTTTTCTGAAAACCTTAGCTTAATTGTCTCTACTTTTGCATCTTCGGGGTGCGTCACTCCAATAATATCATCAAAATAATCCAGCCAATTAATATTATGAGGTGCAAACGTTTCCCCTAATTCTTCTATGAGATTTATTCTGTCTAATGGAAAATTTGATATACTATCATATTCCGTATTGTATCCAAATAGAAACCAACGGTTATTATACTGCTTGAGATGAAGTGGATTTAGGATATGCTCCTGTTCAGATTTATTAAAAGGTTCATAAATCAACTTGATCTGTTTATGTTTCACAATGAGGTTAAATAATGTTCCAAGGTGCTCAATTCCTTTTAAATCAACATTTTGTTGATAGCTGATTATACCTTCTTCACCAGCAGCAACCAAATCAAAAGCCTGCTGCATTCTTGGGATCAATTCTTCCAGCCAACTGAACTCTTCTCTATGTTTATACCTAGACAAGATTGTCAGAGTGGTTTCAAGTTGCTCAATTTCACTAACATTTAAAGGGTTATCAGCAATTGTAAAATTTTTATCAGCATAGCGAAATACTTTTTTGCGTTTTTGTTTTAATCCTTCCTCTAGTTCGATAGACCAGCCCTCAGACGACTGCATATGTTGAATGTCGTACTGAAGCTGTCTTTTCTCGATACCCTTTGTGCCAATATCACGAAGTTTATTATTGACTTCCCTTAACAAGTCATCATAAGTATAGACTCTGTTGAAATTGCTAAAACACTGGTCTAAAACAGTATATCGGATTTGGGCGTGACGGTTGGTGGGCATAGTACTTAAAAAAGTTCAATAGGTAGATTAGCCTTTAAAAATACGTAACAAAAGTCATCAACGAAAATATATCAGCAGTTGAATTAATGACATTCCTCAAGAATGATCTTATTTGTCTTAAAAATTTAAAAAAGTGTATTTCCACAAAGCTGAACTAAAATTCGTTTGTCATGCTTTAAGTTTATCTAATTATTGATTTCACATTTTGTGAACACAGCTATTTTATACTTTTAAAAACTATTGTTTTACAGTAGATTACGTAAATATAATGTATGCCTTTTAATCCATGTCGTATTTTCAAAATTTACGGATTAAAGTCAATTTCGATTTTTTAGAATATCAACAACATAGAATTAATGTGTCGTGGGATGCCTAAAATTTATTGTTGAGTTTAGGCCGTACATAACGGAATGCCGTTTATTGGCGTCTGTTGATTGCCGTGGTATGCGGTAATAAGTGTCGAGCATGTTTACCAATTAATGAAATGGTGTGTTGCCGGTTTGCCGTGATTAATTGTTGCCAAATGACGTGAAAATCTATTTTTTTAACCCAACGACAAATCGATAAAAAAGTTATGCTGGTTTTATGGTAAGCCTAATGATTTTTTCCTCATGCTTCTATTTCAGTTCTGTCAATAGGTCATTTGAGTAGTCTTGGTTTTCCATGAGATAAATTTGTATTCTCAACATCATAGCCTTTATATTTTTTGGCAAATTGCATCAAAGCAACTTCGGACAGTTCGGATAGTCGGACAATTCTCATTTTCAGTAATTTAATAAATATATAAAGTCCGAAGCTGCCCGAAATTAAAAAACAAACTCGGACAGGATCGGGCTTTATCGGACTACTTTTCGGACAATTATTTTTAATTAACTAATTGATATATAAAAGAATAAGTATGATTCGAAGTGTCCGATTTTAAAATGGTAAATCATTTTCTTGACTTTGATCTTTTTCTAAAGTTTCATTTCAATCTTCATTAGGTGTATATGGGACGTAATTACTTCCTCTCCGAGTACAAACCCCGATAATAATCGATTGCCGGGGTTTTTTTATGTTTGTATTTCAAAACAACCCATTTGATTTTTACAGATTTTCTTGAAAGAAATATAAACCTCACTAACACTCCTAAGCGAATTGTCTCTTTAGTGCCCAGCCAAACTGAATTATTGGTGGATTTAGGCCTGCGAGACAGCATTGTTGGTGTTTCCAAATTTTGTGTGCATCCCAAAAATCTTCGAAAAGAAAAAACGATTGTAGGTGGGACCAAACAGGTTAAAACCCAAAAAATTAAAAGCCTTCAGCCCGACATTATCCTTTGCAATAAAGAAGAAAATACCAAAATCATGGTGGAAGAATTGGAAACCATTGCGCCTGTGCATGTTTCAGACATAAAAACCCTGGATGATAACCATAAATTGATTCTTGATTACGGCAGGATGTTCAATGCAGAAGATAAGGCTAGTCAAATCCTTGCCCATTTGAACGAGGAACGTTTAAAGTTTGAAAAATTTATTGTAACCCAAAAGACCTTAAAGGTGGGGTATTTGATTTGGAGAGCCCCGTGGATGGCTGTTGGTGGCGATACCTTTATAGATCATATGCTAGAGATTAACCGGTTCGAAAATGTATTTAAAATGCAATCCCGCTATCCAGAAATTGATATCGACAAACTGCCCGAACTCGATATCCTCTTGTTATCATCTGAGCCTTATCCTTTTAAGGAAAAGCACTTAGACGAAATCCCGTTACCCAATGAAAAAATAAAATTTGTAAATGGCGAATATTTCAGTTGGTACGGCTCCAGATTGCTTAAATCCTTTGATTATTTTAAAAGTTTAAGGTAAACTTTCTTGTATTGAAGCGTTAAAAAATGAGTTTTATCATTTAAAACTTATATATATCTATTATTTTAGCAATTATGTTAAGCCATTCTGTATACAAATTAAGCGATAACGCTAAGTGGGTTACCTTCGTTCATGGTGCTGGAGGAAGCTCATCCATCTGGTTTAAGCAAATAAGAGACTTCAAAAAACATTTTAATGTTTTGCTTCTGGATTTACGGGGTCACGGCAATTCCAAACCAACTTTAAAGGATAGTTTTAATTCAGATTACACCTTCGATAGCATCTCTTTTGATATTATTGAGGTTTTAGACCACTTAAACATTCAAAAATCACATTTTATTGGTATTTCATTAGGAACTATATTGATAAGAAATATTGTTGAAAAATACCCGGAACGGGTAGACAAGGTCATTTTAGGTGGCGCAATTATGAAATTGAATGTAAGGTCTAGATTTCTGATGAAAGTGGGAGTGATTTTTAAATCTGTAGTTCCATACATGCTCTTATATAAACTGTTTGCTTTTATCATTATGCCAAAAAAGAATCATAAAGCATCACGTTTGTTATTCGTTAATGAGGCTAAAAAGCTTTACCAAAAGGAGTTTATCAGATGGTTTAAACTCGCTTCGGAAATTAATCCATTGTTGAAGTTTTTTAGAGAGAAAAAGTCAGATATTCAATCCTTGTATGTTATGGGAGAACAAGATCATTTGTTTTTGCCCAGTATTAAGAAAATTACTGAAAATCAAAAAAATGCTAGGCTACATATCATAAAAAAATGTGGTCATGTTGTAAATGTAGAACAATCGTCCATTTTTAATTCACAGAGTATAGCTTTTCTTAAAGCCTAAGCCTTTTCGTCCAAATAGTCCTATCTTTGAACACAAAAATTAAACATGAAATTAGGCGTTATTGGTGCTGGCACTATGGGGCGCGGCATTGCTCAAGTTGGTTTAACAAATCAATGTCAGGTTGTTCTTTTCGATAGAAGTGAAAAAGCACTTGAAACTACCAAAACGGATCATAAAAGTATTTTAGAAAAACTGATAAAGAAGGGTAAACTTGAAGGAACACCAGAAGATTATCTTAAAAATATAATTTATACTCAAAATTTAAATGATTTTGAAGGTGTCGATTTTTCAATTGAAGCTATTGTTGAAAATTTAGACGTTAAAAAAGAATTATTTCAGTCTCTGGAGCATATTGTTTCTCAGGATTCCATAATTGCCACTAATACGTCTTCACTTTCTATCGCTTCTATCGCTTCCGCCTTAAAGCACCCCTCTAGATGTCTTGGTGTTCATTTTTTCAATCCTGCACCAATCATGCCTCTTGTTGAAATTATTCCGGCAGTTCAAACTAGTGAAGCTATTTTTGATAAGGTTTTTCAATCCATAACATCTTGGAAAAAAGTAGCGGTAAAAGCAAAAGACACACCGGGGTTTATTGTCAATCGTGTCGCCAGACCGTTTTATGGTGAAGCCTTACGCATCTTGGAAGAAGGTATTGCCGATGTCCCAACCATAGATTGGGCCATGACAAGTTTAGGTAAATTTAGAATGGGACCATTTCAGCTGATGGATTTTATAGGAAATGATGTAAACTATACGGTCACAGAAACGGTATTTCAATCCTTTTATAACGATCCAAGATACAAGCCATCTTTCACGCAAAAGCGGTTAGCAGAAGCGGGCTATTTAGGTCGAAAATCGGGTAAAGGCTATTACGATTACGACAATTTTTTAAGTAATCCAAAACCCACGAAAGATGAAGTCTTAGGTCATCATATTCTAAATCGAATTTTGGTCATGCTCATCAACGAAGCTGCCGATGCATTTTACTTAAATATTGCCTCTGCACAAGATATAGATTTAGCGATGGAAAAAGGGGTGAATTACCCTAAAGGCCTATTAAAATGGGCAAATGAAAAAGGCATAACATGGTGTAAAGAGCGCATGGACGATTTGTACAAGCTTTATCATGAAGACCGTTACCGTTGTAGTCCGATTTTGAGAAAGTATAGTGAAGAAAACACTCAATTTCCAGTCTAATGCTGCTCACTGATACACATACGCATTTATACAGTAAGGCTTTTGACGAAGACAGAGACGCAATGATTAAGCGGGCAATAGACAATGGAGTAAGCCGGTTTTTTATACCCGCTATAGATTCCGAGACGACACAGGCCATGTACGACTTAGAGGCTAACTATCCTGAGCACATGTTTTTAATGATGGGTTTGCATCCAACCTCAGTCCAAAAAGACACCTATTTGCAAGAACTTGACCACGTTGCAGCAGAATTTAAAAAACGAGAATTTTACGCCGTAGGCGAAATTGGAATAGATTTGTATTGGGACAACAGTACGCTTGGCATACAGCAGGAGGCATTTCATAGACAGATAGAACTGGCTAAAGCATACAAACTACCAATTGTAATCCATTGCAGAGAAGCCTTCAGCGAAGTTTTTGAAGTGTTAGAGCAGCATAAAGGTGAAGAGTTATATGGAATATTCCACTGTTTTACAGGGACATACGAAGATGCGCAGAACGCATTGTCTTATAATATGAAACTCGGAATAGGTGGTGTTGTAACGTTTAAAAATGGTAAAATACACCAATTTTTAAACCAAATAGATTTAGAGCACATTGTTTTGGAAACCGATGCCCCATATTTGTCGCCAAAACCCTATAGAGGTAAGCGCAATGAATCGTCTTATCTCACATATATTGTTCAAAAACTTTCTGAAATATATGGTCTTTCTGAAGCTGAAATCGCACAAATAACCACCAATAATTCCAAAGCTGTTTTTGGAGTATAACGCTATATAGATGTATAAGAAATCATCAAATATCCTTTTAATTTATACCGGAGGGACCATTGGGATGGTAAAAGAAAAAGGAAGCAAAAGCCTTAAAGCTTTCGATTTTGACCAATTGTTGTCCAAAATACCCGAATTAAAATTACTAGACCACAACATAGAAACCATAAGTTTTGAGAAACCTCTGGATTCTTCTGATTTTGGAGTGAAGGAATACCAGAAACTTGCAGAAATTATTTTTAACAATTACGAATTGTATGACGGGTTTGTTGTGCTCCACGGAAGCGATACCATGTCTTATACGGCTTCTGTCATTTCGTTCATGTTAGAAAATCTAGCTAAGCCAATTATTTTTACAGGTTCTCAATTGCCTATAGGCGACTTAAGAACAGATGCTAAGGAAAATCTAATCACCAGCATACAAATTGCCGGATTAAAAGAAAATAATAAGCCGGTTATAGCAGAAGTCGGCTTGTATTTTGAGTACAAGTTGTACAGAGGCAATCGCACATCAAAAGTAAATGCCGAACATTTCGAAGCCTTCGAATCGCCAAACTATCCGCCTTTAACAGAGTCTGGTGTTCATCTAAAAATTAATGAAAATTTTATTATTAAACATAAAAAAAGAAAACCACTTCTGCTTCATAAGGCCTTGGAAGACAAGATTTTATTATTAAAGTTGTTTCCAGGTCTAAGCAAAGACTTATTTACGCATTTATTGAATGTGAAAGATATTAAAGGCATTATCATCGAAACCTTTGGAAGTGGTAATTACAAAACAGACGATTGGTTTATCGATGCTCTAAAAGCAAAAATCGATGATCAAATTCCAGTAGTGAATATTACTCAATGTTTAGGTGGTCAAGTTCAAATGGGAAAATACTACAGCAGCGAAAAATTAGAGAAAATAGGCGTTATTTCTGGTAGTGATATTACAACGGAAGCTGCAATTGCCAAAATGATGTTTTTGTTACCCAAAAACTTAAATTGCAGTGTGTTTAAAACAATCTTTGAAACATCTCTAAGAGGAGAAATAACCGAACAATAATGTAAAGCATAAAAGCATACAAAACAATAAGTTTTTTGCATACTCTTAGAAATATGTGTTAATTTGCAATCCAATTAGAGAGGTGGCCGAGTGGTCGAAGGCGCACGCCTGGAAAGTGTGTATACCCCAAAAGGGTATCGAGGGTTCGAATCCCTTCCTCTCTGCAAAAGAAAATCCGTTTCGACAGCGTCGGAACGGATTTTTTATTTCCAAGAACGTTGAAAGCTTGCTTTCATAAGGACTTGGAAATAAAAAAGCCTCAATCACGATAGTGATTGGGATTTTCATGCTTGCTTCAGATAACCCTTTTGGGATCACGTAAGTAATCCCATTACCTTCTTCCTAAGGTCATGGAAATAAAAAAGTCTCAATCACG
>CAYNCI010000022.1:0-55755 GCA_964396065.1 uncultured Mesohalobacter sp. | reverse complement strand
ATTTTGTTGTGTTACGCTATACTATGTTATATTATGCCAACCTATGCTATATTACGCTAACCTATTATGCAATATGATATACTTTGTTATATTACGCTAACCTACATTTATAGCTTAAATATTATAGTTAAACTAGTTTTGCTAATAGTGATATGGTGTAATACTAATTATCATTTTTTTATTTCAGAATGTCTATAAGTGACTTGAAAAAAGGAAAGGATTCCTAAATAAATGGTTATTTTTATACATGAAAATATCACATTATCCTTACACCAATGCCACTATTCCAAAATACAGTTGTCCAGAAATATTTAAACGCGCAAAACGAAAATGTAATAAAAAATAAGTGGGAAGCCTATAAAGCCCATTTTCATAATCCCAGCATTCAAGAAAACATACGTAACGCAAAAGAAGAACAATACCAAGAGGGTTTTTTGCGTGATTTGTTTGTCAACGTTTTAGGATACACTTTAAATCCAGAAACAAACTTTAACCTGACCACAGAGCTTAAAAACGTAAAAGATGCCAAAAAAGCCGATGGTGGTATTTTGATAAACGATAAAGTAGTAAGTGTAATTGAGCTTAAAGGAACTGACACCACCGATTTATCAAAAGTAGAAACGCAAGCTTTTGGGTATAAGAACAATCAACCCGATTGTAAATACGTGATTACCTCAAATTTTGAAAAACTCAGGTTTTATATCGACAATGCTATAGAACATCTGGTGTTTGATTTATTTCAACTGACTGAGCAGGAATTTAAACTATTATACCTATGCTTAGCTTACGACAACATCAAAAAAGACATTCCGACTAAACTGAAAAAAGAATCTCTTAGTCAGGAAGATGTAATTACCAAACAACTGTACAAAGACTACAGTTTGTTTAAAAGGGAGTTATTCAATAACCTGACCGAACTTAATCCAGATACAGATCCTTTATTGCTGTTTAAAAAATCCCAAAAGCTCTTAGACCGTTTTTTGTTTTTGTTTTTTGCTGAAGATCGGCATTTGTTGCCTCCTAATTCTGTACGCTTAATTTTACAGCAATGGAAACAGTTGAAAGAACTAGATGCCTACACGCCCTTGTTTGAACGCTTTAAAAAATACTTTGGTTACCTAAATACAGGCTATAAAGGCAAAAAATATGATGTATATCCTTATAATGGAGGCTTATTTAAGCCTGATGACGTTTTAGACAATATAACCATTAATGACGAATTATTATATAAGCATACGCTAAAACTATCTGAATACGATTTTGATAGCGAAGTGGACGTCAATATTTTGGGACATATTTTTGAAAACTCTCTGAATGAAATTGAAGAAATACAAACGCAACTTGAAGATGACCCCAACAAAAAGCCAACCGTAAGTAAACGTAAAAAAGATGGGGTGTTTTACACACCTAAATACATCACTAAATACATAGTTGAAAATACAGTAGGCAAGCTTTGTGAGGAACAAAAAAAGCTATTTAATATAGTCGAAGAAGAGTTTACGGTTAAACGCCAAAAGAAAACCAAAGAAACACTATTGGAGAAACTAAAAACCTATCGCCAATGGTTGTTAGAGTTAACCATTTGCGACCCTGCCTGTGGTTCTGGGGCGTTTCTAAATGAAGCTTTAAATTATTTGATAGCAGAGCACCAATACATAGACGAACTGGAAACCAAACTCATGGGCGGTGGTTTTGTGTTCCCTAACGTAGAAAACAGCATTTTAGAAAACAACTTATTTGGTGTTGATATTAACAATGAATCTGTAGAAATTGCGAAACTATCTTTATGGTTACGGACAGCCCAACCCAACCGTAAACTTAACGATCTTAGCGATAATATAAAATGCGGTAATTCTTTAATTGACGACCCCGAGGTAGCAGGCGATAAAGCCTTTAATTGGGATGACGAATTTCCGCAAGTATTTGCCAATGGTGGATTTGATGTTGTGATTGGGAATCCGCCATATGTGAATGCTAATGAACTAAAAAAAGGAACATCAAAAGCCCAATATTCATTTCTAAAATCTAATTTTAAAACAGCTAAAGGAACTGTTGATCTATATATTTATTTCTTTGAAAAGGGATTAAATTTACTTAATAAAAATGGTATTTTATCATACATCACACCTAATAGATTTTTATCAGCAAGCTATGGCAAAGCATTGAGAAAATTATTGGTTCAAAAATATGAGATAATTAGCCTAATAGATTATTCCGACAAAAAGGTTTTTGCAGATGCTAGCACATATCCGGTCATATCTTTTTTAAAGAAAAAGAAAAAAGAAGACTATTATGTGACAACTGGAAGCTTTGATGAAATTTCAAAACAAGTGGTTGAAACTAAATTTAATTCGAACAAACTAAACGTTTTAGAAGATCACATTTTAGGGTTTTTATTAAATGATAAATTAATAATTACAGAAAAAATCATTAATCAGTCTATAAGTTTAGGAAAGGTCGGTAAAATTAATGCAACTTCTACTGCGAGTGAAGCTGATGATTATTCAAAACTTATAGAAGAAAATGGACAAGGTTATAAATTAATAAATACTGGAACTATTGATCCATATTGCACCACTTGGGGTTTTTCTGAATTAACGGATAAAGGCAGAAAATTATTAAAACCATATTTACCTAAAGATTCAGATACAATTTCTCAAAATAGACATAGTTTATATTTATCTCCTAAAATTATAATTGCTAAAATAGGATTGAAATGTGAGGCATTTTATGATAATAGTGGGGAATATGCATCTATAAACACAAACTGTATACACTCATTTACTGATGACTTTTTACCAGAATACATACAATGCTGGATTAATTCAAAATTGTATAATTATATGTTTGAGTGTTTTTTTGATGGTTTAAGAATGTCAGGAGGTTATTTACTTTTTTCAGCTCCAAACTTGCGGAATACTTATATCAAAAGTATTTCAATTGAAAGGCAAAAGGTATTTATAAGATTATCTCAAAACCTTCAAAAGTGTAATATTGAACTTAATATTACTAAATCACGTTTTAGAATTTTTTTTTCTAATAATGTTGGAATAGAAAAGCTTACTAGAAAACTAAAAAATTGGCAGGAATTAGCTTTTTCTGACTTCATAAAAGAAATAAACAAAGCTATAAAAGCCACCAACAAATTAAGAGCCAAAGACAACCTTGACCCTATCGCTACGCTTACCAAAAAAGATGAATATGAATGGATGGAACTCTTCGAAGAGAATAAGAAAAAAGCTGTTGCGCTACAAACCCAAGTCGCCAACACAGAAAAAGAAATTGACCAAATGGTGTATGAGCTTTATGGGTTGACGGAGGAGGAGATTGAGATTGTGGAGAAATCTTAGATATGGAGGATTATACAAAACAACTACTTCATATTAATAATATATCAGCTAATCGCGATCTTGTTAAATACTTTAGCCTTTTGGATGTTGTTTCAAATTCACTAGCTAAGTTATCAAATAGTCTATACGAAGACAAGGTTAAATTAGAAGATCACTATTCCGAGCTTGAAAGTAAGATTTTTAGGTACATTATGACAAATCATAGTATCATAAAATTGCTTAAAGGATTAAATTTTAATTTAATGGATAAAAATATTTCTATAGTTGATATTTTTTCGGTGAAAAGTTTAATGAGATACCAAATAGAATCGTATTTGGTAATGTTTTACTTATTCTTTGATAATGTTAGTACAACTGAGCTAAATTTTAGATACGATATCTATAAATTACATGCATTAAACAAACAAATCACATTTGCGAAAAAAGGAGAAAGTGCAAAAAGAAAAGCAAAAGATGTAGAGAAAGAGATAGGTTTATTAAAAGAAAAAATAATTTCTTCGGAAAAATATTTAAGATCAAACGGTAAGATTAGAAAAAGTTTATTAAGTCCAAACAAAGCAATCCTAAAAGACAGAAAAAAATTATTTGAGGATAGTGGTTTAAATAGGTCAAGAATTTCAGATATGTGGAGTGTTTATTCTAATTATGCACACTCTGAACACATTAGTGATAGACAATTTAATAGTTACTATAAGTTTAAAACCGCTAGTTTTAATGAAGATAGTGTTTTAACAGTTGAGATTTGTTTAATTCTAAATTCAAGACTAATAAATATGCTTATTAAACAATTTGATAGTTGTAAGAATAAGTTTAAAAGTTTAAATCCTAGAGAAAAAGCGATAATAGATCTTTGGGGGAAATTACACGATTAAATATGTTATCAGTTTAAATTATTTTATAGGTATCTTTAGATTCAAGTTTTACTTTATTTCATGAAATACGCACTAGTAAACGGTTCTAAAATGGAAGCTACAAAAGGAGTTAAAGCCTTTTGCCCTTCTTGTGGTGCAGAACTGGTGGCAAAGATGGGTGATAAGAAAATGCACCACTGGGCACATAAGGGAAATAGAAATTGCAACCACTGGTGGGAAAATGAAACCGAGTGGCATAGACATTGGAAAAGCAATTTTCCAATAGAATGGCAGGAGGTTGTTCATTTCGATGAAACTGGTGAAAAACATATAGCAGATGTAAAAACTGATGAAAATATTGTTTTAGAATTTCAACATTCTTACTTGAAACCCGAAGAAAGGCTATCCCGAAACCAATTTTACAGGAATATTATTTGGGTAGTTGATGGCTTAAGACGACAAAACGATTGGACTAAATTGATTGATGTAATAAATAAGGGAGTCGAGTTTGATACTGGACTCTTTAACTATATCTACACAGAATACATGGAGGATTCAAGAATTTTGAGTGATTGGATAAATATAGGCGTTCCTGTTTTATTTGATTTTGGTGAAGATGCACTTTTTTTGCTCCTACCAATTGACACAAATGATTTTGCTTACTTAGTAACTTTAGTAAAACTAGATTTTATTGATAGGCTATTAAGGAATAAAATTGAAAAATTTCTATTTACACTATATCAAGACTTTAATAAGTATCAGTATTTAAACAAATTCCAAGACGACCAAAAACTTAAAAAAATTGAACTCAGTAATCTTGGTTTTGTACGTGCTAAATTAAATAATGATAATGGCAACCTAACTAAAGATGAAAATAAAGAAATCATTGATATCAGGTATAATCATCTTAATCTACCAACTAACGTTGAGTTTTTATCGGCAAGTATTACAGGAAAAGGCATAACTTATGTATATGATGCAACTGGTGTAAAATTAGCAAAACATGTACAAGAAGAAGGACTTTCCAGTACACAAAACACCTATTATGCAGGCGCTTACATTTATGAACAATCCACTGGCATGTCTCCAACGAATTTAAAGTTCATCTCTCAGCCTGAAGGTTATATAGAGCCAGATAATCAAGGCAGCTTTGATTATGTTTATCAATTTAAAGACCATTTAGGGAACGTTAGACTCTCGTATAGCGACCTCGATAACAATGGAGCTATTGACCCATCGAGCGAAATCTTACAGGAAAGGTCGTACTACCCATTTGGGCTTCAACATCGTGGATATAATAATACCATTGTCGGCACCGAGAACAATCATATGACCTATAATGGTCAGGAACTTAATGAAAGTCTCGGACTCGATATTGTCGAGATGACCTATCGCCAATATGACCCGGCAATTGGACGCTTCAATGGAATGGATAGGTTTACGATGCTTTCGCCGGATATAACCCCTTACAGATTTGCATTTAACAACCCTATTTATTGGTCTGACCCGTCTGGACTGTATGAAGTGGATGATGATGGAAATATCAAGGTGACGAGCGAATTTGAGATAGAGGCATTAATGAGCTATCTCAATAACAATGAAGGTGCAAGTGTAGATGATATATCTGAGCATATTTTTACTTCAGGTGAGTTTGTTTATGATTTGGATGAAGTGGTCATTACCGTCGGAAGTTCTGGTTCGCGTTCTGCTGCTGTATCAAATATTACGTCTCAAGTTAATAGAGCTTCCAGCAAAATTTCATCCTTTAACGGGAGTATTGTTGCTGACCCAATTACGAATGCCAACCCCAACACTTCAAGGGGTGTAGATTTTGCCAGTGGAGCGTTTACAGGTGTAGGCAGGTTTAGCAATCCATCAAGCGTAGTAGGAGTAGCTATGAACGCTCAAGTTAGGGGAAATAATTTATCTAGTAGGACAATAAATAACCTAGCAAGAACAAACCAATTTGCCAGAGGAACAAGGGCTTTGGGAAGGGCTGCGCCAGCCGTTAGTTTTGGTTTTGCATTATATGACATAAACAATGCAATTGCTTTAGACGGCAATCAATTCGGTTACAATAGTACTATAACGACTTTTAGGTCTGTTGGTAGCATTGCTGGCGGATGGGCAGGTGCCGAAGCTGGTGCAGCAGCTGGTGCAGCAATTGGAGTTTGGTTTGGTGGTGTTGGAGCTGTTCCTGGTGCGATAATTGGTGGGATTATAGGGGGAGTTATCTGTAGTCATTATGGAGCGAAAGCAGGAGAAGCCGTAGGAGAACAAATTGCAGATTAACAATGAAAAGGTTAATCTGGTTTTGGAATTTTATTCATTATTCGTTCTACTTGTTTTTTAAGTATGCTGGAAATATCATTACCTATCCGATAATGAGGCTTTTTAACGTGAGGAAGATTAAGGATAGTTATGCTGAAAAAGGTATTTTCAACCCAAAAGAACAGATTGCTAACGCACTTAATGACCCTATTTACGGCATCAGAATAATGTTTGCTGGAGCTGCAATGAATATTTTGACGCTTCTGCTTTTGTTTGGAGTATATAATTTATTTAAAGTATTGGGTGTTTTACAAAAAGGTAAACTCTCAATAACGGCAATAATAATTATAATACTGACCGCACTTGCAGTTAATTACTTTTTGATTTTTAAGGATGATTCGTACTTAGATTGTTTTAAGGAGTATGATGAAATGAAAAAGAAAAGTAGGATTAAGAATTTTATAATCAGCATCCTTGTATGTATTCTTATTTTTTCATTTTCTGTTCTAATGTTTTTAGCAACATAAAGAGTATTGAATGTGATAAAACAACCGCCCAAAGAGGCGGTTTTTTATGCGATAGATTTAAGCTTCACGGCCTTGATTAGGTTATCGGTTACAACTCGGAGAAAACGCGACAAGAGTGTTCCAAAGTTGGGACAATGCCCATAAATAAATTGTTCAGGCTATGACGTTAATTTTTATCAGAAATAGTCATAAAATATAAGTTCATTGAAATACTAAAAAAAAGAATTGCATCTTGAAAAGGTAGTTCAAATTCAAATAAGAAGTATTGAAGTATTAAAAAGTACTTTAAACCATACTTTTTTTGCATTTTTTGTGCAATTAAGACGGCTTACACCCTAGCCTAGCTATACACTCATTAAAGTTACGATTAGCCTCTAGTCGTTTTAATTTGGCTTCTTTGAGTTGTTGAGTAAATAGTTTTTTGTCGATGTCTTCACCATATACTATTTGCATAGGTGTTTTGCCATATAAACGGCACGGATAGCGATGGTGGTTATAGTAGTCCATAAAGTCAGAAAGACTTTTGAGGTGCGAATTGGTATCATCAGAAATATCTCCACCCATAAATTCCGATTTGTAGATACTATGCGTTCGTTCAGACATCGCATTAGAAAATGGAAATTCATTGGTCAAAGCTGTAATCTTTTTCACAATAGGTGGTGTTTTTATGCTTCGTCTACGCTCAGCACAAGTGTGTTTAATCCAAGATAGAACTTCGCCTTTGTTTTCAGGTCCGCCGTCCGAGAGAATGAGAATGTCTTTTTTAAAATCGTATAGTTTGTATTTCTCAATAGTTTCTTGCAAAAGTCCAGTTATAAATGAACTTCCCGCACTATCCGAAATAGACTTTACATGTAGCAGTGCAGAAGAGAAATTATCTTTCACAAAAGCCACTTTTTGAACACCTTCTTTATACGTTGATATCTCGGTTACATCGACATGAAGCCATTCAAAGACATACGAGGTCTTAAATCCCTTTTTACGTTTAGGTTTTATAGGTTTGGGCTTTTCATAGCCTAGAGCATTAGCATATTTTCTAAATGTTGTGAGACCACAGGCAATACTACCAATGTTAAGGGCATCATAGTAAATTGTAGATAAAGGTTTTCGTTTATTCTGTGGCTTCGTAACCAAATGTTCAATAGTACTTACTTCATGCAATGCTAGTTGATTATTGTATTGACGATAGCATTTCTTGATCGGACTTAATGCACAAACAACTTTTTGTTTTTGGGTATAATACCAGTCTTTAGAGATTCCATAAAACTTGCAAGCTTTTTTCACGGTTACACCTGAAAATTTAGCCATATCTTCAACAGAGGCAACGATGTTATCTGCATGCATTTTCATAAGATTCTTATGATGAGCAAATTCACCAAGCATATTATAATACCCACGTCTTGTCTTTAATATGGTTCTAATCGCACGAGCTGTGAACTTACTTTCAAAAACATCTTTAATGGCATCAAATTGATGAATATAGTCTTTTGCCCAATCATAGCCATAGTAATCTTCGTGTTTAAAATCACGCCAATTGTACTTGGTCGTACGAGCAATATTGGCAAGTTCATTTTTAGATAGCATATCACTTGCAAAGAGGATAATAATAAGTGGATGATAGCGTTTTTTGGAAGTTTCTAACATTGATTAGTTGTAAAAGGTATCACAGCGTTCATGTGATGCTGATAGTATTTAGATTTATTTTTTTTTTGTGATTGTATAAAACACTTTGAAAAATCGAAGTGTTTACCATATTTATTTTTCATTTAACCCCTTTTTCGATAAAGAAATTGGGATAAAATAAATTCTTTTTTTGTGGATAATTTGCAGAGGTTTGAAAGTGCTTTCAGCAACGTAATAAAACAGTTAAAATAATTAATCGAACAATAATCGAACACTAAAAATAAAAAACCCCTGATTATCAGGGGTTTATAATTTAAAAAGTGACCTCGACAGGATTCAAACCTGTAACCGCCTGAGCCGTAATCAGGTACTCTATTCAGTTGAGCTACGAGGCCTGTTTATTTGTAGCATTTAGTCGTTAGCCTTTAGTTATTATAAATTAAATTACTAAAATCTAAAAGCTTAATTTTGGGGTGCAAATATATTGGTTTTTTAAATGTCCGCAAAACATTAATCCGTTTTCATTTTAAAAATACCACTTTTTTTATCCAAGGTAATTAAGTCGTCTGGAAAAAGGTCTTCTAAATCTTCGCCTTCAACCATTTCTTTAGTGGTTTTATGGACAACAGCTTTGTGTTTTATACAAATCATATCATCGCATAATTGTAATGCCAAATTCAACTCGTGTGTAGAAAACAATATCGTTTTATGGTCTTTTGTACTAATTTCTTTAAGTAGTTTTAAGATTGAGATTTTATGATACATGTCCAGGTGAGTGGTTGGTTCATCTAACAAAATGATTGGTGTGTCCTGAGCTAAGGCTCTCGCAATCATCACTTTTTGAAACTGTCCGTCACTTAGTTGGTCACATTTTTTATGTCTTAGCTTTGTCAAATCAACTTGCTGAAGAGCTTTGATGATATGCTTTTTATCTGTCATCTCGTTTATGCCAAGCCAATTGTTATAAGGATGTCGTCCTAAGGTCACAAATTCTTCAACACTTAAGTTTTGACTCATCGTTTGTTTAGATAAGACCACGCTAATCAGCTTAGAATAATGGTTTGGCGAGTAACTGGCAATGGGTTTTCCATTAAGCAATACCTCTCCTTCTATGGGCTGGTTTAGATTTGCTAATGTTTTTAGGAGTGTAGATTTTCCTGAGCCGTTTACACCTATCACGCCAATTAGTCCGCTTTTTTCAATTTTAAAATTGATATCATCTGCCACAATTACCTGTGGTTTTGTATAGCCAATTTTTAAATTTCTAACGTCTATCATGCTTAAAACTTCAGTTTTCTGGCTCTAACAATAAGCCATATGACAATTGGTGCACCAAATAAAGAGGTTACCGCGTTTATGGGTAAAGCAATATCTAATCCTGGTAGTTGTGCAATAGAATCGGTAAGCAGCATTACTACAGCGCCTGTTAAACAAACACCCGGGATCATGATGATATGCTTAGAGCTGCTGATTACCAACCTGACTAAATGTGGTATAGCCAAACCTACAAAGGCAATTGGTCCGGCAAATGCGGTGATGCTTCCTGTTAAAATGCAAGTAGACAAGATAGTGGTGTATTTTAGAAATTTCAAATTTACGCCCAGGCTTTTTGCGTTGTCTTCACCTAGAAGAATAGCATCCAAGGGTTTAATCAGTAGGATGGAGAGAGAAATTCCTATCAACCAGCAGATAAACAAAATGAGAACTTCTGTCCAGGACAAATCGCCTAAACTGCCTAAAGACCAAAAGACATATTGCTGAAGGCTGTCTGAGGTGCTAAAAAAAGACAAGACGTTTACAATAGCGCCTGTAATGCTGGCAAACATTAGACCTACAATAAGCAGCCCCATGCTGTCTTTTATTTTTATGGAGGCGAGTAGGATAGAGGCCATGACCAAAATGCTGCCCAAACTAGAAGCTATGATAATTGCCGTCTTAGAAAACCATAAAGATCCTGATATGCTTACGCCGAATATAGTGAACCCCATAATTAATAAAGCGACTCCTAAACCAGACCCACTGCTAAGCCCAAGTACATAAGGGCCGGCCAATGGGTTTCTAAAAAATGTTTGCATAAGCAAACCGCTAATGCCTAGACCTGAACCTACTAAAATGGCTGTTATGGCTTTTGGTAGCCTGTAATTTAATACAATATAAGACCAGATTTCATTTGAAGTTTCATTAGCAAACAGTATTGAAAAGACTTCGCTAAACGGAATAAGTACTGAGCCTAAAGACAGATTTGTGAAAAATGCAACGACTAAAGCAATGACAGAAATTACATAAAGTCTATTGATTTTTTTCACGGATCTAACGGCTTAAAAAATTGGTTCTGATAATCAGGTAAAAGTGCCGGATGAAAAATATTGATTAAATCCTTTAGCACCCAATCTGGGCGATGAGAGGCAAGTTCAAAATAAATAACACCTCCTGTTTCGCCTTTATCTTTGGCAAAAGTATAAATATTTTTAGCCTTAAAAGCTTCAAACTCTTTATAAAATGCATTTTCCGACAGCATTTGGCTGTAAGATGTAAATTGAGCGGGTGCAACCCATAGTTCTGCCGATTTTCCTTTTTCTAAAACACTTTCTAAAGACAAGGATAAACTGCCTGAATCTTCTGTATCGGCATAGATATATCTAGCGTTGGCATCATTCATAAGCTTGGCTTGCCAGCTGTTTCCACCTGGTAAATACCAAGTGTCTTTCCAAAGTGCGCCAGAGATTACAGTTGGCGAAGTATCCGTTTTTTGCGCCAGGGCAGTGGCATCTTCATAATTTATGCGGATATCTTCAAAAATGGAATTGGCTTCGTCTAATTTGTCAAACAATATCCCAAAAAATTTAATCCATTCCGTTTTGCCTAATGGATGATTTTCTACCCAGTCGGCATTGTAAATTACAGGGATGTTGGCTTCTTTAATTTTGCTTAAGCTATTGTTTTCACCTTTTACGGCAAAGCTCACTATGCAGCCGGGATTTAATGCAATCACTACCTCTGTATTCAGGCTTTGTGTGTTGCCAACATCTGTTATGCTTTCACTTTTAATAAGTGCTCTGGCTTTTTGGCTGGAAATGTAATTTGTATTTGGAAAACCTATCAACTGATCTAAAACACCTAGTGCTTCTAAAGGTGGAATGTGCGTTGTAGAACTTACAATCAAATTCTTGATGGGAATTTGAATTTTGTAATCGGCTTCAAGGCCTATTGGGATATCAGCAGTTTTCCGATAAAATATGTACTTGTAAGATTTGTCAGCTTCCGGCCATGGGTCATTGATGGTTAAAACATAATAATCTGTAAATTCTTCAATATCGAAAGTCTTAGCATACTTAAGGCTGATTTTTTTTCCTTTAAACTCAGACAAATTGAGTTCTTTAGTTTGTTTTTTATTCGAATGACAAGAAATTATGCCTAATACTAAGATTAGGCATAAGATTCTAATTGATAGTTTAAGCATTATCAATTTTATTTGAAAGAAGATTTTATTGTTAAGCGTTTTATCTCCTTATTTTATTGCTTGATGATTTTTTTTGTAATGCTCTCTTTAGTGTTTTTAAAATAAATTTTCACAAAATATATTCCGGATGTCAGATTCCTCATGTCCACATCGACCTCAGTTGAAGTTTGCACAAGTTGTCCGGCAATGTTTATGATATCGATAGTGTCAATTGGAGCTGTAGTTTCGACGCTTAAGAAATCGCTCACAGGGTTTGGATACACATTTATGTTCTGATAGTCGAAGGCAGTAGTGCTTAAATTGTTAGGAAAAGCATCTAGAGTCGTCACACCTGTATTGTTTGGGTCTAGCCAATCTCTTAATCTACTGCTTGCAGTACTACCGTTATTCCAGGCATGGTTTAGTCTGCCGTAAACGTCAAAACCTCCGTTATTTGTTGTGCCTGTACATGCTGCTTGACCTCCTGTTAAAACACCAATCACTCTACCGTCTTGATTGTATAATGGAGAGCCTGAAGAACCTGGTTCAGTTACGCCAGTTTCCCATTCATTTACAAGCCATAAGTTTTGTCCTCCTCCAACTATGCTTTGTGGTGAGTCATCATCTCTACATACTTTCATGATATCGCCGCTTGGGTGATGAATGCCAACAGTATAATTAGCTACATTTGTGGAGTTATCCCAGCCAGACCATACCAGATCCCAGCTGGATGGTAGGTTAGCTGTAATTTCTAACAAAGCAAAGTCTGAAGCAAAATTATTAGCTCTTAAGACTGCACCACTAGCCGTTTGATTAAAAGTACCATTTTGGGAGTTGGCTGTTGTTGCACAAACCGGATTTGGACTTCTCCAATTAAATCTAAACGCCCAGGCACCTACACTGCCGCCTAAGCAATGATCTGCAGTTAAAAAATATGGGGTACCATCATTATTTGTATTATTAACTAAACTTCCTGTACAAAACCCACTACCGACAACAATCATACCTACAGATTTTTTTAATTCATCCTTTAAAGGATCAAAATCTGCACCTATTGAACAATCTACATCCAGATTACAATTTCCTGAATCGTTTAAACCTTTATAATTCGTAGTGTAGTCTTGAACACTTCTGTAGCCATGTACGGCTTTCGTTATGTGCAATTTGCCTTCGCCAATCTTATCAGCAGGCTCAAAGTAATACACAAAAATATCATCGCCATTTATCAACCACGACCCAAACATCATATCTTCTCTGTTTTGTGTGTGGGTGTAAGCTCCGAGTAAATCAGATTTATCGCTATTGTAAAAATAAAGCTTACCTCCTTCAGGAATATAAAACTCGTCAAAAATAAAATTCATCGTTTGTGCGCCTGAAGATTTCAGATTGAGTAACCAAAATCGGTCGCCATTTGGCAAATTGGTCCAGCTGCCGTGTGTGTCGAGTCCAAAGTCTACTTGATGCTCGTAACCAAAACGCCAAGGAACATTTCCTTTTTGGTCATTTATTTTGTCTTCCTCTATAAGTGCATTTAAGTCGAAAGAGGGCAAAACATGTTGTTGAATATTTAGATTTTCGAACGCCCAGCTTCGAGGCGTTCCTTCGTTTGTAACTTGTGCTAAACTGAATAATGGAATAAAAAGTAAAAGGGATAAAATTCTTTTCATAAATAGATGTTTTAAGTACTGATTTTAAAATATTAATCGAATTTAATGATTTTATTTATGTCATTAAAATTTTAGATATGAATATTAATGTATTCAATCAATTAAAGTCATTTTGCTGAAGACTTTAAGTTTTCATTGAAGTAAATTCAAGTCCAAAGTCAGTTTTAAACACCTCCTTAAAAGCAGGCCAATTTTTCTTTATTTTTTAAATAATATAGACTTTCGTACATAAAAAAACCGCCTCAAATTGTAGATTGAGACGGTTGAAATATGTTTAAAAAAAAGATTTTTATAAAATCAACATGGCATCGCCATAGGAGTAAAATCGGTATTTTTCTTTAACAGCTTCTTTGTAAGCTTTTTCCATTAATTCGTGTCCCATAAATGCTGAAATCATCATCAATAAAGTTGATTTTGGCATGTGGAAGTTGGTTACCATGCAGTCTGCAATTCTAAAATCGTAGGGTGGATATATGTATTTGTTTGTCCAGCCTTCAAAAGAATTTAAAGTATTATCAGAATTTACAGCACTTTCGATAGTTCTCATAACTGTAGTTCCAACTGCACAAACTCTTTTTCGGTCACTTTTTGCTTTGTTAACAATCTCGGTTGCTAGTGGTTCAATCTTTACCTGTTCACTGTCCATTTTGTGTTTGGATAGGTCTTCAACCTCTACAGGATTAAATGTGCCTAAACCGATGTGAAGCGTCACTTCAGCAAAATTAATACCTTTAATCTCTAGTCTTTTCAGTAAATGTTTAGAAAAATGAAGCCCGGCAGTAGGAGCAGCAACAGCGCCTTCCTCTTTTGCATATATGGTCTGGTATCTTTCCTCATCAGCAGGCTCAACAGGTCTGCTAATATATTTTGGGATTGGCGTTTCGCCTAAATCGTATAGTTTCTGTCTAAATTCTTTGTAAGACCCGTCGTACAGAAAACGTAGTGTTCTTCCTCTAGAAGTTGTGTTGTCTATCACTTCTGCCACAAGGCTATCGTCATCGCCAAAATACAATTTGTTACCTATTCTTATTTTTCGGGCAGGATCGACCAAAACGTCCCAAAGTCTTGTGTCTGCATTAAGTTCTCTCAGTAAGAAGACTTCTATTCGAGCACCTGTTTTTTCTTTGTTACCGTATAATCTGGCAGGAAAGACTTTAGTATTATTGAAGATAAACACGTCATCTTCATTAAAATATTCTATAATGTCTTTGAAAATTCTGTGCTCTATTTTGCCGGTATCTCTGTGAATAACCATTAATCGAGACTCGTCTCTGTGGTCTGCAGGATGCTCTGCGAGTAATTCTTTAGGTAAATCAAAATCAAATTGAGATAATTTCATGCCCATAATGAAGGAGTTTTTTTAAAAGTCGCAAATATAAGTTATGCAAATACCCTTTGTCAAGTCTTTTAGGTTTTAATTTGTATAATGTTTATTCCAAATCCTATTTTTATGAAAAAATAAAAATAAAATACTTTGTTATTTGATTTAAAAAACCTTAGTTTTGCACTCCGATTTTAAAAACACCATATATGTCTAGAGTTTGTGAACTGACAGGTAAAAAAGCGATGACAGGTAATCACGTATCTCACGCTTTGAACAGAAGAAAGAGAAAATTTAAAGTAAACTTGATTAAGAAGAGATTTTACATTCCGGAAGAAGACAAGTGGATTACATTAAAAGTTTCGACGTCTGCATTAAA
The DNA here is from genome assembly GCA_964396065.1 of uncultured Mesohalobacter sp. Classification (GTDB taxonomy): domain Bacteria; phylum Bacteroidota; class Bacteroidia; order Flavobacteriales; family Flavobacteriaceae; genus Psychroflexus. Next base: position 40,327 of record CAYNCI010000022.1, on the reverse strand, counting down.
AAATATTAACAAGAAAGGAATTTCTCAGGTTCTTAAAGAGGCTAGAGAAAATGGTTTTTTGAAAAAGTAATTTCATCATGGCAAAGAAAAGTAAAGGGAATAGAGTTCAAGTAATATTAGAATGTACTGAACACAAAACATCAGGACAGCCTGGTACTTCAAGATACATTACTAAAAAAAATAAGAGAAATACTCCGGATAGATTAGAATTGAAAAAATACAATCCTATCTTGAGAAAAATGACAATTCACAAGGAAATTAAGTAATTATGGCAAAGAAATCCGTAGCATCTATACAGACAGGTAGTAAAAGGTTGACTAAAGCCGTTAAGATGGTTAGATCACCAAAAACAGGGGCTTACACTTTTGTAGAGCAAATCATGAGTCCTGAGGACGTAAACGATTTTTTGAATTCTAAATAGATTAGAAGGTAAAATATATACATAAGCCGTTATTTTTGATAACGGCTTTTTTCATTATATATGGTTGATTTTAAACTATATTTGCAATTCTTAATGCAGCTTAAAACGACATAAATATGGGAATTTTTGATAAAATATTTAATAAAAATAAAAAACAAGACCTGGATGATGGTTTAGAAAAATCAAAATCCAGTTTCTTTAGTAAACTTTCTAAAGCAGTTGCAGGTAAATCCAAAGTTGATGCTTCGGTTCTTGATGATTTGGAAGAAGTCTTAATTTCTAGTGATGTAGGTGTTGCAACTACTATAAAAATTATTGATAGAATTGAAGAAAGAGTAGCAAGAGACAAATACCTTGGTACTGCTGAATTAAATACTATATTAAGAGAAGAGATCGCCGGCTTATTGGCCGAAAGTGAGGTAGACGAACAAAACGACGATTCTAAAAAGCCATATGTTATCATGGTTGTTGGCGTAAATGGCGTTGGCAAAACAACTACTATTGGTAAGTTGGCAACCTTATTTAAAAACCAAGGCTTATCTGTGGTTTTAGGTGCTGCAGATACCTTTAGAGCTGCGGCGGTAGAACAATTAGATATATGGTCTCAACGTGTTGGTGTGCCTATTGTAAAACAAAAAATGGGTAGTGATCCTGCTTCTGTTGCTTACGATACTGTGCAGAGCGCAGTGAAACAAAATGCAGATGTGGTATTGATAGATACGGCCGGTAGGCTTCATAATAAGGTCAATCTGATGAAAGAACTTTCTAAAATAAAACGCGTTATGCAAAAAGTTGTACCGCATGCTCCTAACGAAGTTTTATTAGTTTTAGATGGTTCTACAGGTCAAAATGCTTTTGAGCAAGCTAAACAGTTTACAGCAGCGACAGAAGTAACCTCACTAGCGGTTACTAAATTAGACGGTACTGCAAAAGGTGGTGTTGTTATAGGGATTAGCGATCAATTTAAAGTGCCTGTAAAATATATTGGAATCGGCGAAAAGGCTACAGACCTTCAGTTGTTTGATAAAGCACAATTTGTAGAGTCTTTTTTTAGTAAATAAGCCTAAATTGTTACAACTTTCCTTTATAGAAAAACATGATTTTTCATGTATTTTAAAATTAACAGAATAATTATTTATGCCAGAACAATCTCCTCCGTTTTCTAATCCAAGAACGAAACTTACCATTTACAAGATTACGGTGATTTACGCGGCTTTCTATGTCATTATGAAGCTGTTTTCCATATTTAAAGGGAGTTGGTTATGGCCAAATCTAATAATCTGCGTACCGATTATTGCTATCGGCTTGGCCGCTTGGTGGCAGCTTAAACAGGAAAAAACCAGCTGGTGGTTTGTAGGTTTATCTATTGTTGTGGTAAGTGCAGTGAGGTATTACGAGCAGGATTGGGTCGTTTGGTTGAATATGAATTTATAATAAATGAGAACAAAATCTTTAAAAAAGAATAAAATAAATCTAGTCACGCTTGGTTGTAGTAAGAACATCTACGATTCCGAAGTGATTATGGGACAGCTGAAAGCCAATGGTAAAGATGTTGCGCACGAGCAGGAAGGCAATATTGTTGTGATAAACACCTGTGGATTCATCAACAACGCGAAAGAGCAGTCTGTTAATACAATTCTAAACTATGTAGATTTAAAAAATCAAGGTGAGATAGATAAAGTATTCGTTACCGGTTGTTTATCCGAACGGTATAAGCCGGATTTGCAAAAAGAAATTCCCGATGTTGACGATTATTTTGGGACTACCGATTTACCACTATTATTAAAAGCTTTGGGTGCAGATTATAAGCATGAGCTTATTGGTGAGCGCCTAACCACTACGCCTAAAAATTTTGCATATTTAAAAATTGCTGAAGGTTGTGACAGGCCTTGTTCGTTTTGTGCGATTCCTCTAATGCGAGGAAAACACAAGTCAAAGCCCATAGAAGATTTGGTATTTGAAGCTGAAAAATTAGCTGCTCAAGGGGTAAAAGAGTTGATACTTATCGCTCAGGATTTAACATACTACGGACTTGACTTATACAAAAAACGTAGGCTAGCAGATTTGCTAAAGGCATTGGTGAAAGTTGAAGGCATCGAGTGGATAAGACTGCATTATGCGTTTCCAACGGGCTTTCCTGAAGATGTCTTGGACGTGATTAAAAAAGAGCCTAAAGTTTGTAATTATATAGATATCCCGCTTCAGCACATTTCAGACGATATTTTAAAGTCGATGCGAAGAGGAACAACTCACGAAAAAACAACAAAACTCTTACGTACGTTTAGAGAAAAGGTTCCGGGAATTTGTATTAGAACCACATTAATTGTTGGGTATCCTGGCGAGACTGAAGCACATTTTCAAGAATTAAAGGATTGGGTAACCGAAATGCGTTTTGAGCGACTTGGTGTGTTTACCTATTCGCACGAAGAAGATACACACGCTTATAATCTGGTAGACGATGTCCCTGAAGATGTAAAGATGCAACGTGCCAATGAAATCATGGAAATACAGTCGCAGATTTCCTGGGAGCAAAACCAACAAAAAATAGGGCAGACCTATAGATGTGTAATCGATAGAAAAGAAGGGCAGTACTTTATAGGAAGAACCGAGTTTGATTCTCCGGATGTGGATAACGAAGTTTTAATCGATGCGAATGAACATTATGTAAAAATAGGAGACTTCTGTAATGTACAAATTACTGAAGCACATGATTTCGATTTGTACGGTTTTCCTGTGTAAACCAAAAAACTTTAACCTCATAAACGAATAGACCTTTAATTAAAACATTAAGGAATTAATGGACATTAAGACTGTGTGGACTTTGTGTGAATAACCTTAACATGTTCTGTGTGAAACGTTAACCTCATAAACGAATAAGCCCTTAATTAAAACATTAAGGAATTAAGGGGCATTAAGACTTTATGAAATTAGCGTGAAAAATCTTAGCTGCTCTGTGCGAAACTAATTATCCTTTGCCTGCGTTAGCCTTTTCGTTCTTACGGGAATGAGATAGCGTATAGAATAACCCCAACCAAAACCAATACTGTTATAGTCGTTGGTTATATTGTAACCCGGGATAAAAATATTATCAAAGTTTTGCAAATCGGTTTCGCTGGCAAGAACTTTAAGCTGAACGTGAGTACCTGCATACACGTTTTTTAGTACTTCTACTCTTAAGCCAAATTGAAACTCTGCCCAAACGGCAGCAAGATTATTAAACTCTCTATTCACTTCCTGAGGGAGAGGCTCAAATGTGTTGTCTGTAGTATAAAAGCTAAATTGTTCTAAAGTCTGAGAATAGGAGGATAAGCCCACTCTAAACCCACCGTAAATCAGGTTTTGCATTCCAATCCAGTTTTTATAAAAATTGTAGTTGGCGCCAAATTTAAAGTAGCTCCCTGTGGAATTTACAACCAAATTGGTCTCGTTAAAGGTGTAATCTTCGCTACCTAGCTCGGCCGCCAGATAAACATTGTCATTGTACCTAAAGTCGCCATTAATTTCAAACCCGGTATAGTTGTCGTCAAAACTTGTGCGTGCGACTTTAAACAAATCCAAACCTAAACTTAGGCCATATCTTTCTTTGTAAACTATGCTATCGTTTTGCGCAGTACACATTTCAGAATTCCCAAGGCTAAGAACACTAATGAAAAATAAAAACGTGAGTATTCTGTTCATTTTCTACATTAATTTGTTCTACGGAAATGCTTCTTATCCAGTTGTTGGAGCTTGGTGTTTCAACTTCTCGTGTAGCACTTAAATTGCTAAAATTGGCTTTAAAACCACATGCCTTATTGATATATACTTCGTCAACCTGATAATCAAACCTTATAAAATCGCCATTGGTAAAATTTGCGTTTGCAGTATTGCTTATCAGTTGTATCCTAGTTGAAATTTCATTGGTATTTAGTGGCAAAAGAATAGAATCTGTAGTGCCAAGTTCAACTGTATCTGTCGAACCTTCCATTACATAACTTAAGGATTGTACTGTTTTATTTTCTTCAGGGTCGTTTACATCGTAAAATGCTACGATAAGAAAAGGCGTTGTAGCAGTTGTTGGCGGACAGATATCATCTCTTTCGCATGACACTATTCCTATCAGTACAATGAGTATTAAAACGCTTTTTTTAATGAAATTACGCATTCGCTTTAAGTTCTAAAGACACCACATTTTCTACGTGATGTGTTTGTGGAAACATGTCTACAGGCCTTACATTTTTGATGTCGTACACTTCTTTAAGCAATTCTAAATCTCTGGCTTGTGTAGCCGAATTACAACTTACGTAAACTATTCTTTTAGCTTTTAACTTAAGTAAAACCTGAACCACATCTTTATGCATGCCATCTCTTGGCGGATCGGTAATAATCACATCGGGCTGCCCATGTTTTTCTACAAATTGTGTTGTAAAGACTTTCTTCATGTCTCCAACTGTAAATGTACAATTTGTAATTTTATTGTGCTCTGCGTTTACTTTTGCTTTTTCAATAGCTTCCGGTACAGCTTCAATACCGACAACTTGTTTTACATCTTTAGCTATAAATTGGGCAATGGTACCTGTTCCTGTATACAAATCGTAGACCACATCATCTTTGCTAAGTCTGGCATAATCTCTTGTGATTTTATACAATTCATAAGCTTGCTTGGAGTTGGTTTGGTAAAAGGATTTTGCATCTATCCTAAACTCGAGCTCTTCCATTTTTTCTACAATGTAGTCTCTGCCATGATAGCAAATTACATTTTGGTCATAAATGGTATCGTTTGCTTTTTGATTTATAACGTATTGCAAAGATGTAATGTCAGAAAATTCAGATTTTATAAAATCTAATAACAACTCCCTTTTGTTTTTATCGTCTTCAAAAAACTGAATAAGGACCATGGTTTCTCCAATAGACGTGGTTCTAATCATCAAGGTCCTTAGCAAGCCTTTTTGCTGCCTAACATCAAAAAAATCGAGATTATTTTCTACAGAAAATGCTTTTATAGCGTTTCGAATGCTGTTGCTAGGCTCTTGCTGAAGATAACAGTTATTAAGGTCCAAAATTTTGTCCCACATGCCGGGAATATGAAAACCTAAGGCGTTTTTGTCTTTGTAGTCTTCATTGCTCTTAATTTCTTCAAGAGTTAACCATCGGTTATTGCTAAACGAAAACTCCATTTTGTTTCTGTAAAAATAAATGTCCTCGCTTGCCTTGATTGGAGTGACTTCCGGTAAGTCTAAATGTCCAATTTTTTTTAGATTGTTTACAACAGCGTTTTGTTTAAACTCCAATTGCTTTTCATAGGCCATGTTTTGCCATTTGCAGCCACCACAAACACTAAAATGTTCGCATTTTGGTTTTGTTCGATACGGTGATTCCTTTACAAAATGTATAGGTCTTGCCTCGTAATAGCGTTTTCTTTTTTTGTAAGTCTGTACATCTACAATATCTCCGGGAATAGCATTGTCTACAAACACAACTTGACCATCTTCGGTTTTTGCTACGGCTTTGCCTTTCTGGCCAGTATCTACTACTTCAAGATGTTTGAAGATTTTATGTCTATTCCTTCTTCCCATTTTAGGCGATTATTTATTCTTCTTCGTCAGAAGACGCTTCAGTAGAAAAATTTGTAAAGTTGTTATCTATTAGAATGTTGTACCACTGAAAGATTTTCTTCAAATCGCTTTGATACACTCTTTCCTCATCATATTCGGGAAGTACTTCTCTAAAGTAGTTTTCCAGTTCTTTTTTAGAACTTTTATGGTCTATTGTTTTTTGTCCTTCCGTTTTGGTGTAGATGTTCTGAAATACCTCTTTAAGGGAAACTTCGTCTGTGTAGGTGTAAATCGATATTTCCGAAAGTACGCTAATGTTATTTCGTATTCCTACCTGAATTTTCTTGCCGTCGACTAATGACTGCGCTACAACGCCGCCTCTAGTTTGGGCTTTCATTTCGTATAATCCAGGTTTTCCAGAAATAGATAAAATTTTATCAAATTCCATGTGTCTAATATTTTTAAATTAAATTGTAATTATCTTTTTTTTGAGAGGTTTGGAAATCGCATTCTGTAGTCTGCTTTTACTTTTCCTTTTGATATGTTGTTGAGTTTTCCTTTTATTAATCTTCTTTTAAAACTCGATAATTTGTCGGTAAATAATATCCCTTCAATATGGTCGTATTCGTGTTGAATAACTCTTGCAAATAAACCATCAATTTTTAAAGTCTTTGGTTCAAAATTTCTGTTTAAATATTCGATGATGATATTTGGCTTTCTAAACACGTCTTCCCGAACATCCGGGATACTTAAACAACCTTCACTAAAATCCCACTCATCGCCGGTTTCTTCTATAATAGTGGGGTTAATAAATACTTCTTTGGCTTCTTTAAGTGTGTTTTGTTCCTTCTCGTCAAGCTCTTCATCTTCAGCAAATGGCGACGTATCTACAATAAACAAGCGGATTGATTTTCCAATTTGCGGTGCAGCTAAACCAACACCACTTGCATTGTACATCGTTTCAAACATATTGTCTATCAGTTCCTGAAGTTCTGTCGAGTCTTCAGAAATCTCTTTAGCTTTGCGTTTCAACACTGGGTCGCCGTATGCAACAATCGGTAAAATCATATTTGAAAATAAATTTTTGCAAATGTAAGGAAACTCTTACGACTATTCTTAAAAAGAAGTATTAAGAAAATCTTGAAGTAGGAGCGTTGCGCTTACTTCGTCGATAAGTCCTTTTTGTTGTTTCTGCTTTTTTTTGGTTTGATATTTCGAGATGTGTTTTGATGCTATTTTGGATGTAAAGCGTTCGTCTATTCGATGTACTTTAATATTTGGAAAAAGTGTTTTAAAATCGTCTATAAAAAAGAGAATATTGCGCTCTAAATTCATCAACTTTCCGTCGACATGTTTAGGTTGGCCTATGATTACTTCATCTACTTTATGTAGTTGAAAATAATCTTTTAAATACGCCATGAGCTCTTTAGTTTCAACTGTTTTTAGTCCGCTTGCTATGAGCTTCATGTCGTCTGTAACGGCAATTCCTGTGCGTTTGATGCCAAAATCCAATGCCATGCTCTGGGCCATAGTTTTTGGTGTAAAGATAAGGTTTAGTCTTTAGCCGTTTCTTTTTGGGTATTATATTTTATGGAGAAATGGTTCAAATACGTGCTTTCTTTTATGTAATTCTCCGGAAAACATGCTTAAATCCACTCTTTTTGAAAAAAATAAGTCAATTGCCCTAGTGTATTTTCGTATGATTATTAGCAAATTGCATCTTTAAATCTATAGAATCCATGAGAATTACTACTGTTTTATTCATTTTACTGCTTTTTTCAGCTTGCAATCAAAAGACTGACGTGAAAGGAAAAGGTGTCGACTATGACTTAAATGATAAAAATAAAGAAAAACCAATCATTAAAGAAGAAGACAAATCAGGTTTTAGGTCGTTGAATTCTATAAATAGCGATTCTGTAAGAAAACGTTTGTTTAGTTTTCCAGATAAAGCTGATGCCGATAAAGTCATAAAAATTTCATTTAAAGACACTACCGCATTGAAAAAATTACAGCAGCAAAACGATTCTTTGATTTATAAATCCTTGCTAGATTTTAAAAAAGAAAAGTCAGCTAAAAGTCCTATCCAATCTTTATCTTTAAAAAAGAAGTCGAAGATGCCACAGGTGAGTCTTAATGACATAGAGGATAACTACAAACAATTTATTTCGAAAGTAAATTTATCAAAACCAAAAGAAGAAACTACAACCAAAGTTCAAAATTCAACCCCGGTAAAACTAAAAGGGATAAAGGTGGCACTTCCCGAAAAAACAAAACAAACTGCATTGCTTTTTGACAAGGCACTACTAAAAGTGGTTAAGGATTTTAAAAACAATTTTGCTAATCTCAAAGGCCAAAAAATTGATACGACTATCGATTTTACAAATTTTGAATCTAAAGTAAAATTGCCAACGGCCATAAATACCTATTACGTAAAACCGAATTTTGGAAAATCCGCATTTATAGAAGTCGATTATCTAAACACGACGGATGTGGAAGAAGCAAATACAATGTACGAAGCACTTGTGCAATTATACTTATCTTCAGGTGTTGATGGCAACGCTTTGACATCCGAAGAGATCACATCCGAAAATGTGAATATGACACTTTTGGCGCCTTTGGTACAGGCATCAAGTCCATATGCTGATTTAATGATTAGAATAAACCAAAAAGTTGTGCCCGGAATAGACCTTGATTCGATGATTGTGCAAAAACGCTATCAGGTAAGCGTTGTTTTTGAATCTTTATAGTTGTTAAAATGTAATTTTATTCTGAATTTAATTGGTTTGAAGTGCTTAGAGAGGCTTAGACATCTATTCAATAATAGTAAGAATAAAGGATGAATAAACAAAGAGTTTAGAGCGGGTTAATCTTTATCAAAATTAGCCAATTACGACTTTTTGCGTAAAGCTTTGCTTACATGGCGATTTAGTTTATTTAATCTAGTTGATCAAGTTTCAGGTTTACAAATGAGAAGTCTTTTAAATAAGGTTGACCACTTTTACGCACTTGTTACGACATACTGCTTTACTTCATAACTTACTTCAGCAAACTGCAAACTACCGACTAAACTACATTTATACTTTTTATAACACTAAGAATGTAGAAATTAAGATCTTAATTTTTTAGTTTTGATGTTCGAATTTAAAATTATAACATATGTCATTTCAACTACCAGATTTAGATTATGCTCATGATGCACTTGAGCCACATATTGATGCAAAAACAATGGAAATCCACCATGGAAAACACCATGCAGGATACACAAGCAAACTTAACGCAGCCTTAGAAGGTTCTGAATTAGAAGGAAAATCTATCGAACATATTTTAACCAACCTAGACTTATCTAACACAGCTGTTAGAAACAACGGTGGTGGGTATTACAATCACAACTTATTTTGGAAAGTCATGTCTCCAAATGGTGGTGGAACACCAAGCGGAGCTTTAGCAGATGCGATTAATAATTCTTTCGGGTCTTTCGAAGGTTTTAAAGATGCTTTCACCAAAGCTGCTGCAACTCAATTTGGTTCTGGTTGGGCTTGGTTATGCGTTCACGAAGGTGGTGGCGTAGAAGTATGTTCTACACCAAATCAAGATAACCCATTAATGCCAAGCGTTGGTTGTTCAGGAACACCAATCTTAGGATTAGATGTTTGGGAGCATGCGTATTATCTAAACTACCAAAACAGAAGACCAGATTATATTGAAGCATTCTTTAATGTAATTAACTGGGAAGAAGTATCTAGACGATACGAAGAAAACAAATAGTTTATATATACTTGATAAATTAAGGCAGTAAATCTTTAGGTTTACTGCTTTTTTGTTTATAAATATTTACTTTTAGCCCATGCTAAAACACAGGATACAATTAGACAGACTTGAATGCGGAACAGACGAAGCCGGAAGAGGATGTTTGGCAGGTCCTGTAACGGCTGCAGCAGTTATCCTGCCAGAAAAGTTTCGGCACGAATGGCTAAATGATTCTAAAAAACTTACGCTTAAACAACGCCTTACTCTTAAGCCTATAATTGAAAATGAAGCTTTAGCTTATGGAGTAGCCCATATTCAACCCTCTAAAATTGATGAAATTAATATTTTGAATGCCTCCATTTTAGGAATGCATCAATCTATAGACAAATTGAAAATTTTACCGGAATTTATTTTAGTCGACGGCAACAAGTTTAAGCCTTACAATAATGTTGAGCACTTGTGTGTTGTTAAAGGAGATGCTAAATTTATGAATATCGCTGCTGCTTCTGTTTTAGCAAAAACCTATCGTGACGAATTAATGGAACAATTACATTTACAATATCCTCAATACGATTGGATAAATAACAAAGGCTATCCTACAAAAAAGCATCGGGAGGCCATTAAAGAGTATGGAGAAACACCTATACACAGGAAAAGTTTTAGATTATTACCAGAGCAACTAAAATTAGAATTTTAATATGAGTTTTTTAAATTATAAAAAAGGGCTTTTCTTTTTGGCCTTTTCCATGATACTAATATTCTCTTGTACTGAAGAAGAACAGCGCAAATCTGATATACTCGAATTTATAGCTCCCAACCCGGGAGTTATATTTCAAATGCATTCTTATGAGGATTGGAAAGAAAATCTTAAAGAACAATCCTTTCTAGAAAAGAATAAGTCTATCAGTTTACTTAGCTTTCTTAACACTAATTCCTGGGAAAGCATAATGGACATGCCGGAACATTCTTTAATTACATACCATAAGATTAGTAAAAACGATATCGCAGAGACCTTAATTTTTAAACAAAAAGACTCTATAGTATTAAAAGTTAAAGCTGCCGACGCAAAGAATTATGATGGCGTAGAAATTACAAGGCTTGTTTCAGATCAAAACACGTATTTCTATGCAAAGCTCTATGAGCATTATGTTTTCAGTACATCTTCGATTCTTCTCGAAAATATAATTAGAAACTATAATAGCCGGATTGAGCCGCCATCATCTGTTAAAAAACTTTCGGAGGTGTTATCAGATAATACGCCTTCAATACTAATCAATACCAAATTAATTAAAGATTTAACAAAGGATTCCTTATCAGATTTAGCGTTTTTGCCGTTTTTAGAAATGTCGGACTATGTTGGCTTTGACATCAATCTGAGTGAAGAGGAGATATTTTTGAGTGGTATAATTTTAGAGTCTGAAGATCAAGCCCACGAATGGCAAAAATTCTCTAACGTCGAACCCGATAAGTCTGTAGTTTCAGAAGTTATACCAACAAGTTTTGTGAATGCTCACACGACTATTCTTTCAAACTACAAAGAGCTTTTCGAATTAGAGAAAAACGTAAATACAAATCGCTCCAGCGATAGCCTTTGGAACGGTATATCGGAAGTGGCTAAAATCAATTTTTCTAACACACATGCTTATGCATTTGTTTCAAAAGATATAGACGACACTTTTTCTTATCTCAACAAGCGTTCTAAACGTTCTACGACTTTTGGAGCAATTGATGTTTTTCAGCTTACCACAAAATTTGAACAAAACGCCAATATAAGTGCATATTTTGATAAAATGGATTTTGAATTTTTTACCATTGTCAAAGATATTGTCATAGCTTCAAAAGAATTGAAAACAATCGAAGACATGTTGATAGAGATAAATAACAACAACGTTTTGTCTAATCAAGAAAACTTCAAATACCATTTAGATTATCTAAATACAAAAAGTAGTATGTTGTGGTTTACCAATTTGTCACGATCAGATTTTATTTTGAATGATAAGCTATCTGAAGAAGGCAAAAAGGAGTTTAAGAAAGTGGATTGGTCTAAACATGAGTATTTGATCTCTCAAATGATTGTTGAAGACAACTTTGCTTATTTTAATATTTTACAGCGGCAAACCAAATCCGAGGCTTCCGGGACAAAAGTGCAGCAAGTCGTAAGAGTAAAGTCTGAAGATGGTTTTTTAACGGCACCTCAGTTTTTTAAAAACTGGCGAACAGGGCAGTACGATGTGGTTTATCAGGATAATAAAAATGTACTTCACCTTAAGGATACGAAAGGAAATCTGGTATGGTCCAAGCGCTTAGACGAACCTATTGTTGGCCAAATAAGCAGTATCGACATATACCAAAACAAACGAATCCAGCTGGCTTTTGCGACAAAAAGTAAAGTTTACATCTTGGATAAAAATGGGAGAGAAGTGTCCCCATTTCCATTAAAAATAAAAGATGAAATTACTCAAGGGCTTTCTGTATTTGATTACGACAAGAATGGGAATTACCGCTTTGTTGTTGTAAATGATAGGTCTTTAACCATGTACGACAAAGAAGCTAAAAAGGTGAGAGGCTTTAAATACAAAAAAGCAAAATCTCATATTAAGCATCCTGTAAAACACATTAGGATGAGTGGTAAGGATTATATCATGGTTCAGGACGAAGCAGGAAAACTGGAAATTTTAAATCGTCAAGGCCGCACAAGGGTTAAACTTGATAAGAACTTTAACCATTATGGCGGCGAATGGTATGCCCATAAAGGCAAATTTGTAAGCTTAAACGCCGATGGCAAATTGGTATTTATAGACACAAGAGGTGGTATAGATGTAAAAGATTACAACTGGCTTAACCCCAAATTCACAGCCGATTCTAATACTTTAGTAAGCATGTCCGAGAATATTTTGCGTGTTAATTCTAATAATGCAGAATTACCTTATGGCCTTTATTCTACACCAAAAATTACACAGAAATATGTCGGTATTGCTGACGAGCAGGAGCAAAAAGTGTATTTGTTTAATAAAAATGGAGAACTCCTTAAAGGCTTTCCGGTGTATGGTAAAAAATTAGTTGACATGTATTATACCCAACGCCAGATTGCTTTATTATGCACTGACGAAAATGATGCATTTATGGTATATTACGCTAGTCTTAGGTAAATAAAGAGAAGCAAATCTGTATAGTTTAGAGGCTTCAAATTATTTTATAATAAATTTGCATTTATAACATTTAAGTATGATTTCTACAGCGCAATTTAATACCGAAATAGATTTAATCATTGCCAATGCCATAAGAGAAGACGTTGGCGATGGAGACCATTCTTCCTTGTCTTGTATTCCGTCAGAAGCCACAGGTTCCGCTAAGCTCTTGATAAAGGAAGACGGTATTTTAGCAGGTGTAGAATTTGCAAAAAAAGTATTTCATTATGTAGATGAGAAACTTCAAATTGAAGTGTTGATGGAAGATGGTTCTAAGATCCAAAAAAATGATATCGCCTTTGTAGTTTCCGGCTCAAGTCAATCAATTCTTAAAGCTGAACGTTTAGTGCTTAACGCCATGCAGCGTATGAGCGCCATTGCTACAAAGACGAAAGATTTTGTAGATTGCCTGGAAGGTACTAAGACTAAAATCTTAGATACTCGTAAAACCACACCGGGCATTCGTGCGATAGAAAAATGGGCTGTTAAGATAGCAGGTGGGGAAAACCACAGGTTTGCTTTATACGATATGATAATGCTAAAGGATAACCATATAGACTATGCCGGCGGTATACAGCAAGCGATTTCTAAGACAAAAGGGTATTTGCAGCAAAATCAGCTGGATCTAAAAATTATTGTAGAGGCAAGGAATTTAGAGGAAGTGATAGAAATACTAGAACACGATGGAGTTTATAGGATACTTTTGGATAATTTTTCTTTTAAAGACACCAAAAAAGCCGTTGAACTTATTGGCGACAAGTGTTTGACAGAATCTAGTGGTAATATAACGCTCAAAACAGCTAGAGCATATGCAGACTGTGGCGTAGATTTCATATCAAGTGGTGCGCTAACGCATTCGGTTTACAATTTAGACATGAGTTTAAAGGCAATATAGCATGCAGGATAATATAGATCAAATCATATTTGAAATTCCAATTATTAAGCATATTGCTAAGTTTAGCACAAAGATAAAACTCTTTAAACTTGAAGGTTTAAGCCTTTATGACCTCTTCAAAATCTATTTTTTTGGGATTATAAAAGGCACATTTTCAACAAGGGCAAGTTCAATAGCTTTTAGTTTTTTTATGGCTATTTTTCCGTTTTTGCTGTTTATTTTAAATTTAATTCCCTTCATCACTTTTATAGATGATTTTCAAACAGAAGTTCTTGTGTTTTTAGAGGGGCTTTTGCCAAGTAAAACAATTCCTTTTTTTAATGATATTTTTTCTGATATAGCAAATAATCCACGTGCCGGGTTACTGTCATTTGTATTTATATTATCTATTTTTTTAATGTCTAATGGCGTGAATGCCATATTTACAAGCTTCGAGTTTTCTTATCATACCAAATTGAACAGAAGTATAATCAGGCAATATATTATCGCTGTTGGGGTCGCTTTAATTTTGGCATTAATGATACTTATTTCAGTCATTGCAACCATCTATTTTACGGTTATTATCGATAACCTGAAAGATATGGGTATTGTTGGAGATGAAATATTTTGGGCAAATGTAGGAAGATATGGCATACTGCTGGTAGTTCTTTTTTTAGCCATATCCATTCTCTACTATTTCGGTACTAAGGAAAGTAGGAAATCCCATTTTTTCTCTGTTGGTGCCTTTTTCACGACCTTCTTGATTGTTCTCACAACCTTTTTGTTCTCTATTTATGTTGATAATTTCTCAACTTATAATAAACTCTACGGATCTATTGGGGCATTATTAATTTTGATGATTTATATTTGGTTAAATTCAAATGTATTTTTGTTGGGATTCGAATTAAATGCAAGTATTAATAAATTAAAACACAATTCTCATGAATAAATTTCTTTTCATTTTATTATTAGTTAATTTTTCATTTGCTCAAGAAGTAGAAGGATTTTGGAAAACTGTAGACGAGGATGGAAAAGCAAAATCTATAGTAAAAATTTATAAAACAGAATCTAACACACTTGAAGGCAAAATTGTTAGAATTCTAAATGAAGATCGACGTGGCATTCTTTGTGATAAATGTGAAGGTGACAAAAAAGATAAACCTGTTGAAGGTTTAGTCATTATTGAAGATTTAATTTACAAAGACGAAGAGTGGAAGAAAGGAACCATTGTTGATCCTCAGAATGGAAAAACATACGACTGCAAAATTTGGGTAGATGACGATGATGCATCAGTTTTGAATGTTCGAGGCTACTGGGGGTTTTTCTACAGAACACAAACTTGGCAAAGAGTCGATTCTGCTGACATATAAAACTATAGCTGTATCAAAAATTTAGAAATACTCTATGAAGACAACCACATTATTGTGGTGAACAAACCCTGTGGAGTACTTGTTCAAGGCGATTCTACCGGAGATACACCTCTGTCTGAGACTATAAAATCCTACATTAAAACAAAATACAACAAGCCGGGTAATGTTTACCTCGGTGTGGTTCATCGGTTGGATAGACCCACAAGCGGTGTTATTGTATTTGCTAAAACATCTAAAGCACTTTCCCGTTTAAATAATCAGTTTAAACTTAAAGAGACCAAAAAAACCTATTGGGCAATGGTAAGTCCAAAGCCTTTAAAAAGTGAAGCTACACTAATTCATTACCTGGTTAGGAACACCAAACAAAATAAGTCTTACGCACACACCAACGAAGTGCAGCATTCTAAAAAAGGAATTTTGAGTTATACACTACTAAGGTCCTTTAATTCGTACCACCTTCTAGAAATTGATCTCGAAACGGGCAGGCATCACCAAATAAGAGCGCAGCTTTCCAAAATAGGATGTATTATAAAAGGCGACTTAAAGTACGGTGCAAAACGCAGTAATCCTGATGCGGGAATACATTTGCATGCAAGACAGCTAGAGCTTATTCACCCTACAACAAAAGAAATTTTAACTTTTGTAGCTAAGCCACCTAAAGATACGCTTTGGGATTTATGCTCTTAATTAAAGCCCTTTAATAAAATCTCCAAACATATCTTGAAACTGATTGCCTTGTTCAAACCTGTTTTTGCTTAACTTTTTATGAATGCTAAGTGCCCAAAGGACTAGTTCCATTAAGAAAAAGAGGTCTTTTTCGTGTTCTAAAGAAGTATGTTTTTTAACAAAAATGCGAAGAGGCTTTATTTTTAAAAGTTCTTCTTTGTACAGGTTGTCCGGCGAGTCGTCAAGTATTTCTATACTTTTATTTTCAATAAACCAATTGACAATATCCTCATAGGATTTTTTTTCATCCTTTTTTTCTAATTTTTTTATTTCCGGAAAGTAAGTATTGTACAAGGTCTTGATGGCATTATTAATAAGTTGCTGAGCAACAAACTCTGCGCCTTCCTGCTCACCTTCGTAAAGCAATTCTACTTTACCGGTTAAGGATGGCAAAATACCATTAAAGTCTGCAAGCCTGACTTGAGTGGTACTTTCATCATTTACCATTGCTCGCCTTTCGGCTGTACTGACAAGGTTTTCGTATGCGCTTATGCTTAGCCTTGCACTTACACCACTTTTTGTATCAATGTATTCGCTTTCTCTAGCTTCGAAACTAATTTGTTCTAACAGTAATTGAGCAATTTCGGGAACATAAATTTTTTGTTGATTTTCTGTCAATTTTACTTCCTGCTGTGTGATTTCTCTTGCAATTTCGACAGATTTTGGGTAGTGCGTCAAAATTTGAGAACCAATTCTATCTTTAAGCGGAGTTACTATGCTTCCTCGATTGGTATAATCTTCAGGATTGGCTGTAAAGACAAATTGAATATCCATAGGAAATCTAAACTTGAACCCACGAATTTGCAAATCTCCTTCTTGGAGGATATTAAATAAGGCTACTTGAATTCTGGCCTGTAAATCAGGTAACTCATTTATAACAAAAATACAACGATTAGCACGCGGAATCATACCAAAATGAATCACCCTATCATCAGCATAACTCAGCTTGAGGTTTGCTGCTTTTATAGGGTCTATATCACCAATAAGGTCTGCAACGCTCACATCCGGTGTGGCTAGTTTTTCCGAAAAACGTTCACTGCGGTGTAACCATTCAATAGGAGTGTTATCTCCTTCTTGTTCTATTTTTTCAATGGCATATCTGGACAGCGGTTTAAGCGGGTCATCATTTATTTCAGAACCTTTTACCACGGGAATATATTCATCTAAAAGATAGATCATTTTTCGGGCTATCATGGTTTTAGCTTGGCCTCTTAAACCTAAAAGGTTGATGTTATGGTTAGATAATATCGCCCTTTCAACTTGAGGAATTACAGAATTTTGATAACCAATAACCCCTTCAAAGCTATTTACATTGTTTTTTATATTTCGTACAAGATTATCTCGTAGTTCTTCTTTGACAGTTTTAGAAGTGTAGTTGATTTTTTTTAACTCACCGAGCGTTTTAATATTTTGAAGATCCATATTTATTTAGTTCGTTTATTTCTGTTTTGTTCGTAGTCTCTAAAAACCATTTCACCTAAACCTTTAAGGCCGGAATAAAAGGCTTTACCCTTATTAGATTGCGTAAACTTATCTACAAACTTTTGCAGATAAGGGTCTGACGTGATCATAAAAGTTGTGATAGGAATATTTAACTTACGTGCTTGAGCGGCCATATTGTAACATTTTCCCGTGATGTAAGGGTCTAAACCAACGCTGTTTTTATAGTAGGTGCCATCAGACATCCTTAAACAACTTGGCTTACCATCCGTAATCATAAAGATCTGCTTGTTGGCATTTCGTTTTCGTCTTAATAAATCCATAGCCAGCTGCAGACCGGCAACTGTGTTTGTGTGGTAAGGCCCTACATTTAAATAAGGCAAGTCTTTTATTTTTATAGGCCATGCATCATTGCCAAAAACAATAATGTCCAAAGAGTCTTTAGGATACCTCGTAATTATTAATTCTGCAAGCGCCATCGCAACTTTCTTTGCAGGTGTAATTCGATCTTCACCATATAAAATCATACTGTGGCTTATGTCTATCATAAGGACAGTGCTCATCTGAGACCGATGGTAACTGTCTTGCACCACAAGATCCTGCTCGGTAAGGTTTAATTCACTAAAGCCTTGACGGGATTGTGCATTTTTGATGCTATCGGTCATGGAAATTTTATCTAAAGCATCACCAAACTCATAAGCTCTTAAATCGCCGGAAGGCTCTCCATCAACACCTTTAGATTGGGTTTCGTGTTGTCCGCTTGCACTTTTCTTGAGTTTGCCAAAAATTTGTTCAAGGGCCTTCTTTCTTATAGCTTGTTCAGTCTTATCAGTTATTTCTAATTTCTTTCCGCCGTTAGGCTTAATTTCTTCCCTTAAGTAGCCTTTTTTTATCAAGTCGTCTATAAAATCTTTTATAGTATACTCCTTTGTCGTTAGGCTATATTCTTTATCAAGCGCTTTTAGCCAATCTATGGCTTCATCAAAATCGCCTGATGTATAGGTGATTAATTCTTTAAAAATTTCAAATAGTCTTTCAAATGGAGAAACTTTTTCTTCATTATAGATTTCGAATTTGTAACCAGCCTGCGTAAACTTATAATCCATGCAACTAAAGTAGTAGATTTATACGGATAAGTTAAATAAGCAATTGTTAAACTGTTTTTAATTCTAAAATTGAAGACACTATGCCTTGAAGTAGTTTGTTTTAAAGTGAATGATTAAACTCGTACTTCTTATCAGCATCCAGACAAAAAAAGCACCCCAAATGGCATACAATTTCAGTTGAAATGAGTCTAATAAAAAAAGCGTAGGTATAAAGCCTAAAAAGGTCGCGATGAGTAGCACATTTCTTAGAAATTTAGCTTTCCCCAAGCCTTTATAGATACCATCAAAGACGAAAGCTAAAGCGTTAATTGGTTGCATGACCAGCACAACCCAAAAAACAGAATAAAATAATTTTAAAACTTCATTTTCTTTTGTAAAAAGCTCACCTATATTTTCATAAAGCGTTACACAAGCAATAATTAAAATAATTGCCACAACAATAGAGTACTTAGACACATCCAAACCTAAATGCCATAAGGCTTTAAAGTTTTTTTCGCCAAAAAGTTTACCACCAATTGCATTTGCAGCATTTGCATACCCATCTATAAAAAATGAAAAGAACAGCCAGATATTCATGAGTACACTTTGTGTAGCGATGTATGCATTTCCATATCCTGTGGCAAAAGCATTAGCCGTGTAAATTGCAATATTTAAGGATAAGGTTCTTAAAAAAAGGTTTAAGCTTATCAAGATAAGGGGTCTTAAATTCGGGTTTGGTTTTAAGCTTAGTTTTAAATGAAACGGAGTTTTCTTAAAAAAATAATAGAATGCCATGCTAAGCATAACAAATTGAGCAAACAAACTGGCTAAAGCAGCACCAAACAGGTGGAAACCATCAAATAAGCCTGGTATGCCATGTACGAGTATATAGGTAAAAACTGTATTTATTACAGCTCCTGTTATACTGGTTTTCATCGCCCAGAGTGTGTTTTGCATACCTCGGAATACTCCAAATATGGCAAAAGTAACTAGTGTAAAAGGGAAACCAATAGCTCGAATTCTGTAATAGTCTTTAGCATATTCCAGTATTAAACCATCTGCTTGATATATCCTAAATATATATTCTGCTGCAAAAAAGGTAGAAATGTAAATCAAGAGGCTCAGCAGAAAGTTTAAAGCAATGGTCTGAGGAACCAATGTCTTAACGGCATGCAGTCGCTTAGCACCATAATGTTGGGAAACTAATGCCGAAATGGCTGTTTTTGTTTGTGCTAAAATCCAAATGATGGCGCTTAAAAATGAACCTACTAACCCAACTGCAGCAAGCGATTCTGTGGGATTTAGGTCTACATTTCCAATAATTGCTAAATCGGTTAGAGAAATAAAAGGTTCCGCAATTCCTGCGATGATTGCCGGAATTGCAATTTTATTTATGTCTTTTAAGCTAACTTTTTTTGGCATTTTAGAGTATAGAAACTAATCGTTCCAACGCCATTCCTCTAGAGGCTTTTATCAATATGGTGGAATTCTTTATACTGCTTTTGGATAAATGCTCTTTTAAGCTCTCAAAATCGCCAAAGACTTTAAAAGTATTTTTAGAAGCTAAGGAAGATTTGAAAATTTCTCCACAAAAGTAGACATCATCAAACCCTAAAGTTTTTGTATGCTCTGCAATAGCTCGATGTTCTTCAATTTTATCATCTCCAAGTTCGTACATGTCGCCTAGAATAACTGTTTTATGCTCCGCGATATAAGTTTTAAAGCTATCTAAAGCGGCTTTCATACTTGTTGGGTTAGCGTTGTAGGCGTCCATGATGAGCGTATTGTGGCTTGTTTCTTTAATTTGAGAACGATTGTCTTTGGCTTTAAAATTTTGAATTGCTTTTTTGATTTTTACATTGGAAACACCAAAATAATGCCCAATACCAATAGCAGCAGCAATATTTCTAAAGTTGTATTCTCCAATAAGCTTACTTTTTACATGTATGTTTTCAAACTCTAATTCGACATAAGGATTTGCGCTTTTAAAATGGACTTTAAAATGAGCATGTTCGCCCTCACCAATGCTGAAATATTTAGAATGCTCTAATTTTTCCATCTGTTTTTTATCGTCTGCATTTACAAAAGCTAATTTATCATGTGCCCTTAAAAAATCATATAGTTCACTTTTTCCTTTTATAACGCCTTCAACACCGCCGAAACCTTCAAGATGTGCTTTTCCAAAATTTGTGATATAGCCAAAATCCGGTTTAGCCAGATTTGATAAAAATTCAATTTCTTTTTGATGATTTGCACCCATTTCAATTACACCTATCTCAGTATTTTCGTTTAGGCTTAGCAAAGAAAGAGGTACACCTATATGGTTGTTCAGGTTACCTTTCGTAGAAACCACATTGAATTTCTGAGAAAGAACATCGTGAATTAGTCTTTTGGTAGTGGTTTTCCCGTTGCTGCCTGTAATTCCTATTATTGGAATACGTAAATAATCGCGATGATAAGAGCCTAATTCCTGTAGGGTTTTTAGAACGTCTTTTACTAAAATTGTTTTCTCAGAAGCATAAGACTTATCGTCTATAATTGCAGCTTTAGCACCCATGTCCAAAGCTTTTTGTGCATATTTATTTCCGTCAAAATTATCGCCTTTTAAAGCAAAAAACAATTGATTGCTTTTTAGCTGTCTTGTATCTGTAGATACACCATCACTTTTCAAAAATAATTTGTGTAGTTCTCTAATATCCATTTTTTCGAATTTATTATAATAAAAAAGCCCTAATCCAAAATTAGGGCTTATAGAATTAATTTTAATTCTTTTTAATTAATTTCTTTTTTTAGCTTGAGGTTCACTTTGCGCTCCTGCCATAGACATAGCGTTTCTGAAACCTATGTAGTCTGTAGACATGTCTTGTGGATAGAAACGTCTTTGAGCCGGGTCTAACCAATACGCTCTGTCTCTCCACGAACCCCCTTTAAAGACTCTAATGTTATCGTCTATAAGTGTTGTTCTTTCATTGCTTTTGTCATATTCTCTAACTAACCCGGTAGTGTCTGCAGCGACTCTGTGTTGTGGCGAATTGTACATTCTTCTATCGTTAGCAACTTCGTCTGGGATGGCAAAATATCTAGAAGATTGTTTGTCACCATCTCTAAAGTTAATATTGTCTGATCGGTTGAATTGTGTTCTCAGGTAAGTTTCTTGTTCATCTACAGGAGTTTGCTTTATTTGGCCAGGCAAGCCTCTGTAAACTATGTTTCCATTACTTAATGTGTCGTATTGTACTTCACCATTTCCAAGAATTTCTACTTTACCATCGGCACTTATACTGTTTTTTGTGTAAACGTTACCTCTGTAATAGTTAAAGTCGTTAAATTTCTCATCTATTCTTGGTCTGTAAACATCTGCAACCCATTCTGCAACGTTTCCGGCCATATCGTATAAACCGAAATCGTTAGGCGCATAAGATTTAATCGGTGCAGTAATCGACGCATTATCGTCACTCCATCCTGAAATTCCACCATAATCACCAAAACCTTGCTTAAAGTTGGCTTGCTGGTCTCCTCTTAACTTATTATTTCCAAATCTTGTAAACTTGCCATCCCATGGGTATTTTTTCTTTCCTCTGTACGAATTAAAATCTCTAACAGAAGATAATCCAAGTGCAGCGTATTCCCATTCTGCTTCTGTTGGTAATCTATATTCAGCAGGTAAAATCACACCATCTCGTTGTGTCACATAGATGCCTGTACTATCTCTTTTCATTTTGTTTTGAGACATTTTACCACCTAACAATATTTCTTCATTTCCATTTAAGGTTTGGGAAGGGGCATTTAAATACGTTTGTGTAGAAAAGGCCGGTACTGTATCAGTAACATTTAAATGCGCATCTCTTGCCACATATCCTTTTTCAGAAAGGCGACGAAAGTTGACTTGGTCTGTTCTCCATTCGCTAAATTCAACAGCTTGTATCCAGTTTACACCAACAACAGGATATTTTGAGAAAGAAGGGTATCTTAAATAGTTGTTTACCATACTTTCATTAAATCCAAGTGGATTTCTCCAAACCAGCGTATCAGGTAATGCACCCTTGTAAATGTTGCTGTAATTTGGATTTTCTGGTGGATATGTTGTTTTTAAAAAGTGCAAATACTGAAGGTACATGTTGTTTGTCACTTCGGTTTCATCCATATAAAACGACTGAACGTGTTGTTGTGTTGGTGTATTATTCCAGTCGTGCATGACATCTTCTCTCACTTGTCCCATAGTAAAAGTACCCCCTTGAATAGCCACTAATCCTGGGCCGGGCGTTTCTTGTACGTCTTTATGCCTAAAGTCCGGGCCACCTTTCCTTCCGGTTATATCTATACCGGTAGCTCTGGAAACATTGGTGTAATCTCGGGAATTGTTACATGAAGTAATAATTAGCCCAACTGCTAAAAAGAATAATAAACTTAGATGATTTCTTCTTATCATGTTAAATTTGTTGAAAATAGGTTCGCAATATAACAATTAACGACAATTTATCAATATTATTTTAATCATTTAGATTTGATTTAAATTTAATAGATAATAGATTAGATTTGCTAGCGTTATTTTAAGTGTTGATTATTTATATATGAGGGTAATTATTGTTTCTATAATTTTAATTTTTACATCAAATACACTTTTTTCTCAAAACACTACTTTTAGACTAAATTGGGTAGATAAAAGAAATGTCGCTATTGACGAAAATAAAGCATTGATTGTACCGGCGTTCCAAAGTGAGAACTTCAGTTTTAATTATTTCAGCAATCAAATTCTCTACGCGAATACAATAAGTGGTTTAGAAGAGGGCGAGTACCAGCTTACAAACATCTCTTATGAAATTATTAGTCGAAACCTATTATCAAAACTAAAAAATATTCCCACCAGCATTGGTTATGAGATTGCTCAAAGTCGAGCTAGAGATAATCTGTTTACCACTATTACCTTTAATCCTATAATTAACGAAAACGGCCAATACAAAAAGGTCGTGTCTTACACATTAGAAAGGATTGGGCCTAAATCTGTTTCCAGTTTTACAGCCAAAAATGCTAGTACACCTCAAAATTCGATTTTAGCTGAAGGCAAAATTTATAAATTTTATGTTGAAGAAACAGGCGTACATAGAGTCACGTTTTCGTTTTTGTCTCAATTAGGTTTGGATTTAAGCGATGTAAACTCTAATGATATTAAGGTATACAGCCATGGAGGGCAGATGATGCCGCTTCGAAATGGACAAAATCAATTTTTTGATCCACCACAACTGCCAATTCAAGTGTTCGATGGTGGAGATGGTAAATTTAATTCCGGGGATTTCTTTTTGCTTTACGCAGAATCTACTACAGGTTGGAATGAGGAAAATCAAACCCATATTCATGCATATGCCAACAGGGCTTTTTATTACATCACATTAAATGATGAAGCTCCTGTACGAATTCCAAATGCACAAAACTTATCTGCAACACCAAATGTGGTGGTTAACGACTTTGATGATTTTAGGTTTTATGAAAAAGACGAAACAAGTATGTCTTTAACCGGCAGACGTTGGTTTGGCGATCGTTTTGATATTCAAACAGAAAGGGAATACAACTTTCAATTTAACAACTTAATCACATCAGAGCCATTGTTTTATGAAATGGAATTTGGAGCCATTTCTGTGATAAACACCACTTTCAATATAGATATTAATGCTAACAACGTAACCAACGTAACTGTAGGTGCAAATGGCGATAATTTACCTTCAAATGGCAATGGTGTTTCCAGCCAGACAAATGTCTCTTCTAATGATATAACGGTCAAACTAACCTACGACAAACAAGGCAACCCGGCTGCCAGAGGGTTTTTAGATTACATTAGATTAAGAGCAAAATGCCAACTACGCGGCATTGGCGATCAGTTTGTGTTTCAAAATTTATCAATACCTTTTTCTACTGCTGTGGTTCAATATACTATAGAAAATGCCTCGAATATTTCTCAGGTTTGGAAAATAGATGCTCTTAACGAGATATCCGCTTACCAAAATGAAACCTCAGAAAATACATTTTCATTTTCTACAGAGCACAACCCTCAAACCAAATTTATAGCCATCGATCCAAGTGACTATTATTCACCAAGATTTTTTACTTCAGACCGAATAGTTGAAAATCAGGATCTAAAAGGGACAATTTTTTTAAATGCACAAGGTGAATTTCAGGATGTAGATTACATTATTATTACTAATAATGAATACCTGTCCCACGCTAACAGATTAGCCGAATACAGAAGAACCAATAATAATTTGAATGTAAAAGTTGTTGATGTTCAAACTATTTATGATGAATTCTCCACCGGAAAACAGGATATCGTAGCCATTAGAAACTTCATGAAGTATGTGTATGACAACGCCTCTTCGCCGGCTAATCGCATTAAATATCTTGGTATTATAGGCGATTCGTCTGTAGATTACAAAGACAGATTGCCGGGCAACAACAATATTGTACCTACTTTTCAGAGTTTAAATAGTTTTGCGACAACGGCATCTTCTTTTATGTCGGATGATTTTTTCGTTATTATGGACGATAATGAAGGAACTATGGCAGCCTCTGATAAAATGGACTTTGCCGTAGGTCGAATTTTAGTCGAGACACAAACCCAGGCGCGCGAAGCCATAGACAAAATAATAGAATACGAGAAAAGAGATTCATTCGATACCTGGCGAAATAATTTTATCCTGGTCTCGGACGATGTCGATTTAGACTGGGAGCACAATAGCATTCAAGTTAACTTGGATAACTTAGGTGACGAAATATCGTCTAATAAGCCTAATATCAATGTGAAAAAAATTCACAGTGATGCATTTCAGCAGCAAACTTCTGCAGGAGGAGACAGGTATCCGCGAGTAAATGCTGAGATACAGAACCAAGTTGAAGTAGGTGCTACAGTTTTAAATTATTTTGGTCATGGAGGTGAAGATGGCTTAGCGCAGGAACGAATTGTGACACAAACAGATGTTGAAAGTTGGCAAAACCCTAATCGCTACAATATTTTTCTTACGGTAACCTGCGAATTCACCCGTTTTGATAATCCACTACGACTAACAGCGGGTGAAGTATGTTACAGAAATCCAAATGGTGGTCCGGTTGGTATGATTACCACCACAAGAGCAATTTCGGTTGGAGATGGTGTGACTGTAAATAGAGAATTAGCACCTTTTCTTTTTGATTATAACAACGAAAAACTCTCTGTAGGCGAGGCTGTTCGACGCACAAAAAATCTAATTAGCTCCAATGGAAGGCGAATAATTTATTATCTAGGTGATCCCGCATTAAGAATACCCTTTCCGGATCCTAATGTTAGATTGACGCGTGTAAACAATATTCCTGTCACTCAATTTCAAGATACCTTAAAGGCCTTAAGTAAAAATAAATTTTCCGGAGAAATCGTAGATGCTAATGGAAATCGTATTGAAAATTACAATGGTGTAGTGACTACAACAATTTTTGATAAACGTATTCAGCGTTCAACCTTGGGAAATGATGGCACCAGAAATGCTTTAGGCGAATTACTGATTTTAGATTTTACCACTTTAGGCGAAACACTATTTAGAGGACAAGCTACGGTTGAAAATGGCTCATTTGAAGTCGAATTTGTCCTTCCAAAAGACACTAGAATCCCTATCGGCAACGGTCGTGTAAGTTTTTACTCAGTAAGAGATGGCGAATTAGAGGACCAATCAGGATTTAGTAACGATATTTTAATTGGAGACATAAACGAAAATGCAGATACTGATAATGAAGGCCCAATTATTCAACTATACATGAATGATGAAAGCTTTATTGATGGCGAAATAACAAATGATTCTCCTTTTCTTTTGGCCAAACTCCAAGACGATAATGGGATAAACACTGCAGGTGGTATAGGTCATGATATTGTTGCTATTTTAGATGGAGACGAAGCAAATCCCATTATTTTAAACGAATATTACGAAGCCGATGTAGATGATTTTTCGTCCGGTGAAGTGTTGTACAAATTAAGAAATCTCGAAGATGGTCTGCATACCATTAGTTTTAAAGGCTGGGACACCTTTAATAATTCATCTACAGCCGAAATTACGTTTAGAGTCGCCAACGAAGACGGATTAGACATCACTAGAGTGCTTAACTATCCAAACCCTTTTGTAAGTTATACCGAATTTTGGTTTCATCATAATCAGCCTCAAGTGCCTTTAAATGTACAAGTCCAGGTGTACACGGTGACAGGCAAAGTCGTTTGGACCCACAACCAAACCATAACCACGGATAGTTTTTTAGCTAGAGAAATTACCTGGGATGGCAGAGACGATTTTGGCAATCAGATTGGTAAAGGCGTTTATGTGTATAAACTTACTGTGGAATCGCCTACAATAAACAAAAAAGTTGAAAAAATTGAAAAACTCGTTAAGCTATAAGCTGTTAATTATATATTTGCTACAATGAAATATTTTATGAAGAAAATACATGTATTATTAATAATAAGTCTAATAGGTTGTTTTAATCACCTTAATGCACAGGAAGATAACCGAAGAGTGATTACTACAGCAGTACCATTTTTATTAATTGCCGCCGATGCGAGAGCATCCGGAATGGGTGATATGGGTGTTGCGACACCGGTAGACGCCTTTTCACAGCAATGGAATCCCGCTAAATTTGTTTTTTCTGAAACCAAATCCGGTGTGGGGTTAGCCTATACACCTTATTTAAGGGAACTTGTTTCCGACATCAATTTAGGACAATTAACCTATTTTAATAGAATAAACGACCGTAGTGCCTTTGCAGGGAGCTTAAGGTTTTTTGGTCTTGGCGGTGTAGAACTTAGAGAGACTGCAGACCAAGTGCCTCGTGAAGTCGAACCGAACGAACTTGCTTTTGATTTGAGTTATGCCTTACGATTAAGTGAGCAATTCTCGATGGCAGTCACAGGGCGTTACATTCGTTCTGACCAGAGAATTCCTGGCTTTAATGGCGACGCCACAGCAGCCAATAGTTTTTCAGCAGATATTTCTGCCTTTTATCAAAGTGAAGAACAATTTTACAATTCCTTTAATGGCCGCTGGAGATTTGGTGCAGCAATTTCAAATATTGGTCCAAAAATAAGATTTGACGACGCCGGCGACGAAAATTATTTGCCTACCAACCTGAGATTAGGAGGTGGTTTCGATTTTATTTTGGATGTATCCAACAGGGTAGGCGTTTATGCAGAATTTAATAAATTATTGGTGCCTACGCCACCTGCTTTAGAAATTGATGAACAAACAGGACAGCTTACTCCCGAAAGTCAGATAGCTTTAAATGACTATAGAAACGGAGATCCTTTTTCCGGTATTGTGAATTCATTTTCGGATGCCCCGGATGGCTTTTCGGAGGAATTGCAGGAAATCACATGGGCTATAGGTGCAGAATATTGGTTTGAGGATAGTTTTGCGTTTAGATTAGGCTACTTTAACGAATCTGAAGAAAAAGGATTTAGACAGTATTTAACCTTAGGTGCCGGTTTTAATTTTAATGCCATCACAATCGATGCGTCATATTTATTTTCTACCACACCGGTACAAAATCCACTTGAAGGGACTTTAAGATTTTCGTTAACCTTTAATATTGGTGAAGGCACATATATAGAATATTAATGGCGTTAAAAGAATATCAAATCACATCCACAATTTATGAATTTGATAATCCTATCGAATGCCCCGACTATGCTCAAAATTTAATTACAAAAGCTAAACAGGCTAGAGAAAAGGCTTATGCGCCTTACTCTAAATTTCTTGTTGGTGCAGCCTTGTTATTGGATAATGGCGAAATTATAACAGGTAATAATCAAGAAAATGCCTCATATCCCTCAGGCCTGTGTGCTGAACGAACAGCGATTTATTATGCCGGGTCACAGTTTCCTGATGCTAAAGTAAAGAGTATTGCGATTTGTGCAGGACTAGAAAATAAAGAAAACCACAATCCTGCACCACCTTGTGGTGCCTGTAGACAAGCTATTGCAGAATACGAACAAAAACAAAACTCTCCTATAGAAATCTATTTTACTGGTACTGTGGGAAAAGTAAAAATGGTAAAATCCTTATTAAGTCTTTTACCATTTTCGTTTGATAAAGGGTTCTTAGATGAGAAATCTAAGTAAACAAATTAAGCTTTAGCCTTTTTTCTTGCTCTTGATCATCATTTCAAGCATATCCCACATTTCTTTAGGAATATCTTCAAGGAGGTTAAATTGTCCTGCACCTTTCAACCATTCGCCACCATCTATAGTGATGACTTCACCATTAAGATACTCTGCAAAATCGGATAGGAGGTAGGCCGCCAGATTTGCAAGTTCCTGATGGTCTCCAACACGATTAAGCGGTACTTTTTTGGCTAAGTCGAATTTTTCTTTCAAATCACCTGGCAACAATCTGTCCCAAGCGCCTTTTGTTGGAAACGGGCCCGGTGCAATGGCATTAAAACGAATCCCGTATTTTGCCCATTCTACTGCAAGAGATCTTGTCATGACAAGTACACCTGCTTTTGCAGTAGCACTTGGGACAACATAAGCTGAACCGGTCCACGCATAAGTCGTGACAATATTTAAAACTGCTTTATTTTTCTCCTGTTTTTCAATCCAATATTTACCAAAGGCTAACGTGCAGTTTTTCGTCCCTTTTAAAACTATGTCTATTATTGTATCAAACGCATTGGAGGAAAGGCGTTCTGTTGGCGATATAAAATTACCTGCTGCATTATTCAAAAGTCCATCTATAGTACCGAAATGAGCTATACTATCGTCTCTCATCTTGCAAACAGCCTCGTAATCCCTTACATCACATTGGAGTGGTAAGACTTCACTACCGGTTTCTTTTTCAAGTTCTTCTGCAGTAGTTTTTAGTTTTTCTAAGTTTCTAGAGGTAATTACAACTTTAGCGCCAAGTTCCAGAAGGTATCTAGACATAGATTTACCTAAACCACTTCCACCACCTGTTACGATGTACGTTTTTCCTTTAAGAGCATCATCTCTTAGCATTTTTGCTTTATAGTCCATATTGAATTTTTCTTTAGTCTGGTACAGTTTGTATTAATATTTCAAGTAAATCTATAGCAGCTTGGCTGATTTTTGTACCAGGCCCAAAAACAGCGGCTGCGCCGGCTTCAAATAGAAAATCATAATCTACCGAAGGTATTACACCACCAACAATAACCATAATATCTTCTCTGCCTAAGGCTTTTAACTCTTTTATAACTTCTGGTACGAGTGTTTTATGACCTGCTGCTAAGGAAGAAACGCCTAACACATGAACATCGTTTTCCACTGCCTGCATTGCAGCTTCTTTTGGGGTTTGAAAAAGTGGTCCTATATCCACATCAAACCCTAAATCGGCATAACTCGTTGCCACAACTTTTGCGCCTCTGTCATGGCCATCCTGGCCCATTTTTGCAATCATGATACGTGGGCGGCGACCTTCGAGTTCGGCGAAGTGGTCTGCCATTTGTTTTGCTTTTTCAAATGTTTTGTCTTCTTTCATTTCTTTGCTGTAAACACCACTAAAGGATTGTATTTCTGCTTTATGTCTTCCAAATTCATCTTCCAGAGCCTTGCTTATTTCGCCAAGTGTTGCTCTTAATTTTGCAGCTTCCACAGCCAATTCCAAAAGGTTTTTGTGTCCTGTTTTGGCAGCGAGATTTAATTCTTCTAGAATTGCTTTAACTTTTGTATTGTCTCTTTTAGACTTTACCTCTTCTAATTTTTTCAGCTGTTGCAATCGTACACTTTGGTTATCAACTTCAAGTGTAACGATAGGGTCTTCTTTTTCGAGTTTGTAGCAATTTACACCAATTATTTTTTCGCGTCCGGAATCTATCTTGGCCTGTTTCTTTGCCGCTGCTTGTTCAATTCTTAATTTTGGGATGCCCTTTTCTATAGCTTTGGTCATTCCGCCTAATTCTTCAATCTCTTCTAGGTGTTTCCAGGCTCTTTCTGCTATCTCCCGGGTTAATTTTTCAATATAAAAACTACCTGCCCAAGGATCTACTGTTTTGGTGATTTTAGTTTCATCCTGCAGGTAAAGCTGTGTATTTCTTGCAATCCTCGCTGAAAAATCTGTCGGTAAGGCAATAGCTTCATCCAACGCATTGGTATGCAAACTTTGTGTACCTCCAAAAGCTGCGGCCATGGCTTCGATACAGGTTCTGGCGACATTGTTAAACGGATCTTGCTCCGTTAAAGAATATCCGCTTGTTTGGCTATGTGTTCTAAGCGCTAGCGATTTTGGATTTTTTGGGTTAAAGCGCTTTACAAGCTTCGCCCAAAGTAATCTTGCAGCCCTCATTTTAGCAATTTCCATAAAGTGGTTCATGCCAATTCCCCAGAAAAAGGATAGTCTAGGCGCAAAACTATCGATGTCCATACCAGCTTTAAGGCCGGTTTTAATATATTCTATACCGTCTGCCAAGGTGTACGCCAATTCGATATCTGCTGTGGCACCTGCTTCCTGCATATGGTATCCGGAAATACTTATGCTGTTAAACCTTGGCATATTCTTAGACGTATATTCAAAAATGTCTGCGATAATTTTTATGGATGGCGTAGGAGGATAAATGTAAGTGTTTCTTACCATGAATTCCTTTAAAATATCGTTTTGAATGGTTCCTGAGAGTTGGTTGGAATCGACTCCTGTTTCGTGTGCAGTTGCAATGTAAAACGCCATGATGGGTAATACTGCACCATTCATTGTCATGGAGACCGACATTTTATCAAGCGGAATCTGATCAAAAAGCACTTTCATGTCTTCGATACTGTCTATGGCTACGCCGGCTTTTCCAACATCGCCCACAACGCGTTCATGGTCGCTGTCGTAACCTCTATGTGTAGGTAAATCGAATGCTACGGAAAGGCCCTTTTGCCCTGCTTTTAAATTCCTACGGTAGAAGGCATTACTTTCCTCTGCGGTAGAAAATCCAGCGTATTGTCTAATCGTCCAAGGTCTGCCAACATACATGCTCGAATATGGCCCTCTTAAATATGGTGGAATACCTGCTATGAAGTTTAAATGTTTTAAGTCTTCTATATCTTCGGAAGAGTAGCTGTTCTTTACATCAATTTTTTCGTTGGTAGAAAAAACAGAGCCTTTTACAGGTTCTTCTTGAAAATTAAAATCTAGGTTTAAGTTGCTATAATCTTTCTCCATAATTATAAGCTTAGTGGTTTTCGTTGTTTAATCTGTCCTTCTCAATGACTTCGGCGTAGCGTCTTGACACTATCGGCTTAATGAGTGTTTTTCTTTTTTCGACTCCCTTTGTGATGGGTTTTTCAATTGCAGCAGACATGTTTTCGTCTTCGTTGATGTATTTGTTTACACCCACCATAATTTTTTCGGCAGTGTTTAATTTTTCTTGAGTTTTCTTGAATTGTTCTTCAAGTTTATTTTGAATTTTACCATCGAATAATTGCTGAATAAATCCTCCCGACTTTTCAATATCTTTAAATAATTCTAATGCTTTTTCTGCTAAAGATTGAATAAGTTGATTGATGTAATAGCTACCTTCTGTAGGGTTTTGTACCTTGTTGAAATAACTTTCGTGTTTTAAAATCAATAGTTGGTTTTTTGAAATCCTATTGCTAAAATCACTTTCATTTTTAAATACATCGTCGTAATTTTTGTTACATATAAAGTCACTGCCTCCCAAAATTGCACTCATGGATATGGAGGTTGTACGTAACATATTGACATTGTAATCGTAAACACTAAAATCTACTATTCCGGGCGTTGAAAGAATCTTAATCTTATAATCGATTTTTTCCTCTTTGCATAAAGAGTTAATCAGCAATTTTAAGGCTTTCAGTTTTGCAATTTCAAAGAAATAATTTGTTCCAACGGCATTAATCACCAAGATTATAAGCTTGTCTTTTTGAGTAGAATTTAAATTTTTGAAATATGTTGCTAAATGTGACAACGCATAAGCCAACTGCTGAGTTATGTTTCCACCTGCTTCCTGGTATAACCTTATGTCTACAGCAATTGTACTTGTTTTTTCTGCAAAACTTTGATGTTTATCGAGATCTGCTGCTTGAGAGGTAAGCCAATTCCCGGATTTTGCAAAATTACAAAGTGGGTCAAAGGCATAAATATAGTTCTTAGACGAATTTACCTTATCGAGGTCGCCATCTTTAAACTGAATAATAGTTTCGTGATGATTTTCATCTAAAAAATTAAATTCATTCAAATCTTCAATATCAATCCAAAAACGCTCAATTCCTTCATTACTGTCCTTTTCCCAATTCTTATAATCCGGTGTTGTAATGCGTTTGGTGATAAACCAGTCCTGTGGACTAGGTATCGAAAACGCTTTGTAAGAGTCTTTATGGTAAAAAGGTTTTATGTCTATGCCCTCGTCCGTAGGCGTTATCATGGTAGAATTGTAGTCTTTTCCTTTTAAGTCTGCTTGAATTTTCTGTTTCCAGGCTTTTTCAGAAACTTCCTCAAACTCGTTGAAATTTAGCTTATTCATAGATTTAGTTTTTAAGGCTGTCTTCGTGTTTTATAATATAAACGTCTTCGTTTTCATGTTTCATATAGTAGGTCTCTCTAGCAAATGTTTCAATTTCTGTAGAGTCGTTCAGTTTTTTTATTATGGCACTGTCTTTTTTAATTTCTGTTCTAAAATAATTGATATTGCTTTCAATTTCAGATATTTCATTGTTTAATTTTTGATGATTTAGCCATGAGTTGGCATCAAAAAATAACATCCAGATACAAAATATAAGAAGCAGGAGGATATACCTGTTTGTTAGGGTCTTAAACCAAAAATTATTTTTTATAGATTTCCAGGTCATGTGTCTTTATTACATTAGTCTTTCTCTTATTATAGTTTGGATAACTTCTATCGCTACATTATTGTATTGGTTATTTGGAATGATGATGTCTGCATATTTTTTTGTAGGCTCAATAAACTGAAGATGCATAGGCTTTAGTGTAGCCTGGTAACGGCTTAATACTTCGTCTAAGTCTCTTCCACGCTCGCTGATATCTCTTTTTAATCTTCTGATTAGTCTTTCGTCGCTATCCGTTTCAACAAAAATTTTAATATCCAGCATGTCCCTTAACTCAGGGTTATTCAGAACCAAAATACCTTCCACAATCATGACTTTCCTAGGGCGAGTAGTAATGGTTTCACCACTTCTATTGTGTTGCTTAAAGGAATATATCGGCTGTTGTATGGGTTTGCCTGATTTTAGTGTTTTTAAATGTTCTACAAGCAAATCAAAATCAATAGAGTTGGGATGATCAAAATTGACAGCTTCACGTTCTTTGAAGGTTAAATGCGACAAATCTTTGTAATAAGAATCTTGATAAATAACATCTACCTCATCATGTTGAAGCGCATTAAGAATTTGGTTTACAACTGTTGTTTTTCCACTTCCTGAACCGCCAGTAATTCCAATTGTTAACATTAATTAAGACTTTTTGTAAAAGTAATTAATACTACTAAATATAGAAACCTAAGATAAACAAATGATATCAAATAGATGACATCAGTCATTTTTTGATTAAATACTTTATTAAAATATTTAAAAAATGAAATGCCTTTTAAAATTAATTCTATACATTAGTATTATCAATACAAACTATAAATATATATTATGTATTTAAGAAAAATTTTAATATTAGCAGCTATTTTTTTTGGTACAAATATTTCTCAAAGTCAAGATTGGAAGACGGATTTTGATACTGCAAAAGCTATAGCACAACAAGAAGATAAGTCTATTATATTAGTATTTCAAGGTTCCGATTGGTGCGCACCTTGCATCAAACTAGATAAGAATGTATGGAGTACTGAGTATTTTAAAAACTATGCTTCTGAGCATTATGTCATGCTAAAAGCAGATTTTCCAAGACGAAAAACAAATCAACTTTCCAAAGAACAAACCGAAGCGAATAAAAAACTTGCTGAACTTTACAACAAACAAGGCTATTTTCCATTTGTTGTTGTCCTAAATGCCGAAGGCAAGGTTCTTGGCGAATTGGGGTATAAGAGTATTTCTGCTAAAGATTATGTAAACGAAATTAATTCTTTTATGCTCTAAGGTTTGAAAAGGCTTTATTTTATCCTAACGCTATTTTGTTTTTATACAAGTATCTCGCAAGAAATATTTAAGCAAACACTTATCCTTATGGGTACTCGATTTGAAGTAACTGTAGTTGCTCAAGATCAGGTAGAAGCCAATTCCTATATAAACCTTGCCATTGAAGAAATGGCTAGGATTGAAAGGTTAATTTCTTCATGGGACGAAGGTTCTCAAACTTCTAAAATAAACAGAAATGCCGGTATACAGCCTGTTATTGTAGACAAAGAGCTATTCGACCTTATCAAAAGATGCATAGCATTATCAAAACTTACTGATGGCGCTTTTGATATCAGCTATGCTTCGATGGACAGAATCTGGAAATTTGATGGAAGTATGACAGCGTTTCCTTTAGAACAAGATATTAAAGCCTCTGTTGCCAAGGTGGGCTATAAAAATATTATACTCAACGAATCTCAACAAACAGTTTTTTTAAAGCACAAAGGCATGAAGATTGGCTTTGGAGCAGTAGGGAAGGGCTATGCGGCAGACAAAGCCAAAGCTTTGCTTTATTCTAAAGGAGTAAACAGCGGGATAATAAATGCCTCCGGAGATATGAATGCTTGGGGGAAACAACCTAATGGAAACCCGTGGAAGGTAGCTATAACAAATCCACTAAACAAAAATAAAGCCTTTGCGCTTTTACCATTACATAACAGCAGTGTTGTAACTTCTGGTAATTACGAAAAATACGTCGTTTTTGACGGAAAACGCTATACACATATCATAGATCCGCGAACGGGATATCCTTCGACAGGTATTATAAGTGTTACAGTATTCGCACCTAAAGCCGAGCTTGCCGATGCGCTTGCAACCTCAGTTTTTGTTATGGGCAAAGAAATTGGCTTAGATCGCATAAATCAAATGCCGCAAATAGAATGTATAATCATAGACGAAGAGGGCAACATTATAACCTCAAATCAAATAAAACTAGAAAAAAAATGATAAAAAAAATAGCACTGACATTTTTTGCTCTTTCAACAATATGTAGCTGTGTCGTCGTAAAAGAATATGAAAAAGTAAACCTAAACGATCCTGATATGGCTCTTGTTGATAAAATGTGCGACAGAAATGTGAGCACTATGCATTCCTATAGAGAGGCGGCATCCGGCGCGAATGGAGGTAAAACGGGTGGCGGTTGTGGCTGTAATTAAAATAAATTTCAAATGAAATCCTATTTTCTGTTTTTGTTTTTTTGGGTATCTGTAGTTGCTTTTGCTCAGAAAGAAAATAATTCTGCTAACGAATACAAAAAACGTGTATTGGAAAGCACCGAGGTCGATTTTTTAACCAGTTATTATACCCAGGATGGAAATAATGCAGCTGTTAGTGGCGGTATTGGTACGGAAGAGTTAAGCGATTTTACCAGTACATTTGTGGTTTCTGTGCCGCTAAATGAAGATGATGTCTTAACTGTTGATGCAGGTATTTCTGCCTACACGTCTGCATCTTCTAGTAACATCAACCCTTTCGACGATGGGCCGGCAGACCCTTTTCAAGCGTCTTCTGGAGCATCCAGCGGAGATGTCTGGTCTAACCTCACTCTAAATTATAGTCATAGTTCAGATGATAGAAATACGATATGGACGGCAAAACTATCAGTGTCTGCAGAATACGATTATTTTTCTCTTGGCTTTGGCGGTAGTTACACAAAGCTTTTTAATGAGAAAAATACAGAATTGGGCATACACGCGAGTGTTTTCTTAGATACTTGGAATGCCATATATCCTATAGAGTTGAGACCCTTTGCAACTGAAGGTAGTGGGTTGAATGATTCGTTTTTTTCACAGCATACTATTACAGGTAATCAAAACTATAATCCTTCTTTTTCTGAGTTTTCAGATGAAAGCAGGAATAGTTATAGTTTAGGCTTAAGTTTTGCTCAAATATTGCATAAAAACGTTCAAGCTTCTTTAGCCTTAGATGTGGTGCAACAGCAAGGGCTACTGTCAACACCTTTTCAACGCATATATTTCAACGATTTTGAAGATGCTTTTATTGGCGACTTTCATCTTGCAGATGGGGTAGAGCAATTGCCGGATTCCAGATTCAAATTTGCAATAGGTGGTAGACTTAACTGGTACTTAAACGAAAAAGTTTCCTTTAGAACGTTTTACAGGTATTACTTTGATGATTGGGGCATATTATCTCATACTGCTAGTCTCGAAGTGCCTATCAAAATTTCATATAAATTTACGTTGTACCCTTCTTACAGGTATTATACCCAAACAGCAGCAGATTATTTTTATGTATACGAGTCTGCTTTGTCGACCTTAGATTTTTACACCTCAGATTTTGATTTGTCAAATTATAATGCAAATCAAATAGGATTTGGTGTTTCTTATGTAGATATTTTCAGCAAAGCGCACATCTGGAAATTTGGAATAAAAAGTATTGATGTAAAATATTATAGATACGATAGGAATACACCGTTTAATTCAAATATTGTTACTGCGGGTATTAAATTCGTTATGGATTAAGCTAAAATATCATGTAAGTCCACCAAAAAAATTAGTTATTTTTTCTAAATCGTGTACATTTGTTTATATACTGTATTACAAATGAAGTACACTAGTCTATTACTTTTATTATTCAGCTTATTACTATTAGAATCCTGTATTAGCGTAAAAAGGCAAACTTATTTACAAGAGCAAGATACGGAAAGTAATGACAGTATAAATAAGTTGTCTATAACGCACGAACCCTACAGGATACAAATAGACGATATGCTAAGCATAAGGGTAAAAGCTCTGGACCAAGACCTTGTAAATGCGTTTAACCCTGTGTCTCAAAACAATTTAGATGCGACTACAGAGCAAAGGGTGTATTTTGATGGGTTTACCGTAAACCGAAAAGGCGAAATTAAAGTGCCAATACTTGGAAATATAAAAGTCTTAGGTTTAACCTTGAAGGAGATAGAGCAAAAAATAGAAAAGCGTCTTCTTGATGAGTATTTTAAAGAAACCTCTAACATATTTGTAACCGTAAAGCTGCCGGGAATACCGTACACGACGATAGGTGAGTTTGGGCGTACCGGTAGTCAAGTTATCTACAAAGAGCGACTTACTTTGATGGAAGCTGTAGCCAACTCCGGCGATATTTTACTCACCGGCGATAAGACCAATGTGATTATTGTCAGGCAGTATCCATCAGGTGTAAAACGGCATAGCATAGATTTAACAGATTTAGATGCCATAAATTCACCTTATTATTATATAAAACCAAACGACCTGATAATCGCCAATCCTTTACCTCAAAAATCCATTGGTGTAGGTACAAGCGGTATAGGAACCCTTACGGCTATTTTATCTTTGCTTACTACGCTTTCAATAATATTAATAAGATTCTAATGGAAGAATTAGATTTCTCAAACCCCAACGCTTATTTTGATTTTAAATCCTTTTTGAACAGGATTTTGTCAAATTGGTATGTCTTTCTCATTTTTATAGGACTTGGGCTTGGGTTAGCTTATTATGTAAGCGTCAGGAAATTGCCTATCTATAAAATGTCTTCTCTCATCAGTATAAATGAGGACTCTAATCCCTTATTTACCAATTCTAATACCAGTTTGACCTTTAATTGGGGTGGGCAATCCACCAAGATGGGGTCCATTATGACAACACTTCAGACAAGAACGCATAACGAGCGCGTTGTTAAGCACTTGCAATATTATTTACAATACCTTAAACAAGGCAAATACCAGTTGGAAGACGCTTATGGGAGTACCCCTTTTGTCATTAAAGTGAATGAAAATGAAGACCAATTGCAAGGGCAAACGATGGCTATTCAAATTTTAAATGAAAAAGAGTTTGAAGTTTCGTTTACAATTGAAGATGAACCCAAACAGTTGAAATATTACAACTACAAAACTGAAAAATTCAGGTACGAAACATTTGATGTTGGCACTTACAAAGATAGGCTTCCTATTGGTAATCCTTTTGTTGGAAAATATTTTTCGGGTATTTTAAATCTTACTGATATTTCACCCAATCAAGAAACGGCGTATTTTATTAGTTTTCTTGATTTTAATCAGGTTGTGAAACAGTACCAGAGCATTAATGTAAGTTTAAATAACATGAGCGGTTCTGTAATGAACCTTCAACTCGTTGGGGAAAATAAAAACAAATTAGTCGACTATTTAAACACGACAACGGTCATATTAAGCAACACGCTTTTAGACCAAAAAAACCTTTTTGCCACTAAAACGATTCGATTTATAGACAGTACATTAGCCGATAAAGCCATAGAGCTAGAAGCTGTTGAAGATGAAATAAATTCCTATAAGCTAAAAAACAACATCATAGATTTAAATGGTGAAACACAGCAACTCAAACAGCGTTTGATGCGTTTAGATGAGCAGAAGAAAGCCTTTAACAGACAAATAGATTATCTCAACTCTTTAAACAACTATTTGCTAAGCAGAAATACATACGAAGATCCTCCGGCGCCAAGTATTGCCGGCATAGAAGAAGGTAGTCTTGTAGATGGCGTACGTAAAATAGTAGAGCTATCCATAGAGCGTAATAAATACGAATATACAGCCAAACCCAATTTACCAAAATTTAAAGATATAGACCGACAAATCGATGCTACAAAATCGGTGTTGCAGGAGACGATTGAGTCTTCCAAGGCTAATATTTTTAGAGAAATAGAACTGGTAAATAAAGATCTGAGAGAAGCCGAGCGACAAGTCCAAAAACTTCCTGAAAACCAACAAGGTTTACTAAAGATAGAGAGGCGATTTAATATAAGTCAACAAACTTATGATTTGTTTTTGTCCAAAAAGAATGAAGCAAAGCTTATAAAAGCAAGTAACGTAAGCGATATACAAATAATAGATGAAGCAAAGGATGTAGGTGGCGGCCAAGTGGGGCCAAACAATAAGCTTAATTATGTTATGGCGGTATTATTTGGGTTTGGAATTCCTTTAACTTACATTTTCTTCGTGGTATATCTGGATAACAAAATTAACAATACCAAAGACATCGAAAAGCAAACTGATTTACCTCTTATCGCTGTTATTGGAAAATCCAGAGCAAAAAAGGACACTGTTGTTTTAGATCAGCCCAACTCGGTAATTTCAGAAAGTTTTAGAGGTTTACGGACTAGTCTTCAATTTATGTTTAGAGAGACAGACCGTAAAAAAAGCAAATGTATTTTGATAACATCCTCTGTTGGTGGCGAAGGCAAAACCTTTAATGCCATAAATGTTGCTTCTGTCATGGCATTGAGCGATAAAAAGACTTTAATTATTGGCCTGGATTTACGAAAACCTAAGCTACACCGCAGTTTTGATGTAGAAAGAGATGTAGGAATAAGTAATTTTATTTCAGGTCAAGCGGAGTATACAGACATCATTCAGGAAACGGAGCACAAAAACTTGTATGTGATCACATCCGGTACCGTTCCGCCAAACCCTTCAGAAATTTTACTGGATGATAAGATGGACCTGCTTATCGATAAACTGAAGAAAGAATTCGATATTATCGTCATGGATACTCCTCCAATAGGCTTAGTTTCCGATGCACTAAATTTAATGCGCTATTGCGATACGTCTTTGTATGTGGTGAAGCAGCATTTCACCAAAAAAGGAATGCTTAATTTTATCAATCAAAAATATAAAAAAGGCGAGGTGCGCGATATTAGTCTTATCCTTAACTACTTTAAAGCTAAACAAAAAAGCGACTACGGTTATGGTTATGGTTATGAATACGGCTATGCTTCATATGGAAAAGGCTACCTGAAACAAGAGAAAACCAGTCTGTTTCAGAAACTAAAGAATATCTTTAAATAGGTTTTAAAGATTTGAGCTAAATCTATCAATTAAAAAACAAATAGATCTAATTTAA
>CAYNCI010000021.1:0-55827 GCA_964396065.1 uncultured Mesohalobacter sp. | reverse complement strand
GATAAAGTGAGCGAAAGCCGTTTGGAACAACAATTGATTAATAGATTAAGAGATACTGAAAACCCTACCATAATTTTAAGAGCAGAAGAAGGAGTACCCGTTGAAAAAGCTGTTAAGGTTATGGATATAGCGAACAGAAACCGGTTTAAAGTGGTTTTAGCCGTAAAACCGAATTAGAGTTTTGGACTTGGATAATAAAGAGATTTAGAGCACTTTACTTATGGCACTAATAGAAACAAAACATGAAAAAAATTCTTTGGTCGTTACAACAATATTGTATGCGATACTTATTTTGTTGTTATTGTTTCTCGGTTTAAAATATTTTGATCCGCCAAAAGAAAAAGGGATTTTAGTCAATTTTGGAACAACTGAGCTCGGTGAAGGCAATACTCAACCAGTAAAACCTGTAAAAACAGCACCTCAACAAAATATACCTGAACCCGTACCTCAACCGGAAACACAACCTACAAGCTCAGAAGTTAAGGAAGAAGTGGCTACTCAGGAAACTGAAGATGCGCCTGTTGTAGAACAAGAAAAAGAAGAGAAAGAAATCGAGCCAGAAAAAAAACAACCTAAAGAAGAACCGAAAGAAGAAACCAAACCCGTAGAAGAAGTAAAACCAGTTGAAGAAAAACCCATTAAAGAACCTGAACCCAAACCCGACCCTAAGCCCGACAAAGCCGTAACAGATGCGATGGACAATCTTCTTAATGGTCCACAAAATAATGGGGAGAGTGAAAACAGCGAGGGTAACGACAAGGTTTCCGGAGACAAAGGCGACCCTGATGGCGACCCTAAAGCAAAATCGTATTACGGCACAGGTAAAGGCCTGGATGGTGACGGAAATTACAAACTAGGTGGCAGAAAAGCACTTAATAAAACAAAATACACCCAGGAGTGTAACGAGTCTGGAATCGTGGTTGTAAAGATTGAAGTCGATAGAAACGGTAACGTGATAAAAGCAACTGCTGGCGTTAAAGGCACTACAAACTTTGACAAATGCTTATTAGAGCCTGCAAGAAGAGCGGCCTTGGACACAAAATTTAACCCTGACTCCAAAGCGCCTGCAACTCAAGTAGGTGAAATTGTTTACGAATTTAGATTAACAGACTAGAGATTGCTCTTCCTGTTTACCGGAAATGATTAAACCGCTATTAGACTTACTATTTCCTAAAGTATGTAGCAGCTGTGATGCACCATTATATAGTGGTGAAGTTGTTTTATGTACACCATGTCGTCACGACTTGCCTTTATGCGATTGGAAAAACCCAAAAGATAATTTAATTACAGACAAGCTTCGTGGACGTGTCGATTTAAATTATGCTGATGCTTTACTTTATTTTGAAAAAAGAAATAAGACCCAAAGCCTCATACATGACCTAAAGTATAAAAAACAAGAACATATTAGCAGTTATTTAGGACAATGGCAGGCCTCAAAACTTAAAACTGAAAAATGGGCGAATCAAATAGATGTTATCGTTCCTGTACCGCTTCATTATAAACGTTTAAAGGATCGCGGGTACAACCAGGTTGATGGGTATGCCCGCGAGTTGAGCAATGTCTTAGGCTGCGCATATGATGATACTTTATTAAAACGTAAACAGTATTCTCGCACGCAGGTATTTAAAAATAGGTTGTCTCGAACAGATGTGATTGAACATAATTTCACGCTCAACCCAACTCAAAAATACGAGGGGAAACATATAGCATTAGCAGACGACCTTATTACAACCGGCGCTACTGCAGAGGCTTGCTTTCTGGAACTTTTAAAAATAAAAGATGTAAAACTAAGCATGTTGGTTATGGCCGTAGCATAACCTATTTGCCTAAAATTTGATCTATAATCTTTTCAGTAATCAAATAAGTTGGTTTTACACCTGTTGTGCCAAGACCTCCGGAAGCTAAAGTGCTTCCTGTTTCCAGTGGATTATCACTGGCGTAATAGGCATACCTCACTTTTACGTTTGCTGCTATATTTTCTCTTAATTTTGAGGCTGCTTGAATGGCTTTTTGGTAATGTGCTCCTTCCATTTCCAGACCAATAACATCCCAGGTAGACTCATGGAAAAACTCGAGTAAATCTTTATTCTGTAAGGAGGTTCCTAAAACTGTGACCATCGAACCATCAAAAACACCTAAATCATAGCCTTCAAAATCTTTAAGGTTTAACTCATTTTGAAACGGGTAATTATCTGCTGTGCCTTCAAATAAATGGGCATTTGGTATCATTATATCACCTTTGCCACCTTCCAAAATTCCTGCTTTACCCATAATTGAAATTGAATCTACATCAAGGTATTGCTTTGTGTTTTCTTTATTGGTGTACGGTTTTAAAAGCTCGTCCATAGTTTCATAGGCTTGCTCTCCAAATGCGTAATCCATAACGATGATAACTGCATCGTCTTTCTGTTTTGTAATATGCGATAAGTCGAAAAGCTGAACATCTATATTGGTACCGCTTGCATCAGGAATAAAAATCATTCCATTTTTAAGCGCATACTCTTTTACTTTTTGGCGCAATCGTTCGTTTTTGTCTTTGCTTAAAGCTTCAAAAACCTCTAGATTAGATTTGTCTTTACAATACTGTTTTAGCGCATCTTTTGCATAAAGAGTATTCATCACAGAATGCATATTTGCACTTATGATGTGTATCTTACGGTTAAGTAGATTGTTGTGTTCTAATTTAGATTTTATCGTATTCGCCCATAATTCGCCGTGTAAATGATGCCCTAGTCTCTCTCTCAATACTGGACTGAATGTGATGACTCTTTTTTCGTTATGCAAGTGTTCTGCAAGTGCTAATTGTCCTAGAAAATAAATGAGTTTTAAAAAGCGGTGCTCATCGTCTTGAGTTGAGAAACTACTGTAAATGGAATAAACTTCATTAAAAGTCCTGCCAAGAATATTGGCTGTATGTGTAATCGCAACCTCTTGTTCATTGCGAGTTAATTTAGGTTTCTCTACGGCGATTTTTAACTTTTCCCAATCCCTTGTGACGCCCTTTCCATTTTCTAAAAGTACACTGTTCATAATTTTGTGTGACTCTATAAATAGGAAGGTCAGGTGGGTTAAAATATCGTAAATGTCACTTCGTCCACGAGTGATTTCAATATTCATTTGTTCGTCGTCTATACGATAACAGTTACGACGTCTTTTTTGCGGAATAATAGCTTGAAAGTGTGAGTTGGCATAACCTTCATCGCTTGTTAAATTAATAAACCTACACTCTTCTATACCTAAAGGTAATCGCTCCATGATGTAGAGAAGGCCATTCAACTCGACTTTAGGCTCTGCTATACTTCCATATATTTCTGGTCTTAGTGCCAACAAAGATTCCCTCAAAGTTGAGCCGGAAATCCCCATTGGTTTGTAAAAACCTCTTATGAATAAGTGGCGCATAGTGATGTAAATACGCTCTATGGCTGCCGTACTTTCCTGCGCTCTAGTTCTATGTTTATCAAATGTTTTTATCATGTATTTTATTTAATATACTGTTCAAGTTTATCAGCAATTTTTCTATTATCGGAAAGCCTTGGTATTTTATTCTGCCCGCCTAGTTTTCCGATAGACTTCATGTAGGCATTAAAAGCATTTTCTGGTAAAGACCTTATGACCACCTGCCTTAACATATTGCCTGCTCTCAGGTCTTTGTAATACGAGTTTTGTTTTATAACCGCATCATCTAAGGTTTTGGAAAAGCTTTCAATGTCTTTAGGCGCTTTATCAAACTCAATCCACCATTCGTGGAACGGTAAGCCTTCCTTGGGATTTATTTGGGGTGCTACTGTAAATTCGTTGATGCTGCAATTGTGCTCCACGCAAGCTATTTTCATCGCTTTTTCTACTTCGCTTCCTATAACGTGTTCGCCAAATGCAGAAATAAAATGCTTTATCCGTCCTGAAACAATTACTTTGAAAGGGTAAAGGCTTGTAAATTTTACCGTATCGCCAATATTATAGCGCCATAATCCAGCAGTTGTAGAAATGATCATCACATAGTTTTGATGAAGTTCTACGTTTTCTAAAGTATAAACTTTAGGGTGGTCTTCGAAAAACTCTTCTGCTTTAAT
This sequence comes from uncultured Mesohalobacter sp., assembly GCA_964396065.1. Classification (GTDB taxonomy): domain Bacteria; phylum Bacteroidota; class Bacteroidia; order Flavobacteriales; family Flavobacteriaceae; genus Psychroflexus. The sequence continues at coordinate 51,757 of CAYNCI010000021.1, read as the reverse complement.
AAATTCATAAAAAATACCTGAATCCAGTTGAAGTAACATGCCTTTATCATCCTGTTTATCTTGAAAAGCAAAAAAGCCTTCAGAGGCTGGATAGAGTTCGATGCTATTAAGTTTACGCCCTATTAATTTTTCAAATTTGGGCCTGTAAGGCTCATAATTTAGACCTCCGTAGATAAAAAGCTCTAAGTTTTGGTATAAGTCACCTATGGTTTTTCCTGATGCGTCTACCAGTTTTTCAAAATACGTTTGTACCCAGGAAGGAATCCCACTAATAATAGTCATATTTTGATGTATGGTTTCCTCCACAACTTTGTTAACCTTGGTTTCCCAATCTTCAATACAATTGGTTTCCCAGCTTGGCAGTCGATTTTTTTGCAAATAGCTTGGTACAAAATGTGCCACGATTCCTGAAAGGCGACCTAATTTTATCCCATTTTTTTCTTCTAAAACAGGACTTCCCTGGAGAAATATCATCTTGCCATCTACAAATTTGGATTTGCCTGTTTCTGCTATGTAACAGAGTATGGCTTGTTTCGCCGCATTGATATGCGTAGGCATAGATTCTTTGGTGATAGGAATATACTTTGCGCCACTGGTTGTTCCAGAAGTTTTTGCAAAATAGATAGGTTTACCCGGCCAAAGAATATCTAATTCTCCATCCACTACCCTATCCACATACGGCCTTAATTGCTCGTAATCCCTAATGGGTATTTGTTTTGCAAAATCATCGAAACTCGCTATTTGTGTAAAACTATGATCTTTTCCAAAAACCGTTGTACTTCCTTTTTGGATAAGGTGATTAAACACTTTCTTTTGGGTCTCAATAGGTTTTGAAGACCATTTTTCTATTTGTTTTCGATGCCATTTAGCATAAAATAATGCAGCAAAAGATTTTATAGACATCAGTCAAAATTTATGAATTCTTCAGGGTTTAATGGGTTTCCGTCGCTCCAGATTTCAAAGTGCAGATGAGTGCCCGTGGAAAAGTCTCCTGTACTTCCTGTCAGGGCGATAACTTCACCACCGGAAACAAACTGTCCTTGAGATTTTAACAACGAAGAATTGTGTTTATAAACAGAAATAATCGAAAATTTATGTTCAATTATGATTACGTATCCCGCTTCTGTGGTGTAATCTGCAAAAATTACTCTACCGTCGGCTATGCTTTTTACAGATTCGTTTTTGTCGGTAGCAATATCTATAGCATAATGTTTCTTTTCGATATTAAATGTATCGGAAACAATACCTTTAACTGGTGGAAAGAATGTAAAATCGCCTTCAAAAGCTGCATTCTCTAACACATTAAATTTATCTTCTTCCTCCACTTGAGCTCTTAAAATAGAATCTGTTTTACTGGCGATAAAAATCTCCTGGTCTATGTCGTTTTGAATGACTTCTGAGACCGTATCAATATCAGAATACAAGGAATCTATTTGCCCGGTTAAAATCAATTTTATGTTCTCTAAATAGGCGTTTTTGGCTTGTAGAGAATTCTCTAGCGAATCAATTTTTAAATTTATATTAGCGGCCTCTTTTTTAAATGAACTTGATGTGTAGCCCGGAATATAGGATTTTATCGGGGTATAAACGATAAGAAGTGACGTAAATCCAATAAGAACAAGCGATAAAAAGCCTCCTAATACAATAACACTTAAACGGTTAATTTTAAAAGAAACTCGTTCCTCGAAGGTATCTTCGTTTACAATTACAAGCCGGTAGCGATGTAATAGTTTTTTAAAAAAAGAGTTGTCCTTTTTTGCCATGGATTAAATAACTTCTGCAAAGATAAAATATTATTTTCTGTGAATATATCGCGTTAACTTGAATGATATGTCTGTAAATATAAGTTTTGAGTTTATATTTCGATTAACTTGATGTATGGCTTCTTGTATGGTTTCGTAAATATCTTCAATATTATTGCCATGAATAAATGGCGAAAACTTATCTAAAGAAAATGCTGTTTTAGTTTGTAGGAATACAAGTTGATTGGTTTTATAGTTATGTAGAAGGGCTTGCCTAAAAAAATGCAAACAATATTTTAGAAATCTTATCTGTTTATCTCTTGTAAAATCGCTCACTCCACTACCCCATTCCAAGAGTTTTTGAACAATTTGCTTGCTTTTTTTAGCTTGAAAAGCTAACCTAACCCATGCTATGAAAAGCTTTTCAAACTCAACTTCCTCGTCGTTGTTTTGGGCAAGGCTTAAGGCTTTTGAAAAATTCCCCTCGGCTTGTTGAGCAAAAAAATTAGCTTGAGAAGAAGATATATTAAGCTTTTCGCTTAGGTTTTCTGCAATTAAATTCTGACTTAACCGGGGAAAATGCAAAACCTGACATCTGGATTTTATAGTATCAAGCAATAGTTCTTCCTGGTCTGTAGTAAGGATAAAAAAGGTGTTTTGTGGCGGCTCCTCGATAAGTTTAAGAAGTTTGTTGGACGCTGTAGTGTTCATTTTTTCAGCACACCAAATCACCATTACCTTACCTATTCCGGAATGCGATTTTAATGATAGCTTTTCATAAATTTTTTCGGATTCGTCTTTGTTTATAGCGCCTTTTTTATTCTGAATTCCAATCTTATTGTACCAGGCTTCTATGTCTGTATATGGGGTTTCGCTTAAAAGCTCTATCCAGTCTTTTAAAAAATCGTCTGTTGTTGGATTTTTTGGTACGGCTTTGGTCGTGTTTACAGGTACTGTAACATGAAAGTCAGGATGTTGAAGCACACTTGAATACTGTTTGCTCTCCTTTGAAGAATTTAAAATAAGGTTTGCGCATGCTATAGCCATTGCAAGTGTGCCATAGCCGTTTTCGCCTACAAACAGTTGCGCATGAGGCATTCTATTGTTTGTAAAACACGCCTCAATATGCTTTTTGATGTGGTTTTGACCGATTACGTTTTCAAAATTCATAAAAACAAATTTAAGTATAATAAAATTCGTATTAAAGATTTGTATAAACAAAAGAATGTTTATACATTTGCACACCAAAATTGGCCCATGGTGTAACTGGCAACACGTCTGGTTTTGGTCCAGAAGAGTCTAGGTTCGAGCCCTAGTGGGCCAACTTTCAAATCCTTATCCGTACCGATAAGGATTTTTTATTTACAATAGTTTCTGTTTTCTAGGCTAAAGGATGATAATTATCTATCACTTGCCTTAGGTGAGATTTGTCCAAATGGGTGTAGATTTCTGTGGTAATTATACTTTCATGCCCCAACATTTGCTGAATGGCTCTTAGATCTGCTCCGTTTTCTAATAAATGAGTAGCAAAAGAATGTCTGAACGTGTGTGGACTGATATTTTTTTTAAGGTGTATTGCTGCCGCTAAATTTTTAATAACGGTAAACACCATGGCACGTGTTAAACGTTTTCCTCGTCGGTTTAAAAATAAAATATCTGTTTCCTTGGGTTGTGGTGCTTGATGGTTTCGGTAGTGTTCAAGGTATAGATTGATGTATTTTATCGCTCGCCTGTTTATTGGAATAAAACGGTCTTTTCTCCCCTTGCCATGAACCTTTATAAAACCTTCTTCAAAAAACAGATTCGATAGCTGAAGGTTTATTAATTCGCTTACGCGTAATCCACAGGCATATAATGTTTCCAGCATGGCGCGATTGCGTTCGCCCTGAGGGTGAGAAAGGTCTATGGCTCCTATAAGTTGGTCTATTTCTTTTATAGACAATACTTCCGGTAATTTTTGTCCCAACTTTGGCGCTTCTATCAATTCCATAGGGTTGTCTTTGCGTATACCTTCGTAAATCAGGTAGTCGAAAAAACGTCTTAATGCTGAAATTAACCTCGCCTGGCTTCTCGCGTTTAAAACCTTTGAAACCGAATACACAAAAGACTTTACGTCCTCATGGTTTATTTGCTTAGGCGGAACTTCGATATTGAATTCTTTGAGGTAAGCCATCAGCTTTTTGAGGTCAAATTCGTAATTGACCACTGAATTTTCCGTCAAACCGGATTCTACTTTAAGGTAGAATTTAAAATCGGTTAAAGCGTCTTCCCACGTCATAAAAAGCTAAGGTAACAATTCTGCCACAGTAAAGATACTACCTCCAATAAAAATAAGATCGTTTGCTTCAGAATCCGCTTTAGCTTTGGCCAGGGCAGAGGCTAAGTTGTTAAAGTAGTATTTATTTATGTCAAGAGCTTTCAAATCTGTTTTTAAATCTTCTAGTGTTTTCGCTCGAGGAATGTCAGGTGCGGAAAAGTAAAACTCAGCATCTTTAGGAAATCGATTCACTATACTCGCCACATCTTTGTCGTTTACAAAGCCCATGACTAATCGCAACGTATTGTAATTATAAGTGCTAAGTTGTTTAATTACGTAAGCTATGCCTTCTGCATTGTGTCCCGTATCTGTTATGCATAATGGATTTGTACTTAAGGTTTGCCAACGTCCTTGAAGCCCTGTGTTTTTCACAACATTGTTTAAGCCGTTCTTCATGTTTTCACGAGAAATTTTCCAACCGCTATGGTTTAATACTTCAATAGTTTGTAAGACGGTTTTTATGTTTTTTTGCTGGTAGTTTCCTTTTAAATCTGATTCAAAAACTTCTCCTGAATAATCTTCGGCAAAGTAAATTTTGGAGCCTTGTTCTTTAGCTTTTGTTTTAAAAACACCTATGGTGCCTCTTTGCTTTTCGCCAATCACCACAGGTATGCCTGGTTTAATAATACCGGCTTTTTCGGTTGCTATTTTTGGTAAAGTATCACCAAGAAATTTCATGTGGTCGAAGCCAATATTGGTAATCACAGAAAGCTCTGGGATAATTATGTTTGTAGCGTCTAGGCGGCCGCCCATGCCTACCTCAACAATAGCGATGTCTACCTTTTGTTCCGCAAAGGTCTGAAAGGCCAAGCCAACCGTCATTTCAAAGAATGAAAGCTGGTGTTCTTCAAAAAAAGCTTTGTGTTTTTGTACAAAATCGACGACTTGTTTTTCTGAAATCATTTCGCCATTTATGCGAATGCGTTCTCTAAAATCTTTTAAATGCGGAGAAGTGTAAAGTCCAACCTTATAGCCACATTCCTGCAGAATAGAAGCCAACATATGGCTTGTAGAGCCTTTGCCATTCGTGCCACCAACATGAATGCTTTTAAAATGCTGCTCAGGATGGTCTAGGTAATTGGCTAGTAACTTAATGTTATGAAGATCTTTGCGATAGGCTGCCTGTCCAACACGTTGGTACATGGGAAGTTGTGAAAAGAGCCAGTCTAGGGTTTGTGGGTAGTTCAAGGTGTTAGATTCAAAATGAAAAGTATGGATTAGATGGGTATTACAAGTCTTGGCTTTGTTTTAATTTCTGAACTTCTTGGCTAAGAACAGGTATGTTTTTTTGAATTATTCCCCAAAGTATTTCAGCGTCAATTGATTCATAAGCATGGGCAATAATATTTCTTAAGCCAATAATTTTCTTAGCATCTGTAATAAAAATATTTGGATTAATATCTAGAATTTTTCTCACAGCTTCTCCAATAATTTCTAAATCACGTTCAATAGCACGAAGTAATATCATATTATTTGCAAACGTATTGTAGTCGTTATTAGTCTTTAATTTTATCGCCTCAATTTCTTCAATAACACTTTCAATATCTAGTATGTACTTTAAAGTTTTAGGCTGCATACAAATCGATTTTTGATTTGTATACTTCATCTTTAAAAACAGGGTTTTTTAGTGATTTTGCCGAAATCAATTCAATGTTTTTATTAAAAATCTTTTCAAGATTGTCTAAAAGTGAAAAATAATTATCAGCATAATCTAACAAAGCAACATCATCATCAAACTCTACAAGAAAATCAATATCACTTTCTTCATGCATTGTGTTTTTTGCAGCAGATCCAAATAATGATAAAGTTTTCACGCTATGATTTTCGCATAGCGTTTTAATATGTTTCAAATTATGTTTGATTAAGTCTATCATACTTCAAAAATACATGAATTTTCTCTATTTTTTTGTGTAGTATTTCAGTTCATTACAATTTTAAGCCTTTGCGTCCAACTCATCAAAAAATAGAACATGTTGCGTTCGATTTAACTTTAGTTGTGTAGATTAAAATTGGCAAACGCCGATAAAATCTTAACTTTACGTATTTGCAAAACAATTCTACATGACACATGTTGCCATCATAGGAAATGGAATAGCCGGCGTAACCGCTGCAAGACATATAAGAAAGCATTCTAAGTATAAAATTACTTTAATTTCTGCCGAAGCGGAGTACTTTTTTTCCAGGACTGCCCTCATGTATGTGTATATGGGACATATGAAGTGGGAACACATCCAACCTTATGAAAACACATTTTGGAAAAAGAATAAAATCGATTTGAAATTTGGCTATGTCAAGCATGTGAATGTCAAAGAAAAATCGCTCGAGTTTGCAGACGCGTCTTCCATAAACTATGACAAGCTTATCATCGCCTGTGGTTCCAAACCCAATAGATTTGATTGGCCGGGGCAAGACTTGGAAGGAGTAGGAGGGATGTACTCTAAACAAGACCTTGAAAGCATTGAAAAATATGCTAAGAATAAAGAATTATGTAAACGTACGGTAATTGTAGGTGGCGGTTTAATTGGTATAGAATTGGCAGAAATGATGCGTTCCAGAGATATACCTGTAACGATGTTGGTAAGGGAAAAAAGCTTTTGGAATAGTGTGTTGCCTCATGGTGAATCCCAAATGTTGAATGAACACATCTTATCACATCATATCGATTTGCGTTTAGGTACTAATCTAAAAAGCATTAACGCCGATGAGCACGGCAAAGTAAAATCGGTGACCATCAAGGAAACCGGCGAAGAAATAGAATGTAGTTTTGTTGGTCTTACCGCAGGCGTATCACCAAACATCGCCTTTTTGAAGGATTCGGGTATAAAACTTGGTAAAGGCGTCCTTGTTAATCGACATCTAGAAACAAATGTTGAAGATGTGTACGCTATCGGAGATTGTGCCGAACAACAATACCCTAACGAAAACAGGCCTAGTGTCGAGTCTGTGTGGTACACCGGAAGGATGATGGGCGAAGTAGTGGCACAGACAATTTGCGGACGAAAAACAGAATATAATCCGGGACATTGGTTCAATTCTGCCAAATTTATTGACATCGAATACCAAACCTATGGCTGGGTACATAGCGAAAAACGTAAACCTGAATACGAAGCTCAGTTTCATTGGCGACATCCTGAAAAATGGATTTGTGTTACACTAGCTTTTCATAAAAAAACTAATGCATTTTTAGGGATAAATACGTTTGGGATTAGAATGCGCCATGAGGTTTTTGATAGATGGCTTACTGAAAAAAAAGATGTAGACTACGTGGTTAGTCATCTTAAAGAAGCCAATTTTGATCCTGAGTTTTTCAGTCGATATGAACATGACATTCATTCTGCTTTTAAAAATGAATTCGTTAAGGTTTAAATTAAATTTCACATCGCAGAATGGTTTTGTTCTGTGAGTAAACGAAGTAAATGAATTATGAGTAACAAATTAAATCACAGCATGTCATTTGCCAATCCTGATATGACAAGCATTTCAACTAAACAAAAGATTGCTGTTGCCTTAGGGGTTGCAGGTTTATTCATTTTTATCCTTGCCATTTTTAATGTAAACTTAATAAACCAAACCTTGTTTGTCAGTTTAGCCATAGGCCTTATTACACTGGGTACCATATTGTTTAGTCATGAGCTGTACCTGACAAAACAAGAAGGGATAAAAAATGATGGCGTTTGGTTCAAGTCTATCTCTTCTCGAGGTGTTTTAGGATGGATTACGGGTGTGGTTTTAACAGGGTTCTACATCGTGCTTTACTTTTATCCGGAACTTTTAGGCCTTGGAAAAGATGGCGCAGAAAACACAGGTTTAGTCGCGTTATTCGATCCTTTATCCCAACTCTTAAGCAGTCGAGATGCGAGCCAATGGTTTGTTTATGGGACTTTATATACGTTGGCGATTTTAATATTTGGGTACAAATTTATTTTAAAATACAGGCACAACAGGTATCAAAAATTAAGAACGGTATCGGTTATGTTTTTTCAGCTCGCTTTTGCTTTCCTAATTCCTGAATTTATGTATCGTTTAAATTCAGATTTACCCTACTATGACTTAAAAAGCATCTGGCCGTTAAACTATTACCTCTTTGACGAATGGTCTGTAAAAGCCTTTATTTCCAATGGAAATATTGGTTTATTCCTGCTGATTTTTGGGGTGCTTTCCATTTTGGTAATTACACCTTTATTAACCTATAAATACGGGAAACGCTGGTATTGCTCTTGGGTTTGCGGCTGTGGTGGTCTGGCCGAAACCGCTGGAGATCCATTTAGGCATTTATCTTCCAAAAAAACTTCGGCATGGCAATTAGAACGTTGGCTCATTCATGTTGTTCTTGTTTTTTCCATTGTCATGACGGTAGGTATGGTCTATTCCTACTTGGGATACGACCGAAATGATTTTTGGCTTACAAGAGAGCTTTTCATTATACTCGTTATAGTACTGTTATCCGTAATTTTTGTATCCGTAATGCTTTTTAAACGCCATGTGTTTCAAAAAGATGCCAAATACGGTATGATTGGTTTTGCTGTCATCATCAGTTTGCTTTTATTTATGCACTTTACAGGTACAACCAAAGAACTGTTTTACATCAAAAGTAGCACTTTGCGTTCGGCTTATGGCTTTTATATTGGGTCTATATTTTCAGGTGTTATTGGCACAGGATTTTACCCTATATTCGGTAATCGTGTCTGGTGCAGATTTGGTTGCCCCATGGCCGCTATTTTAGGGTTTCAACAGCGTTTGTTTTCAAAATTTAGAATTACGACAAATGGCGGGCAATGTATCTCGTGTGGAAACTGCTCCACGTATTGTGAAATGGGCATAGACGTAAGAGCTTATGCACAAAGAGGCGAAAATATCGTAAGATCGTCGTGTGTAGGATGTGGCATTTGCTCTGCAGTTTGCCCACGTGGGGTGCTTAATCTCGAAAATGCTTCGACTAAAGACCGAATTAACCCCAAAGAAATTCTGTTAGGTAATGATGTTAACTTAATGGATTATTTGAATAAAAAATAGGCCGTAAATTACAGGTGTTTTAGTGTGCTAAATGTCGTCTTTTTTTTTGTGTTGAAATCTTTCAGGATTATACCATATTTTTTTTGTCAATCAGGTTTTTGAAAAGATTAGGGATATTTCAACCAAAACTTTAGGACTTGTCTGATAACTTTAGCTTTTTATAAAAACAATTTCTATGAAACGTTTTCATGTTTTTCTTTACAATTTATTTTGTGTTCACTACTGTAAGGCCTCTATTGGTTTAATTTTTCTAATGATTATCCCGTTTCAAATGGGTTGGAGTCAGGAAAAAAATAAGACTCAAAACACTCCCATTTATACTTACAAAAGCGGAAATCCTAATGGAATAGGAAAATTATATGAAGGCAGAGAAATAGCTCGTGTAATGGGTTATCAAGGTATCCCTTGGTTAAACAGGCCTGAACGAGAAAAGGAAGAAAACGTGTCTTTACTTATAAAAAACATGAATATAAAACCTAAAGATGTTATTGCGGATATTGGCGCCGGTTCTGGTTATCATGTCTTTAAAATGGCACCTTTAGCCAAAGAAGGACTTGTTTATGCAGTAGATATTCAACCTGAAATGTTGGCTGTGATAAACCAACAAAAGGCAAAGAAGGGAGTAGAAAATGTCAATATGATTTTAGGTGGTGAAAAATCGCCTAACTTGCCTGAAAATAGCATAGACAAAGTCCTTATGGTGGATGTTTACCACGAGTTTAATTATCCATACGAAATGCTGCTATCCATAAAATCTTCGTTAAAAAACAATGGTAAAATTTACCTGATAGAATATCGTGCGGAAGATCCTTTAATCCCTATTAAACCCATCCACAAAATGACAGAAAAGCAAGCGGTGAAAGAATTTGAGATTGCCGGCTTTAGGCTTATAGAAAATATTGAAAATCTACCCTGGCAGCATTGCATGGTGTTTGAAAAGAAATAACTTTTCTGTTTTATTTGAATCTAAATATTAACTATTCAGTCTCCAAATTTCAAAGTTTAGCGCTGTTGCAAACATTACCCATAACAAATAAGGAATGAGGAGATAAGCAGCTGTTTTGCTGACAACTTTAAACCATTTGATGGATAAAAATATTAATACCAATAATATAAAAATGACGATAAGCGCATAAAAAGGCTGCTCTAGTCCGAAAAACACTAAAGACCAAAGGGCATTGAACAGCAATTGAAAAATAAAATGGTAGAGCGCCGTTTTTACCCATACATGATGCAAACCACGGCTCCAAACCATCCCGGCAGATATTCCCATCATAATATACAAAGCTGTCCAGACAGGGCCAAAAAGCCAATTAGGCGGTGTAAAACTTGGTTTCTCTATTGTGGTATACCAATCATTAACACCAGTTTGCGTCGCAATACTTGAGATAAACCCAACACCCAAGCATACTACAACGCTGATTATAATTTTTATGATTGCTTTCTTTTTCACAACTCCTAAATTAAAAAATAAATTCTATTCACAAAACATAACTCTTAACAATTGTTTGATAATAGATCTATTTTAATTCTTCTTTTCATTAGGCTAAAGCTTAAGGGTTGACATGCTGTGGTTTTAAAAGTCAGTTTTTCTTTAAACGATATAAGAATTTCGTCTTGTTTTATTAATAAAATAGTTTACAAAATGTTATTCCTTGTTTTATAGTGGTTTTATTAAATACATTTGTACTTAAAACTAATATTTTTGAATATCCAACCGCTTCAAATTAAGACACCTCTGGCAGAATACAGATGTGGCTATTCCGCACCAAGCAACATCGCCTTGGTAAAGTATTGGGGTAAATATCCTGTTCAATTGCCGGCAAACCCTTCCATAAGTTTTACACTACATAATTGTAAAACAGAAACGTATTTGAGTATTGAAAAGGCTGAAGGAACATTAGAAAATTTTAGCGTGACTGTTTTTGTTGATGGCCTGGAAAACGAAAATTTTAAACCAAAGATTTTAAAGTTTTTTGATAGAGTAGGGGCTTACTTCCATTTTTTAAAAGATTATCATTTTACAATAGAAACCTCCAACACTTTTCCTCACAGCAGCGGTATTGCCTCTTCGGCGAGTGGTTTTTCCGCATTGTCGGCATGTCTTGTAAAAATAGAGCATGTACTATCCGGGCATGAAGATACATTTAACCTGGAAAAAGCTTCTTTTATGGCCAGATTGGGGTCGGGAAGTGCTGCAAGAAGCACACAAGGACCGTTGATGGTTTGGGGAAAACACCATGAAATTGAAGGAAGTAATGACGATTTTGCTATAAAATATGAAAAAATTCACCCTATTTTTCAAGATTATCAGGATGTTATTTTACTGGTAGACAAAGGCCAAAAAAAGGTGAGTAGTACTGTTGGTCATGGCTTAATGAACGAGCATCCTTATGCAGAAGCCAGATTTAAACAGGCGCATGAAAATATGTCTAAATTATTGGTGGCTTTAAAAGAAGGTGATCTCGAAAAATTTATCAAAATCACTGAAAATGAAGCACTTTCGCTTCATGCCATGATGATGAGCAGCAATCCATATTTCATTTTGATGAAGCCCAACACGCTCAAAATTATTGAAACTGTTTGGGATTTTAGAGCAGAAACCGGTATCCCTTTAAGCTTTACTTTAGACGCAGGTGCCAACGTGCATTTGCTATTTCCTAAAAGTCACGAAACCAAAGTTTTACAATTAATTAATACAAAATTGGTTGATTTTTGTGAAAATGAACATTATATTTGCGACCACATAGGTGAAGGTATAGTAGCTTTATCTTAAACCAATTATTATGAAAGGACCTTTATTTTATTCCAAAATTTTATTGTTTGGAGAATATGGTATCATAAAAGATTCAAGAGGTTTATCTATTCCATACAACTTTTACAATGGTGCTCTAAAAATCGACAATTTAGATACCCCGGAAAAGCAACATTCCAACTCTCAATTGGTTTCTTATGTGAAACATTTAGAAACGCTTCATAACGACGAAAGCATTACATTAGCTTTCGACATAGAAAAATTGAGTGAAGACGTGTCTAATGGAATGTATTTTGACAGTAGTATTCCCCAGGGTTATGGTGTTGGAAGTAGTGGCGCTTTAGTGGCTGCTATTTATGACAAATATGCACTAAATAAAATTACTGTTCTTGAAAATTTAAACAAGGAAAAACTACAAAAGCTTAAAGAAACCTTCTCTGTGATGGAGTCTTTTTTCCATGGTAAATCGTCTGGTTTAGACCCTTTGAACAGTTATTTAAGCTTACCTATACTCATTAATTCTAAAGACCATATCGAACCTGCCGGCATTCCTTCTCAAGTAACTAATGGCAAGGGAGCTGTCTTTTTACTAGATAGTGGTATTGTTGGAGAAACAGCACCTATGGTAAATATCTTTATGGAAAACATGAAGCAGGAAGGCTTTAGAAAAATGATTAAAACACGCTTTATCAAACATACCGATGCTTGTGTAGATAACTTTTTAAAAGGTGATTTTTCCAAATTGTTTTCGAGCGTAAAATCCCTTTCCAAAGTAGTTTTTGAAAACTTTAAACCTATGATTCCTCAGCACTTTCACGAGTTATGGAAACACGGTTTAGAAACCAATACCTATTATCTTAAACTCTGTGGCTCCGGTGGCGGTGGCTACATGCTAGGCTTTACACAAGACATAGAAGAAGCTAAAAAAGCCCTTAAAGGGCATAAGGTAGAAGTAGTATACAACTTCTAGAACAACAAAGCGTAAAAAATGAGCGAAAGCAACAAGTCTGTTTTGTACAAACTGGCAGGTTTGTTCTTCAGTATCAGGGGATATAACCTTATTATTATTATCCTGGCTCAGTACTTAGCGGCAATTTTTATCCTCTCTCCGGACGAATTGACCTTAAGTGATGTCTTGTTAGACGTTAATTTATTTATCCTTGTTTTATGTAATGCTCTAGTTATTGCTTCAGGATATCTTATAAACAGTTTTTACGATTCGGAAAAAGACTTGATAAATAAGCCTTATAAAACGTTTTTGGACAATGCTGTAAGCCAGCAAACCAAGTTGTCGCTTTACTTTATAATAAACTTTGTAAGCGTTGTTTTAGCAAGTTATATTTCTTTCAGAGCTGTACTGTTTTTCTCTGGCTTTATATTCGGAATCTGGCTGTATTCTCATAAGCTTAAACGAATTACATTCTTAGGAAATGTTATCGCTGCGCTGCTGGCTATTACTCCTTTTTTTGCTGTTTTTATATATTATAAACACGTAGAAAATATCATTTTTTTTCATGCATCGTTTTTGTTTTTACTGATTTTGATAAGAGAAATCATCAAGGACTTAGAAAGTTTGAAAGGTGATTTTGCACAAGACTACAAAACAATTCCTGTCATTTACGGAGAGCAACAAACCAAAATAATATTAAGCAGTCTGATAGGCGTTGCCGTCATCATTAATGGCTTGTTTTTATATTTTTTTAACCTCGGCTACATGGTCTATTACTTTTACCTGAGTTTTTTGGCTTATATCGCTCTAGGCATATTGGTATGGATTTCCTCTAAGAAAGTACATTTTAGAATTCTTCATAATCTATTAAAGCTTTTAATAGTCTTGGGTGTGTTTAGTATTTTGCTTATAGATGTGGATTTAATTCTAAGAAAAGTCCTTTTAAAGCTTTAGTAGCTGGGATACATCATATTTTAGAAGGTACTCTCTCCTTTTATTTCTTGTACAATTTAGATTAAAAAATTAGATTTTAAGGCTTAAAATACTTGTATATCAATTTAATAAAATACTTTTGCAAAAATTTTATTAAATCTAAGAATTGAAAGAAGAATATTTTAAGTGGTACTCACCTACATTAAGTGCAGACATAGAAATGTTGGTTTTTGGTCATCAGGGTTATCCTGTTATTTTATTTCCAACTACGGGTGGAAAATATTACGAATGCAAGGATAGGGGCTTGATCGAATCTGCAAGATGGTTTTTGGAACAAGGCTTAATTCAAATTTATTGCCCGGATAGCATAAACGATATGAGCTGGTACAACAAAAGCCTGCATCCTGCTGATAAGGTAAAAAACCACATTTGGTACGATACATTTATCATGAACGAGCTGGTAAATAAAATCTGTCATGAAAAACAAATGCATAAAGTTGCTGTTGCAGGACCTAGCTTTGGTGGCTACCAGGCGGCAAACTTCGCGTTTCGACACCCGGATCGTGTAAGCCATATGTTTAGCATGAGTGGTGCTTTCGATATAAAATCGTTTATGGATGGCTATTATGACGATAATGTGTATTTTAACAACCCTGTAGATTACATGCCAAACGCCAATCACCCGGATTTATGGCATATGGATATTGTTTTAGGTGTTGGCGAATGGGATATCTGCTTAGATGCCAATCAGAAAATGGCACAAATCTTAAGGGATAAGAATATCCCTTTTTGGTATGACGAACACAAATGGGCTGAGCATGATTGGCCTTTATGGCATAGAATGTTTCCACATTATTTATCTAAAATTTAAACAACTAATCTTAACACTAATGAAAAAAATTGGAATTTTATTTGGTCAAGAAGACACTTTTCCGTGGGCTTTTATCGATCGCGTAAATCAAAAAATTGAAGCACAAGGCATCAAAAACATGATGGCAGAAGCCGTTTCTATAGATGCTGTAGAACAAGGTAACTCAGATGAGTATGCCGTTATCATAGACCGTATCTCTCAAGACGTGCCGTTTTACAGAGCCTATCTTAAAAACGCTGCCATTACTGGTACTGTGGTAATTAATAATCCTTTTTGGTGGAGCGCTGATGAAAAATTCTTTAATAACGCTTTAGCTAAAAAGATTGGTGTTCCTGTTCCGGAAACCTTTATTTTACCAACAGCACAACATCCGGAAGGCACAGACGAAAATTCGTTTAGAAATTTAAAATACCCTTTCGACTGGGAAAGAATGTTTAAAACCGTTGGTTTTCCTGCATATATGAAACCTCATGATGGTGGCGGATGGAAAAGCGTGTATCGTGTAGAAAATCCGGGCGATTTATGGGCAAAGCATAACGATACCGGTAATTTGGTCATGATGCTTCAGGAAGAAATTAAGTTTGAAGAATACTTTAGATGTTATGTGTTAGGAACAGATCAAGTTCATATCATGCAATACGAGCCAAGAAACCCACATCATCTAAGATATGTTGTTGATGGCCCTGAAGTAGATAAAAAATTATTGGCTTTAGTTGAAAAATACTGTATCAAACTTAATAAAGCACTTGGTTACGATTTTAATACTGTAGAATTTGCAGTGAGAGACGGTGTGCCTTATGCAATAGATTTTTGTAATCCTGCGCCGGATGCTGACATACATTCTGTTGGAGAAGACAACTTCGAATGGATTGTAGAGAACGCAGCAAACCTTGCTATCAAAAAAGCAAAGGCCTACAAAAAAGGAAAAATGAATTTAACTTGGGGAACATTTGTTTCAGACCAATTTAAAAAACCGGCGACTAAAAAGCCAGCTGCAAAAAAAACTGTGACTAAAAAAACAACTAAGGCTAAAAAATAATTGCTTTTTTAGTTAATGTAATCATTTAATTAAAATCATTATGGAATTTACCTTAGGTGTAGAAGAGGAGTATCAGGTTATCGACCCAAAAACGAGAGAGCTGGCCTCACACGACCAGCAAATTGTTGCTGAAGCGGCGAAAGTCTTGGAAGAGCAAGTTAAAGCCGAGATGCACCAAGCCGTTGTAGAAGTTGGTACACATATTTGTAAAGATATAGACGATGCCAGAGCGCAAATCATACATTTGCGTAAGACCATTTCTGAAATTGCCGGCGGTTTGGGTTACAAAATCGCTGCAGCAGGAACACATCCGTTTTCGGAATGGGAAAAACAATTGATTACACCAAATCCGAGATATGATCAGATTATCAATGAGTTACAAGATACGGCGAGGTCTAATTTAATCTTTGGTTTGCATGTACATGTTGGTGTAGAAGACAAATCTTTGGCGATGCACCTTACCAACTCCTTAAGGTATTTTTTACCACATTTTTATGCGCTTTCTACCAACTCGCCGTTTTGGGAAGGAAGAAACACCGGCTTTAAGTCCTTTAGAACAAAGGTATTTGACAAATTCCCAAGAACAGGTATTCCAGGAACTTTTCAGACGTATGCAGAATACCAAAACTATCTGGATATTTTAATCAAAACTGGCTGTATAGACAATCCTAAAAAGATCTGGTGGGACGTGCGTATTCACCCATTTTACCCAACCATAGAGGTAAGAATATGCGATGTCCCTATGACTATTCAGGAAACGATTAGCATTACAGCTTTAATTCAAGCTACAGTAGTAAAACTCTTTAAATTAAGAGAGCAAAACTTGAATTTCATCAACTACCATCGTGCGCTCATCAACGAAAACAAGTGGAGGGCAGCAAGATATGGTGTTGACGGCAAGATGATAGATTTTGGAAAAGAGCAGGAGATAAGCACACGGTTTTTAATTAGAGAATTACTCGATTTTGTAGACGATGTTGTAGACGATTTAGGTTCCAGACATGAAATTGAAAAAATTGAGGACATCCTAGAACATGGCTCCGGTGCCGATAGACAAATCGAAGTTTATAACAAAAATAAAGACTTGGTAGAAGTTGTAGATTACATCACAGCTCAAACTATTGCGGGTACATAATGACAGAAAAGAAGAAAACATTAGCGGTTTTAGATATGAATAACGGTACACCAAACCAAGGTTTAAGGTGTATTGTTGAAATCGTAAAAACCTACGAATCTGAAATAGATTACCAGGTTTTTGATGTTAGAGGAAAAAATGAAATCCCCGATACAAGCTTTGATATTTATATCTCAAGTGGCGGTCCGGGTTCGCCGTTGGACGATGGAGAATGGCGAAAACCGTATTTAAACCTCATGCAAAACCTATGGGATATCAATAAAGAAGAAACCGATTCTAAAAAATACGTGTTCTTTATTTGCTATTCTTTTCAGGTGATTTGTGATTACTTTCAGCTAGGTGAAATTAAACCCAGAAGAAGCACATCCTTTGGAATTCTTAGAGTGCATAAAACGCAAAATGGCAAGAAAGATATTATTCTTAAAGGTTTACCAGACCCTTATTTTGCAGTAGATTCGAGAGATTTTCAATTAATTCAACCCAACTTAAAAGTATTTAAAAAGCATGGTGCTAAAATTTTAAGTTTAGAAAAAATAAGAACTCACGTTGAATTGGAACGTGCTATCATGGCCGTAAGGTTTTCAGATGAATTTGTGGGCACACAATACCATCCGGAAGCGGAGCCGGTAAGCATGGAAAAGCACTTTAAATTAGAAGAAAACAAAACCAAAGTGATAGAAAGTTTTGGTGAAGAAAAATACAATCAGATGATGTTTAGAATGAATCATCCTGACAAACTAGAACTTACTTACAACACTATTCTACCGCGTTTTATAAATAACGCATTAAAACCAATATTGGTTGAACAACATAATTAAACAAACAGCATGATAGATTCCATAAGAGAACATTACAATGCTATGTTTACCGAGGAAAAGTACCAAACTTTCCTTAAGGACATTGAAGAAACTTACCGCTATAAACCAAAGTTTAGAATTGCAGAAACCCCGGTTTTTCTGGATAAGGCTTTTAAAAACCAGCTCATCGAAGCCTGTAACGATATTATAAAAGTTATTGAACAGCCGGATTTTAAAGCACTCACTGAAGACGCATTTCTGGACCCGACACATAAAATACCAAATGAAAATGAAGTGCCTAAATTTGTTCAATTCGACTTTGGTATTTGTCAGGATGATAAAGGGAATCTTTCTCCAAAACTGATTGAATTGCAAGGTTTTCCTACCTTATATGGCTTTCAGATATTTCTAAACAGTATGTTTAGAAAGCACTTTGGAGAGGCCATTCCGGAGAACTTTCATCAGCATGTTCGTGGTATGCCACATATGGAATATGTGGAAATGCTAAGGGAAGAGATTGTTGGTGATACAGACCCAAAACAGGTCGTTTTATTGGAAATTGACCCTCATCATCAAACCACTGCTGTCGATTTTTACGTTACACGAGATCTTTTAGGAATAGAAATTGTTTGTGTAAAAGATATTATAAAAAAGGGACGCTCGCTGTATTATTTAAACGAGAAACAGGAAGAAGTAAAAATAAAAAAAGTATTTAACCGCGTTATCTTTGATGAGCTTTACCAACGTAACGACTTACAGATGTCTTTCAGCTTTCAGGACGATTTAGATATCGAATGGATTGGACATCCGAACTGGTTTTTTAGAATAAGTAAATTTTTACTGCCCCTTTTAAAAGGAAAATACATCCCAAAATCCTTTTATTTAGACAAATTAGAGGATTTGCCGGCAGATCTCGAGAATTATGTGTTGAAGCCTATGTTTTCCTTTGCGGGCGCTGGAGTACACATTAATGTTACCCCTGAAATTATAGATTCTATCAAAAACAAATCGAACTACATTTTACAGGAAAAAGTGAGCTACGCGCCGATAGTTAAGACCAAAGACATCAATGCCAAGGTTGAAATTAGAATGATTATGATTCATAATTCCAAAACTGATAAAATTGAAATTGCCAGTAACTTAGTTCGGTTAAGTAAAGGCGAAATGGTAGGCGTAAGGTACAACCAAGACAAGACCTGGGTTGGTGGATCTACAGCTTATTTTGAGCTTTAAAAACCTTAACCCATTTAATCACAGTTTAATATTAAATGGGTTAAGGCTAAATTTTATTACTCCGACTTGTCCGGTGCGGGAATACTGGCATGAAAATCTTTGGCAATTCTCTGTGTATAGCTTTCTAAGAGTTCTAAGACGCGTTCGCTGGAGTCTGAAACCACTATCAAGCCGATATGCCACTCTTTGTTCATTCGCCAGACAATTTCTTTATCAGTAAATGATGATGTATCCGGATGCTGAAAACGGCTTAGAGATACCACTATACCTGCATAAGCGTTTTTATATTTGGGTAATTTGTAAGCTGTTTTAGTCAAGTTACAAGTTTCTAGTTTTGCCCATTCTGCCCATAAATTAATGCCGCCTGAAGCAAATTGAACCATTTCTGCAAGGTTTGCTCCGCCAACACGAGAAGAGGTTTCTAAAAAGAATAATTCGCCTGTCTCTTTAGATTTTATAAATTCGGTGTGAGATGCGCCGTATTGCATGCCAAATGCTTTCATGACTTCGGCGTTCATTTTGTTTAAAGCTTTTTCTTCTTCTGTACCTAATTCGCAAGACACAGACCTAAAAATACCACCGCCGTGAGCTACCTCAAATGGGGTGTCTAGGTATTTACTCGCTCTTGAAAAGACTACTTTTCCTTTGTTATTCAGTCCATCAACATGGTAAACATCTCCTGGAGCGAATTTTTCTAATAGGTAGCCGTCTCTTTCGTCTCCTAAGGAATGGACAACATCCCATAATTCTTCTTTAGAATGAATTTTCTTTATTCCTGTTGCTGAAGCCTCAAGCCTTGGTTTAATTAACCATGGTGGACTTACGGTGTCTGCATAATGGTTTATGGCATCGTTTGTAAACAAATCTGTAAATGCCGGAACATTAATGCCTTCTTCTTTGGCTTTAAGTCGCATAGCCAACTTATCCCGAAAATAATGAGCTGTCGTTACACCCATTCCCGGCATTCTAAAATGCTCTCTTAAGGTTGCAACTTTTTCTACATCAAAATCGTCTAAGGCTACAAATCTGTGAAAAGTTATGGTTCTAAATTTATAGGCAATCCCTTTCTTTACATCTTCAATATTCCACTTTTCGATATAAAAGACATCGTCTATAGCTTCCCACGGCCAGTCTTCGTGTTCTAAACTTTTCTTGGTAAGCAAAAATACACGATTGCCTTCTGCCTTACATTGTCGTAAAAAATCCTGACCTTTAAAATAAGTCGATATGCATAAAAAATTTTTTGAAGCTGACATAATAAATTGATTTATAGTTTTTTATACAAATTATAGTTTGTAGTAGTCTTTTACAAAAGTAGTTAATAATTGAATGCCGTATCCTGTTGCACTCTTAAGTTTTGCATATTTAGAGCTCCCGAAAGCCACACCGGCAATATCTAAATGTGCCCAACTGTTATGATTTTTTGTAAAGGCTTCTAAGAATTTTGCAGCATTAATAGCTCCTGCTATGGGTTTACCACTAAAGTTTCTAATATCTGCTACGTCCGAATGTAAATCTTCTTCATAATCTTCCCAGAGCGGTAGTCGCCAAACCCTTTCGTTTACTTTATGTCCTGCAGACTCCATGGCATTTGCTAAGTCTGTATTATTGGTAAATAAGCCTGCTGCAGAATAGCCAAAAGTTCTTACTACACTTCCTGTTAAAGTGGCTATGTCTATAAGGTTTTTCGGGTTATATTCATCAATAACATAGCTTAAACCATCAGCTAAACCAAGCCTGCCTTCAGCATCTGTATCAATTATTTCTATGCTTTTGCCCGCGTGCGAACCAATCACATCGCCCGGTCGATAAGCATTGCTTCCTACGGCATTTTCAGCACTTACAACAATACCAACTACATTAATATTTAATTTTAATTTGGCTACAAGTTCTACAAAGCCAAGTACAACGGACGCACCACCCATATCGCTTTTCATGTAATGCAAATTGGTTGAAGGTTTTATGGATAAACCACCACTATCAAATGTGATGCCTTTACCAACTATGGCTAGATCTACAGCGTCATTGGGTTTTGGTGTATATTCTGTCACTATGGCAACAGGTCTGTTTACACTGGCCTGGCCTACAGCAAGTAATGCTTTAAAACCTAAGTCATTCAGCCGGGCTTCATCCAGTACCTTACAGGTATAATTATATTTTTCAGCTGAGTGTTGTGCCCACTTTCCTAAGTATTCCGGTGTTTTTACATTTGGTGGTGCATCTACTAAGCTTTTTATGCTATTAACCGTTTTGGCTGTTTCATAGCCCTCATCGATCAGGGCCGTAACATCATTTTCACAAACAAAAATCACTTCCATATCTGTTTCTGCAGGTGCTTCTGTTTTATGCTTACCAATATTATACTCAGCAAGTCCAAGCCCTAAAGCAGCCTTTACAATTGCAGAAGCATTAAGACCATTCACATCAATTTGGATTTGTGTGGACCAGTATTTTTTTGTCTCAAAAGCAAAAGACCTGAAGGCTTCTTCGATTTTAGGTAAATGTTTTTCTTCACCTATTCCTAAGAGATAAGTTTTGTTAACTTCTGAATTATAGTGTGTTATAAATGTTCCAAAATCGCCCTCAAAGTTTGGATCTTTGAGTTGAATAGAATTTAAAACCTGATCAAGTTTATTTTTGGAGCAAGGAATAATTAAATCTATCCCTTCAGCAACTTGTGTTGAATAGCTAAATGTCATAATAGTTTATTGATTAAAGTAAAGCCATTTTACAGCTTTAGGAAATTCTTCTCTCCAGTAAATTTCAGAGTGGCTACCTTCATTATTTATTGAAAAATTAAAGTCAATATGGTAACCCTTGACCATTTTTTCGGAAATAATTGTGCCTAAGCGCTTGGCATTTGGTAGATGTTCTATGCTTTCTTTTCCTCCTGCATAAAGGTATATTTTGGACTCTTGTAACGGGCTGAAGCTTTTGGTATGGTCAAAAATAATTTTAGAAATCCAAAGGCTAGGGGAGAAGATCATCATTTTGCCAAATACACGCGGATTACGAAGTCCTGCATGCAAACTTATCAAGCCACCCATTGAACTCCCTCCAATGCCCGTGTACTCAAACTCCGGTAGTGTTCTAAAATTTTTATTAATATAGGGAATAAGCTTTTCTATTAAAAACTGAATGTAAAATTTGCCTTTACCTTCACCAAAGCGCGGATGGTAATAGGGTAAATATTCTGTAATGCGTTCTTCTTCGCCATGGTCTACAGCAACAATGATCAGATCGCCAAAACCTTCACTTTTTAGTTTTGCCATAGACTTGTCTATAGCCCAGTCTCCATAAGGCGCCTCTGGATTAAAAAGGTTTTGTCCATCTTGTAAATACAGTACGGGATAGCGTTTATCCGTGTCATAATAATCGCTTGGTAATAAAGCTGAAATCTTTCTTGTGGCGTTTAATTGTGGAATTTCATAATTTTCCTCAATCACTTTAATAATAGGCGCTGACACAGTTTTTTGCATAAATTAATTTGGTGGCTAATTTACGCTAAGTTTAAATAATTAAAAATTTAATGTTATCTAATTTTATAAATAATTGCGTTTGGAGGTACTGCCGGTTTATATCTAAAACCATTATTTTTCGTTGGAATCTTCAGTAGTAGTTTCCTCTGTTTCCACTTTCGTCTCGGTTGGATATTTTTTATTCAAGCCTTCGATAATTTCTTCGGTGATGTCCAAAGATTCAGAACCATATAGCATCCCGCCGGAGTCGTTATCACCAAAAATGTAAGTATATCCATTTTCTTTGCCATAGTCTTTTACATAAGATTTTACAAAACCAATTATAGAATCTACAGATTTTGCTTTACGCTGTTGTAGCTCCTGGCTGGCAAATTGCTGTTGCTGGTTTATACTTTGTTGCAATTGCATGATTTGGTTATATAATTGTTCCTCTTCTGCATTGGACATTATACCTCTTTGGGTTTGGTACTTTTGGACTAAGTCCTGGTAGCCACTTTCGGAAACAATTTTTTCTATTCTTAATTTTAAAGAGTCTTCGGCTTCTTTATAAAAAGCTTCTTTATTTTTTAATAGATTAAAATTATCTACAACTTCTTTGTTGTTAAGAAATGCTGTTTTATCATTTTGGCAAGATAAAATCGTTATAAAAAGAAGTAGGAGGGCAGTGGTATTTTTCATTTTAATTTTTTTTTTGAAATATACAATTAGTCAATTTTAATTGAAAGGTTTATTGAATATTTCTAAGTTGATGTTGAAATTTTGTTTTATAAGAATTATCTATTATAAATAAAATATTAATCAGTTATAAGTATAAAAAACGACTGATTTTAAAGCGATTTAAGCGCTTATTTTTAATTACCAATATAAACATATTAGAGGCAGGTTAATAAGCTTTAAAAATGTAAATAAACGAAGAAAACTCCTTTTTGAACATTCCAAATGCGTTGGAAGCGCTTCCTATAAGAAAAGCCCTTAATAAATTATTGGATTTCTTGTATTTTTCTGAAACAATAGAAATATAAAAGGCATCTAAAAATAAGGGTCTAATTTTTACTAACTCCAGTTGATGTTTTTTAAAAAGGGACTGTATTCCTTTTTTAGAAAAATGCCATACGTGACGAGGCACATCCCATGCTGCCCAAAACCTTTTATAAAACTTGGCATCATAACTTTTATAATTTGGAACAGCTACAATGATAACGCCATTTGGTTTTAAAGCGTTTTTCATATTAACAACACAATCGTCTAGATTGGGAATATGTTCTAGACTGTGCCATAGGGTTATGACATCGTATTTAGATTGCTCTAAATAATCAATAGAAGGAACAATATTTACATTTTCGCTTTCTAGTTTTTGATGAAGCTTAGTGTTTGGTTCGATGGCGAACTTCTTCCAGTTTTCGTCTGAAAAGGCTTTTAAAAAATCACCCGTACCAGAACCAATGTCTAAAATATGTCCCTCTTTTTGGTAGGATAAAACGAGATTTTTCTTACGCTTTATCATAATATTTTTAGCAGTTTGATAAACCTTATCTAAAAATGATTTTGATTCTGTTTGGTGAGAAATATAATTTTCAGACTCGTAATAAGCTGCCAATTGTTCTTCAGAAAGCTTAGGTTGTGTTTCTAAAATGCCCTCAAAGCGTGAAGAGGTAACTTCAAATTCTTCTTGAGATAAAAAATAATCTTTAACTTTCATAATAGCGTTCCACGTGGAACTTTTAAATTATCTACCTAGATGCACAAGTAAAACAGAAATATCGCTTGGATTTACACCACTTACTCTTGATGCTTGAGAGACAGTTTTAGGTTGTATGTCGGAAAGTTTTTCTCTGGCTTCATAAGACATAGACTTTAGTTTAGAATAATCAAAATTATCTGGAATTTTAACGTATTCTAATCTATTAATCTTATCTGCATTATTTTTTTCTTTCTCTATATAACCGGCGTACTTGACCTGGACTTCTGTTTGTTCTTCAACTTCTTTTGTAATGTCGTTCTCTTTGATGAAAGAAGAAACTTTCTCAAGCTGTTTTAAATCGTCTAAGAACACATTAGGACGTGCAAAAATTTTGAATAATTTACCTTGTTGCTTTACCGGTTGTGAGTTTTTAGATTCTAAAATAGGATTTATTTCTGTTGTGGTAACACTTGTATTTTTGAAGAATTCAACAAAATTATTTGTCTTTGAAATTTTTTGATCCACCAAACGCATTCTGTGTTCAGATGCTAATCCCATTCTGTATGACTTTTCTGTCAATCGTATATCGGCATTATCTTGTCGTAATAAAGTTCTGTATTCCGCTCTGGAAGTAAACATTCGATAAGGCTCTTCAGTCCCTTTTGTAATTAAGTCGTCTATAAGAACACCAATATAAGCTTCGTCTCTACGAAGTATAAATGGTTCTTGATTTTGAATTTGCAATGCAGCATTAATACCGGCAACCAATCCTTGTGAGGCAGCTTCTTCATAACCTGTAGTTCCATTTATTTGTCCGGCGAAGTATAAACCTTTAACGAGTTTGGTTTCTAAAGTATGCTTAAGTTGAGTAGGAGGGAAGAAGTCGTATTCTATTGCATAACCTGGTCTAAAGAATTTTACGTTTTCAAAACCTTTTACAGAACGTAATGCTTTAAATTGAACGTCTTCCGGTAATGAAGTAGAGAACCCATTCACATAATATTCTATAGTTTTCCATCCCTCTGGTTCGATAAACATCTGGTGTCTGTCTTTGTCTGCGAAGCGATCTATTTTATCTTCTATACTTGGACAATATCTAGGGCCAATACTTTTTATTCGACCATTAAACATAGGTGACCTGTCAAAACCTGTCCGTAATAAGTCATGCACTTCAGCAGAAGTGTAAGTCATATAACATGAACGTTGAGAAGTAATCGTTTTTACATTATCCAGATAAGAGAATTTACCAACTTCATCGTCTCCCGGTTGTTCTGTCATCTTCGAAAAATCTAAGGAGCGTCCGTCCACTCGTGGAGGTGTTCCGGTTTTCATTCTACCGGAAGTAAAGCCTAAATTAACCAAATCTTCTGTAATTCCTGTAGAGGCTTTTTCACCTGCTCTTCCACCACCAAAATTTTTCTCACCGATATGGATAAGTCCATTAAGAAAAGTTCCACTGGTAAGTACGACTGTTTTGGCTTTTATAGTTAACCCTAAACTGGTTTTCACACCTTGTATTTCACCATTGTCTACTATAATTCCGGATACCATCTCCTGGTAAAAATCTAGATTTTTGGTTTCCTCAAGAAGTTCTCTCCAACGTTGTGCGAAAAGCATACGGTCGGATTGCACACGAGGACTCCACATGGCTGGCCCTTTGGAACGATTTAGCATTTTAAACTGTATAGCAGTTTCGTCAGACACTATACCGCTATAACCGCCTAAGGCATCTATTTCTCTTATGATTTGTCCTTTCGCTATGCCACCCATAGCAGGATTACAAGACATCTGTGCGATGTTTTGTAAATTCATTGTTATCAATAATGTTTTGCAGCCCATATTTGCAGCAGAAGCTGCTGCTTCGCTTCCAGCATGACCTGCGCCAACTACTATTACATCGTAAACTTCATTAAACATGTTCTGTGTTTTTTAAATATGTTCCACGTGAAACATTTTCAACATATCACTCTCAACTAATCGCATTTGTTCTTTTTCCTCTTGAGAATTATCTTTAAAACCGATGCAGTGTAAAAGACCGTGCACCATTACTCTTTTTAATTCTTCATCAAATGTTACTTCTAAAGATTTGCTGTTTTCTTTAACTCTATCAACACTAATTGCTATATCTGCAGATATTGTTTTTCCTATAGTATTATCAAAGGTTATAATGTCTGTATAGAAATCGTGTTGTAGGTATTCTTTATTTAGTTCCAATAAATCGTCATCAGACATAAAGGTATAGTTGAGTTCTGTTATGTCATAATTAAAACTATTAGCAACTTTAAGCAGCCAATTAGCATGTGATTGGTCAATCCCTAAACTGTCAATCCCTTGTAAAACAAAATTAATATGATGATTCATTAAAATACTTCTTAATCAATTCTTTATAATCAATTTGCAAAGGTAATTGTTGTCTGTTTAAAATTTCTAGTGTTTCAAAAAATTCTTTTTCTTTTAACCTATCTTTTTGTTCTTTGGTATTATTAAAATCTTTGTAATTGGTTGTTGCTTGTCGCTTGCTATCTTGGCCTTGTTGCTGTGCCGCTTTATCAAGTTTTAAAAGTTGATGTTTTATGTTTTCCATTTGTTTTAGTACGTCCGATGAAAAACCATTCATCAACATATCTTGTTCTAGTTGGTCTAAACTTTTGTCCAGGTTTTGTGCATCTTTTTTTAAGCCTAATTCTTCAATCCTATCTTCTAGCTGATCTCTTAAGGCTTGTTGTTGTTTGTATATCTCAAATAATTCTCCAGACATTTCTTCACTTAAACCAGGACTTTTTTGATCACCATTCTTGCCATCTTGTCCTGATGAACCACCATCCTTGCCTTGGTTTTGCTGCTGATTAGAATTTTGACCATCTTTGCCATTTTCTTGCTGGCCTTGTGTATTACCTTCACCTTGTTGTTGTCCTTTCTTTTTACCTTGCTCACCCATTTTTTTGGACAATTCCTCATGAGATTTGATGATATCAGAAAGTTGGAAACCTTGTCCTTCCCCTTGACCCTGACCTGGCTTTCCTTTACCTGAACTGCCTTGACCACTGCCGCTACTGCTCATTTGCATATTATCTAAACTGCTATCAAGCAAGTTTGCAAGCTCATTGGAATTAACCATTACATATTGCTGACTTGTTGTGCCTAAACGTATCTGTGTTTCTGCTAATCGTTCAAGACTTTTTTCTATATCAAACTGAATATCAGTTAGTTTTATAGTAATATTATCGGAAATCATTGGATTTCTTAAGGCTAACGCAAATAAACTATCGTCTATATGCTCAAAATTTTCTCTCAGTTGACCTTGTCTTCGTATTTTAGATGCATAGGTAGGGTTTGATGGTTCTATAAGTTTAAAATCGTTCATTAAATCTTCCTGCTCTTTCGAAAATGTAATTAAATTATCCAAAATTTGTTTTAGCATTTCAGCATCTTCAGCGTTTTGTTGAGCACTCATGCTAGACATAGACTGGGCCATAGAAGATGACATTTGTTTCATTTTATCTGCAGCTTTCTTTTGATTTTGGTTTGCAGATTGTTTAGATTGTTCTTGTTGTTGCTTATTGCTCTTGTCACTTTCACTATCATTAAGCTTGTCTTGTGCTTTTTGTTGTTCCTGTTTAACTTGTTCTTCAGCAATTTCATCCCTTTCTAATTGCATGGGTTCCTTGAGTGCGTTATTTTCTTTTTCTAACTTGTCTAGTTCTTTTTGAAGATTATCAAATTCTTCATTTAATTTTTCTTGTATTTTTGATTCTTTTTCATCAGATACTTGAGATAATTTTTCTTGAGCTTCGGCAAGTTTGTTTAAAGCTTCAGCAAGTTTCTGAGCTTTTTGTTCTACATAATATCGTTTTGTTAGCTCTAACAATTGCTCTAAACTGCGTTCTTGTTGTTTAGAAGATTTTGAAAATTTCTCTAACTTGTCTTGTAATTCTTCGTTGTCTAACTTTTCCTGGTATTCTTCAAGCTCTTTTAGTAGTTCTTCATTTTTCTGTAGCAGTTTTTCATTGTTTTTTAATCTTTGCTGTAAAGCTTCTTTTTCAGGATTTTTATCTTTTGGATTAAATTGTTCGAGAGAATTTTTTAGAGACTTCATGTATTTATTCATGGATAAACGTTGTTGCTTTTGCCGCTCTATAAATTGAGATAGCTTTTGTTTATCTGAATAGTTGAATTGCTGTTTCTCTTTTTGTAGTTGTTGTATTTCTTCTAAATCTTTCTTTTGAGATTTTAAATCCTTTAGACTGGATTTTAAACTATCTAAGTCTTTGTTTTGTTTATTTAAGAGCTCTTCTTCTACTTCACTTTTTGTTTTTCTCTTATATCCATAGATTTGAGATTTAGAAGATTTGCTACCATTTACAGCATCGTTGTCATACGCTATAAAATAATACTGATAGGTTTCGCCTTCGGTAAGGTCTAGTTCTTCATTTGGAAAAATATAATAGAATTGATTGTAATTATTTTTAGATATATTGACATCTATGTATTGTTTTTCTGACGGCGTATTAGTGGAATAGTACACAAATTTTAATTGACTTATCCCATAATCATCCGAGACTTTTCCTTGATAATACAAAGTCATTTCATCGGTAGTATCAAGCTTTTCTACTACATTTATTTTTGGGTATTGGTCTTTAATAACTTTGATGTTGTAAGATAAATTCTCAAAATCCTTCAGTTTAGCATTGGATGTAGAAATATTGTAGTCTAAATTTTTATTTATTTTTTTTTGTAAGCTAAAAGAATCCTTCTCTCTTAAAAATTGATGTTGCTTACCTTGAGAATATAAAACCACACTATCTGTGTTTTTGGTTGTAATTTTCCATGTTAAGTTTGTACCCTCAGGAACAGTCATACTTCCTTGTCCGGTAATGGTCTTATCAGATATTTTTGTGTAAGCAGGATAATCTAAAGCCAACTTAAAATCTAAAATTCTAGGAGTTTTAATTACCTTTACATTGTATGTGATTGATTTATAATTATTTGATTGAAAATAAAATGAAAAATCCTTTGAAATTTGATCTATGGTATGCGTAAAATTTCCAAATGATGACTGCTGTAAAAGATAAGATTGGTTATTATAGTTTATTTTAACTTGATCAGGTACAACTTCTCCGAGGGTTGATAAGGAAAGCTGCAAACTTTCGCCTTCATTAACTTCGAGGCTTTTGTTATTAAGATTAAAAATAAAAGGCGCCGGTGGCTCGTAAGTGGTCTCGTAGTTTATGACCCTTTTGTAAGAATCTGTAAAAAAGTTAAGCTTTCCAAATAAGAGTAAACCTATAATAATTGCTGTTGGTGGAATTGCATATTTGAGATACTTAGTGTTGGAACGTAAATTAATAGCTAACTGAAATGGTATAGGTTTTAATTCTTTCGCTTTTTGCTCAATTCCGGCAAGGATTAATTCATCATTGTTACCAAGAGATTTTAGTTGTAACAAATTTGTAAGTTTATCACTTACTTCAGGAAAATACTTTCCTATTTGATTTGCTGCATCATTGTAGTCTATACCTTTTGATAGTTTGAAAAGCTTTGCAAGTGGCCAAAGGATAAATTTTGAAAGTAAAAGGACAGATACAATAATAAGACTCCAGAAAAGAATGGCTCTAATAGTTGTACTTAACCATAAAAAATATTCTAAAGCAGTTGTGGTTATAAAATAGAGTAGGGTAGTGGAAAAAAATAAAATAACCCCTTTAAGTAATTCGTTAAGGTAAAACTTTTGAATATACTGATCTATTTTTTTTTCTATAATCGTAAGAGAGTCCAGTTGCATTGCTTATCATTTCACTATCTATAAGCAAAATACAATATATTTTTAAAACAATAACTTAAGCGTAAAAAGATTAAGATAATGTAATTAAACATTTGATTTTAGAAGCATGGCAATATGTGGAATACCATCTTCTAAATAGCCTTCGCCTTTTACTTTAAAACCATGTGAAGCATAAAACTTTATCAAATACTGTTGAGCTGAAATTTTAATGGTTTCGTTTGGATAATGGGTAAAAATGAAATTTATAGAGTAAGACATCAGCTCGTGACCATAATTGTGTTTTCTAAATGCTTCTTTTACAATTACCCTTCCAATACTAATTTCATTAAAATACGTTTTGGGTGGTAGTATGCGAGAATAAGCTACTAATACATTTTCTACATAACCCAAGATGTGAAAGGCTACCTGGTCATAATTGTCTATATCCTGGTAAACACAATCCTGTTCTACCACAAAAACTTCTGAGCGCAGGCGTAAAATATCATAGAGCTGTTGCACTGTGAGTTCTGAAAATTGTAAAACTTTAAAAGTCATATCTAATCTTGTACTATAGTATCTTTAGGATCCTTTTTATTAAATTCTGGTTGAATGGTAACGTGATTTATATTGAATTTTTCCTTCAACAGGTGTTCTATTTCAATCAAAACATCGTCAAATCTTGAAAGATGTATATCTTTTTTAAACTGTAAGTGCGCTTCAAGGTGAACTTCATCTTCATTTAATTGCCATAAATGGATATGATGCAATTTTTCAACATCGTTTAAAGCATCTACAGTTTTGGCTATATCATCAACATTCAATTCTTTTGGTGTGAAGAGCATGAGAACACGATAAGATTTTTTAAGCAAATCCCAGCTCATTACTATTAAATAAAGTGCAATACATAAAGTAAGTACACTATCCGTCCAGTAGAATTGGTAATATTTCATTAATAAACCACCTATTAAAACTGCAACAGAAGCTAACATATCCGTAAACAAATGCAGATAAGCAGACTTCATATTCATGTTCTTACTGCTGTCTTCTTTTAATAACCATACACTAAAACCATTGCCAAGTATGGCAACCACAGATAGGATTATGACTATATTGGGTTGTATAGTTTGTGGGTGTATAAAACGTTCTACAGCCTCGGATATGAGGATGATAGCAATTACAATAAGACTCAACGCATTGATAAAAGCAGCAAGTATTTCTGCACGTTTGTAACCAAATGTTTTTTGAGGTGAAGCGTTTTTTCTTGAAAATACAGATGCTATATAACTGATTAATAGAGAAATAACATCTGTAAAATTGTGTAAAGCATCCGATAATAAGGCTAAGCTACCACTTAAAATACCGCCAACAACCTGACTTAAGGTTATTCCTACATTAAGAATAATACTAAGAAGGAGTTTGTTTTGAGACCGGATGTGATGGTTATGGTGTCCCAAAACTTTAAATTATGAACATGCTATTTTATGAACGCGTTTTTCATGACGACCACCTTCGAATGCTGTTTTTAGGAAAACATCGACAAAAGCAATAGCTTGTTGTACCGATACAAAACGCGCAGGTATGCTCAACACATTTGCATCGTTATGCAGTCGAGCTAGTTCTACAATTTCTTTGTTCCAGCAAAGTGCAGAACGTATGCCTTGATGTTTGTTGGCAGTCATGTTTGCACCATTTCCACTACCACATATGATAATACCAAATACAGATGTTCCTTCTTCAACATCTTTAGCTACCGGATGAATAAAATCAGGATAGTCTACAGAATCTTCAGAATCTGTACCATGATTGATGACCGTTATACCAGACGCTTCAAGATGATTTACGATAGCCGTTTTATACAATGTTCCGGCGTGATCATTTCCTATTGATATTTTCATGATGTAGTGTTTTATACAAAAATACTGAAATGCAGACTAATAAAATACGAGCGGCTAAAAATTATTAATACAGACACTCCTTTTGTTAATTTGAAAAAAGTATATTGAATATCAATGATTTAAGCTAGTGTTAATTTTAAAAGAATTACTTTTTCAAACATTCTGATTGTTAAGACATTATAACATATCTAGATTGTTAATAAAAATGGCTAAAAAAGAGAATTTAAAATTTGCTTTTTTTAAAAATTATTCCTGATATACATCTTTCTTGAATATGGATTAAAATTTCAAACTAATTTAAAGCTAAATTTCCACCTTTAATTTTTAGTTATCCACATGCTTTTATTTTTCAAATTATATTACACTTATACAAAAATACTTTATTCATAAAAGTTGATAACTCAATTAAAATATTCAAACTAAAAGAGATATAATATTTATATTTGTTAATAAGTGTTGATATCTTAGTCTTTGTAGAAAAAACAAATTTGAGATCGAAAAGTTATTGTACATATTAACACACCATAATAATCATTAAACTTTTTTTAAAAATTTAAATTAAAATAATATGATTATTAATAGTGTTGATAACTCACTATTGAATAAAAAACTAGTGAGTACATGACAAAAATTATATTAACCTAAAGTAATAAAATCAGTTCGGCCTCTTTCCCGAATTACTCGGGACTAAAGGGAGCCTGATTTTCCTAAATTTAACCTTTTAGTCCCTACTAATTCGTATGGGGCAAAAAATTGAGGAAAATATGTTGAAATCAATTTTTGTCATGTACTAAAAAAATCTATTTAAATGTACAGCTGTAAAGACCTAAATATAAAATAATGCAATCAAATACTACACTTTATATCGTTGCTGGAGTTATCATTGTACATTTCTTACTAGGATTTGCGTATCTACTGTATAGGATGAACTCTAAAAACAATAAAAAAGACAAGTAAATTTTGTAAATTTAGACAGATACCTGTTTATATGTATTTGAAATCTAGCAATAAAAAAAATGCTTTTGTGTTAGGATAAAAAAAGAAAACTACCGGTAAAGGGGATGAGAAAAATGGATTGATTTAGATATACTGATCAATGATAGATCTTAAGTATAGCCAAACACTTAATACACCAATGATGAAAAGGAATATAAACCAAAGAAATATTTTTAATGTTTTGGACACTGTCATTGTATAATACATTTTACAAAATTAACTAATTTTTAATACAATACGGTCTAAAATTGGAAATTTTTACTAATTTTATGTTAAATATTTTAAAGCATTTATTGTAAATATATTTATTTTTTATAAACAAAAATCAGCTTCATCCTTTTATGTGTTACCTTTGAAGCATTATATTACATATGTCAAAAAAGAAAAAGAAACCACAACAGCGTCAAGTTTCCAGCAGTTTATCGTATTCAATTTTAGAGATATTCAGAAAAAAACCTGATAAAAATCTAACATACCTACAAGTTATAGAAGCACTAATATCAAAAGGAGTTATCAACAAAAAAGCAGATTATAAAGCAAGAAATAACGTAATTAGAACACTAGGCAGTCTTGTAGCTAAGAAAAAACTTGTTCAAAATAAAGCCGGTACATTTAAATTTAACGATTCTACAAATGTCTTTACTGGTATTGTAGACATTACAAAGAATGGCGATGCCTATATTGTTGTCGAAGGTTTAGATACCGATATATATGTTCCTCAAAAATACCTTTTACAGGCTTTTCACAAGGATACAGTAGAAGTTTATGTTACCGATCTTAAACCAAAAGGCAGAAAATCCAGAGGAAAAGTAACAAAAATAATAGAGCGTTATAAAACCAAGTTTGTTGGAATAATTCAAATATCCGGCAACTACGCTTTTGTTGTAATAAAAGACAACAAAATAACCACAGACTTTTTTGTTGATGAAAAGTACTTTAATAATGCTAAAGACGGAGAGTTGGTACTTGTTGAATTTTTACAATGGGATCCTAATAAAGATTCACCAGAGGGAAAAGTAGTACAAGTATTAGGACAACCGGGAGAGCATGATACAGAAATGCATGCCATATTGGTTCAATACGGTCTCCCGAGTGAATTTCCTAAAGATGTAGAAGAATTTGCCAATTCTATTGATACATCTATTACTCCAAAAGAAATATCATCAAGAAGAGATATGCGACAGGATTTAACCTTTACGATAGATCCTGTTACGGCCAAAGACTTTGACGACGCACTGAGTTTTAAAACTTTAGGCGATGGTTTATTTGAAATAGGCATTCATATTGCCGATGTATCGCATTATCTTCAACCAAATACCATTTTAGACGAAGAAGCTTACAATCGTGCAACCTCCATTTATTTGGTAGATCGGGTAGTGCCGATGCTTCCGGAAGTTCTATCCAACGATGCCTGCTCTCTTAATCCAAACGAAGACAAATTGACATTTTCGGCCGTTTTTACTTTAGATAAACATGCGCGTATTAAAGAGCAGTGGTTTGGCAGAACTGTTATTCATTCCAACAAAAGAATGTCTTACGAAGAAGCACAATACGTTATAGACACCGAAGATAATGTTATTGACAAAGAAGTGTCTTTAACTGGTGAAACCTATAAGGTTAGTAAGGATATAACAGAAGCGATTCTAACTTTAGATAAATTAGCTAAAATATTAAGAGAAAAACGCTTTAAAAGTGGTGCCATTTCTTTTGATAAAATTGAAGTTAATTTTCAGTTGAATCAGGAAAATGACCCGGAAGGCGTTTATTTTAAAACTTCTAAAGATGCCAATAAGCTTATTGAAGAGTTTATGCTTTTAGCCAATAAAAAGGTGTCGGAATTTGTTGGAAAACAATCCAAAAGTAAGGACACCAAAAAAACATTTATATACCGATGTCACGACGAGCCTAAGGAAGACAGGTTGATGGCTTTAGATAAAATTATAGGCCAATTTGGATATAAGTTGAATTACAAAAGTCAAAAAACGCTCAGCCAATCCATTAATAAATTATTATCTGATATTGTCGGAAAAAATGAACAGAATTTGATAGACACCCTTACCATCAGAACCATGAGTAAAGCCTATTATTCGACTGAAAATATTGGGCATTATGGTTTAGCCTTCGATTATTATTCTCACTTTACATCGCCTATTCGGCGATATCCCGATGTGATTGCGCACCGCTTATTACAACATTATTTAGATGGAAAATCCAGTGTTTCTGCAGAAGATTATGAAGAAAAATGCAAACATTGCAGTGCTATGGAAAATTTAGCCACTAATGCAGAGCGCGATTCCATCAAATTTATGCAAGTCAAATTCATGCAAAAACACAAAGGCGAAACCTTTACAGGTGTTATCTCTGGTGTAACTGATTTTGGCATTTTTGTGGAACTTATAGACAATAAATGCGAAGGCATGGTTCGTATAAAAGATATTCCAGGGGATTACTATATTTTTGATGCCGATACATACGAAGTTGTAGGCAAACGCACAGGTGAAGCTTACCGTTTAGGAGATGAAGTAGACATACGGGTAAAAAAAGCCGACTTAATAAAGCGTACTTTGGATTTTGAGATGGTGTAAAAATTACAAATTTAATCCTTAAGTCTAATTAATTCATTTTAATTTTAACTCTGCTACGTAATTACATTTTTTAGTAATAAAAGATATCTAGACACTTTTTATTAACTCATACAAAGTAAGTTTTATGCTTTGATAAGAAAAAAAGGTCTTATAATTTTAAAAACCATAAGACCTAAAGTATTAAAACTAACGATTATCATCTTTGATAAACAATCACTTTATAAACCCCTGGCGTTGTTATCGTTTTTTGAGTTGCCGGTGAATAGGCATCCGGATCGCCTTGTTTTTTTTGGACTTCGTCCAGTTTTTCAGTCGATGTAAATTGTCTGCCAAATACACGTAATCTGGAATTATGAAAGGTTTCATCACCGTTCATCATACGGGTCGGTACAAATTGTTCTCCTTCAAACCGTCCTTCAAAGACCTGACCGATATAACCGGTTTTGCTTTTGACTTCTGAGGTAAAATAGACCGTGAGGTTCATGCCGATGACCATAAATTCACCGTCATCCGTCTGAATGATAATCCCAAAGGAAGGCTCGTCGGGCTTTTCATACATGACTTTCACTTTATAATCGCCCATATAATAATCCTGATAAGTATCGCCGGATTCCTGGAGCACGGCTTTCATGTTGCCTGTTCCCTGGTATTTTAAGATCAGGTGTTCTATTTCATTAAGCACTGCATAGGATTTTTTGAACAGAAAATCATTATAGGCATCTTCAATCCCAAAAGGCGAGTAACAAATCGCGTCGTGTTGACCAAACGCATAATAGGCGCGACCAACTTCTGAAGTCGATTCAGGCACTAAAAGTGGATTGTCTTCCCGATGGTACATCGCCACAATGTCTTTAAAATTCGGCAGGTAAATGTCGGGCGATTGGATATCAATTGCAGGCGCAGCCGCTTTCCAAATATCGATTACTCGAGATACCGGACCGCCGTTGGGATAAACTCCCGGCAAATCACCAGGCTCCTGAACAATCCAGGCATTGACCATCATAGGCAAATCGTAGGCTTCACGTCCTTTTGCTGCAATGTAATTGATATAAGTTGCGTATTCCCAAGTCGTGAAAAACGTTTTCGCTTTAGGCGTATCGCCAAAAACTTCTTTCCAGGTGCCGCTGGTTTTATAATTCTGTTTAGCCCAGGCATCTCTTAGGTAACTGTCAAGCCTGTTTTTATTCTCATTGAGATATGTTATTAATTTCTGAGGGACATCGCCCTCAAAAGCTTTTAATGAACTTTTATTATAATCTATATCCTGAAATAGTCCAACTTCATTTTGAGGTTGCATCAAGATGACTGTTCGGTCTTTGTCAACTTTTTTTAGATAGGTCATTAAGGCTGTAAATGCTTTGGCATCAGCTTCTTTAGTGGCTTCACAGAATGGAGACATGGTTTCAATTTCCTGTCCGTCTTTGGTTTTAACCCTCCAAAACCTTTTGGTATCTTTCTTTACCCAAAGCGGTGTGTAACTGGATTCGCCATTTTTCCAGGTGGCAAACCACAACAAGGCTACTCTCAAATCATTTTCTTTTGCATTTTTCAAAATGGCATCAATCAGCTTGTAGTCATACACGCCTTCTTCCGGTTCAAACTGCTCCCAGGCCACTGTCACAAAAACCGAATTAAGGTGCATGGCTTTCAGCTTAGGAAATAGTGGCTCCATATATTCAACTGTTGAAGCAGAAGAATTGTGTAATTCGCCGGCAATCATCAAAAAAGGTTTATCATCGACCATGAGTTGAGTGGCCGTTCCTTTTTTAGAGAGGTAAGGGATACTTTCCTGTGCCCATATCGTATTGGAAATGAACAAAAAGGTGCATAAGATTTTAAGATACTTCATGATATATGTTTAAAATAGATTCTATGATATAAAAGAAAAGCTCATCATATTGTTATGGGCTTTTCTATTTTTTACTTAAAAAAAATGGTTTAAAACACTAACTTTTTAGTTGTTATACCATTTTCATTGACGGCTTTTACAATGTAAATACCTCTTTTGGTCAGCATATTTTCAGAAGATCTACCATTTACTTGTTCTTTAAAAATCAATCGACCGGTAATATCGAAGACATAGATTTCAGTATTGTTTTGATCTCTTTCAAATGAGATGTTTCCATTTTGATTAATGAACATCGCTTCTTCAACAAACACAGAATTGTTGGTACTTAATACAGAAGAATTAGCAAAGTAAATGTTGTCCACATAAACCCCGATTGAAGTCCCTTCGGTAGGGTATAGAATAATTTGAGTGATCTCGCTTCCAACTTCATCATCCAAATCTATACTGTATTCTACCCAGCCTGTGGTATTGGTAGCATCGTAAGTAACATTTCCTCCAAAAAATGCGCCTGAGTTGAACTGGACTTGTGCTCCGGGGGAACCATTAGGATTGTAAACAGAAAAGAACAATTTATCTCCTGTTGAAGCCGTAAATCCGGGACTTGGAAAGAATTGAATTTCTAACCAAGGAAAAGGATTATCTGTACCGGAAAAGGCACAATTGGCACTTGAATTTACAGCGTCAGACACAGGGTTAGCCACTTCTGCACCATTAGTGGATTCAAAGAAAATACCTGAAGACACATCTTCGTTATAGATAAATGTGGTGCCGGTTGCAGATGGTACGATGATAGATTCGTTATGAAAATAAAGGTTATCTATATAAACACTAGCAGAATTATTACCGGCCGGCATAAAGACGATTTTATTTATTTCTTCATCGGCATGGCTATCAAGACTCACACTATACTCTACCCAACCTGTTGTGGCATCAGGGCTGTAAGTCACATCGCCGCCATATTGCCATGTACCGGGTGCTGAAGCATATTCAAATTGAATTTGACCGGGGCCAACATTATTAGGGTTGTAAACAGAAAAGTAAAACTTATCACCGGTTGATGGTGTAAAACTTGGAAAAAACTGGATTTGCTGCCAGTTGCCATCCGTAGAGGACATAGCACAATTTGCACTGGAATTTATGTCATCTGATACTGGGTTGGACACTTCTCCACCATCTGAGCCCTGAAAGAAAATACCGGAATTTACAATTTCATCGTAAACCATTGTAGGACCGGAATTCAACACAGATTCATTGTGAAAATAAATATTATCTACATACACTGCTGCTGAATTGTTTCCGGCCGGCATGAAAACGATTTTGTTGATATCTTCACCGGCATGTGCATCCAGATTGACACTGTGCTCTATCCAGCCTGTTGTGGCATTTCCACTGTACGTTACATCACCACCATATTGCCAGGTGCCTGGAACTGAAGCGTATTCAAACTGTAATTGTCCCGGCCCAACATTATTAGGATTGTATATGGAAAAGAACAATTTATCTCCTGTTGATGGCGTAAATGACGGAAAAAACTGAATTTGCTGCCAGTTGCCATCGGTTGAAGATACGGCACATGTTGTACTCGAATTTACATCATCAGATACAGGATTGGAAACTTCTGCACCATCCGTTCCCTGAAAGAAAATGCCGGATTGTACATTGTCGTCATACACATAAGTTTGTGCGTTTACACTAAATGATAATAGCAACAAGGCTAAAATCATCACTTTAATTGTAATTGTTTTCATGGGTTTCTGTTTTTAGATTAAAATGTTTTTAAGGTTAATTGACTTCTTTTAATGAAATTTCGTCGATGTAGATGACACCCGGTCCGGGTTGAATAAATTTGAATTGTGTCCAGGCATTATTCGCTGTGCCTTCTGCATAAATTTGGGTTAAGTCTCCGGTTTGAAACGTGATGGTCTTAAACGACCAGTCGCTTCCTACTTCCGGAATAGGACTATACCAGGCAAAGTTGTACCAGTTTTGAAGTTCACTTTGATTGGTGACTTCTGCAGCTGTTACGACGTTGAAGTCATCACTCTTTATCCAGAAACTGAATTCATAGGTTTTAAAACTTTCCAGCGTGGCATTTGGAAAGCCTTCAACACCTTTGGTATATAGCTGCGATTCCACACCACCTGCATTGATTTCAATTTTAGCATAGCCGTCAGTTTCGTTTGCACCCATACCAGGATCATTTTCAATACTAAAGACCATATCGTCGGTACCGTTAGACACCCAGGCTTCCCAGACATTCGCTGCCATTTCTAAATCTTCAAAACTGAACACATTTCTCGGGTATTTTTCAGTACCAATCTGGATAGCAATTTCCTGAAGATCGGTAATCCCGTTAGCGAAAGTGACTTCTAAAGTACAGGTTACAGGACCTTCCTGATTAAAGACCACATCGACCTGAGCATCGTTCGAGGTTTCGGGTGTTCCTCCGGGAAACGTCCAGGTTCTGGATTCAACACTGTTAGAATTATCGGTAAAGGTGATGGTTTCTCCCGCATCGGCCTGAATGGCTGAAACCTCATAATTGATGAGGCCGCTACCGACTTGAACAAAAACACTTTTGGTTTCTGTTATGCCATCAATAAAGGTGTTTTCTATGGTACAATTGATTAGTCCAACATCTGAAAACTGCACATCCACTTCCCGTTCTGATGACGTAGAAGGCGTACCATTAGGAAACGTCCAAAGCCGGGATTGTACTCCGGTTGAATAGTCTGTAAAGGTTACCGTTTGACCAATATTTGTATTTTCTGAACTCACGTCGGGATCAAAAAAAATCTCAACGCTGTCCTCGTCATTTTCGCTACAACTCAGCAGCGCGAAAACAGCAAATACCATTGTAAATAATTTGAGTTTCATTTTAGTTGATTTTTAATGATTAAAAAGATTGTATTAAT
Organism: uncultured Mesohalobacter sp.; assembly: GCA_964396065.1. Lineage (GTDB taxonomy): Bacteria > Bacteroidota > Bacteroidia > Flavobacteriales > Flavobacteriaceae > Psychroflexus. The sequence goes on along the minus strand of CAYNCI010000021.1, from coordinate 11,812 downwards.
TGATTTAAAGCATTTTGGGTATTAGTATTTGACAAATAATATTGTGCAATTCTATTCTGTTGGTATTGTTCTATCGCCAGAAAAATGGCACCGATATTAAGGTCGTAAGGGTTCCAGTTGGGCAAAGGCACATTTACGCCGTTGGGCATATCCTTCATTCTGATATTATCCGGTAATCCTAAAAGCGGATGGTAATAGCCTAGTTCTACATATTGTCTTAAAGATTGAATCGCTTCATTAGGCGTAAACGGCAAAGCCAATACCGCTCCATAAGGCGCCGGTGAAATTTGAATGACTTCGTTTGAAGTGGCTCCGGAAACTGAAGACCCCTGATTACCGACATAGTTTCGCCAGTTCACAAATCCATTAGGTTCAACTTCAGAAATGGTAGCGCAAGCCGTAAGCCCCATGTATAAATTACCAAACTCAGAAGAAGCAGTACTTGCATCAGCAAGGTATGCGGAGGTGCTGTTAGTTTTGTAAGGCTCAACCGGTCCGGTCCAGAGCTGCATCCAGTTATAGGTAAACCCGCTGCCAAACCAACTCACGTAAAAGCCGTTTTCTTGCGCTCTGAAAATTCTGTTTAAATCTAAACTCGGCACTTGTCCGGAAGCTAGGGCTTCCAAATAAATGATTTCTGTTTCTTCTGAAAAAGCATCTGCCCAAACCTGACCATTTTTTGTTCCTGTTGAAGAAAAACCTTTAGTTATTCTATTGTATCTGTAGGTGTCCCCAGGATTATCATGAATGCTTTGTTGCCATTGAGGTCTGTTTAAAAGTGTGTTGCACAGGGTTTCAATTTCACTATCACCGGTATATTTTTGTTTTACGGTTCTTATGCCCGCTGCACACATGGCCCAATCTATGGTGCTTACGGCTTCAGGGCTACCACTGTAAAGGCCGTTTCCATTAAGATCAAAATAATGGTAAGGAAAACCATAAACACCCTGTGTCCCGTTAGACCAGTTTTGTGCTTCCTGCCATTTCAACATCGCTAAAATACGTTCTCTGGCCAGGGCAGAAGAAATAAGGTTGTCTTCCTCTGCAATAACATAAGCCGCATAAGCATAGCCCATTCCGGACAGGGAGACAATACCGGCATCATAGGCATCTTCAATGACCACTCCTTGTCCGCCGCCAACTTCTCTATAATTCCAAATAAAATAATTGAGACTGGCGGATTTTAACCAATTTAAAAACTGGGTATCGTCCGCTGGTGGCTGAAAGGCTAGAGTTGATGAATTTTTCAGATATACTTCATCTATACCAATGGCACCATCGGTAAATACGGACATGTCTTGTTCGCTCCCTTCAATTTTAAAGGCAAAATGGTGTAATTGCTGTGAAGATATGTTCATTTCGAAGGTTTGCATTTCTTCTTGATTAACCTCAAAGGTTTCGCTGCCAAGCAATACGCCGTCAATAGTATAAGCTTCCAGTTTGAGGTTTACGGGCGTGTCGTAGCTAACTGCTTTAAAGCGGATTCCGGTTAAATTGTTTAAAAAAGCTTGCGGAACCGGTACTCTGTTGACCAGCTTGCCGTGAATTGCCATGACAAATTCCATATAATCACCGGCATTTTCTATTCTGTCGAAGTTTATTTTATGTAAAGCATTAAACCCATTTCTGATGATTTCGGAAGACACACTTACGTTCGAACTTTTACGGATCACCCATTCTGAATACACGTCGGTACTGCGATTTTTTCCCATGTTTGCCGTATAAATAGGAATTCCAGGGTAATGCTCGGGGCTTTCTAAATTTGGCAATACAAAAACAGAAGGATTCGGGTTTTCATCTACCGGATCTTCGGTACTATTTCCCTGAGGTTCAGCACCATTGTCTTCACAGCCTGTAAAACTCGTCAGAACAAGCATTGAGAGCAACAGCAGATTGACGTTTATAATTTTAATATGTTTCTTGAATTTCAACATGAATTAATACCCGGGATTTTGTTGTAAATTACTTTTCAAAATTTCTTCGATAGGAATGGGCCAGAGGTAATGGTTTTCAGGAAAACTTCGCAGCCCGGTTTCACCTTCAAACAAAAAATACCTGAAGGTTTTGTTTCCGTTTGCAGGATTTTTTTGAATATCTACAGCGACAATATCTTTAGCAAAATCGGTTTCTGCATCTAACCAACGTCTGGCATCGTACCAGCGGTTACCTTCAAAAGCCAGCTCTATGGTTCTTTCGTGTTTAATTTTTGCAAGTAAATCACCTGACGCATTGACAGGAGGCATATTTACACCAGGGCGTTGCCTGATGTAGTTCACGTATTCTACAGCTGTTGAAGCGTTACCTAGATGATATTGAGCCTCGGCGTAAGTCAGGTAAAATTCGGATAGGCGCATATAGACCCAGGGTTGCTGACCGCTTACGCCATCGTTTAGGTTCCAGCTTTCATCTAAGCCTTTTCTGATGCCATAGCCTAAAACATGGCCATTCCACCAAAAATCAACGTCAGGATCACGACTATCTCGTCCACCATCCCACATTTCTAGATTTCTACCCTTAAAAGGCGTATTGTCATAAAGGACTGAATACCGTAATCTTGGATCTCTGTTCACGTAAGGATTTTGAGGATTATAACCGGAACTTGGATTAATGATAGGCTGTAAATTGTCCGGATTACCCTGGTAACCCAAGACCGGAATTTCTCCGTTAAGGGTTTCGTATTGGTCTACAAATTCCTGACGAGGATTTTCACTTATCCAACCGCCATCTCCATTTGGGAACCGCCACTCGTTAATGTTGTGGCCACCTCTGTAATGGTAGTAAAAATCTGAAAGCTCATCCACCAATTCAAATCCAAACTGGTTTAAAAACTGTTTGAACATGATGACTTCAGAATCCATCGGGTTGAGAAAAATGTCTTTATAATTTGAAGACAAGCTGTATTGGTTTAGCGCAAAAAGCTCTTCGCAGGCCTCTGCAACCAATTGCCATCTAGAATTGACATTCCCGGGATTAAATAAAGGACTGGCATGCATGGTCAGCGCTCGGATCTTCAAGCCTATTGCAGCACCTTTCGTTAGTCGTCCAAAGTCTCCACCAGTGGCTTCATCTCTGTTTGGTAAATCTTCAATGACCTCATCGAGTTCAGATACTATGAATTCTACACATTCGTCAAAAGACGCTCGAGGCACATCAAAATCTGAGTTGATGTTGAAGGTTTCTGTAATTAGGGGTACTCCGCCATATCTGGAGATCAATTCGTTGTAGAAATAAGCTCTCAAGAATCGTATTTCGGCAGTGAGTTGTTTTATTCGGGCTTGTTCATCATCAGAAGCCTGATAGGTGTTTATATTTTCTATGAATATATTTTGATTTCTTATGGCCTGATACGCATCCAACCAAAAGCCATTGAAATAGTACATATTCAATGAACCGGAAGTTAGGCCGCCCTGGGTGTATTTATCCAAAAAGCGTGCTTCGTGCATGTGGTAGCTTTCATCTGTAATTCCTGTCATGCGTAAGCCACCGGCCCATTGTGTATAACCATGAGGAAGCTCATTATACCTGTCGTTGACATACAGTTCAATAAGGTTTAAATCTTTCCAGACATCTTCCTCCGAAACGGAGTCTAGAGGTTTAAGGTCTAAAATGTCGTCATTACAACTATTCATTGCTGTTATCACTAAGAGTAAGCATATTAATCGCATCATTTTCATAATCATATTTTTAAAATGTTACACTAAATCCTGTTGATAGTAAAAATTGTTGTGGGTAAAACCACCCCGTGGAAGAGACACTTTCCGGGTCGTTAATACCCACATGGTCAAATAGTATTAACGGGTTATTTGCCGCTACATAAAAGCGACAGCTGTTTACATTTAATGGTTTTAATAGTTTTTCGCCCATGGTGTAAGACAACTCTACATTTCTAAGTCTTAAAAAGGCATTGTTTCTTAACCATATTGTAGAGACTTCTCTAAAGCTGCTGCTGGCAGTATCAAAAGCACCAGGAAAACGCGCGTTTGGTGTTCTAAGTTCAGAGCGCCAACGATCAGTATAAAATTCAGATTGCTGGTTGAGGTCAAATGGTCTGTAAAGGGTTTGCGCTTCTGCTTGCCCTTGAAACATTAAGTTTAAGCTGAGGTTTTTATAGTCTACACCAAAGCTAAATCCATAAACAATTCTTGGTGTTGGTGAATTGTCAAGAAGAATCTGGTCTTCTTCGTTGATCACACCATCGCCATTTTGGTCTACTATTCTTACATCGCCGGGAATAGCATCTGGAAATGAAGGTGAATTATCTATTTCTTCCTGATTATTGTAAATCCCATCAGCTTGATAAAGTAAAATAAAGTCAATCGGTTTTCCCGTTCGTCTTTGCCATTCCGGAATATTTTCGGCTTCATCTATAAATATAATTTTGCTTCTGGCATATGAAAATTGACCGCTTATATTGTATGAAAAATCATCATTAATTCTGTTTTGATGGTTAAGCTGAATTTCTATACCTTGATTAGAGGTTTCACCTATATTTTCATCAGGTAACGTTAATCCTGCATAGACAGGAATAGAAGCATTTCTCGGAGCTAAAATATCAGAACGTCTTTCATAAAAAACATCAACAGTACCTGCAAGTAGTCTTTTTCTCAAAGTGAAATCAACTCCCAAATTATACTTTTGAGCGGTTTCCCAGGTAATATCCGGATTAGGTACTGTGCTTGGCGTTAACCCGTTCTGACGTTGAGGATCTTCACCAAAAATGTAAGAATTTCCTACATTATAAATCTGTAAAAACTGAAAATTGTTTACTCTATCATTACCTAATAAACCAGCTGAAGCTCTCAGTTTTAACTCGTCTATCCACATGCTCTTAAAGAAATCTTCTTTTGATATTCTCCATCCCAAAGATGCCGCAGGAAAAAAACCAAAGCGTTTACCGGGCGCAAAATTGGAAGACCCATCATAGCGCATGGTAATGTCTACAAGGTATTTATCATCAAAATTATAGTTTAATCTACCGAAGTAGTTTTGTCTTGCATTTTGGAAGCCACGACCACCGTTGTTTTGGTTTTCATCTTCACCTGTAAACAAAAAAGGAAGCGCGTCGGTTATCAGGTTTTGTCTGGACGCAAAAAAGAATTCGCCTTCCTGCTGAAATTGCTCGTAAGCTAAAAATGTACTAATGCTGTGTTTGCCAAAGGTTTTATCGTAGCCTACCTTTACATGGTAAAGTTGGTTAAGCTCTTCCGTAAACTGTTGAAATAAATTGATGTTTCCTGTTTGAAACCTTAAGTTGATGTACTCTCCTGTCTCTTCGTCAAACTCCCATTGGTCAAATGGTCTTGATAGGTCTTTTCTCGTCGTGGTGTAATAGTCTATCGTGGCATAAGTATCTACATAGAGCCCTTCAGTTATAAATGGTAAATCCCAACGTAAGGAAAACTTAGAATCGAATTTTTTTGTTTTTGTATCTCTGTTTCCACTATCGCCATTGGTTAAGCTGATGGGGTTTCCATTCGAGGTTTTTCTAATGAGTCCATTTTCAAAATACGGAAATTCGAAAGGACGTTGCACAAAAATCTGTCGGATGAGCTGGTCTGTACTCACCGTTGGTCTTTCGGTATTTCCAAAGCGGCCTGCAAGGTCAAAGCCTATTTTGATGTTTTTGTTTATTTGAGCATCGATATTGGATCTGATGTTGTATTGTTTATATCCATAAGCATTCCCCACGTAAATAGCATCCTGGTCCAAGTATTGTCCAGATAGAAAATATTGCACATTTTCGCTACCACCACTCACGTTTACAGCATGTTGTATTTGTGGTGTCCATTCATCGGTCGCAACGTCCCACCAATCGGTATCGCCCCATTGGGTTTGGTCTATTATGCCATCTCTGTATTGTCTGATGATATCGCTAAATTCTCTTGGTCGGTTATTTCTTTCGTTCACTTCATCTACCCAGGTTAAGTATTGGTAAGCATTCATCAAATTCGGGCGTCTTGTTGGTTGAGAAATAGAATAATTTACATCGTAGCTTACACTCGGTTTCCCTTTTTTCCCTCTTTTGGTAGTAATTAGAATCACGCCATTTGCAGCCTGCGCCCCATAAATAGCTGCTGAAGCATCTTTTAAAACTGAAATACTTTCAATATCGTTAGGGTTCAGCCGTTCAAAACTGCCACGATTGGGTACACCATCAATCACAAAAAGCGGTTGCGTGTTTCCGGTTGTACCTATCCCCCGAATACGGATATCCACCTGGTCCGCTCCTGGTTCTCCACCTCTGGTGTTGATGGTAAGTCCGGCAACTCTACCTTGAAGATTATTTGCTAAGTTAGCAGTTTTAGTCTCAAGAATTTTTTCAGTTTTGATGTCAGCGACAGCTCCTGTAACGGTTATTTTCTTTTTGCGTCCATAACCTACTACGACGACTTCTTCAAGACTTGCTTCTTCTTGAACCAGTGTGACTTCAAGAGATTTTCTGTTTTTTAAAGGAATTTCTTGGGTAATGTATCCCACATAAGTGAATACAATTATTGCATTGTCAGGATCTTTTTTTAAAACTAAGCTGAAGTTACCGTCAAAGTCTGATATAGTTCCATTTAGTGTACCTTTTTCAATAATGTTGGCATTAGGTAAAGGAATACCTTTTTCATCTTTTATACTTCCATTTAAAATAAAATCTTGATTATCTCTTTTTGAAGCTGTTTTAACATTATCCTCCTGTAATTTTTTTGTGATTACAATTTGCTTCTCAATAAATTGGTATTGAATATTTGAATTTTGGAACAGTCTATTTAAAACAGAATCTAAAGCTTCGTTTTGAGTATAGAGATTAACGAGACTTGTGTTCTCAAGGGTTTTATCTTTATAGATAAATTTAAAATCTGTAATAGATTCTATTTTTTCAAAAACTTCTTTTAATTCAACCCCAGTCAAGTTCAAACTTATTTTAGTCTCTTGAGAAATGCTTACTTCCGAATAAAACAAAGCGAAAACGATTGCGAGTAGACTCAAGTTTTTTGAAAAAGAATCAGATAGAACAGAAAAATGGAACAAGAGTGTGTTTTTCATCGGAAGTGCTTTAGTTTTGCATAATTTGGATACTATTTCCGTCTATTTTGTAGACTATGGGGTGAATTTTATTGATAAGCTTTAACACCTCTTCAATACTTTCTTCATCAAAAGTGGCAGTGATCACCTCATTATTTAAGCTTTCGTTTTTGCTATCCATAACAACATTATAGTGCCTTTCCAGTTTTTTAACCATCTTAGAAAAAGGCAGACTCTTCATGATGATCTTGCCGGTTCGCCAGCCCGTGTGCAGTTCAATATCGGCTTCGGTCACATCAAATACAGTCTGATCATCGGACCAGACGGCTTTATAACCAGGCTCCAATATTGTTTTTTGTGATGCGTTTGAAGACGCTGTTAATTGGACAGAACCTTCAACCAATACTGTCGTCATGGCATCATCCTCCGGATAAGCGCTCACATTAAATTGTGTTCCCAGGACGGTAATGTCTAGATCTTTGTTGTTTACAACAAAAGGATGAGCAGCATCTTTGGCTACCTCAAAAAAGGCCTCCCCGTATTCTATGTAGACTTGACGGTTTTGGCCTTCAATAAATTTTACAGGAAATTTAAATGAGGTCCCTGCATTAAGTTGAACTTTTGTACCATCAGAAAGCTCTAGTGAAAATTGTCTTCCGTAAGGTACTGTGATGGTATTGTAGGAAAGACTTTGTACAGCAGACTCTGAAGAGTATACCAGATTACGCCCTTTTTTTTCAAAGACTATTTTTCCGTTCCTGTCTTTAATGTGTGATTCCCCTTTTTGGTCTAAAATGTTTATCTTACCGTTTTCACTTTTAAGGACCACCTCATTTATAGGTTGTTCATTAGTTTGGTTATTGCTGCTATTGATGTAATATAAGAAAACGGAAGCTATTAGAATTATAAACACAGACGCATAGCGTAAGACGTTTAGTGTTCTTCGTCTTAAACTAATGACTTTAGATTTGTGAATTTCTTCGGACAAGGCTCTTAGGAGTTTTTTGTCTTCAAACGCAAGGGTATTTACTTCTATCAGAAAATTTATCTTCACGTAGTCTTTAAAAATAATTTGATTATCAGCATCTTCCAACCAGTTTTCTAGTTGTTCAAGTTCAGTTATTGTAGCTTCAGAATTTAAGTACTTTACTATGCTGTTTTCTATGTCTTTGGGTATCATTTTTATTCGTTTGACTATTAGTAAGACGATAGACTTTTTAAATACCCTATACTTTTTTAATTTTTTTCGAATAAATTTTACATAATTTTACGCCCTCATTTACAAACGAAACCGGTAGGTCATTCATGCAAAGTCAATTTTCCAATGAAGATTTATTAAAAAATGTGTTAGCAAATGGCGACAAAGAAGCGTTTAAATATTTAGTAAAAACGTTTTTTAAAAAGTTATGCGCGTATGCTTATAGCCTTTGCCATGATAAGGTTCAGGCTGAAGATATTGTGCAAAATGTATTTTTAAAATTGTGGCGGAATAAAGAACAAATTAGGAAGATCAAACGACTTAGCAGTTTTTTATACCGCTCTGTTTATAATGAATTTATAGACCAGTATCGTCAAACCAAAGACGTTCTGTCTCTAGAAAAAAAACACATAGAAAGTCTTTCTTCCATACTCGAAGATGAAAGAGATGAGCATGTAGATAAATTAATCCAGTTAATTAATCAAGAAATAGAATGCTTACCTCCGAAATGCAAAAAAACATTTCTACTTAGTAAAAAGGAAGGTTTGACTAATTTTGAAATCGCAGATTATCTTGATATTTCGGTAAAAGCCGTTGAAGCCCATATTACCAAGGCCTACAGGATTCTAAGGGAAAAGCTTAATAAAACCTAAGGGGATTAATGCATACTTACTCTCCCATAGGCGTATTTACCGCCGTTTTTACGTTTATTTGCTGGATATCTCGATCGAAGAGGTAAAGGCCACCTTTGTCGTCACCAAATCATATTGATCTTATCCAGAATGGTTCTCGCCGTCGCTTCTTCTTCAATTTGTTTGGAGACATACCATTGTAAGAAGTTATGGGTGGCATAGTCCTTCTCCTGCAGTGTAATGTGTACCAAATCGTTTATGCTTTCCAATACAAAGATTTCGTGTTTGTACAATTTTTCTAACATTTTCCGATACCTACGAGGTGGTCGGCAAACGTACAGGTGAAGCTTACCGTTTAGGCGACGAAGTAGAAGTAAAAGTAAAAAAAGCCGACTTAATAAAGCGTACTTTGGATTTTGAGATGGTGTAAAAAGACCAAAAGCATTGTTTTAATTCCGCATTAAGATCAATTCAAGGAAATAGAATGATATATTATTATTTTGTTTCCAGGTATGATAGGTTTCGAAGGTGTGTTTATTATACTTGTCAGCGGCTTCATGCCAAATAAATACAACAATAAAGTTTTCTGGTTTAGGTATTTCTATTACTTCATTGAAAAATAAGTTCAGTTCTTTAAGCGCAGGCAACCTTTTAAAGTAACGTTTTCTTAACGCATTAACATCGCCTTTGCCACATTCACTGATGAGGATATCCAACTTATGCTTTAATAATTTACCTGTCTCGTCGATAATTAAGAATTTAGGCAACACGAAGCCCTTTTTATCCTCAAATTTCAAAATAAAATTATTAAACGCTTTTTTGTCTTTAAACGTTAATTCGTTTATTGAATCTGTATTGATGTTATAAGTGCTGAGGTAATTTTCATTTTGACTAAAAGCAAAATTACAGGTCAGAAAAAATATGAATAGAATGACTGATTTCATTTACTTATACAATTTAGGTTTAGTAATTCCTTTGTCTATATAACGCTGTTCATTCATTTTATAATGCATAATCGACATTTGGTTTAAATAGTCTTCTAATGATTCAAGGCCTATAGATTTTCTTCTTTTATTCACATTAGCACTGTCTGCTAAATGCTTTGGAAAAGCTTGTGCCAGTTCTAAATTGTAGTCCACTTGCGTCCCATAGATTTGTGGCTTTCCTAAATTTAGATTTACGCGATCCACTAGAAACCCATAAAGTTCCGGGTTCGCATTTTTGTTATCAACCTGAACTTTCATTTTATCTAATACTTCTAATTGGAAAGCGGGATCGTGGTCAGAATGTTGCACCATTAGCCAAAAATTGTGCGAACCTTCTTTTCCTACTTTATCAAAGCCTAAAAAGCCATGTATGTTAACTATTTCTTTTAAGCGTTGCCCATGTGCTCTGTAAATACTGTCTTTAAATGACTTCCATTCTTTTAGGGTTAGATTTGAATAAGATTCGGGTGGATAAGCATTTGCAGCAGCAAGTTGATCTGTCACGGCCATTTTGGAAAGTTCATCCCTTAAATTTTGATTGAACTCTGCTTTTTGTTGAATTTCTTTTTGCTTAGATTTTATGTCTTTGCATCCAAATAAAGAAAGTCCAATGCTTATTATTACCAATAGTTTTTTCATTCGGTTTATCAATTTAGTTTGAAAGTATCACATAATAGCATGATTACTAGCGGATTTCTATCTACAAAACTTTTTGATTTTGTACTGACTTTAGTTTTATGCTTAGTCCTGTATTTCGAGCCATTGGTCGTAAGTTAAGATTCGTTTTTCATCATTTCCTCTGGTTTTTCCGGGTAAAATTCCGATGAATTCCAGGTAGTGGCCGTCTGGATCGGAAAGTGTATCTTCAATGGCGAGTTTTTCGACATACAAAAATCTGTTTTTCTGATTTGTCATTAAATAGTTTTTCTTCAAAATCTCCAAATTTATGTTGAATTGTAAATCCAAACCATTTCAAATAGGCATCTAGTTCTTGTGGAAAATACATTCTCATATCCAATTTTTGTATTGAATGAAATTGTTCGTTAATAAAGTAATGCCACTCAATTCGATTAATTTGAGTTTTGCTTTCATACTTCATAGTCTGCTCAATTATTACTTTTCGTTCATCTGTCGTTTTATATTCAGCAATTTTATTCTTCTCTTTTTCAGCTTCCGTTATGTATTGGATATTTGGGTTGTAACAGTCAAAAATAAATAATCCATCATCTTTTAAATGCTTGTTAACCACTTTCAAGGTGTCAAATAAGTCTTTATTTTGATACAAATGATGAATAGAGTTAAATGGAATAAAAACTACGTCATATTTCTTAGTTAAATCCAAAGTTCTCACATCTGCTTCAATAAAATGAATTTCTAATTTTTCATTCTTTGCTTTTGTTTTGGCTTGTTCCAACATTGACTTTGAGTTGTCAACTCCAACGATTTTATGCCCATCTTTTGCCAAGGGTATTGTTAATCTGCCAGAACCACAACAAAGCTCGAGAAATTCAGCATTTTCAATTTTTGGCATCCAATCTTTATAAAATTGCAAATCAGAAAGAAAGGTATTTAGGCCGTCATATATGTTAGCATCATAAATTAAATCGCCAACTTGATATTCAATATTTGTTGTGTTTTCCAAATTTTAGTTTATTAGTTTTTGATAATAAATTTTATATGGGTCAATTTTTAACACTATTTTTTTTTTAAATAGTGCATAAGGTTGTTGAATGGCGTTTTTATTCAACTTTTATTTTTAACCTGAGTTCGATTGTTAAAATCATGATATTCAAACGATTATATTAGTATTATAGGATTTTGTCTCCCTGAGCGCAGTCGAAGGGTGCTTTAATTATCAATAATCTTAATGTGGCTTCGACTGCGCTCAGCCTGACAATTATAAGGTATTGATATTTAATTTTTTATATGCAAAACATTAATCGAACTCAGGTTTTTAGCCATTCTTCATAAGTGACAACTCGTTT